>NZ_JASCAK010000023.1:0-284390 GCF_029967885.1 Pantoea sp. V106_11
TGGCGAAACGGGAAACATGAAGAAAAACCCACCGACATTACTAACTGAAGGTTGTATCTAATACTGGGGGCTGGTCAAATTCCCATATTAGTACTGCATGACACTTGATAAATTACCAGTGCTTCATATTGATAGGTATCAGTACTTTTAATTCTGATATATCGGTAAGTACTGAAGCAGTACCAATTGCTGGCGGGTACTTATGCATGATATCTGACCGCACCATCATAGGGGGTAGATTGATCCCTTGATCATGTACTGGACTTCAACAGGCCAGGGCAAGTGAGCGTAGCGAGTGCGTCAGGTACAAATCGGTACAATCCCCCTACTGTTGTTTTGTATTTGAGTACTTGAAAGGATTTCTTACGCACGAATGCCGAGTCCCGAGGCATGAGTAGTAAGTAAATCGATTTATGTTGAGTAAGCCCAAGAGATAGGTACATCTTCAACAGATACAGCAATCTTTGGGCTTACTGACCACTGTCTTCATACATGCCTTTTCACTATTAACAAATCTCACATCAGGCTCGTACCTCGCCTTATGCAAGATTGTCTCACTCACTCGAAAAAATCCCGCTGTTGCGGTCTTTTTCCTTCGTTCAGATTTCATCTATCAATTTTCTGATATTAATAGTTATATTATATAAGTAATATTATCAGATTATGATGGTGCTATCAGATCTCACCTGAGTAACGATCCAACTGTTCAAGCCAGACAAAACCGTACAACTCTGCATACTGTTCCTGCTTATGCCGCCACTTTGCAAACAACCCACGCACATTAGGCTTACCCTTGTTACTGTTCTTCCAACTGGCAAACTTTCGTGCAAGTACTTTATCGTCACTATCACGTGTTACTGGTCATCCTGCTTTCTTCTGAGTACTGACAAGTCCAATATCAATGTAGTTGTACTCTGCCCCACTTATGGTATGGGCTGTGACTTCATCGTATACGTACACATTCATTATCTGAGTACTGCTATAGTCGCGGATAACGCCACGATAGATGTACTGATTCAAAGTCTCAAAAGTCCACTCATTCACTAAGTCATTACTCTGGATTCCCCATATGTTGCCGTAATGAGGTATCACTACATCACTTGGATTCATTGCCGCCATGAACACGCATGAAGTTTTGTGCTGAAGAGTATTAATACCACGTTGCACAACTCCAACTTGGGATTCACGATTCAAGGTAAAGTTGATGGATTCATCATTGTTCTTTGACCAGTAGTAGTTCTCTACATTGCTAAGTATCCAATCCTGAATCAGTGGAATGTGTTCAGAAGTTCTCATGATGTTCTTGCTGAGTCCATACTGATTACCCGCAAGGAAGTAGTTCATCACGATGCGTTTATTGTTATCTTCCTGCCAGTGAGTTTTTGAGTACTCAACCTCCTGGAACTTGTCAGCGTGAGCACGGTACAAGCATGACATTTCAAACTGATTTGCAAGGTATGTGATATCGAGTTCATCAGCATATGCGGGGATATCATAATCACCCCACACAATGATCTTGTCTGATTCGGTAGTGAGCGATTTAGCAAGTATCCCCCGGCGAAGGTAGCCCGATAACTGATTATAGTAATCCCATGCACCTAACATATCTTCACTGACGTTCTCACGTGGGCACATATCGAAACTGAGATAGGTACTATCGAGTTCCCCACCTTCCCCATCAATTTCAATGTAGCCGCCAGTAATGAAAAGCTTGTTGTACACTGCTTCAATATTGTCTTCCTTCTTGTTACGTGCAAGCACGCTACAGAAGTTCAAACTGTCATCAATGAAGATCTTCCAGCCTTTAAGACGCCAGCGGTCAATCTTGTAGAACATTTTATCGGTGATGAATATTGTGCAGTCTTCAGGTTTCATGAGGTACATATGAATTTCACTGAGCAAATCGCCCTTGAACGATTCACTATTTAGTACTTTCACATCAATCATACCCCGTGAGAATTCATTGATAAGTTCAATGGTAGGCTGTACTACTAACTTACGTCCCAGTAATTTGCATTGTGCTTTTATGTGATTACCTTTACCTGTTCCAGGTTCAACACTTATGTACTTTATTTTTCCTTGATAAATAGTCATATAATTATAATCCTTTAGTTAATTTTCCTTGAGGTGAGGTATGTTCATGCATACCTCACCTTTTTCTTTTATTTCTTCGCTTTGTTATATGCTCTGGTATAAGTCTGACGATGAGAAGTACGAGAGTACTTTTCATTCATCTCTTTAGTTATTTTATTAAATGACTTTCCATCTTTACGCGATACTATAATCTCATCGATCTGGTTCTGCGTAAGACGTGGTTCATTATTACTTTTACGAGTGGCTTTCTGCATGTTTTGCTTCTGTGTAATCCACTGCAAATTATCAGCATGATTATTAAGCTTATCGCCATCAATATGATCCACTACAAGGCCAGGTTTAGAATTTGGTATAAAAATTTCAGCAACAATTCTATGAACTTCTTTCGTTACTCCGTTCTGTCCTTTTCCCATCGCAATACATACTTTTTTATAACCATTAGTTCCAGGTTTCGGATCTAATGGATTCTTCTTGGTGATATTGCGTACAACACCAGTATTACTTACTTCATAATTTTTATATTGAGTTTTCTTCCAAACTTCCATGTTATTTTCCTTTTTCTTATCTGGTACGTCCTGTACTCAGATTTAATTCCTCATTTTGATTTATTGTGATTACTTGATTATTCACCAAGCACCATATGTTTATTGATTAAGTACTGTATTGCTCCAGCTAAAGTTTTAGCCTTACCTTCATCAATTACTTTTTGTAGAGAATCCTTATGTGTGTCTGTAAATCTCACACTTACTACATTTGTTTTATTTTCCTTCATTTATCACCTTTTAGTTATGTAACCATTTATCGTAAAAATCCGCACAAAAAAACACCCCGCAATACTTCACGGGGAATTCTTGGAGGATTATGTTTCTGTCTTTACTACTTTATTTATCTTTCTTGTAGGGAATGAGCAACCAAATCAGTGCATAAATCGCAAAGATCGAAAATGCTGCTTTAGTGAATCCACTGAAAAGTAATGCGAGTAGGATGATTATCATATTTTCACCTCTTAATTAGATGAAAGTATTTATCATTACTGGAAGTATAGGACGCATAAATGTAACGTTTCACGGGAATTTTTAGGTATTAAGTACTCAATACTATAAAACGGTATTGAGTACTCTGAAAATGATATATGGTATTTAATACAATAGATTTGGGGGGTAATTTAGCTGTTTAATCACCAGCATATGATTATCATTCTCATGTGTGAAATATTTTGCATTACCGTGGTCATTGGTCGGGCGCAGAACCCGTGGAAAGAGTGCAATACACGTCGTATGGCAGAGGACGGTATTAAGCTGGCGCGACGCAGCAGTGGAGGCGGCGCGGTGTTTCACGATCTGGGCAACTGCTGCTTTACCTTTATGGCGGGCAAGCCAGGTTACGATAAAAGTGTCTCAACCGCTATCATCCTGCAGGCACTGGCAACGCTGGGCGTCAATGCGCAGGTTTCAGGACGAAACGATCTGGTGATCGACACCGGTGATGGCGTGCGCAAAATATCCGGCTCTGCTTATCGCGAAACGCCCGACCGTGGCTTTCATCACGGCACAGTTCTAATTAATGCCGATCTGTCGCGCCTGGCTGATTATCTCAATCCCGACGTGAAAAAGTTACAGGCGAAAGGCATCGCCTCCGTGCGAGCACGCGTGACAAACCTGCAAACGCTGGTGCCCAATATCAGCTACGAACGCCTTTGCCATGCCATCACGGAAGCCTGTTTTGAACACTTTGCCACTCGCTGTGAACCCGATGTTATTTCTCCTGATAACCTGCCGGATCTGCCGGGCTTTGAACAACAGTTTGCCCGTCAAAGCAGTTGGGCGTGGAATTTTGGCCAGGCGCCAGACTTTTCGCATCTTCTGGATCATCGCTTTGTATGGGGCGGCGTGGAGATACATTTTGATGTTGAACGGGGCGCCATTAGCCGCTGTCAGATATTTAGCGACAGCCTGAACCCTGCGCCACTGGAGGTGCTGGCCTCCCGCTTACAGGGTGCAGTCTATCAGCCTGACGTTATGGCTCAGCATGTAGAAACGTTGAAAACGGACTATCCGCTGCAGCAGCACGAACTGGATGAGCTTGCACAATGGCTGGTGACAAGTCTCCGCTGACAGTCCGGTGAGCGAGGTAGTGTTTGCCCGGCTCAGCAGCAGAAATGGGCCGCGTCAGACGATTGCCTGCGGCTGCTCAGGTTCAACTTAGCTTCCCGTATTGACGCGTTTGCCGATATCTTTCAGTTGCGAATATTTTTCAAGCAATCGGGGTCCGTCATCCAGGCTCATGGCAAACATCCACAGATAGGTCATGACCGAATAGATGTGCCCTGCGTCACCCATCCCATTACGGGTCATGGACAGGATGGTAAAGGCAAACAGCAGCGCCGCTGCTGTACCTATCGTTATAAAACCTAACGCCTCGCGATCGGATAGCCCTATGCGTAATCGCGCCAGTACGCCGTAGTGTTTCGCCAGAGCGGGTGCCTGGGCAACGGTGACCAGGCTAACCTCTTTTTCAAGCCGGTTATTCAGACGGCCAAACAGCGCTTCGTTCTTGCGCGAAAAGCCCGGCAGAAAGCAGGCAAGTATCAACAAAATGATCACACAGCCCACGCCCGTCCAGAACTCAATTACCAGAAGCATAATGGCTGCGCCGCTAATTGATGCCAGAGAGGTGATCAGCGTTGGCAGATGCAGCTCAAAAAAATCGACAAACTCACGTGACAAGGTCACGCGAGCGGCGATAGTGGAAGCATTTTGCTTCTCGTGACGTTGTGCCACGATAACCGGCACGGCCAGTTCGGCATAAATCCGGGCGAAGGTGCGGGTATCAACGCTGCGTCTTGCGGCGCCTAGTGCCCACATTGTAAAGACCATGACCGCATAAAGCACAGCATGAAGCGCCTGCCCGGTGACAATGGCGTTAATGGCGAACCCGGCTAACAGCGGATAAAGCAGGTAGGTAACGTTTTCCGCCACCACTAACAGCAGGGTAAGAAAGAGCTTTTTACTGTGACGACGTCCCAGCATCTTGAGGGTGGCAATGGCATTTTGCGGCGCCGTCTCCGGCGTTATTGTTTTGTGAGAACACATGATTTTCTTTTGGTAAACGGTTAAAATTGAGCGGTCGCTCAATAGCCAGCGCATCGTATTTGAGCGATTGCTCAAAGTCAATCCAGGAGTCATAATGAAAGCATCAACGGCAACATCTGGAGAAACACGCAAAGAGACGATTATTGCGGGCGCCATAGCGCTGTTTATCGAGAAGGGAATTGAAAAAACCACGACACGTGACTTAACGGAATCGCTGGGTATTTCACGCAGCCATATTTATCACTACTTTCCTGACTGGCACACGCTCACCCTGACTGCGCTGGAGCACTTTATGCAGCGCGAGTTGGATGATTTCACCCTTGAGCTGGCCGCCCTGGATCCTGTGCAGCAACTACACTCTATGATTGAAGGCCACATTCCTGACACATCAGATTCAGTCTGGCGGCTTTATGCTTCCTTCTGGCAAATGGCCAGCCATAATGCCGATTACGCTGAACTGGCCGACAAGATTATCGCCGGTTGGGATGCGTTGCTCTGCAAGATTATTCGCGCGGGCGTTGAACAAGGGTGCTTGCATACGGATGATGTGGCACGCAGCGCACGCCAGCTTAACGCCTTACTCAACGGCTACGCCGATCTGCTGAGTATTACGTCTTCACCCGCGCGAATTGAGCAGGCGTTGGCCGACATTCACCACTTTGTGCAATTTATGCGTTAACGGAGCGGGAAGTCAGTAAAGCGCCGTTTTCTTCTTTATTGCCATTAATTAAATGTTAAATAGAAGTTATACGAATGATGTGCATTACGCTTTAAATGTGTCATTCAAATGGCGCGCGCTTTACATTTTGTGGCTTGATTAATCTCAAATTTTATCGCTTATTCGCGCAGAAATGCTTGCTAACACACTTTATTTTTCTCGCCCAGACTGATGCCGAAATGCGATAAGCAGGTGTTTTTTGGCGCTTTATTGTTTACAGGTTTTGATAAAAGTGGCTGCCCTGGCCGTTAACTTGGGTCTAAGTCGCTGGTTTATAAAGTAAATACATTAACAAATCCTCATAAAATTAATCATTGAGTCCTGTGATAAAAACCAATATATTGGCCGCGTTTTTAACACTAGCTCTAAATTTTATTCACTTATCCAACTGCAGCGTGATGCCACGCCCGGTTGTAGGAGAGATATGATGACGGATAAAGTCCGTATTGATAGTTTGAATGCGAATACATTAAACGGTAACAATGAGTCTTATCTGGCCCGCCAGGCCGAGTTTGAATCAAATGTTCGAAGTTATCCGCGTAAATTACCATTAGCGATTGCGAAAGCTAATGGTGTCTGGATCACAGACGTCGAGAACAAACAGTATCTTGACTGTCTTGCCGGTGCCGGAACGCTTGCGTTAGGTCATAATCACCCTGACGTACTGCAAAGCATCCAAAATGTCATTACCAGCGGCTTGCCGTTACATACTCTGGATCTGACCACGCCACTCAAAGATGCGTTTTCAGAATACCTGCTCTCCCTGTTACCGGGTCAGGGCAAAGAATACTGCCTGCAATTCACCGGTCCTTCCGGCGCGGATGCCGTTGAAGCCGCTATAAAGCTGGCGAAGAAACATACTGGCCGTTCAGGGGTGATCAGCTTCTCCGGGGGTTATCACGGCATGACGCACGGTGCGCTTTCTGTCACCGGTAACCTGTCACCGAAAGAAGCCGTTAACGGCATGATGCCTGAAGTGCAGTTTATGCCTTATCCGCACCTGTACCGTTGCCCGCTGGGCATTGGTGGTGACGCGGGCGTAAAAGCGCTGACCTACTACTTCGAAAACCTGATCAACGACGTTGAAAGTGGTGTGCGCAAACCTGCGGCCGTGATCCTCGAAGCAGTTCAGGGTGAAGGCGGCGTGAACCCTGCCCCGGCTGAATGGCTGCAGCGCATCCGTAAAGTTACCCAGGAACACGGTATTCTGCTGATTCTGGATGAAGTTCAGGCAGGTTTTGCCCGCACTGGTAAATTCTTTGCGTTCGAGCATGCCGGTATTGAGCCCGATATCATTGTAATGTCAAAAGCCGTCGGCGGCGGTTTGCCGCTTGCCGTGCTGGGGATCAAAAAGCAGTTTGATGCCTGGTCACCTGGCCACCACACCGGGACATTCCGTGGCAACCAACTGGCCATGGCAACCGGCCTGACCACGCTGAAGCTGCTGAAAGAAAACAACATCGCTGGCAGCGTCGCTGAAAAAGGTGAGTGGCTGAAAGGCAAACTTGCCGAACTGCAGAAACGTTATCCTGCCATCGGTAACGTTCGCGGTCTTGGCCTGATGATCGGTATTGAAATGGTCAAGCCGAACGAAGCGCAGGATCATATGGGCTGCTACCCGGCCGATGGCGATTTATCGGCTCTGGTTCAGAAGAAATGCTTTGAAAACGGTCTGATCCTTGAGCGCGGGGGACGTCACGGTTGCGTATTGCGTCTGCTGCCTTCCCTGTTGATCAATCATGACGAAATGCAGGTTTTCCTGGATAAGTTCGAAAGCGCCCTGCTTGCCGCTGGCGTCGAAGCAGTTTGAGTGGAGTAAATTCGATGTCACGGTCAAATCCGATTCTGGCGTCCTCAGCGCAAAGCACTGAGGCTTACCAGCAGGCTATCGCACAAAGCAGTGCGGCAGTGGTTAAGTGGCTGGAACAGCCTGAAATGTATCAGGGTAAAACAGTTGGTGAACTGCGCGAACGTATCCAACTGGACTTTAATCCCGAGGGCCTGGGCAACCAGGCCGCCATTGAGCGCGCGATTGAGTATTTCCTGAAAGACAGTCTGTCGGTCCATCACCCACAGTGTGTGGCGCATTTGCACTGCCCGAGTCTGGTCATTAGCCAGGCTGCCGAGGTGCTGATTAACGCGACGAACCAGAGTATGGATTCCTGGGATCAGGCGCCTTCTGCCACCCTGATTGAAATGAAGCTGATTGAATGGCTGCGTTCACAGGTGGGTTATCAGGCAGGCGATGCCGGTGTGTTCACCAGCGGCGGCACCCAGAGCAATCTGATGGGGCTGATGCTGGCGCGTGATGCCTTCTTTGCCCGTCAGGGCCATTCTGTTCAGCAGGACGGGCTGATCGGCGATCTCAGAAAGATCAAAGTCTTTTGTTCAGAGAATGCCCACTTCTCCGTGCAGAAGAACATGGCGCTGCTCGGCCTGGGCTACCAGTCCGTGACGTTAGTGAAATGCGATGAGTTTGCACGCATGGACATAACCGATCTGGCTGACAAACTGGCACAGGCGAAAGCCAATAATGAACAGGTGCTGGCCATTGTCGCGACGGCAGGGACCACCGACGCCGGTGCTATCGATCCGCTGCGTGATATCGTCAAACTGGCCGCAGAGCAGAAAATCTGGGTGCACGTTGACGCGGCCTGGGGCGGTGCATTGCTGCTGTCAGAGAAGTATCGTCATTATCTGGACGGGCTGGACCTGGTGGATTCCGTTACGCTGGACTTCCACAAACAGTTTTTCCAGACCATCAGCTGCGGTGCTTTTCTGTTAAAAGAAGCCCGTCACTATGAGCTGATGCGCTATCAGGCGGCATACCTGAACTCTGAGTTTGATGAAGCACAGGGCGTGCCGAATCTGGTTTCGAAATCGTTGCAGACCACCCGTCGTTTTGATGCGCTGAAACTGTGGATGGGACTGGAAGCCCTCGGTCAGAAGCAGTACGCCGCCATTATCGACCATGGCGTAACGCTGGCTCAGCAGGTGGCGCAGTTTGTTGAGCAGCACGACGCGCTGGAACTGGTTATGAAACCTCAACTGGCGAGCGTCCTGTTCCGTTATCGTCCACAACAGATGGCGGAGTGGAGCGATGCCGACGTTGCGCTGTTCAATCAGCGTATTGGCGATGCTCTGCTGGAATCAGGTCGCGCCAACGTTGGCGTGACCGAGCATAACGGCGTTACCTGTCTGAAAATGACGTTGTTAAATCCAACCGTGACGCTGGAAGATATTACCGTCCTGCTGGCACTGCTTGAGAAAACAGCCCAGTCATTACGCTAAGTGCTTCATCATGCCGGTGACAGTGTCACCGGCATAGCGCTTTTATTTCCCATGCTGCTGGCGCATGAGTCCGCTGCACCCTCCCTCTGAATGCCTCCCTGCCCCTTTAATCAACAGGTTATCATCTGTTTGGACGTCACGGCGTTGCTGGACTTGCCGTTTGCAGGTCTCTTTAAGGCGAAGAAAAAGCGCAGCACCTATGGGATATCGCGCAGCACTGGCGTGATCATCTCCGTGGCCGAAAACAGCGAGAACGGCTGACGCAGAAACGTTATCGTCCTTCTGTTGATAACCGGAGGAGCACAATGACCTATCAAATCTCAGGCCTGAAAGCCGATGCTTTCACTCACCTTTACGGACAGAACGAGCGCTATTTAAAACAACATGGCGTAATGAGACTGAAAGTAGAAAACGCTCCTGGCTATCCCGACAGAATTTCACTGCGTGATATCCCGGCGGGTGAAACCGCGCTGCTGATTAATCATCTCTATCAACCGGCCCGAACGCCTTATTATGGTTCTCATGCGATCTACCTCTGGGAGCACTGTACCCAACAGGGCATTTACATTAATGCATTACCCCCGGTCATGACGCACCGGCTTCTTTCGTTACGGGGCTTTGATGCGCAAGATTTACTGATCCAGGCAGACGTCTGCGAAGGAAAAGCAGCAGACGAAATGATAACGCACTTTTTTAGCCACCCGACTGTGCGCTATATCCAGGTCCATAACGCCAGGCAGGGATGTTATTCCTGCCGGGTAGATCGTTGTGAGTAACGGGCCCGGCAGTGACCGGGGGAAGGCGAAAGGTGCGCTTCGTCTGTTTTGTTCCCGAAGTCGGTGAGGCGCAGAGAGTGAAATGATACAGCGCGCTCAGATAGCCCAGGAATGCGTGCAGCAGATTTTCAGAACAGACAGCGAATATGTTCAGTCAGCGCTTGCACCCTGAGGCACCATACTGCAGGATCGGTTTTTTACCGCATTTATCGGAAAGACTATGACCGTTCACGCCTCTAAAGATCCCCTGCATGGCGTTACGCTTGAAATGCAGGTCAACAGCCTTGTCGCACAGTATGGCTGGCCTGAACTGAGTAAGCGCATCAATATTAACTGTTTTAAAAACGACCCCAGCGTGAAGTCCAGCCTGAAGTTTTTACGCCGTACGCCGTGGGCGCGGGCAGAAGTGGAAGCGCTCTATCTGGCTTCGCTGAGTGAATCTCAGCCGGATTCTGCGCCCCCAGCCAGTGGTGATCCCTGGGCTAACTGGCGCGAAGATAAAACCTGAAAACGTGTTAACGCCCTTCTAAACAAAAAAAAGCCCGCGTCACGGATGGCGCGGGCTTAGTTTCGTTCAGATGACCGTATTACAGCGCCATATCGTGCTGCGCCGAGGCTGGGGCTTTTTCGCTGTTAGCAGCGGGCGCTTCAGTTGGCTGATTGCCCATCTGAATAACCGGCGGCTTGGTCAGCTGCAGCGTTGCTGCCGTTTCATCCCAGACCTGCTGCGTGAGCGCAGGGTTGTCGTTCAGTTTCTGGCCGTAAGCAGGAACGATTTTACGGATTTTTTCCTGCCATTCTGCTGACTTGAATTGTTCCGGGAACAGTTTCTGCATCACATTGATTGCGATAGGTGCAGCCGTGGATGCGCCAGGCGATGCACCCAGCAATGCGGCAACGGTTTTCTGCTGATCGGTCACAATTTCCGTACCCAGTTTCAGCACGCCGCCTTTATCCGCATCCTTTTTGATGATCTGCACGCGCTGACCGGCCTGAATCAGTTTCCAGTCTTCTTTCTTCGCTTCAGGATAGTACTCTTTCAGCGCGGCAAAACGGTCATCATCGCTCAACATAACCTGACCGATCAGGTATTTGACCAGGTCAAAGTTATCCATGCCTACGTGGGTCATCGGCATAAAGTTGTGCGTGGTCGTTGTGCTCAGTAAATCAAACAACGAACCATTTTTCAGGAACTTGGTTGAGAACGTTGCGAAAGGTCCAAACAGCACGACACGCTTACCATCAAGGTAACGGGTATCCAGATGCGGAACCGACATCGGTGGCGCACCCACGGAAGCCTGACCATACACTTTTGCCAGATGGCGATCGGCAATCGCGCTATTCTCTGTCACCAGGAAGGATCCCCCTACCGGGAAACCTGCGTAATTGTCGGCTTCCGGAATACCGGTTTTTTGCAGCAGTTTAAGCGCACCGCCACCTGCACCGATAAAGACGTATTTCGCGTCTACGGTACGTTCGCCGCCATTTTTGGCGTCTTTAATGGTAACGTGCCAGGAATTATCACTGTTACGTTTAAAATCGGTCACTTCCGAAGAGGTTTCCAGGCGGAAATTATCGTTCTTCTTCAGGCTGCCAATTAACTGACGGGTGATTTCACCATAGTTAACGTCGGTTCCTACTGGCGTCCAGGTAGCAGCCACTTTTTGTTGTGGATCGCGACCTTCCATAACCAGCGGCGCCCACTGCGCGATCTGCTTGTGATCGGTTGAGAACTTCATGCCCTGGAACAGCACAGTTTTCTGCAGTGCGGCATAGCGTTTCGTCAGATAATCAACGTTATCGCCCCAGACAAAGCTCATGTGCGGCGTTGAGTTAATGAACGAACGCGGATTATTTAACACGCCGTCTTTAACCTGAGAGCTCCAGAACTGACGAGAAATCATGAAGGCTTCGTTGATTTCCAGCGCTTTGGTCACGTCAATAGAACCGTCTGCACGCTCTGGCGTGTAGTTCAGTTCCATGTTGGCTGAGTGGCCGGTACCGGCGTTGTTCCAGCCGTTAGAGGATTCCAGCGCTACGCCATCAAGTTTCTCAACCATGATCTGTTTCCAGCCCGGTTGCAGCTCTTCCAGCAGGGTGCCCAGAGAGGCGCTCATAATACCGCCGCCAATCAGCAGAACATCTGTTTTTTCTGGTGAATTTTCAGCGTGGGTCACTGAAGAAACGAGTAACGCTGCAAGCGACAGTGCAGGTACAAATTTAGTTGATTTAATCATTAGGGATCTACGATTTCGTGGAGAACTAGTTAAAAAAAGTTCCGAAACTTTAAAATATTGTTATTTCGTAGTTAATATGAAAATAGTTAAAAAATTAAAAGACAGGGTTTTGCAGTTAATTTAGTTACAAAAGATTAACTTTGTTATCGATATATTTTAACCACACAATAAAGGGGCGTTTCGAAATATACAATGCCCTAACACAAATATTCTCTGTGCGACGAATAAACGGAAATGGCGGCGCCTGACCGGAAAGTGGGGTTATTTACTGCGGCAAACGTGCATTAACATGTACGGAACAGGATGAGGCGGTTGACGAAAAAGTATGGGCAGTACACGCAACCTGATGTCCCTGAACGATACGCCTTCAGGGACATGGATTAGTGGCGAATCAGCGCCAGTTCGTCTTCACTCAGACCGGTCATCTTCATAACCGTCTCACGGTCAAGACCGCTTTGAAGCATAGTGCGGGCGATTTTCAGCGTCGCTTCGCGCTCTCCCTCTGAGCGGCCTTCTTCGCGACCCAGTTGGATGCCTTTTTCCATGCCTTTTTCCATGCCTTTTTGTTCGAGCTGCTGCGCAATGGTCATCAGTACGTCTCCGTGTTGCGGCACGCGATGTGCCAGTTCTCTTACCAATGCTTCGGCGTCGGCGGTTTCTCCCGCCTGCACGATATAGTGTATCAGCGATACGACCTGTGATGAAGAAAGATAGCCCGCCAGTAAGACCGGGACAAGCTTATCAACCAACTCCGCTAAATCGCGCTGGTGGATATGTTTCTGAAGCAGGGTTAACGCGGCCATACTGCGGTGCTCTGCAATCTCCTCGTCAGGAATAATCGTGACATCCACCAGCGGAAAAGCCGTGCTATAGAGCCGGTTGGCCAGCGCAGGATCGGTAAATTCATCCAGCCAGCGCGTGGAATAAGGACAAGGACGACGTTTCCCGGTATAGAACAAGACAGGGATGACCAGCGGCAATTTTTTATGGCCGGCTTCAAGGTGGCGCTGCATCGCCGCCACGGCATAACGCAGCAGCCTGAATGCCATGTGCTTATCCGGTGAGGACTGATGTTCGATCAGGACGTGAACATAGCCGTCATCGCCTTGTGCGGTTTTCAGGCTGTACAACACGTCGCTGAAATATTGGCGAAGATCATCTTCAACGAAAGATCCGGATTCGAGTTTTAACGTGCTGAGATCGCACACGGCCCGTAATTCCGCAGGCAGGTGCAATTCCATAAAATCACGCGCAATCTCTGGCTGCGTAAGAAACTGGCGGAAGGTGGCATCGTGAGGCGTGGGTGTACTGTTTTTTTTCTTCATCTGTCCTGACTCTGCAAGCGCAACCTGGCGTAATGCTCACCGGCGCGAAAACGAATATGTCGATTCACACATACATTTTGTCCAGCACTCTCTGATTTACCTGCCATGCTGTCAGTATGATTTACAGGCGTTGTCCGTCATCATGCCAGATATCCACGGTTAAAAGCACGCTAACCTGCTTAATTTACTGGATTTCAGGCGCAAACTGTACTGGTGCGACGACTTCGCGTATGTTGCAACGCGTACCTCAACACATCTGATGCTGACTATGAATGACTACCGGCCACAACGATCGTTAAAGAAGCGCCCAATGAAGCTCAGCACCCTGTCGTCATTGATGATGGCGGCCGTGCTGATGACCGTAATATTAAGCGTCCATCTGCTTTATTACATCCAGATCGATAACTTCACCCGTTCGCATTTGAAAGATAAAGCGATGGCGGTGGCGCGCACTCTGGCCGACAGCCCGGAGATTCAGCAGGCCCTGACGCGGCCAGACGGAAGCACCATCATTCAGCCGATCGCGCAGGCAACGCGAAAACGTAACGATTTGCTGTTTGTCGTCGTCACCGACATGCGCGGTATTCGCTTCTCTCACCCGAACCCTGAAGTGGTTAATCAGCACTTTGTCGGGAACGATATTGAACCGGCGTTACGCGGCAGGGAGAATGTCGCGGTGAATCATGGCGTACTGGTTGAGGCGCTCAGGGTATTTACGCCCGTTTTCAATCAGGCGCATCAGCAAATTGGCGTGGTGGCAATTGGGATCTCGGTGAATGACGTCGCGGCGCAAATTGCGAAAAGCCGCTGGAATATTCTCTGGACCGTGCTGTTTGGCGGGCTGGTTGGCATGCTCGGCATATTAATCTTAGTGAAACGCTTAAAGCACATCTTACTGGGATTAGAGCCGTATGAGATTTCCAGCTTGTTTGAAGAGCGTCAGGCTATTCTCGATTCGATTAAAGAAGGTGTGATTGCGGTTGACGATCAATCCCGCGTCAGCCTGATTAATCAGGCTGCGCAGCAGCTGTTAAAAGAAACCACCCGCGAAGCGTTTCTGAGCGGTGACCGCGTGCCGGAAAATGCACAGATGCTGACGCATTTACGCGATGCATTGCACGAAGGCAAAGCCTCTTATGACGAAGAGCTGAACGTACGCGGCAAAATACTGATCAGTAACACCGTGCCGGTGCGCAGTCGTGACAGTATTATTGGGGCAGTGAGCACATTCAGGGATAAAACAGAAATCAGCCAGCTAATGCAGCGTCTCGACGGCATGGTAAACTATGTCGATGCACTGCGGGAGCGATCCCATGAATTCATGAACAAGCTGCATGTGATTCTTGGTCTGCTGCACATGAAAAACTATGCGCAGATGGAAGAGTACATCCTTAAAACGGCCAATAACTATCAAACGGAAATAGGTTCGCTGCTACAGAAGATTAAGTCGCCTGTTATTGCAGGCTTCCTGTTGAGCAAAATTAACCGCGTAACAGATGAAGGCCACCAACTGATCCTGAGCGAAGCCAGCTATCTGCCCGACAACGGCAGTGAACAGCAAATCGCAGCACTTATCACGGTACTGGGCAATCTGATTGAAAACGCGCTGGAAGCGCTTGAGCCGGAAATGGAAGGGGAAATCCATGTCATGCTGCATTATCAAAACGGCTGGCTGTCGTGCGAGGTCAGTGACGATGGCCCCGGTATTCCTGCCGATCAGCTCGCCGCCATTTTCGAACGCGGCGTCTCTACCAAAGGTGAAGATCGTGGCGTTGGACTGTTTTTACTCAAGCAACAAACGGAAAGTCTGGGCGGTAACGTCAGCGTGGAATCAGAACCGGGCGTTTATACTCAGTTTCTGGTTCAGCTTCCGTGGGAAAGAGGGAATATTAGCGAATGATCAATGTGTTAGTCGTAGACGATGATGCCATGGTGGCCGAACTGAACCGATGCTATATCGGGCAGATTGACGGTTTTACCTGCTGTGGTACCGCGTCCACCTTACAGCAAGCCAAAGAGCGCCTGTTGCAGACAGATCCGCCCGTTGATCTTATTTTGCTGGATATCTATATGCAGCAGGAAAACGGACTGGACCTGTTGCCAGAGCTGCGCAGTGCGGGGCGTCCGGTTGACGTCATTATCATCTCATCCGCTGCCGATGCGGCGACCATTAAAACGTCGCTGAACTACGGCGTTGTGGATTATCTGATAAAACCCTTTCAGTTTTCCCGCTTTGAAGAGGCGCTGACCGGATGGCGTCAGAAAAAACGGCTGATGGATAATCATCAGTTTTATCAGCAGGCCGATGTGGATCAACTGCTGCATGGTAATCAGGCCAATGCCAGCGAGACAAAACGCCTGCCAAAAGGGCTGACGCCGCAGACATTACGTACGCTGTGTTTGTGGATTGATGCGCACCCCGGTACCGAGTTTTCTACCGATGAGCTGGCCACTGAGGTGAATATTTCTCGCGTATCGTGCCGTAAATACCTGATTTGGCTGGCGCAGAGCAATATTTTGTTTACCAGTATTCACTACGGCGTCACGGGACGTCCGGTGTATCGCTATCGTCTGCAGCCGGAGTACCACACGCTTTTACGCCAGTACTGTCAATGACGGAGCTGAAAGCGGTTATCCAGTAAGGTGAAGTGAAAGTGACGTTGTGACGAGCAAATGACCTGCTTGTCGCGCGTCACGAAGACAGCCTCAATATCAGGATGGCTTTTCAGATACGCAATGCCCTTCTCAACGCCCATGCCATAAATCAGCGTGGTATAAATATCACCGTCGATCGACTGATCGGAAATAATGGTCACGCTATACAGCTCATTATCCAGCGGATAGCCGGTATGTCTGTCAAGAATATGGTGATAACAGACGCCATCCTGTTCGAAGTAACGTTCGTAGATCCCGGACGTCACCACGGATTTGTTCACAACATGAATGACCCCAATCAGGGCATCCTGGGCCGCAAAAGGGGTTTTCAGACCGATTGCCCATCCCTGCTGCGGCGCATCACGAGGTGCGCCTAACGTTTGCACGTTGCCGCCAAGGTTAATCAACGCGCTATCGACGCCCTGCTGCTGCAAAAAAGCCTGCACCCGATCGGCTATGTAGCCTTTGGCGATGGCACCCAGATCAATTTCCATCCCCGTTTTGTTCAGAAACACCGAACGCGTGTCCGCATCAAGCTGGACATTTTCAGGACAGGTTAAGGGCAACGTTGCCAGTATTGTCTCCCGCGCAGGAACGCAGTCACCCTGAAAGCCAATTTTCCAGCATTTCACCAGCGGGCCAATCGTGAGATTAAAACTGCTGTCTGGTAACAGACTGACGTTAAGTGCGCGCTGAATTAAATCAAAGACGGGTTGACTGACGCTCACGGGATGCTGACCGGCAGCATGGTTAATCGCCATCACTTCGGAGTGCGTCCGGTTAACCGTCAGCAGATTTTCGTACTGTTTGATTAATCTGAAAGCCTGTGCCGCAAGCTTTTCGTCGTGCTCGAATAGCTTAAGCAGAATGGGCGATCCCATCAGGACGGCGGAATAAGCAAAGACTTGCGACTCGGTTTGCATAAGCGACACCGCTCTGGGAGGGAATAAAACCGGCACCTGCATGCGGGCAGATGCCGGCGGTGACGACTAGCGTTTGGCTAACGCCGCAGCGTTGGCACCTGCCAGAATACCAAAGATGATGATGTCCGCAACCGCGTTACCACCGATACGGTTTGCACCGTGGATCCCGCCGACAACTTCACCGCACGCCCAGGCACCGTGGATTGGCTGTTTATGGCTGTCGAGCACGGCTGTGGTGGTATCAATGGTGACGCCACCCATTGTGTGGTGAACACCGGGCGCGATGCGGATCGCATGGAAAGGGCCCTCGTTCAACGGATGACGCAGCGCGGTCTGACGATCGAAGTCCGCGTCTTTCTGCTGTATCACAAAGCCGTTATAGCGATGCAGCGTTTCTTCCAGCGTCCGGTGTTCCATATTCAGTTTCACCGCCAGCTCGCCTACGGTTGGCGCGCTGATGACAAATCCTTTGGCAATATACTCATCGGCCGCTTTGTTATTCATACGAACCTGCTCATCGAAGACAATCCAGGCGCTTTTCTCCGGCAGTGCAATAATCTGCGCAGAAACTTTATCGCGGGTTTCCATCTCATTACAGAAGCGCTGTCCCGCCTGGCTGACCAGAATGGCCCCACCGCCACGAATAGACTCTGACACCAGATAGGATGTGGTTTGCTCAACCGTTGGGTGAATCTGAATCTCGCCCATATCCACGGTATCTGCACCAATTTTTTGCAGCATCGCAATGCCTGCGCCAGTGGCCCCTTTATGGTTGGTGGTGACAAAGCCATCCAGCTCAGGGCGGTATTTCACCACCATTTCCCGGTTGGCGCTGAAGCCACCTGTTGCGACGATGACGCTTTTCGCATTGAGAATACGGCTGTCGTTGTATTCATCCACCACTTTGACACCGCTGACCGCGCCGTTGTCGAACAAAATTTCCTCTACGGCGGTTTCAAGCAGGACGTCAATATTACGGTTATTGATATTTTTCACTAACCCACTGATCAGGAAGCCGCCAACGGCCGAGCGGTCGGCAGGACGGTGCGTACGATCAATGCTCATGCCGCCGGTGATGGTGATGTCATTCAGTTCGATACCGTGATCGGCCAGCCAGTCAATGGCTTCAGGCGCCAAATCAACGAACTCGCGCAGCAGGGTCGGGTTGTTTTTGTACTTACCGCCCTTGAGCGTTTCCTCATAAAACAGTTCTTTGCTGTCTTCGATACCTTTCAGTTTCTGAAAACGCGTCTCGGCGGCGTTCATCCCTACGGATGCTTTGATCGTGTTACCGCCGATAGTGGGCATTTTCTCAATGACAACCACTTTGGCACCTTCATCATGCGCCTGAATGGCCGCGGCCAGACCGGCACCGCCGCTTCCCACGACCACCACATCATACTGTTGCGGTGCATTGGGATTACCGCCCTCTTCAATCACATGGGCTTTATTTGAAGTGGTCATTGCACGCGATACTGCTTTTTTCAGGGCCTCACTCTGCGTGGTCGCGCCGGTGATAGCATCAACGTGTGGGCTGTTAGCCACCAGAATACGATTACGCAGGCTTTCGAAGGTGGTAGTGAAGTCAACGTCCAGCGTGTCGTCCGGTACCAGCGAGATATCTGTAATACGGTCGGTATCCAGCGTGACGTTGATCTTCAGCTTAAGCGCTTCAGCCTCAACTTTTTCCTGATAAACACCGGCTTTGTATTTGCGTCCCGACTCACTCATATCGCGAATCATGGCGTCAACCAGCGAGAAACGCCACAGCGGTTCAGGGATCAATAACGCTTCACGCTGGTTACTGTCGATGTAAAGTTCAAGATGCTCATTATTGATAATGCGATCTGTCCAGTCGGGATAAGCGATGCAGGCTTTACCAATCGCAACCAGGTCATAGCCTTTTTCCAGCGCTTTTTCCGCATCTTCTTTGTTTACCACACCGCCAACGCCAATGACCGGCACTTTCGCCAGCGTTGGGGACCGCATGTTAATAAACTTCTCAATCAGCGGGGTTGGATCGGTGGTATCAACGATAGAGGGGCGCATAAGCTGCCCAACAGAAAAGTGGACATAATCGAGCCCGCGTGCCGCCAGCTTTTCCAGTAGGTACAGGGTGTCATCGAAACGGATGCCCGGGACTTCAAGTTCTTCAGGGGAAAAACGATAGCCGATGATGAACCCGTTATGTGCAAATCGCGCGGCCATTTTATGGGTAATTTCGAGGACTTCCAGCGGAAAGCGGGCACGGTTATCGCGACTGCCGCCCCATTTGTCATCGCGTTGATTGGAATTGGGTGAGTAAAATTGCTGTATCAGATAGGTGTTTGCGCCATGAATTTCAACGCCATCAAATCCGGCTTTAATGGCGCGGTTAACGGCGTCACCAAATTTAGTGATCATGGTATCCACTTCTTCTGCCGTTAGCGCGCGCGGCGTCGTGGCACCCTCACGAGGTGCGGCAATGGCGCTTGGGGCGACAGGGGTTTTTCCCCCTATCAGCTCAGGCTCAACCATGCGGCCGCCGTGATAGATCTGCAAAATCGCTGTCGAACCTTCCTGCTTGATGGCGTCAGCAATTCGCTTTAGGCCCGGAATTTTGTTGTCGCTGTCGATGGCTATAGCCCCTGGAAACGCGGGACCTTTTGGATCGATAAAACAGCATTCAACAATGACCGTTCCGATGCTGCCAGCACGGGCACGATAATATTCAACCAGTTCACTGGTGACCGTTCCGTCATAAAAACCGGTGCAGGTTGTCATGGGTGCCATGATCAGGCGATTTTTTAAAACCGCGCCACGCGGCAACGTAATGGGATTGAGAATGGGGGTGAGTGTATTCATTGCGATTAACTCCAAAAATTCAAAACTCGGGAATTCTGTGCGGACGCTTTTTTATTAATAAATAAGTGGTCCGATGTCATAACGCTAATATACCAATTATTTTAGTTTCATAAGTTATAATTTTAGTTTTTTAACTTTTAAATATTTCATGCTTACTATTTGATTAAAGCAGGATCGTGATGTATATTTATTGTTAATCAATAGTTAAAGAAAATCAATGAGAATTATAAAATTAAAAATAATATAATAAAAACAAAAACTTAAACACGTAGTTTTGTTGCTTACCCTTGCCATATCAAGGCTTAAAACCCTTATTATTGCAGTTTAAATATTTAACTTTTGGTTATTAATAATTTAGTTGTTAAAAATTTAATCGTATATTTTAACTTACTTGATCTGGATCAATATTCTGTTTTTAATTAATCGCATCATATCCACATGATCTTTTATAAATGCCTCCATCGCACCAGAGGACAAGTTAAAAAATTATAAGGCATCACGGTTTATTCTCATAATTTAGAATAAAGAAGTCCCTATGGACGAATTGCCGGGACGCTGCTCGAATTATCCTTAACACGTAGAAAAATACTATGAAAACACTCTCAAACGTCAAAGAGCCTCCAAAAGCAGCCCCTGCAGCTGCGGGCAAAAATAAAGCACTTATGCTTCTTTTGCCGGTTTTGGTCGCCGTCCTGTTGTTACTCGTCCCCGTGCCAGCGGGTCTTGAACCTTATGCATGGCACTTCTTTGCCATCTTCGTCGGCGTCATCGTCGGGCTGATTTTTGAACCCTTGCCCGGCGCAGTGATTGGTCTGACCGGCGTCGTCGTCATCGCCTTGTTCAGCCAGTTCCTGCTCTTTAGCCCGGCAGAACTGGCCAACCCCAAATTTAAAGTGGCAAGTGAGTCATTTAAATGGGCGGTCAGCGGCTTCGGTAACTCAACCGTCTGGCTGATTTTTGGCGCATTCATGTTCGCTGCGGGCTATGACAAGACCCAGTTCGGCCGCCGTCTGGCATTGATTCTGGTGAAATACCTGGGCCGCCGGAGTTTAACCCTCGGCTATGCCATCACCTTCGCGGATTTGCTGCTGGCCCCTTTCACCCCGTCGAACACGGCCCGCAGTGGCGGTACCATTTACCCCATCATTGCCAATCTGCCGCCGCTTTATGGTTCAAAACCCAATGACCCCAGCGCGCGTAAAATTGGATCTTATCTGATGTGGGTTGCTATCACCGCCGCCTGTATCACCAGCTCCATGTTCCTGTCCGCCCTGGCCCCCAACCTGCTCGCCCTTGCGCTGGTCAAAAGCGTCATTGGTTTTGATATCTCCTGGGGAATGTGGTTCCTTGCCTTTTTGCCACTGGGCCTGCTGTTGATTCTGACCATGCCGCTGCTGGCGTACTGGTTCTATCCGCCTGAAGTGAAGGTGAATGATGAAGTGCCTCGCTGGGCGATTGCTGAGCTGGAAAAACTGGGTAAGTTGACCCGTAATGAAATCCTGTTACTGGTGTTTGTTGTCTGTGCGCTACTGATGTGGATTTTTGCCACTGCCTGGATCGAACCGGCCATGGCCGCTCTGCTGGTGATTATCCTGATGCTGTGGACTGGGGTACTTAACTGGAACGACATCACTAGCAATAAAGCCGCCTGGAACACCTTTGCCTGGTTTGCCACACTGGTTGCGCTGGCCGATGGTTTAGCCCGCGTAGGCTTTATCGCCTGGCTGGGCAAAGAAGGGGGAATGTTACTGCAGGGATACGATCCTCAAGTGTCGGCTGTGGTGCTGTTGATTGCCTTCTTCCTGCTGCACTACCTGTTTGCCAGTACCACCGCGCATACGACCGCCTTGCTGCCTGCGATGTTAACCATTGCCGCTTCCATTCCAGGTATTAACATGCCCGTGTTTTGCCTGATGCTGTGTACTTCACTGGGTGTGATGGGGATTATCACCCCTTACGGTACCGGCCCAAGCCCTATTTATTACGGCAGCGGCTATTTACCTACGAAAGATTACTGGCGTCTGGGCACCATCTTTGGTGCTATCTTCCTGATTGCTATGATGCTCATCGCCTACCCCTGGATGGTGTGGATGTTCTGATTGTGTCAAATGCATTTCGACGCGTCATACGATAACATGCCAACACTTGCCAGCCTGTGCTTATGGCTGGCAAGCATAATAAACAACTCATTCGCCTTTGATGTTGCTCCTGTCAGCCTGCGTTAACGGAGCCAGCACGTCATTAAGTGAGATACTATGTCGAACAAACCTTTTTTTTATCAGAACCCCTTTCCTCTTGCCCACGAGGACACCGAATACTATTTGCTTAGCCCCGACCACGTTTCCGTGGCTGAGTTTGACGGCCAGTCCATATTAAAAGTGGACCCACAGGCATTGACGCTGCTGGCCCAGCAGGCCTTTCATGATGCGTCTTTTATGTTGCGCCCGGCCCACCAGCAGCAGGTTGCGTCAATTCTGGCTGACCCTGAAGCCAGCGATAACGATAAATACGTCGCACTGCAGTTCTTACGAAACTCCGAGATCGCCGCTAAAGGTGTCTTGCCAACCTGCCAGGACACCGGCACCGCCATCATCATGGGCAAAAAAGGCCAGCGAGTGTGGACCGGTGGCGGTGACGAAGCCGCGCTGTCGCAAGGTATCTACAATACCTATATTGAAGATAACCTGCGTTACTCCCAAAATGCCGCGCTGGATATG
Organism: Pantoea sp. V106_11; assembly: GCF_029967885.1. Taxonomy (NCBI): domain Bacteria; kingdom Pseudomonadati; phylum Pseudomonadota; class Gammaproteobacteria; order Enterobacterales; family Erwiniaceae; genus Pantoea; species Pantoea sp. V106_11. The sequence continues at coordinate 22,673 of NZ_JASCAK010000023.1, forward strand.
TATAAAGAAGTGAACACCGGCACCAATCTTCCGGCGCAGATTGACCTCTACAGCGTGGACGGTGATGAATACAAATTCCTTTGCATCGCCAAAGGCGGCGGTTCCGCCAATAAAACCTATTTGTATCAGGAAACCAAAGCACTGCTCAGCCCCGGCAAGCTGAAAAATTATCTGGTCGATAAAATGCGTACGCTGGGTACTGCGGCTTGTCCACCCTACCATATCGCCTTTGTCATTGGCGGCACCTCTGCCGAAAGTACGCTGAAAACCGTCAAGCTGGCATCGACTCACTACTATGATGGTTTACCTACAGAAGGTAACGAGCATGGCCAGGCGTTCCGTGATGTTCAGCTTGAGCAGGAGTTACTGGAAGCGGCGCAGCAGCTTGGGCTGGGAGCACAGTTCGGCGGCAAATATTTTGCACATGATATCCGCGTAGTGCGTTTGCCTCGCCACGGCGCATCCTGTCCGGTTGGCATGGGGGTTTCGTGCTCCGCTGACCGCAATATCAAAGCTAAAATCAACCGCGAGGGTATCTGGATTGAAAAACTGGAAGCCAATCCTGGGCGTTATATCCCTGAGGCACTCCGCAAGCAAGGTGAAGGCGAAGTGGTCCACATCGACCTGAATCGCCCGATGAATGACATCCTTGCCCAGCTTTCGGAATACCCGGTTTCGACACGTTTGTCCCTGACCGGGACCATCATCGTTGCGCGTGACATTGCCCATGCCAAACTAAAAGAACGCATTGATAACGGCGAAGGCTTGCCGCAGTACATTAAAGATCACCCTGTCTATTATGCGGGTCCGGCCAAAACACCGGAGGGTTACGCATCTGGCTCACTGGGCCCGACGACGGCAGGCCGCATGGATTCGTATGTCGATCTTCTGCAGGCGAATGGCGGCAGCAAAGTCATGCTGGCAAAAGGTAACCGTAGCCAGCAGGTCACCGATGCCTGCCACAAGCACGGCGGTTTTTACTTAGGCAGCATTGGTGGTCCGGCTGCCGTTCTGGCGCAGCAGAGCATCAAGAGTCTGGAGTGCGTGGAGTATGCCGAACTGGGGATGGAAGCTATCTGGAAAATAGAGGTCGAAAATTTCCCGGCCTTTATCCTGGTGGATGACAAAGGAAATGACTTCTTCCAGCATATCGAACGTGAGCACTGCTCGCGCTGTGTGAAATAAACACGCGGCGGAAAACATGAAAAAACGGCCCCGTTACAGGGGCCGTTTTTTTATCATCGTTGCAGACGGAACATGGCGTCGCTTATGCTTTCGTCGCCTTCGGTCAGCTCAATAATTTTGCGCGAAATTTGCGGTGTTTCGACCAGAGCCACCAGCGTGGCGGCCACATCCTCACGCGGGACCGACCCGTAAGGAATCGCAAAATCTGCACGTACGGTGCCGCGGCCCGCCACATTGGTTAGCGTACCGGGACGAAGAATTACCCAGTCGAGTTGGCTTTCGACCAGGCGAACATCAGCCAGCCGCTTCACGCGCATGTAATTTTCGAAACCTTCAGATGTCTCTTCGCCACGTGCGGCATCCGGGAAGACTGAAACCAGCAAAAACCGCTTCACACCGGCCTTTTCGGCTGCGGCAACCGCCAGGGATGACCCCTCGCCGTCAATGGCGTTGGTCAGCTCAATACCCGCGCCTCCCGCCCCAGCGCTAAAAATCACCACATCGTGGCCGGCCATTTTCTGCGCCAGTTGATCCACGGTCAGCTTCTGGAGATCCCCCGCCACGGGAACCGCTCCGGCGGATTTAAGTGCTTCGGCCTGCTCAGATTTACGATGCAGTGCAGAAACCGCATGTTGCTTAGCGCTGAGCTGTTTCGTCAGATGAGAGCCAACGTTGCCCGCCGCGCCAATAATAAAACATGTCGTCATCGTCCTGCTCCTTTGAAAAAGTCAGATATCAGTATAGACAATAAGCGCAGCGGTAATGAGCGCCCGTCGGGGCGTTCCAGGACATGATTAAGGAATGATTTTCTCATGCTTCAGCTTATTGAAAAGCTGAGTGAAGGAATCCAAAGTGCTCCGGTAGCCAGTAAAGCCCGCCTTGCGACTTTTACTCATGTCGGTGAAGGCTTCCATGGGTCGCCCCAGATCCGCGTCGGTGTGCCACCATGAGGCCAGACGCGTGATATCCTGTTCACGCAGGTTTTCACGCTGAGCAAGCGCCTGCCATACGCTGGCCGCCTCCTGCATGCGCCCATCAAGCGGCATCATTTTCGCCGGATAAGCGGCAGCCTCGAGACCAAAATATGCCGCCAGTTTTGGCCACATCCAGTTCCAGCGGAAAACGTCACCGTTTACCGCGTTGAAGTCCTGATTTGCCGCGGCCGGGCTGGTCGCCGCCCACTCAAGTTGCTCAGCCAGAAGACCGGCGTCGGTCATATCCACCACGCCATTCCATTGCTCGGGTGAACCCGGGAAGATAAACGGCCAGCCTTTTTCTTTACATAAGGTGGCGTAAACGGCCAGAGTCTGCCCCATGTTCATGGCATTTCCGAGCGCATAGCCAATGATGGTATGCGGACGGTGGACGCTCCAGCGATAGCCATATTTTTCGGCGCCAGCGAAGACTTCATCCTCCTGGGCATAATAGAAGTTGTCTACAGGCTGACGACCCTGCTCTTCGCGGAAAGGCGTGACCGGCACAGCGCCTTTGCCGTAAGCTTCAAATGGCCCCAGATAGTGCTTAAGGCCCGTCACCAGCGCCACATGTGCGCCCTGGAGGCGTTCGCCAAGCGCTTCAATAACGTTGCGGATCATGCCGCCATTGACGCGGATATTCTCTTTTTCACTGTCCTGGCGCGTCCAGACGCTGAAGAACACTGCATCAGGTTTGACCGCTTTCAATGCCGTTTTTACCGCTTCAGGATCGGTTAAATCTGCGGTGAGGTTGCTGCAGCCCTCAGGTACCGCGCTGCGGCCCCGTGACAACCCGCTGACCTGCCAGCCTTCGTTATTTAGCCTTTCTGCTAACGCTCGACCAATCACACCACTGATTCCAACAATCAAAGCCTGCTTTTGCATGTTAATTCTCCTCTTTTTGCGTAATGCTAAGCGTAATAGAGAATTTCATTCCTATTTTGGGTAATAATTCACATCATTATCAACCTGAGTTCATCAATCATGCACGATCAGCGTCTTAAAGACATTGTTCCTTTTGTGGCCAGTGTAGAAAGCGGGAGTTTTACCGCTGCGGCTGCCCGTTTACATGTCACGGGTTCTGCCATCAGTAAAAGCGTTAGCCGACTGGAGATGCGACTGGGCTCGCGCCTACTCGAACGCACAACGCGAAAACTGCAACTGACGGATGCGGGCAGCGCGTATTACCAAACCTGCTTACGCATCATGGAAGAGCTGGCCGAAGCAGAAGCCGTCCTGGCTGCGCAACGGATTATTCCTTCCGGCCGTCTGAGACTGGCCGTGCCGCATACTTATGGCCGGCTGAACGTGATGCCGTTGCTGATTCCGTTTTGTCAGCAGCATCCCGAGCTTGAATTGAGAATGAGTTTTTCAGATCGCTTCATCGATCTGTTTGATGAAGGCATCGACGTTGCGGTCAGAATTGGCGGCTCAGATGATTTACCCGCATCAATGGGCTGCCGTCATATTGGTCGTGAACGCATGGTGTTTTGTGCCTCGCCAGCATGGCTGGAACGCGAAGGACGGCCGCAAAATGAACAGGCACTCATGCAGCATCGGGCCATTCTGTATGAACGGGCCGATAACACGCCAAAACCCTGGTTATTTAGTGGTAAAGACGGTCATTCGTACTGGCGGGACGTTCCCTTTCGCATGGCGCTGGCTGATGTGGATGCACAACTACAGGCAGTAATTGCCGGATTAGGCGTTGCACAAATGCCCTCGTGGCTGGTACAGAACGCCGTTGACAGTGGTGAACTGGAAATCTTACTGCCGCAGCAGCAACCCGAGGGGCTGCCACTCAGTGTGATTTGGCCCCGGCGTAAGCAGCTTCTGCCTAAAGTGGATGTTTTATTAACCACGCTAACGCAGTTAACCATTCGTTGATTGCGAGAGAATTTAATCGCTTTTTCACAGGGTGAGTAATGGAATATGGCGGATAATATAACGTCATTATAACGTTTATGCCTGTGCTGCCAGAATCGGATGGGCAGGTTAGGTCATAATATTTCAGTACTTTCTGGTCAACCCAATGGTGTTTATAACGGAGTGGCGCTAACGTAGAGGCATTCCAATCCGCTCAGGCGTAGGGACAAAGGCGATATGGCAGCAAGGGCGGTGAGCGTTAAAAAAATCAAAGGTTGTGAAACGTTGCCGGTACCTGACAGTGAACGGCTGCGTTTATGCTAAGTCTGCTCTTTCGCCTGATGATACTGACCATAATGGCACTTACGCTGGCGGGTTGCGCACGCTCAGATGCATTATGGGCGGTGACAGACAACGTTTGCATGGTGAACTATCACTACACTGGCCACCCGTCACCCTGTCAGCAAATCTATATCCCAGAGGGCAAACGGCAGGGTTTTGGCATTATTCAAAATCCTCGTTATCCCTATCATTTCATTCTGGTTCCCACGATTCCGGTATCCGGTATTGAAAGCCCGTGGCTATTCATGCCTGGCCGTCCAGATTATTTCGGCTACGCCTGGCTGATGCGTTATCAGTTGATGTCTCAATACGGCAGACCTGTGCAGGAGGACATGCTGGGCATGGCAATCAACTCGGCCTGGGGCCGCAGTCAGAATCAGCTACATATCCACCTCACCTGCCTGCGAGAAGATGTTTACAGGCAGTTAAAGGCTGAACGTCCCTATATTCAAGATGCGTGGCATCCCCTGCCCGATAAGCTCTTAACGCATACTTATTACGCTCGCCGTGTCCTTCAACCTACAGCGATGGGCATTTACCCTATCGCATCCGTTGCTCACTACTTTCGCCTGACGCCGCCTATGCTGGCTGAATATGGCGTCGCGTTAGTGCCGACAACGTTCTCGGGTGAAAAAGGGTTCATCCTGCTGGCAACCCGTCGCGGCTGGGATAAAGGCAATCGCGCCTCCGTTGAGTCTTTACTGGATAAGCGATGTGACATTCTGGGTTCGGGATCCGCAAAACCCTTACGTTTTAGATAATTAACTCACTTATGTAAAATGCGCTGAACCCACGCCCTCAACGCCTGATGTTCCCGAGGATGATGAAAATAGTGTTCGGCTCCTTGCACCGTCGTCAGTACCGCTTTGTGGCGGTGTGCAAAGGTGACAACCGCACTGAAATCGGCAATCTGGTCCTGGCTTCCAACCATAATATTCAGGGACAAGTTTTCTCCCGAAACCCGGTGCTATTGGAGATACGCAAGATAATCGGCTCGAAAAACCGTGCCGTCAGAAGCAATGATGGCCTTCTCGCGATTGAGCCGGGTTTCATCAACATCAGCCTTGACCATCATTTTTCTGATGAGACTGTCGAGATCGATAACAGGCGAAAGAAATAATGCCTGACTTATTTTTATTTTCTGAGCTGCAATCATGCTAAAACTGGCACCAATGCTGCAGGCAAATAGTGCCGTTGCACTGAATCGTTTCTGAGCATAAGCAAGCATGATTTTAATGTCATCAACGGCTTGTGCTACATGGTATTCAGACTCTACATGACGCCTTTCACCATGAGCAGGAAGATCGAAACTCAGTATGCTATATCCCGCTTTCACAGCCTCAGATGCCAGAATCTCAATGCACTGATCTTCTTTATGGGAAAAATAGCCATGTACGGCAAGGATAAGCTTACCGCCTGCCCGATTACCCCAGTGAACGCAAGGAATGCCCTGCACATGGCTTCGTGTGTTTAACATAGCGCTTCGCCTTCTTCAGCCTCTCACGTCCTCTGAGTCTAACCGGGCTCACAGCAGAAAATTTTGATTCTGGAACGCCTTAAACGGGACAGTTGTCGACGCCGCCAGGGAATGTGGACAACAGTGTGGCCCTGCATGGATACCTCTCACCACAGAACGGCCTTCAGACCTCACCGCCGCTAGACCAGATTACATAAAAAGTGAATTTTTTCATTTTGTAACTTTAACGTTATGTTACTTGGTATTTTTGCTGCCATGATTCATTGCGTTACTTATTGAAATGTGTTGGTCACCCAAACCTTACTATTGCTACAGGGAAAATCACATGTCACAACGGTCACTTCAGGCACTGTGTCTGATGAGTTTTTTTCTGGCCGACGTCAGAGACGGTCTGGGACCATTTTTAGGCATTTTTCTGACAGAACGCCACTGGAGCCCGGATGAAATAGGCCTGGTCATGACGTCAGGCGGCATTGCTGGGCTCCTCTCAACGTTGCCCGCAGGCGTGGTGGCGGATGCAACGCGCTATAAACGTCTTGTCATCCTGACAGGATGCATCGTGATTACCGTTGCGACCTTATTACTCTGGTACAGCAACCAGTCCTGGACGGCGATCATTTCACAGATCGTTGCCGGTATTGCTGCCGCTTTTATTGGCCCGACCGTAGCAGGGATAACGCTGGGCCTGACGGGGCAAAAAGGGTTCAACCACCAGATGGGGCGGAACGAGGCTTACAACCATGCCGGAAACACCCTGGCGGCTGTACTGGCAGGATTCGCAGCCTGGAAATGGGGGCTCGGCGCCGTTTTCATTTTAATGATGATAATGGCCGTCTTTGCCGCCATCGCGACGTTGGCGATACGTGGAGAGGATATCAATCATGAGGTTGCGCGCGGATTAGAAGACAATCAGTCTCAAAAGCCGACTCTGAGCCTGTGGATCCTGGCGCGCAAACCCGCACTGCTGGTAACCGGTCTGACTTTACTGCTGTTTCATCTGGCCAACGCCGCACTGTTGCCCATGCTGAGTATGCGCGTTGCCTCATCAACCGGGCCAGATGCGGTCGATCCCGGTTTGTATGCTGCGGCAACGGTTGTTATTTCTCAGCTGGTGATGATCCCTGTCGCGATTTACGTTTCACGCCGTGTGGATAAAATTGGCTATCGCTATTTGATCATGACGGCCCTGTTAATGATGCCGCTTCGGGCGCTTATTGCGGCAGAATTTCCAGAGACGCTATTCGTTATTCCAGTCCAGGTGCTTGATGGCATTGCGGCAGGAATACTGGGCGTTGCCGTGCCGGGCTACATTGTCTCCCTGCTGCGCGGAAGCGGGCACGTTAATGCGGGTCAGAGTGTGGTGATGCTAATGCAAGGCGTAGGTGCCTCCATGAGCCCAGCGATGACGGGGCTGATTGTGGCTCGCTATTCCTACAGTATTGCCTTTAGCGCATTGGGTTGTATCGCCCTGGTGGCCTTACTGCTGTGGTGGAGCACCGGACGAACGCCGGCGGCTGAACCGGCATAATTAAGGGTAATCTGCCAGCAATCTCACGCTGGCGGATTCTGGTTTACCCCTGAATACCGCATGCAATAGGCGAATCCGCCATCCTGAATGCCGTTTAAAAGGGACTCAGGCACCATCAAATGTGCCAGAATGTAAACAAAGGTAAAAAATGATTTATGCCTATCTCACTTATTAATCACTCTTTTTTCCTGATTACTTGCAAAAAATTACATTCATGTACTATGTTTTCTCGCTGCGGTTAAGAACGCTCTATCATTAATGTCACTGGCCTCTTATAGCTTTCTCTTCCTTTATTTCCGTTAACCTCGCTGACTGGCTGCGAAAGCTATAGGTCGTCTTCATTTAAGTAGTTTGAGGAAAATATGGATACAAACCGTTCATCGTCACCCAGGCCTAAAAAACATTTCTGGAATAAAAAGCAAAAAAAACTCACGGTTGATGACATAACCGTTATCGATAATGACATGTTAAAACGCGCTGTCGGTGCCGCCGCATTAGGTAATGCCATGGAGTGGTTTGACTTTGGCGTCTACAGCTACCTGGCTGTTATCATTGGTAAGGTCTTTTTCCCCGATGCCAATACGGCAATTCAGTTGATCGCGACCTTTGGTACCTTTGCAGCGGCGTTTTTAGTCCGCCCACTGGGCGGTCTGGTATTCGGTCCGCTGGGTGACCGAATCGGACGTCAGAAAGTGCTGGCCATCACCATGATCATGATGTCGATAGGCACATTTTGCATCGGCATCATTCCATCCTATGCCTCAATCGGCATCATGGCACCCATCCTGCTGCTGGTGGCCCGACTCGTTCAGGGATTCTCTACCGGTGGCGAATATGGCGGTGCAGCAACCTTCATCGCAGAGTATTCGACAGATAAACGTCGTGGTTTTATGGGAAGCTTCCTGGAGTTCGGTACATTAGGCGGCTACCTGCTGGGTGCCTGTCTGGTGACCGTAATGACGAGCTTTATCTCATCAGAAGCCATGATGTCCTGGGGCTGGCGCGTGCCCTTCTTTATTGCCGCGCCCCTTGGCTTGTTCGGCCTGTATGTGCGTTTGAAACTCGAGGAAACACCGGCTTTTAAACAACATATGCAGAAGCAGGAGGAGCTGGAGCAGAGTAAACCGCGCCTGACGCTCTTCAAGATGTTAAGTAAGCACCGCGTGCCCATGATGAAGTGTATCGGGCTGGTCTTATTGTTTAACGTTTCCAACTACATGCTGACCTCGTATATGCCCAGCTATCTTACCGGCGTACTGGGTTTACCTGAGCTCAGCGGGCTGCTGCTGGTAATGATCGTGATGTTTGTCATGATGCCGTTAACGCTGATGTGGGGCCGCTGGACCGATCGAATTGGTCGTCGCCCGGTGATTGGCTTCGGTGCAGTGGGCCTGATCCTGCTCGCTATCCCCAGCTTTATGTTGATCGGTTCACATAATATGTGGGCAGTCTTTGCCGGCCTGCTCATACTGGGTATTCTGCACACCTGCTTCAGTGGCACCATGCCCTCAACGCTACCCGCGCTTTTTGCCACTGATATTCGTTACAGTGCACTGGCGATCGGCTTCAATCTTTCGGTTTCACTGTTTGGCGGCACCACGCCTTTACTTACCGCATGGCTGGTTGATACCACGCAAAATACCATGATGCCGGCGTACTACATGATGGTTGCAGGGGTGGTGGGATTACTGACGATTCTGACGGTACGTGAAACGGCCCGTAAGCCCTTAACCGGCTCTTCTCCTGCTGTCGCAAGCGAAGCCGAAGCCCAAAGCCTGATTAATAAAATGGACAGAAAGGCTGAATCCGATCGACCCGCGCCAGCTGACGCGAAATAACCCGCCGTTTTCATCCAAAACACCCTGTCCGCAGGGTGTTTTTTTATGTGTACATTCAGTCTAGTCATTACCAAACCGGGCCACCGTGCTGGCCGCACCCAGGGCATGTCCTTTGAGTTTCTTCAACAGCTCGTCATGAGTCAAACCCGGTTCAAGCGCAGAGGGTGCAAGATCCGTGGCAATCAGCACGAAGTTATAGTGGTGAATGCCTGAACCGACAGGCGGACAGGGGCCGTAGTAATGGGCGGTGCCCGGTGAGTTTTTCCCACCCGTGTAACCTTTCCCCGTTGTCAGTTCACCCTGAGCAAAAGCACTGCGTTCAGAAGCAATGTTGTAAGCCACCATATGACTCACCCCGAGACCTTTAGCCCCCACGGGATCGGTCATCAGTAAGGCAAAGCTTTTGGTACCGGCCGGACTCTCTGACCAGTTAAGTTCGGGTGATACGTTTTCGCCGGTACAGGCCGCATTACTTTTATTCGCACCGGCAAATTTTTTATCTAACAAGCCATTATCGCTGAAGTCTTTCGACTGCAGGGTTAAAGCCAATGCAGCAGGACATAAAAAGATTAACAACAGATAAGGAAATTTTTTCACCTAATACTCCTGTGTTATCGAGAGGTTATCCTGGGACGAGAGTGAAATTCATCCAATCCACAGTGAAACAGTATATGTCTCAAAACCCGACAGAGAAGTGAGACAGGAGCCCACAGAAGAGAGGAGAAGAGAAATAAAAACGGCAGTTCGCCAGGGGCGACAGGCCTTAAGGATCGGCCTGTGAAGGGGAATAAGGCTTATTTTACTGTCATCTTTCAGGGTGAAATCGCCAGTATTTAGCGCCAGATTGCCGGTAGCAAACCGGTCTGACGCCTTTTTTTTATTTACACAAAAGGCCTGATACTTGATCTGAATCACAAAAATCCGCATGATCTGCATCAAACATTTAAACAGGTATTGAGGCAAAAATGACACTTTATCAACACATGCTGGTCTTCTATGGCATTGTTGCCTCGGTAGCGGCACTCATCACCTTCTTTATCGCCAAAGACAAGCTCAGCATCAAACTGTTGAGTGCTTTTCTGGTTGGTGCAACATGGCCTATGAGTTTTCCGGTAGCATTAATGTTCGCGCTATTTTGAAATTTCTCTCCTGTAGGTCAGATACATCGCTGCCTGCTGCGCGGTCTTCGCACTTCAATCAGACACCTTCACCAGACAATTTTGCATAACCTTCCCTTGGCGCAACAGCTGCCCTCTACTGTTCTGCAAAACCCGCTTTTTCTTGCAAGCGATGGCTGCAATCATCGCCACAGCGTGCCGTTCCGATAGACGCCTTTTGTCATGCACCGCACTCACTGACTTGCTGACGTCGCAAGATACCTGCTTTAAGCAGCGCGCGATCGCCCGCTACCGAAAGGGAAAATCGTAGGTTAAAAGACTGAATTTATTGAAGTTTTTACCCCACCTTTATTGTGAACCCAGGTGTGTTATTTCAGCATAACGGGCCGTCAGTTGCTTCAGGTGCATTTCCAGTTGAGACCGGGCAGCGGCAGGTAAAGGTTCGCCCGCAGGATGTTGTGACAATGCCCGCAGTTGCTCTTCAACCGGTATGGATTGGTTAAAGGACTGCATAGTGGAAAAAACCACTGATTTCAGCTCGCTGACCCGTTTCAAGAATGATTGCCGTCCGACCTCAGGCCAGATTCCCGGCGTTAATATCTGCGCAATTTCGCCCTGCTCACTCAGGCCCGATCGTGCGTTGCATTGGCCTCCGCCTCACTTTGTTGCTGCTTTGCCAGAGTCCGGGCGAGAAGCGTTGAATACAACGGCGTTCCGCCGAAATATTGCGCAGACAGGGTAGCCCCAAGACAGGTAATAATCATTGGCAGAATAAGCTGATAATTATTCGTCATCTCCAGCACCAGAATAATGCCGGTCAAGGGTGCGCGTACCGAGGCCGCAAATAACGCCCCCATGCCCGCAACGGCAAAGGTTGCCGCTTCAAGATGATACGCCGGAAACATTGCAACACAGAGTTGACCGACGCTGATGCCGAGTAATGTGCCGAGCGTCAGCATCGGCGCGAAAATACCGCCTGGCGCCCCGGATGCGAAACACAGCAAGGTAGTCAGCGCGCGAAGAAAAAACAGGGAGAGTAAAGCGGCGGAGGTATATGTACCGGCTGAAAAGTCGGGAATTAACGTAATACCGCCAGTGACGGCCTGAGGCAGTACCAGCCCCAGCAGACCGCATAATCCGCCCAACACTGCACCGCCCAGCACCCAACGTGAGGTTTGGCCCTTGTGAAGAGTCTGAAACAGATCCTGCAGCGTGAATATCAGACGATTAAAGGCCACACCGCAGCCACCAAATAGAATCCCTAACAGCAAATATAACCACAGGGTTTGTATCGGCGCATCTTTCAGTTGCCCGATATTAATGATGGGTTCGTTACCGTTCAGCGCACGAAAAACAATGCTTGAGGTAATGACCCCAACAAACACGGCTTTGATAGAAATAAGGCTAAAGCGAAACTGCAGGCGCATTTCTTCAATGATGAACAGAATGCCTGCCAGCGGGGCATTAAAGGCGGCGGCCAGGCCAGAAGCAGCACCGGTAGCCAGAATAGTATGACGGGATTCAGAAGACCGCATGCGGAAGATATCCAGACACATGCGTCCAATGTTGCCGCCAATTTGAACTGTCGGCCCTTCTCGCCCAAGCACCATGCCCGAGCCCAGCGCGCCCAGCCCCCCAACGAACTTCACCGGTAAAACTCGCCACCAGCGTACGGGCCTTAACTCCTCCAGCGCACCTTCTATTTCAGGAATGCCCGATCCACCCGCTTCAGGCGCAAATCGCCTGACAAGAAAATAGCCTGAAGCTGCCAGCCCTGCGGAAAAAATAAAGGCAAATAAGCCCATTAACAAGGCATTGTTTTCAAACTGGCTCAGCCAGTGGAGGCGGGAATGTATGACCCAGCTTACCGCTCTGTCGAATGCCACCGCCGTCAGGCCCGTTAATACACCCACCAGCGCGGCGAGCAGTAATAAGGCAACCGGCGTTTTATCTCGCCGAATAAGATATTGTAACAACCGTAGCCGACGGGGGCGAAAAAGACCGGGTCGGTTTGAGACAAAAGCGCGCATGCCTGACCTCAAAATTAGCGTGCTGAACAGCACCAACAATGCAAATTAAATCCAGAGGTTATCGCATCCCCGCCATAATTCCTCGCTTTTATTTATCTCCGAATTTTACTAAATCAGCAACCTGCTGCTGCATAAGGGATGATGTGGGGTAATCATCATGCCTGATAAAATTTCAGGCCTCGTCTGGCAATTTTATCTGCAAGCCATTGATTTGCAGCCTGAGGACGCTCATCATCCTGCGCCATCAACGATCTTTCTGGAGACGCGTGTGTGACCACTCTCAGTAATACACTGCTCGAAGCCGTTCTTGAGCAGGTCCGTCCGTTAGTTCATCAGGGCAAAGTCGCTAATTACATTCCGGCGCTGGCTGACGTCGCGGCCGACCATCTGGGTATAGCGGTCTGTTTACGTGATGGCACAGTTTTTCAGGCAGGCGATGCTGAAACACGTTTTTCGATCCAGTCCATTTCGAAAGTGCTCTCTCTCACCGTCGCGCTGACGCGTTATGAGGATGCGGAGATATGGCGGCGAGTGGGTAAAGAACCCTCCGGTCAGCCTTTTAATTCGCTGGTTCAGCTTGAACTGGAGCAGGGAAAACCCCGTAATCCCTTTATTAACGCCGGGGCGCTGGTGATCTGCGATTTGCTTGAAACCCGGCTGACAGCACCGCGTCAGCGTATGCTGGAAATAATCCGTCAGCTCAGTCAGCAATCGGATATTCAGTACGATCGTCACGTCGCCCGTTCTGAATACGAACACTCTGCCCGCAACGCGGCTATCGCCTGGCTGATGAAGTCATTTGGTAATTTTGACAACGACGTCACCAGCGTTATGCAGACTTATTTTCACTACTGCTCATTGTCCATGAACTGTATTGAACTGGCTCGCAGTTTTATTTATCTGGCTAATCAGGGAAAAACCCTGGATGGCGCGTCCCTGATTTCGTCCCGCCAGGCGCGGCAGATCAATGCGCTAATGATTACCAGCGGTATGTACGACGGGGCCGGCGAATTTGCCTGGCGGGTGGGCATGCCCGCCAAATCCGGGGTTGGCGGCGGTATCATTGCCGTCATTCCTGGTGAAATGAGCATCGCGGTCTGGTCACCCGGATTGGATAGCGCGGGCAATTCGTTAGCCGGCACCGCCGCGCTGGAGTGCCTGACTGACAAACTCGGCCGTTCGATATTCTGATTCAGCTCACGACATTCACGGGCCGGTTTTGCTCAAATCCCGCCAGGTTCACCATGAGTCCCTGAAGCAGATTATGCATGCCGCTGTTACTCGCCCAGGCAATGTGCGGTGTCAGGAGAAGATTGGGGATATCGGGCTGGAGTAGAGGGTGATCCCGCGCAGGGGGTTCACTGCTGAGAACGTCCAGCGCTGCACCGGCAAGGGTGCCATTCCGCAGGGCATCTGCCAGTTGCGCCTCGTGAATTAAGCCGCCCCGCGCGGTGTTAATCAGTAACGACTGGGGTTTCATCTTTTCCAGCGTCTCGCGATCGATCAGATGGCGGGTTTGCTCGCTAAGAGGGCAGTGCAGTGAAATGATATCGCTGGAGGCCAGCATCGCATCAAAGCTGACATAGCCGTCACGGATCCTGCTGCTGTCTTTGCGTTCGGCATAAAGCACACGCATTCCCAAGGCCTGTGCCAGCCTGCCGACTGCGCTGCCGATGTCGCCCTTTCCAACAATACCCAGCGTTGCGCCAGCAATATCCTGAATCGGCGCCCGGTGCAGGCAAAAATGAGAGGATTCAGGCCAGGAGTGACGCGTGCTGTTGGCGTATTCCACGATCTGGCGCCGCAAGGCAAAAATAAAGGCTATCACGCCTTCCGAAACACTTTGCGTTGAGTAACCCGGAATGTTGCTCACCACAATGCCACGTTCTTTGCAGGCTGCAATATCAATGCAGTCATAGCCCGTTGCCGTGACACAGATGTATCGCAGGTCGGGGAGCTGTGCCAGCGTCGCCGCACGTAAGGGCACCTTGTTGGTGATGGCAATGGTCGCCCCCTTTAGCGCTGTAACGATCTCGTCTTCGGCCGTGTCCGTTCGAAATTGCCAGTCACTACACCAGGCGGGCTGAGTCGGTGGCACGGGCAATGTGTCGCCATCGAGTGTTACGATTTTCATTAGATCTCCTTTATTACAATATCACCGACAAATAATGTTATTTAAATGTACGGCATGAGTAACGATAAAGTTAATTTCAAAGCCAATTTGAGTGAAGGTGCTCAAAAGGTGCGACTTTCGATGGCTTAAATGCCATTTTTTTTAACCCTTTTATCTCCGTCGCGTTACACTGCCGCCCTGAAATTGTGAATAACTATCCTGTTCTGATGATGAAATCCACCCGCTGTAAACAACAACGACTGAGCGCCTGTATTGCGATACTGGCTGTACTGCTGTTGTTTATTGCACCTGTGGTATCAAAAAATCTTGCTGAACGCCATGATGCGATGACGATGTCAGGCATGAGTGCGGATATGCCGATGATAGATCATCGCAGCGATATGGCGATGACCGATCACAGTATGATGAACGACGGCCTCGCCTGCGGTTATTGCGATCTGCTGGTGCATGTTCCGTTAATGTTGTGGGTATTTATTCCCTTCATCTGGTTGATCTGCCTGACCTGTCGCGCTCCTCCGCCCCGGCACATTGCGCGCCTGGCGTTACCGCGCCTGAACGGTATTTATCGACCCCGCGCACCACCGTTGCCCCGGTTGTTTATTTCCTTGATGTGATCTTTTCTTCTTACGCCATGGCGCAGGAGGAAAAGCCCGGTATTCTGAAAATATGGAATCGCTATGACTTTTTCACGGGAAAACAATCTTCCTCAACGCGGGGCGATGTTGAATGTTCTTCGTCGTTTACATTTTTATATTGGCCTGTTTATTGCGCCCTTTATTTTTGTTGCGGCATTAACCGGCACGCTGTATGTCATTACGCCGCAGTTAGAGAACCTGATTTATAATGATGCACTCACCACCAACGCCCAGGGCACTGCAAAGCCGCTTTCCGATCAAATTAGTGCGGCCAGGCGTTATGCCGGTAATGCCCGGATTTATGCCGTAAGGCCCGCTCCGGGCGAACACGACACGACGCGTGTGCAGTTTTCAGAGCCGCAGTCAGGCCCTTCAGAATCACGTTCTGTTTTTATCGACCCTTATACGCTCGCTGTAAAAGGGGACATGACGGTTTATGGCACCAGCGGCGTATTACCTCTTCGCATGTGGCTCGATCAGGTTCATCGCGGTCTGCTGCTGGGCGATGTTGGCCGTAATTACAGCGAACTGGCGGCGTCATGGTTATGGGTTGCGGCACTGGGTGGCATTCTGCTGTGGCTGGGGACGCGTCCGCGGCGCAAAGTCAGACAGCCGCGTTCTGGCTTTTTATTAACGCGTTCCTGGCATATTACGCTCGGCTTAGTCCTGTCCCTTGGTCTGGTCTTTTTCTCGGTAACGGGATTAACCTGGTCACAGTGGGCAGGTAGTAATATTGATAAAATGCGCAGCGATTTTGGCTGGTTGACGCCTCAGGTCAGAACAGCGCTAAATGGCGATGCACCGGTGGTGGCTGCCGATCCTCATGCCGAACATCATGCCACGATGGACGGTATGGCAATGGGCGGCACCCTGCCCAGCATGCCGGGTCATAAGACCGACAAACCCGTTATCCTTAATCAGCCTGATGCTGACTGGGACAGGGTTGAGGCGGCCGCACGTAGCGCAGGTATCAAGGCGGCAAAAATTGAATTACGCCAGCCGAAAAGTGCCGGTCAGGCATGGACAGTGAGTGAGATCGATCGCCGCTGGCCAAGTCAGGTCGATTCGGTTTCCGTTAATCCTGATGACTTCAGCATTGTCGATCACGTGGAGTTTGCCCATTTTCCGCTGGTCGCGAAGCTGACACGCTGGGGCGTGGATGCACATATGGGCGTGCTGTTTGGCCTACCGAACCAACTCATCCTGGCGCTGTTTGGTTCGGGGTTATGTGCGATGATCGTTCTGGGTTATCGCATGTGGTGGATTCGCCGCCCGGCATTACCGCAGGCCAATCCCGCGCAAACGCTGCTGGCAGCATGGCAGGTCTTACCGCGCTATCAGCAGGGGGCCAGCCTGATCCTGGCTCTCGCATTCGGTTATGCGCTGCCGTTGATGGGCGTGAGTTTACTGGCCTTCTTACTGCTTGATATCCAGCGCTGGCGGAAAGCACAGCGTGCTTCACGTCAGGAGGTTGTCACGCCGCTGGATAAACAGTCTCCATTGGCGATTGTTCAATCCCGGTTTGCCGTTAAGCGTAAAGAGATGCGTTATTTCCTGCGCAGCGTGGTCATTCTGGCAATTATTGTGGGAACCGTTATGGCACGCGCCATGGTGAGTGGCGTAATTGAGCAATACAATATTCCGTTCAGCGACTGGACGATAATGATGTATATCACTCAGGCCATGATGATTCTGCTTTATACCACCGTATTTACCGGCTTAATGTCGATTCCACTCTGGTATTTTTTCCTGGGTGAAAGTGACGAGCAGGGCAAGTAATAAAAATGCCCGCATTATGCGGGCGTTTGATGAATCAGAATGCATGGTAAGCCGGGTCTTTAATCATGATGGATATCGTGAACGCGTTGCAACGCGTGTTTTAACTGGCTGACATCCTCTTTTAACCAGTGCCGTTGCGTCAGAGGCAGATGATCCAGTCCTTCGGGAATCGGCACACCCTCTAACGCCCCCTCATTACAAAGCGCCCTGACCAGGGTTGCCTGCGAAACCCCTAGATAGGCTGCCATTTCAGATAATGTCATACGATCTGAGTGCATTTTTCACCTCCTGATCTTCACTTACTGATGCATTTTTGTTCAGCCCTCCCCCGGCTATATTGATCTCAAACAGGATTGGGCATAAAACAGTTGAAAGTGAATAAAGTTGCTAAGCTGGTAACTCAGATCCTAAAAACAGGGATAAGACTGTGCAACGTTATGGATTGATGGCGCTTTTCCTCGTTTCCTGCTGGGCCAGCGCGCATAACATCGTCATCGGGCAGCCCCTTCCGTCGGTTTTTATTGCGGATAAAGGTGAAATGCGGCTGGAGGGCGGCAAGGTTAACTATCAAAAATGGAACAGCCTTTCTCTTCCGGGTCGGACACGTTTAGTTATTCATGTTGCAGGACGATTGTCGGCCAAAGAGCAGTCCGCCCCGCTTATTGCGGCCCTGCAGCGCGCCAACCTGCCACAAGACCGGTTCCAGACCACAACCATCGTGAATACAGATGATGCTTTGCCTGGCAGCAGTCTGTTTGTGATTAACAGTATCCGCTCCAGTAAAAAAGCCTCACCATGGCAACAATTTATTATCGACAGTAGCGGCGTGGCACAACATCGCTGGCAGCTTAAGCCAGAAGGTGCCGCTGTCATCGTGCTGGACCCTGATGGTCAGGTAAAGTTTGCGAAAGACACGGCGCTCAGTGCGGATGATGTTTCTCAGGTCATTGCAACATTACGTGCGCTGACAGGCTGACCCCTGGCAACCCGGTAAAGGTACCGCACGGTCTGCCAATCCGACGGAGGTTTATGAATTTTCCACCTTTTCCACAAGCTCAACTAGTATTAACGATGTGGATTTAGCAAAAAAAACCTGTAACCCTAAATGTAAAATAACGGGTAAGCCTGCCAACCATGTTATGGCAGATTAAGCGTCTTTTTGAAGGGCACCGCATCTTTCGCGTTGCCGTAAATGTATCCGTTTATAAGGACAGCCCGAATGACGGTCTGCGCAAAAAAACACGTTCATCTCACTCGCGATGCTGCGGAGCAGTTACTGGCTGATATTGATCGACGCCTTGATCAGTTATTGCCCGTGGAGGGAGAACGGGATGTTGTGGGTGCCGCGATGCGTGAAGGTGCGCTGGCACCGGGAAAACGTATTCGCCCCATGTTGCTGTTGCTGACCGCCCGCGATCTGGGTTGCGCTGTCAGCCATGACGGATTACTGGATTTGGCCTGTGCGGTGGAAATGGTCCACGCGGCTTCGCTGATCCTTGACGATATGCCCTGCATGGACGATGCGAAGCTGCGGCGCGGACGCCCTACCATTCATTCTCATTACGGAGAGCATGTGGCAATACTGGCGGCGGTTGCCTTGCTGAGTAAAGCCTTTGGCGTAATTGCCGATGCAGATGGCCTCACGCCGCTGGCAAAAAATCGAGCGGTTTCTGAACTGTCAAACGCCATCGGCATGCAAGGATTGGTTCAGGGTCAGTTCAAGGACCTGTCTGAAGGGGATAAGCCGCGCAGCGCTGAAGCTATTTTGATGACGAATCACTTTAAAACCAGCACGCTGTTTTGTGCCTCCATGCAGATGGCCTCGATTGTTGCGAATGCCTCCAGCGAAGCGCGTGATTGCCTGCATCGTTTTTCACTTGATCTTGGTCAGGCATTTCAACTGCTGGACGATTTGACCGATGGCATGACCGACACCGGTAAAGATAGCAATCAGGACGCCGGTAAATCGACGCTGGTCAATCTGTTAGGCCCGAGGGCGGTTGAAGAACGTCTGAGACAACATCTTCATCTTGCCAGTGAGCATCTCTCTGCGGCCTGCCAACACGGGCACGCCACTCAACATTTTATTCAGGCCTGGTTTGACAAAAAACTCGCTGCCGTCAGTTAAGGATGCTGCATGAGCCATTTCGCGGCGATCGCACCGCCTTTTTACAGCCATGTTCGCGCATTACAGAATCTCGCTCAGGAACTGGTCGCGCGCGGTCATCGGGTGACCTTTATTCAGCAATACGATATTAAACACTTGATCGATAGCGAAACCATTGGATTTCATGCCGTCGGGACAGACAGCCATCCCCCCGGCGCGTTAACGCGCGTGCTACACCTGGCGGCTCATCCTCTGGGGCCGTCAATGCTGAAGCTCATCAATGAAATGGCGCGCACCACCGATATGCTGTGCCGCGAACTCCCTCGGGCATTTAACGATCTGGCGATAGATGGCGTCATTGTTGATCAAATGGAACCGGCAGGCGCGCTCGTTGCTGAAGCACTGGGACTGCCGTTTATCTCTGTCGCCTGCGCGCTGCCTCTCAATCGTGAACCGGATATGCCCCTGGCGGTTATGCCTTTCGAATACGGGACCAGCGACGCGGCTCGCGAACGTTATGCTGCCAGTGAAAAAATTTATGACTGGCTAATGCGTCGTCATGACCGCGTCATTGCCGAACACAGCCACAGAATGGGCTTAGCCCCCCGGCAAAAGCTCCACCAGTGTTTTTCGCCACTGGCGCAAATCAGCCAGCTTGTTCCTGAACTTGATTTTCCCCGCAAAGCGTTACCGGCTTGTTTTCATGCCGTCGGGCCTTTGCGCGAAACGTACGCACCGTCAACGTCTTCATCCCGTTATTTTACATCCTCAGAAAAACCCCGGATTTTCGCCTCGCTGGGCACGCTTCAGGGGCATCGTTATGGGCTGTTTAAAACGATAGTGAAAGCCTGTGAAGAAATTGACGGTCAGCTCCTGTTAGCCCACTGTGGTCGTCTTACGGACTCTCAGAGTGAAGAACTGGCGCGAAGCCGTCATACACAGGTGGTGGATTTTGCCGATCAGTCAGCCGCGCTGTCACAGGCGCAGCTGGCGATCACCCACGGCGGAATGAATACGGTACTGGACGCGATTAATTACCGGACGCCCCTTTTAGCGCTTCCACTGGCCTTTGATCAGCCCGGCGTCGCGTCACGCATCGTTTATCACGGCATCGGCAAGCGTGCTTCCCGCTTTACCACCAGCCATGCTTTGGCTCGTCAGATGCGTTCATTGCTGACCAACCTCGACTTTCAGCAGCGCATGGCGAAAATCCAGACCGCCCTTCGTTTGGCAGGGGGCACCATGGCCGCTGCCGATATCATTGAGCAGGTTATGCGCACCGGTCAGCCTGTCTTAAGTGGGAGCGGCTATGCAACCGCATTATGATCTGATTCTCGTGGGGGCTGGACTCGCGAATGGCCTTATCGCCCTGCGTCTTCAGCAGCAGCAACCTGATATGCGTATTTTGCTTATCGACGCCGCACCCCAGGCGGGCGGGAATCATACGTGGTCATTTCACCACGATGATTTGACTGAGAGCCAACATCGCTGGATAGCTCCGCTGGTGGTTCATCACTGGCCCGACTATCAGGTGCGCTTTCCCACACGCCGTCGTAAGCTGAACAGCGGCTACTTCTGTATTACTTCTCAGCGTTTCGCTGAGGTTTTACAGCGACAGTTTGGCCCGCACTTGTGGATGGATACCGCGGTCGCAGAGGTTAATGCGGAATCTGTTCGGTTGAAAAAGGGTCAGGTTATCGGTGCCCGCGCGGTGATTGACGGGCGGGGTTATGCGGCAAACTCAGCACTGAGCGTGGGCTTCCAGGCGTTTATTGGCCAGGAATGGCGATTGAGCCAACCGCATGGTTTATCGTCTCCCATTATCATGGATGCCACGGTCGATCAGCAAAATGGTTATCGCTTCGTGTACAGCCTGCCGCTCTCGCCGACCAGATTGTTAATTGAAGACACGCACTATATCGATAATGCGACATTAGATCCTGAACGCGCGCGGCAAAATATTTGCGACTATGCCGCGCAACAGGGTTGGCAGCTTCAGACATTGCTGCGTGAAGAACAGGGCGCCTTACCCATCACCCTGTCGGGCAATGCCGAGGCATTCTGGCAGCAGCGCCCCCTGGCCTGTAGTGGATTACGTGCCGGTCTGTTCCATCCTACCACCGGCTATTCACTGCCGCTGGCGGTTGCCGTGGCCGACCGCCTGAGCGCACTTGATGTCTTTACGTCGGCCTCAATTCACCAGGCTATTAGGCATTTTGCCCGCGAGCGCTGGCAGCAGCAGCGCTTTTTCCGCATGCTGAATCGCATGCTGTTTTTAGCCGGACCCGCCGATTCACGCTGGCGGGTTATGCAGCGTTTTTATGGTTTACCTGAAGATTTAATTGCCCGTTTTTATGCGGGAAAACTCACGCTGACCGATCGGCTACGTATTCTGAGCGGCAAGCCGCCTGTTCCGGTATTAGCAGCATTGCAAGCCATTATGACGACTCATCGTTAAAGAGCGACTACATGAAACCAACTACGGTAATTGGTGCAGGCTTCGGTGGCCTGGCACTGGCAATTCGTCTACAGGCTGCGGGGATCCCCGTCTTACTGCTTGAACAACGTGATAAACCCGGCGGTCGGGCTTATGTCTACGAGGATCAGGGGTTTACCTTTGATGCAGGCCCGACGGTTATCACCGATCCCAGTGCCATTGAAGAACTGTTTGCACTGGCAGGAAAACAGTTAAAAGAGTATGTCGAACTGCTGCCGGTTACGCCGTTTTACCGCCTGTGTTGGGAGTCAGGGAAGGTCTTTAATTACGATAACGATCAAACCCGGCTCGAAGCGCAGATTCAGCAGTTTAATCCCCGCGATGTCGAAGGTTATCGTCAGTTTCTGGACTATTCACGCGCGGTGTTTAAAGAAGGCTATCTGAAGCTCGGTACTGTCCCTTTTTTATCGTTCAGAGACATGCTTCGCGCCGCACCTCAACTGGCGAAACTGCAGGCATGGAGAAGCGTTTACAGTAAGGTTGCCAGTTACATCGAAGATGAACATCTGCGCCAGGCGTTTTCTTTCCACTCGCTGTTGGTGGGCGGCAATCCCTTCGCCACCTCATCCATTTATACGTTGATACACGCGCTGGAGCGTGAGTGGGGCGTCTGGTTTCCGCGTGGCGGCACCGGCGCATTAGTTCAGGGGATGATAAAGCTGTTTCAGGATCTGGGTGGTGAAGTCGTGTTAAACGCCAGAGTCAGCCATATGGAAACGACAGGAAACAAGATTGAAGCCGTGCATTTAGAGGACGGTCGCAGGTTCCTGACGCAAGCCGTCGCGTCAAATGCAGATGTGGTTCATACCTA
The DNA here is from genome assembly GCF_029967885.1 of Pantoea sp. V106_11. Taxonomy (NCBI): domain Bacteria; kingdom Pseudomonadati; phylum Pseudomonadota; class Gammaproteobacteria; order Enterobacterales; family Erwiniaceae; genus Pantoea; species Pantoea sp. V106_11. Next base: position 44,994 of record NZ_JASCAK010000023.1, read on the forward strand.
TCGCGACCTGTTAAGCCAGCACCCTGCCGCGGTTAAGCAGTCCAACAAACTGCAGACTAAGCGTATGAGTAACTCTCTGTTTGTGCTCTATTTTGGTTTGAATCACCATCATGATCAGCTCGCGCATCACACGGTTTGTTTCGGCCCGCGTTACCGCGAACTGATTGACGAGATTTTTAATCATGATGGCCTCGCAGAGGACTTCTCACTTTATCTACACGCGCCCTGTGTCACGGATTCGTCACTGGCGCCTGAAGGTTGCGGCAGTTACTATGTGTTGGCGCCGGTGCCGCATTTAGGCACCGCGAACCTCGACTGGACGGTTGAGGGGCCAAAACTACGCGACCGTATTTTTGAGTACCTTGAGCAGCATTACATGCCTGGCTTACGGAGTCAGCTGGTCACGCACCGGATGTTTACGCCGTTTGATTTTCGCGACCAGCTTAATGCCTATCAGGGCTCAGCCTTTTCTGTGGAGCCCGTTCTTACCCAGAGCGCCTGGTTTCGGCCGCATAACCGCGATAAAACCATTACTAATCTCTACCTGGTCGGCGCAGGCACGCATCCCGGCGCAGGCATTCCTGGCGTCATCGGCTCGGCAAAAGCGACAGCAGGTTTGATGCTGGAGGATCTGATTTGAATAATCCGTCGTTACTCAATCATGCGGTCGAAACGATGGCAGTTGGCTCGAAAAGTTTTGCGACAGCCTCAAAGTTATTTGATGCAAAAACCCGGCGCAGCGTACTGATGCTCTACGCCTGGTGCCGCCATTGTGACGATGTTATTGACGATCAGACGCTGGGCTTTCAGGCCCGGCAGCCTGCCTTACAAACGCCCGAACAACGTCTGATGCAACTTGAGATGAAAACGCGCCAGGCCTATGCAGGATCGCAGATGCACGAACCGGCGTTTGCGGCTTTTCAGGAAGTGGCTATGGCTCATGATATCGCCCCGGCTTACGCGTTTGATCATCTGGAAGGCTTCGCCATGGATGTACGCGAAGCGCAATACAGCCAACTGGATGATACGCTGCGCTATTGCTATCACGTTGCAGGCGTTGTCGGCTTGATGATGGCGCAAATCATGGGCGTGCGGGATAACGCCACGCTGGACCGCGCCTGTGACCTTGGGCTGGCGTTTCAGTTGACCAATATTGCTCGCGATATTGTGGACGATGCGCATGCGGGCCGCTGTTATCTGCCGGCAAGCTGGCTGGAGCATGAAGGTCTGAACAAAGAGAATTATGCGGCACCTGAAAACCGTCAGGCGCTGAGCCGTATCGCCCGTCGTTTGGTGCAGGAAGCAGAACCTTACTATTTGTCTGCCACAGCGGGCCTGGCTGGGTTGCCCCTGCGTTCGGCCTGGGCAATCGCTACGGCGAAGCAGGTTTACCGGAAAATAGGTGTCAAAGTTGAACAGGCCGGTCAGCAAGCCTGGGATCAGCGGCAGTCAACGACCACGCCCGAAAAATTAACGCTGCTGCTGGCCGCCTCTGGTCAGGCCCTTACTTCCCGGATGCGGGCTCATCCTCCCCGCCCTGCGCATCTCTGGCAGCGCCCGCTCTAGCGCCATGTCTTTCCCGGAGCGTCGCCTGAAGTTTTGACAGGGGCGGCGCATAGAGGAAGCCAAAAGAAACACAACCTTCTTTGCCCCTGACGGCGTGATGCATACGGTGCGCCATATACAACCGTTTGAGGTAGCCCTTGCGTGGAATATAGCGGAATGGCCAACGTTGATGCACCAGCCCGTCGTGCACCATAAAATAGAGTAATCCATACGCCGTCATACCTGCGCCAATCCACTGGAGCGGCCACATTCCTGTACTGCCCAGATAAATCAGCAGGATCGATAATGCAGCAAAAACCACGGCATAAAGATCGTTAACTTCAAACGCACCTTTACGCGGTTCATGATGTGAAAGATGCCATCCCCAACCCCAGCCGTGCATGATGTATTTGTGTGCCAGTGCAGCAACCACTTCCATGCCAATCACGGTAACGAAAACGATCAGGGCATTCCAAATCCACAACATAATTTCTCCGGTAGAGACGTCTGGCAGCAGGCTTAAGGATTCAATTTTAACAGAGATTAGCCGATCTGGCGGCGGGAAGGGAAAAAGGCGCGCCAGAAAGGCGCGCCAGGGATCAGAAGTCGGCTTTCAGAACCACACGGTAGTTGGCTTTACCTGCACGAACATGGTCCAGTGCATCGTTGATTTTCGACATCGGGAAGTACTCCACTGTCGGCGCAATATCTGTACGGCCAGCCAGCTTCAGCAGTGAACGCAGCTGCGCAGGTGAACCGGTTGAAGAACCCGTCACGGCGCGGTCGCCTAAAATCAGGCTGAAAGCCGGCACGTCAAACGGCTTCAGTACGGCACCCACGGTATGGAACTTACCGCGAGGCGCCAGGGCCGCAAAGTAGGGTTGCCAGTCGAGATCGACGGCGACCGTGCTGATAATCAGGTCAAACTGGCCCGCCAGGCTTTTTAAAGCTTCCGGATCACGGCTGTTCACCACATGATCGGCGCCCATGTCCAGAATAGCCTGCTTCTTATTGGCCGAAGAACTGAACGCCGTCACTTCTGCGCCCATCGCGTGCAGAATCTTAATGGCGATGTGGCCCAGACCACCAATACCGATCACGCCGACGCGGCTCATCGCGGTAATGTTATGCATAAGTAAGGGTTTAAAGACGGTAATCCCACCACACAGCAGAGGGCCGGCCGTGGCCGCATCCAGCTTTTCAGGTAATGGGATAACCCACTGCCAGTTGGCGCGCAGTTTGTCAGCAAAGCCACCATTGTTGCCAATTGTGGTTGTGGTGCCATTGGCGCAGTTGACGTGATCGCCGCTGATGCAGGGATCGCAATGCTGGCAGCTCTTGGCTGTCCAGCCGATGCCCACGCGCTGTCCCACTTTCAGGCCTTTCGTTTTGGCACTTTCGCCAAGCGCAGCCACGCGTCCAATCACTTCATGACCGGCAACAACGGGATACGCTGAAATTCCCCATTCGTTATCGATCATCGACAGATCTGAGTGGCATACGCCGCAGTATTCAACTTCAACTTCTACATCTTCAGCGTCTAACGGGCCGGGATCATAGTCGTAACGCTCCAGTGCTTGTCCCGCCTGCATGGCTGCGTAACTCTTAATTGTCATTCTGTACCTCATTTAACGCGTTGTTTTGGCGGTCAGCGTATTTGCAACTGTCACGAACTGACCGCCGCCAAGATGATGTAAAGTGTGTAGCGCTGAATTGCTGTCATCGAAATGCCAGCGACCGTCGTAAAAAACCCGATTGTCTGCCGCAGCGGTGACCACTTCACCAAACAGCGTGTCGTACGCCTGCTGCGCTTCGGTTTCAGGTGACAGACGGCATTCCATCCACGCTACACAACTCTCTTCCAACAGAGGCACACCGAAGTGTTGACTCTCGCTGGCCTGAATATCAAAAGCCGCAAATTTATCCTGATCGCGCCCGCTCGTGCTGCCAACAGCGTAAGCCAGATCGACAAATTGCGCGGCAGGGACACAAATACCAAATGCACCACTGGCTTCAATCAGCTCACGTGACCAGGTCGATTTATCCACAATAATCGCTACCCGCGGCGGCGAAAATTCGACGGGAACGGACCAGGCTGCGGCCATGATGTTGCGACGCTGTGACTGACTATCCCGACTGGTTATTAATATAGTCGGTCCGTGGTTCAGCAAACGGCTTGCGTGTTCCAGCGCGACAGGACGAAAGTGCGACATTCGAAGATCCTTAATGACTGGGTCAGGCAATATAACGCCAGTACACCCGGTTTGCAGGTTGATGAACCCGGTACTCTAGCGGTTTTTATCTCAGATGAACTTGCCGCTTTGTGCCTTAGCTTGACAAAATAGTGTTTAATATCATGATTTAACAATCTTGGAATTTTAAACAGGTTGCACGACAAGCGGAACCGCTGAAGGGATAATTTTAGTTCGGTTTGGTATGAAAGATGAGAAATAAGACTAATCCTTATCAGTCTGCATTCACGGCTGCTGGCAGGATCACCTGGCAGAATAAGCGTAAGTTTGTCACAGTCAGTGAAGCAGATTTTAACCATCGTAACGGGAGTTGCTATGAACAATGACAAACTACAGGCTGAACCTCTTGTCTGGGGACAAGGTCCACAGGTGTTTGAGGTTTTTATCGAACCCACCTGCCCTTTCTCTGTACGCGCGTTTAACAAATTCGATGCGCTGTTAGAGCAGGTTGGTGAAGATAAAATGACACTCAAAATTCATTTTCAGTCGCAGCCCTGGCACATGTACTCTGGCGTAATCGTGCGCTACATCCTCGCGGCATCGGTAGAAAGTAAAGCGGCGGCTAAAGCGGTTCTGCAGGCCGTTGCCGATCATCGGGAAGCCTTTGAGTTTACAGACCATTGTCGTGGTCCAAACCGAGACGTTACGCCTAATCAGCTTCTCGCCAGACTCAGAGAGTACAGCGGCGTCGATGCTTATGCGGCATTTGACCGGCCCGATTTGCAAAACCTGATCAAATGGCACTGTAAATATGCCCGCCAGAACGGTATTCATGTTTCACCTACCTTTATGATTAATGGCCTGGTACAGCCCGATATCGGCAGTGGTGATACGGTTGATGAGTGGGCAAAACGTATTCTGGCCTGACAGACTTGCTGCCCAAAAGCAGCCATTCAGGCCCTGCTGTAAAAGGACTTAATATGACGATGACGCTTGAACAGATTAAAACGAAATACCCTGACGCGCTGGCCTGGTCGTTTGGCGATTCACCCGATCTGGCCAATGAACTGGCCACGTTGGTCCTTACCGGCAAAAAAATCGCCACCTGCAGTTCTCTGCAAGGCTGGTATGAAGATGACGTGAAACCGCAACCCGGCGGCTATAGCATCATCTTAAACGGCGCGGATAATCCGGTTTGCGTCATCAGGACGACGGGGCTGTTTGTGACACGCTTCGATCGCGTTACGCCGGAGATGGCCATGATGGAAGGCGAAGGTGACCTGAGCCTTGAGTACTGGCAGCGTGAACATCAACGCTTTTTTCAGCGTAACGGTGGATTTAGCACTGAAATGGAACTGATATTTGAGACCTTTCAGCTTGTTGAAGTCATCTGAATCAGCCCTGCTCACTCAGTACAGGATCCAGTAGCGAAGTGCCATAGGAGTTATCCACGGTGCAGCGCCACTGGTTATCGCTTTCCAGGCGAAATACATAGGTGGCCCGGCGGGTGCTTTCTACGGACTGTCCCTGCCCATCGGGATAGCGCAGCACAGTTTCCATAATCACCAGCGCGGTGCCTGCGCCCTCAATGACCTCCATCCTGCCCTGCTCTACCACCAGCTGATGCTGAAAATAATTTGCAATCGTTTCAAAGGCGCGACGAATGGCTACGCGACCCGTAACGGTCATTCCGGGCTTCACAACCAGGCTGGCATCGGCAGCATAGTGTTTCATCAGGGCATCATAATTACCGGCTGATATCGCCCGGTCGCATAACCTGACAACCTCTAAAACGGGATGGTCATTCATCAGCACTTCCTCACACATAGCGGGTGTGCTAAGTATATCGCCATCAATGTTAAAAAGGAGTTATATATGTTTAGCCATATGGTTGTTGGTACGGATAATATTGAGCAAGCTAAAAAATTCTACGATGCTGTTTTTGCTGTGATCCGTTGCGAAGATCAGGGCATTGATGCCCTGGGGCGCCCTTTTTACGTTAAAAATCACCAGCGTTTTATTATCACTCAGCCCATTAATGGCCAGCCCGCGACCTTTGCCAACGGGGGTACCATTGGCTTTACCATGGCCTCCTCTGAAGACGTTTTCAACTGGTATCAAAAAGGTCTCGAAAACGGCGGCACTTCGGCTGAAACACCGCCTCATGTCAGAGAAACGGATGGAAGATGCGTCGCCTATCTGCGGGATCCAACCGGCAATAAGCTGTGTGCTTTTTATAATCCGGCATAATTTTTTAACGAATTTGATGTGCGCCTTGAAGCGCTCCCACAAGCCGGTGGCGGATGGAGATTAACCTGACAGGGTTTCTGCCTGCGCTTCTACCGATTGCCCTTTCTCCCGGCGCGAGTTTCACGCTGGCGATGAACAGCGCGCTTACGGCTGGCCGCAGGGGGCTGGTGAAAACGCTGCTTGGTACCGCGCTGGGTATTTATACGCATGCTTTGCTGATCGGTCTGGGCCTGTCGACAGCGCTGGTTGCGTCCCCCGCGCTGTTTGCCCTGTTAAAAATGGCTGGCGTACTTTACCTGTTTTGGCTGGGCGGCCTTTTATTTATCACTGGCATCAGGACCAGGGCATTCGTGCTGAAGACAACGGGTAGCGCAATTACCGTTAAAGGTGCGTGGCTGGCTAATGTCGCTAACCCCAAAGCTATCCTGTTTTACCTGACGGTGGTTTCACAGTTTGTTGGCGACAGGGCCGGTATCGATGCCTTTCTGACGCTGGCAACAGTGCACATTGTCGTAATGAGCCTGTGGTTAGCGCTCTTCAGCCAGGCGCTGGTCTTCTCGGCGCAAAAAATCAATCCTGTCGCGCTGAAACGCTACGTCAATATCGGTGGTGGATTACTGCTTATCGGCATTGCCGTACGCACTCTTATCGCCTGACAGGTCTTTCGCCACCGACTCTCATACTTAAACAAGGAATACGGGAAAAATGATGGCACCTGTTCAGCACTGGCATAACGGCGAGTATGCCGTTACGACGGATAAGTCGCAGATGGATATCGGGGCAATACACCGTTACCTCACCCGTTCAAGTTGGGCAGCGGGAATTGATTACGCCACGGTCGCGCGGTCAATTGAAAACAGCCTGAATTTTGGGCTTTTTCATCAGCAGCAGCAGATTGGCTTTGCGCGATTCATTACTGATTACGCGACCTTCGCGTACCTGTGCGATGTCTATGTACTTGAAGAATGCCAGGGCAAAGGACTGGGCGGATGGCTGATCGAATGCTGTCAGTCACATCCCGTGGTTAACACATTGCGCCGGCTGTTGCTCTTCACCTCAACCGCGCCCTGGTTATATCAAAAATTTGGCTACCAGCCGGTAAACAAACCCGACTATGCCTGGACAATCACCCGGCCCGATATTTATCAGGCCAACCGCGATGCCCAGACGTAATCAGCCGCCTGTATTACCGATCTGCAATAATCGCCAGCCGCTGGCAGCCACGTGCCTCCAGGGTCAACGCGGCCTGAGCGGCACGCATGCCGCTGGCACAGACCAGAACAATGCGTTTATCCGCGGGCGGCTGCCAGCCGGCAATGTGCTGTGGCAATATCCGCTGTGCATACTGGCTGACACTGACAGGTGCTTCCTCTGTCCCCCGTAGATCCACCACGCAGTCATCGGGGGTCAGCAAAGCAGGATCGATAAACGGGATGCCGGCCTTTTCGGGCTCAGGCGCATTATCGAACCGGAACTGACGCAGTTGCCATGAGACAAAATCACAGTTGATCATGCAGCCCAGTGGTGAGGGCAACAGGTGCAACAGAATGCTGAGCGCCATCTGCGCCTGTAAGGCGCCAAGGGTGGCAACCGCCGGGCCCAGCACGCCTGCAGTGTTACAGTTACCTGAGGCTTTGGGTAATTGTGGAAACAGTGCGCGATAGCTGGGCGCGCCGCCGCAAAAACTGCCTGCATAACCCTGTCGCCCCAGCACCGAAGCGCAAACCAGCGGTAGGTTACGGGCAAAGCAGCTGTCGGAAAGCAGATAAGTCACCGCGAAGTTATCCGCAGCGTCGATAACTAAATCAATATCCACCAGTGCTTCTTCAATACGACTTGCCTGTAACGCTACGGGATGTGCTTCAACCACCGTATCAGGATTACGCTGTGCCAGCGCACGTTGGGCGCAAAACACCTTTGGCTCGCCAATATCGGCAGTCGTAAATAGCGTCTGACGATGCAGGTTATGCAGCGCCACGACGTCGTCGTCATAGAGCCGGATATAACCGATGCCAGCGCCCGCCAGGAGCGGTAATAACGTGGAAGCCAGTCCACCCGCGCCAACCACTAAGACGCGGGCAGCGGACAAAGCCTGCTGCCCCTGCTCGCCCACTTCTGACAGCATTGTCTGTCGTTGATAACGTGCCATCTCTGCTCCTTAGCGAAATTGCGCCAGGCCGAAAACGGGCGTAGAGGCGGCAGCCATGTCGCGACGCTCCATCATGCCAGCCTGACGCGCCTGATGTCCCGCTTCAATGGCGCGCGCAAATGCGCCAGCCATACCAACCGGATCGCTGGATTTCGCCACGGCGGTATTCAACAGCACAGCATCAAACCCCAATTCCATCGCCTGAGCCGCCTGGCTCGGCGCACCGATCCCGGCATCAATAATGAGTGGAACGTCCTTAAACCAGGCACGCATCGTGCGTAAGCCCTCGATATTGCGTAATCCCTGGCCTGAGCCGATGGGCGCCCCCCACGGCATCAGCACTTCACAGCCCGCGTCCAGCAGTTTCTCGCCCACAATCAGATCTTCTGTGGTGTAAGGGAAAACGTGGAAACCCTCTGCACACAAAATACGTGCTGCTTCGACGAGGGCAAAGGGATCGGGCTGTAAGGTATCGGCATGACCGATCACCTCAAGCTTGATCCAGGACGTGGCAAACAATTCCCGCGCCATATGCGCAGTCGTCACGGCTTCTTTCACCGTATGGCAGCCTGCGGTATTGGGTAAAATGCGTTTATTTAAGGTTTTCAGGAGATCGCGAAAGGCTCCACCCTGGCTTCCTTCACGACGCAGACTCACCGTAATAATCTCGGCGCCGGATGCGCCAACGGCCTGTTGCAGAATATCCGGCGAGGGATAACCTGCAGTACCCAGTAAAAAACGTGACTGTCCGCTAAAGTCATAAAACATGGTTAGCCTCCCTGCATCGGCGATAACACTTCAAGACGACAACCCGCCACAAGCGGCTCTGAGGAATAGCGCTCCCGGGGAACAAATTCGCCGTTCACGGCACTGGCGACACAGCCAGCATCGATATGTTGTTCCACGAGTAATTCAGCCAGCGTGCGGGCTTCGGTTTCAATAGCAATGCCGTTCAGTTCTATTTTCATCGCACTCCCTCGGACGTCAGTTGTTGCATAAGCTTCTCGGCCATCATCGGGGCCAGCAGGAAGCCGTGACGGTACATGCCGTTAATGGAAAAAATGCCATTTTCATAACGCACTTCGGGCAGATTGTGGCGGTAAGCCGGACGCAAACCTGTGCCGCTTTCAATAATGCGTGCTTCGGCGAGGGCGGGATGGATGCTGTAGGCTGCGCTTAACAGTTCCATCATAGCGCGCGCGCTGATTGGGCTGTCATCCTGGCTTTCGACCATGGTCGCGCCCAGCATAAAATGCCCCTGAGCCCTGGGCACCAGATAACAGGGAAAACGCGGGTGCAGCAGGCGAACAGGACGGGAAAACGTTATTTCGTCGGTGTGGAGAATAACCATTTCACCGCGCACGGCACGCAATTCCGGTTGGGATTGCCGGGCATGAATACCCCGGCAATCGATAATTTTCCCGCTGGGTTTACCCGGGTGAAACCGGACACCCGCATTCAGTAAACGCGTTTGTAATTGTTGCATTGCCAGCCGGGGATCAAGATGACCTTCTGCGGCAAAGAACAAGCCACGGGCAAAACGGTCTTCCAGCGCAGGTTCAATCTCTGCCGGCGTCACCCACTGATGTGATGAGGTCATGTTAGCGAAACGCGTTAACTCAGCACTGTCGCGAGGAGGCGCAATCACCAGGGTACCCTGCTGTTCCACGCCGCTGACCCGGGCCGACCACCATGCCGCAGCATACTGACCCCAGTCAACGACCTGCTGTGGCGCACTTTCCGCTTCGCACCAGGGGGCCAGCATACCGCCAGCCCAGTGCGATGCCGCGCGGCAGTCCGGTAAGGTAATGATTTCGACAGGTTCACCCTGCTCCGCCAGTAGCGTGGCGATACACAGTCCGGACACGCCACTGCCGAGCACTGACCAGCGGCTCATTGCCAGCCAACCTGACAGGGTAACATCAGAAACAGGATTTTCACTTTGGCCTCTCTGTTAACAGTCAGAGACCCGTGATACAAGAAGGGAAAAAGCATGAGCCCGGCAAAAGCAGACTCTGCGGCAAGTATCTGCCTGGGGCAAAGATACCCGTCTTCCTACGCCAGTATCAACTGGGTCAGGTTCTAAGGGTCGCTAAGCCGCGCACTGCGCTATTAGCCTCTCAGTCTCTTTGGCGAGACTCCCCTGACGGGTTCTAGTTTTATTTTAAGCCGCGCCTTACGTCAAGGCTGATGCAGCAATTTGTCGTTAGCGACTAAGGCACATTCAGGTAACGCAGCAGAGCGGTCATACAGGCTGCGCCCAAAATGATGACGATCAGCGGCGCCCTGCGCCAGGCGAGAAAAATGGCAAACGACACGCCCAGCAGCCTTGCCATCCCGGCAAAATGCTGACCTTCGAACAACGTGGTGGTGGCTGCAACGGCCAGTAACAGTACCGTGGCCGCATCGGATAACACATTTTGCGTGCGCTCACTGACAGGCAACCGGTTACCCAGTTTGACGCCCGCATAACGAATGGCATAGGTTCCGGCAGCCAGCAAGGCAATGCCTGCAATTATCATCGGATGATTCATTTACGCGATCTCCACGTAAGCAGCCCTAACAACGAAAACAGAACAGGCATCCCTGCTGGAACAAATGGCGTGACCGCCAGCGACAGCACGGCGCCGGTAGCCGCAGGAATGCGGGTTCGGGGTTTGCGTAACGCCGGGAAGATGAGTGCGATAAGAATGGCGGGAAAAACCGCATCCAGACCGATAACGGAAATATTCGGGATAAACTGGCCAATCGCGGCCCCGAGCATGACGGTGAACGGCCAGATCAATCCGATACCGATGCCGCACAGCCAATACGCACTGCGGCGTTGAGCCAGCTGCGGCTGAGAGATGCCGAACACCACACTTTCATCGTTCATAATGTGACAGCCGAGCGCCCCCTGCCAGCTTCTGCCCACTAAGTCTTTAACCGCAATGCCAAAGGGAAGATGGCGGGCGTTGACCAGCAAACCTGCCGCCGCCGCGGTTAACGGACTGCCACCGCCGGCAACGATGCCAATAAATAAGAATTCCGATGCGCCAGCCAGCACCAGCGTTGATAACGCCAGCGGTACCCAAAACGGAAAGCCATCAGCAGTGGCGAGCGACCCGTAAGACAGGCCGACAATGCCATCTGCGATACAGACCAGAAAAATTGCTTTTATAACGCCTTTATCCAGCGTGAATTTTTTTGCCAGCATCAACATCGAATCCCATAACGAACGATAAATCCATTATAATGAACATCGGATATGTATTACAAGACGAACGATACGTTCATTTTAACGAACAGGAAAAGTGATGAGCACGCCCATTGATATCATTGCCCGAGGTTTAGTAAGAGAACGCCAGCGTGTCGGCCTGACGCTGGCTGAAGTTGCTCGCCGGGCGGGGATTGCAAAATCGACCCTGTCTCAGCTTGAAGCCGGTAACGGCAATCCGGGTATTGAGACGTTGTGGTCGCTGTGTGTCGCGCTCAATATTCCATTTGCACGCCTGATGGAGCCGGAAACGAACCGGTTACAGGTTATTCGCCGCGGAGAAGGCCCCACGGTGGCTGCTGAGCAGGCTGATTACAAAGCCGTCTTACTGGCAACCTGTCCACCGGGCGCACGACGGGATATCTATCTGCTGCACATACAGCCCGGCAGCGAACGCTGCTCACAGCCGCATTCACCGAATACCATCGAACATTTAATTTTGACGCAAGGGCGCGCAGAGGTTGGGCCGGTTGATTCACCCGTTGAGCTTGAGGTAGGCGATTACATCAGCTACCCGGGCGACACTGAGCATATTTTTCGTGCGCTTGAGCCAGATACGCTGGCTGTGCTGGTCATGGAGCATGTGTGAAGGCAGGTTTCCCTGCCTTCGGTTAAACACAGACTTCCTGGGCTATTGCGGCGCTCTGGCTGAGGGAAGCCAGTGAGATAACACGATGCGCGCTTTTCTCCAGTAAGGCGAGATCGTGGCTGACCAGCAAAATGGCGCAGCGTTGCTGTGTGGCCAGTTCGCTAATCAACGCCAGCGTCTGCTGCTGAACGACAGGATCCAGGCGCGACGTCGGCTCATCCGCGAATAAAAACACAGGGTCCAGTAACATCACCCTGAGCAGTGAAAAGCGCTGAAGCTCGCCGCCTGACAAACCTGAAGCCGGACGGTTCAGCAACGCGTACGCTAATCCCAGTTGTGCCATCAGTTCATCACGTCGTTTCACCGTGGCGTGGTGCAGCCGCAGCACATCATCGATAACTCTGACCATCGCGATGTCAGGTGGAAAGATGGCTGAGGGATCCTGATAAAGTTTTTGGTAACGTAACCTACTGGCAGCCCCTGGACGCACGACCTTGCCCGCATCGGGCGTTATCAAACCGCATAGCGTATCCCCCAGGCTACTTTTACCGCAGCCGCTTTCGCCGTAAAGCCCCACGATTTCGCCAGCCCGGAAGATTAGCGAGGCATTGTGAAACAGTTGCTTCCCTGACCGTTTCAGAGAAAGGCCCTCTGTCTGTAACACGATGGTTTCATCACAGGGTACTCGCGAGCCTGGCGCCCAGGCCTCAGGATCGGCCGCCAACAGCAGTTGGGTGTAAGGCGCTTGTGGACGGTATAACACCTGCCCGGCGCTGCCCTGCTCAACGACTTTGCCTTTATGCATCACCATGACCTCACCACCTAACTGCCGGGCCAGTGCAATGTCGTGCGTGATCGTCAGCAAGGTTTCACCCTGAGCCACCGCCGTATTTAACAGGTTACCCATTTCATCCCGCCGCGCGACGTCCAGCCCTTTAGTCGGCTCGTCTGCAATCAGCAGCGTCGCGCCCCCCGCGCGAGCAGCCGCGAAGCAAACCCGCTGGGCCATTCCCCCTGAAAGCTGCCAGGGAAAACGCGCAGAGGCGTGCGCAAGCCCCAGTTGGTCGAGTGCCTGTGCCGCGGCCTGTTGTGCATCCCTCCTGGCTAAGCCCCGCACGTACCGGTAACCTTCCGCGACCTGAGCGCTGACACGCATTGTTGGATCGAGCGCCAGCCCGGGTTCCTGGGGCAAAGACGCGATGCGATGCCCCCACTGAGCGCGAAGACGGGCCAGATCGGTTTGGAGATCATAACGTTGTCCGTCAATCTCAACCGTGCCTGTGGCACGGAGTCCTTCTGGTAACGCCCCCATGATGGCCTGGGCGAACAGACTTTTTCCCGATCCGGTTTCGCCCACCAGCGTCATGGGTTTGCCCGGCTGAATGACCATGCTCACGGGCTCGACGATGCAATCTTCGGCGTAAACGGCGACCTGTTTAATTACTATGCCCGTCATATCCGATCCTTATTCACTAATAAATTCATGCCAGTCAGTAACAAAAAAAGCACCAGCACGGGCTGGAGTAGAAGCCAGGGCGCTTCCCAGGCATAGGGAAAAAGTTCTGTCATCATCAGCCCCAGTTCTGGTGTCGGAGGGCGAACCCCCACGCTGATGAATCCCAATGCGGACACCGCCATAACGGCACTGCTAAACGCATAGACCGTTAACGTCAGCAACAAGGGCGCCATGGCTGGCCATAAGTGTCTGCGAAACAGATAGCGTATCGAGAAACCAAGCAGTGAAGAGGACTGGACGGCGGGAGACATAACAACGGGTCGCAGGGTGGCTCGCGTCACGCGGAAAAACTCGACCCACAGCACCAGTGAAATCCCCAGCCACAACATTTCTGGCGAGTCAGGTGAGATAGCCGCTAACAACAGCACCAGCAGCAGACCGGGAAGCGCAAGGCACATATCCGCTAATGCGTTGCACACCTTGTCCACCCAACCGCCGCGCCAGGCACTCATGATCCCCGCCAGCGTGCCCATTATCAGTGCCGTGATAACGCATATCGCTGCCAGGCCCAGTGATAACCTGAGTGCCGCACTTAACCGGGCCAGCATTGAGCGGCCAAGATGGTCATAGCCCAACCAGGCCTGCCCAGAGGGAAGCTGTAACATCTGCAACAGGTCCTGCTGCACAGGATCCCCAGCCCCGAATAGCGGCACCAGCCAGGCAAACGCGAGCAACGCCAGAATAATTGCCAGACCTGTTTTTTGACGAAAGGTCATATGCGTTTCCCCCTTGGATCCAACACATAGCACAAACCATCGACCAGCATGTTCAGGGTGACAAACGTCAGCCCCAGTACCATTGCGCTGGCCTGTATCACGGGCACGTCCCGGGCAAAAATCGCATGGACCAGCGCATGGCCAATGCCTGGCCAGGCAAACAGCGTTTCCACCACCACCACGCCTTCCACCAGCCAGACGAACTGCATGCCGAGCCAGGTCACGACCGAAACGCTGAGATTACGCAGGGCGTGACGCCAGAAAAGACGCGGTTGAGAGAGACCCTTTTGTGCCCCCCAGCGATACCAGCTGGCCGTTACAGCCTGGAATGTCGCCTCACGTACGACCCGAGCGCCCACGGCACTTAGCGGCAGCGCCAGCGTCACTGACGGCAGGATGAAATGTCGCCAGTTCCCCTGCCCGGCACTGGGCAGCCAGTCCAGACGCAGCGCAAACAAAACGATAAGCAGCAGGCCAAGAGCAAAATGCGGAACCGATTTGAGAATGGCGGCAGCGCCGTTAATGGCCCGGTCCAGGAAACGGCCGGGATGACAGCCTGCCCAAATCCCGAGTGGAATAATCAGCAGCAGGGTCAGTAACAGAGAAAAGCCGGCAAGGGCGAACGTTTGTTTCAATTGCCAGACCAGTTCGCCACTGACAGGCTCACCCGATACCAGTGAACGGCCAAAGTTGAAGCGCAGCAGATCCCACATCCACGGCCCCAGCGCACTTCCCTGGGCGGTCATATCCGCCAGTTGCTGTTTTACCTGGGCTACCGCTGCCAGATCGACCCTATCATAACCATAACGTCCCGATGCGATACGCCAGGCCATATCACCCGGTAATGCCTGTACCAGAACAAACGTTAAGATCCCGACCGCGAGAATGACGAAGGCGGCCTGGCAAAGGCGCCAGCTGAGTTGTTTAAGCATCATTTCACCCATTGCATATCACGCAGGCCAAAATGGCGTTCAAACGGATCCAGCGTGACCGAGGTGAGGCTGGCATTAACTGCCGCTGACTGCTGATACCAGGCGATGGGAATAACCGGCAAATCGCGCTGGAAAGCCGTAGTAATGACCTCTCTGGCCTTTTGTCGCACCGCAGGATCATGACTCTGCGATAGCGTACCGAGCGCCTCGTTAAAGGCCTTGTCGTGCCAGTTCATTGCTCCCCAGTCACCGCCTTGAGGGCCATAATCCTGAAGCAGCGTACCGGTGGGATCGGGCGTTAAAGCAAAATTACGGGCGAACAGCGCCATCTGCAGGCTCCCGTCGTGATGACGAGCGGGGATTTCACTGGAGTTAGTTGAATTAATGACGACATCGATTCCGATCTGACGCAGCTGCTGTTGGATCACCATCGCAATGAGCGGCAATTCAGGACGGTCCGGATAGGTCAGCAGCGTGAGCGTAAAACGCTGTCCATTACGGATCAATATCCCATCCTGACCGGCTTGCCAGCCTGACTGCGTAAGCAATGCTGTTGCACGCTGTGGTGAGTAATCCAGCGTGGGCAATGCCGGATTGTGCCACTCGGCCATCGAAGGCGGGAACATCTGTGTCGCCGCCCCCGGATAGCGCAAAACCGCATTAGCAAGCGCACTCCGGTTAATCGCCAGGCTTAACGCCTCGCGCGTGGTGTGGTCGCTGAGAAAGGGATGTGCCAGATTCAGTTTGAGCATCACCGTTCGTGGAACGGAAACGGTAAGCAGCTGCAGAGATTTTTTATGTGACAGGCGCTGCCGACTGGCGGCATCAAGGTTAAAAACATAATCGGCGTCTCCGCTTTCAGCCAGCAGTGCGCGTGTTTCAGCGCGTCCCGCAGATAAAAATTCAGCGCCAGCGATGGCCGGTTTTTTCCCCCAGTAACCCTCAAATCTCTTTACGCTCAGCGCCTGAGGCGGCTGGAAACTCACCAGCTGAAACGGACCGCTGCCAATGATCCGCGTGACAGCGTTCGTGCTATCCCATGATGCCAGCGCCAGAATTTGTGAACGACTTTCTGCCAGCACCGCCAGTAGCGGTGTAAAAGGTTCACTGAGTGTGATGGTGACCTGTCGATCTTCACCCACAATCGACGTTATCGGTGCCTTATCCAGCAAGCCCGGCTTACCGCGGGCGATGTTAAGTGATTTCACCACGCTTTCAGCAGTAACAGGGGAACCGTCGTGAAAATGGGCGCCTGGACGCAGTGTAAAGCGCCATTGCAGACCATCCGGAGAAGCCTGCCAGCTCTCAGCCAGCGCTGGAACAGGGGCTCCTTTAGCATCCGTCTCCACCAGCGTTTCCACCACATCCATGCGGAGTAAAATATCACCCGAAAGAGCGGGATCGGCACCCTTAATTTCAAATGGGGCGGCAATACGGACCGGTTTTGTTTCGGCAGAACCGGCACTCAAGGAGGCAAATAACAGGCACGCAAGCGTGCTGTGAAGAAGGTGCTTAAGTTGTTTCATAATATGTCTTTTAACCACATAATGTTACCCAGAAATATTATGTTATAACATATCAAACCAAAGCAAAACCCATCTGAACATGTCGAGTCGAAAACGGGATAGTCACTCAGCAGTTTCACGATCCTGTGTTTTGCTATTCCTGACAAACAGTGTTGAAAATCACCGCCATTTTGTTATGTTATAACATATTAAATGACACTGATTTTAAGGATCTCTCATGGCGCTTCATTCCTTACCGGACTCATCCGATCCCCGCTTGCCTGTTTCTGTACTGTCAGGATTTCTCGGCGCAGGTAAAACGACACTGCTAAATCACATTCTTAATAATCGCGAGGGTCGACGCATTGCAGTGATTGTTAACGATATGTCTGAAGTCAACATTGATGCGGCGTTGGTGCGTAATGGCGGAGCTGAACTCTCTCGTACCGATGAAAAGCTGGTGGAAATGAGCAATGGCTGCATATGCTGCACCCTTCGTGAAGACCTGTTACTGGAGGTCAAACGGCTGGCGCAGGAAGGCCGCTTTGATCATCTTGTCATAGAATCAACCGGCATCTCTGAGCCGCTTCCGGTTGCAGAAACCTTCACCTTCGCCGATGAGGACGGGGAGAGTTTATCCACTATTGCGCGGTTAGATACCATGGTCACCGTCGTAGATGGGTATAACTTTCTTCAGGATTACCGTTCGGTCGACTCGCTTCAGGCACGAGGAGAATCTCTTGGGGCAGAAGATGAACGATCTGTCGTCGATCTTCTGGTCGATCAAATCGAATTCTGTGATGTGCTGGTGGTTAATAAGACTGACCTCATCACGGAGGATGAGCAACGGACGCTTAAAGCGATGTTACATTCGCTGAATCCACGAGCGCGTATCATCACCAGCCACTTTGGTAACGTTCCCCTTGATCAGGTACTGGATACCGGTCTGTTTGACTTTGATCAGGCTGCACAGGCACCGGGTTGGCTGAAAGAGCTGCGCGGCGAGCATCAGCCTGAAACAGAAGAGTATGGTATTCGCAGTTTTGTTTACCGTGCCAGGCGCCCTTTTCATCCAGAACGTTTCTGGCATGCTGTTAACCATCAGCTTGATGGCGTCATTCGCTCGAAAGGCTATTTCTGGCTGGCCAGCCGTCCGGAATATGCGGCGATGTGGTCACAGGCCGGCGCGGTCGCACAGCATGGTTATGCCGGGAGCTGGTGGGCCAGCATTCCGCGGGACAAATGGCCCAGAGACAGCGAGTCTCTGAATTTTATTGCTGAGAACTGGCTGGATGGGATTGGCGATGCCCGACAGGAACTGGTTTTTATCGGCATTGAAATGGATGAAGATCAGGTGCGCAGCGCGCTTGACGCTGCGCTGTTAACGCCGCTGGAAATGGCTCAGGGCCCCGAATACTGGGTAACGCTTCCGGATCCCATGCCGGGCTGGTTTGGTGATGCTGATTCCTGATCGTTATATCCTGAGTGCATCCTCTGACTCGCAATAGAAAACCCGTTTGTCTGTTATGCATGAAGGCTGAAAGTGATAAGAAACAGGCGCATTGTCATGCGCCTGTTTTATTGTTGTTGTCGCCAGAAGCCAGAACGTGGATTACCGACGGTTTTTCCAAATCGTCTGCACATTACAGAACTCATGCACACCAAAATGTGACAGTTCGCGGCCATAGCCACTCTTTTTCACACCACCAATGGTGACGCGCGGATCTGAAGCGCCATTGCCATTAATAAACACAGCGCCCACTTCCAGCTCTTCACTCATCCGGGCAGCCATATGCTCATCGCCTGTCCAGACGGTCGCGCTCAGCCCAAACTCGCTGTTATTAGCGATTTCCAGAGCGTGCTCCGCATCCCGGGCCACGGCAATCGCCGCTACCGGACCAAACAGCTCTTGCCGGAAGGCGGTCATTTCGCTGGTGACGTCTGAAAGGATGGTGGGGGCGTAATAGTTGCCCTGCCCTGCTATTTTCTCACCGCCTAACACCAACCGGGCACCCTCACGCAGGCTGGCTTGTACCTGCTGATCCAGCTCATCACGCAGATCGGCGCGGGCCATTGGGCCGATATAGGTGTCCTCATTCAAAGGATCGCCGATTTTAAGCGCTTTGACAGCCTCTACAAAACGGGCCTCAAATGCCTCTGCGATGGATGCCTCAATGATGAACCGTTTAGCCGCCATACAGACCTGTCCGGTATTCTGATAACGGCCTGTCACCGCAGATTTTATCGCTTCATCGAGGTCTGCATCAGCCAGCACGATGAAAGGATCTGATCCGCCCAGTTCCAGCACGGTCTTTTTCAACGCTGCGCCCGCCTGTGCTGCGATCGCTGCACCAGCCCGAACACTGCCTGTTACTGCGACTGCAGCAATACGATCATCTTTGATAGCGGTTGAGACACCTTCGTTATCAACGTTAATCAGATTAAAACCGCCCTTTGGCAGGTCGGTTGCATCAAATAACTCAGCCATCAGCGTTGCGCTTCCCATGACGTTGGGCGCGTGTTTAAGCAGATAGGTGTTACCCGCCAGCAGCATGCCTACGGCGCCGCGCAGAACCTGCCAGAAGGGGAAATTCCACGGCATGACGGCCAGTATCACGCCTATTGGGCGAAAGGACTGCCACGCATCAGGTACCTGTGATGGCTGGTCTTCCAGCATCGCAGGTCCAAATTCTGCATACCAGTCACACAGATTGGCGCATTTCAGGATCTCCGCTCTCGCCTGCGCCACGGGTTTACCCATCTCGAGGGTAATCATGCGTGTCAGTTCAGGCTCGCGTTCACGAAGCTGATGACCGAGCTGGCGAAGCACCGTTACGCGTGATGCCATGCTGCTTTTTCGCCATTTTTTAAACGCGGCCGCGCTGGTGCTTAATGCCTGTTCCAGTTCAGCTGTGTTCTGCATGGGATAGCTGGCAAGAATGTCGCCCGTGGTTGGATTACGTGACACGGCAAAGTCAGTCATGGTTTCGATCCTTTTCAGTAAGTGATGTTGTCACCATACGCCGGGATAATGCTGATGAAAAATGAATAATGCTGAGCAAGTTGTTTATAAAAAATGAAGTGATCGCTTTGTCACGGCAGGTTTCGCTCAGGCGAACACCACGAGCAGCGCGTTACTATTTTGGCAGAACGGATCCGGACAGACGGCTGAATAACGTGAATGCCATATGTGTTTCAGGCAAGTTATCCACTTATACAGTGAATAGTTCCTATATAACGATCATAAAGAGATCCCTTATAGATCCAAAGAGATCCCCGATCGTCGCAGGCCGCACCACACAAGGGCTGAGAGGGGGTTTGCATTCACTGTAATCAGTAAAGTATTCACTGTAATCAGTACTTTATTCACTATACACAGTAGAATGTTCACTATAATCAGTGCTAATGTTCACTGTAATCAGAAAACGATCCTTTTCATCCACAGAATGAAGATCTTATCCAATGGCAGATAAAGATAGTGAAAACAAAGCGTTACTAGAGCCTTTTCTGTCTGTGACCAAAAACAGTGGTGAAGTTATTCAGCTTCATCCCAACAAAAATAATACCGTTCAGCCCGTGGCCTTAATGCGTCTGGGACTCTTTGTTCCCACGCTTAAATCCACAGCGCGGGGCATTTCTGGTGCTATGGCTTCAACCGATGCCACCAAAGAGCTTAAAAACCTCTCTCTGGTTAAAGCGGAAGGCTATGAAAAGATTACCATCACCGGTGCCAGACTGGATATGGATAATGACTTTAAGACCTGGGCCGGTATTATTCAGTCTTTTTCCCGTTACCCTACACAGGGTGATACGGTAACCCTGCCTTTTATTGATTTCGTGAAGATGTGCGGTATTCCCTCCGCCAACTCCTCTGCCGCATTGCGTAAGCGACTCGACGCTTCGTTACGCCGTATTGCGACGAACACTCTCTCTTTTGAAGGTAACGGTAAGGCCTATCATACGCATCTGGTACAGTCAGCTTATTACGATCGTGAAAAAGACATTGTCCGCATACAGGCTGATCCCAAGCTCTTTGAGCTGTATAACTTCGACCACAAGGTTTTACTGCAGCTGAGGGCTATCTCCCGCCTTAAGCGTAAAGAATCGGCTCAGGCGCTTTATACGTTCCTGGAGAGCCTGCCGACCAACCCTGCGCCCATTTCTCTTGCCCGCTTACGTATGCGGCTCAATCTTGGCTCAAAGATTACCACGCAGAATCACGTGGTACGACGCGCGATGGAACAGCTTAAAGAGATTGGCTACCTTGATTACTCTGAAGTCAAACGAGGCCGCTCCGTATTTTTCATCATTCACAGCAGAACACCGAAACTCGATGGAATCAGTAACCTGGAAGGAATCGATACGCTCGATGACATCGATTTTGAAGACTGATCCCAACGTTCACTGTAATCAGTACTCCTCGCGTTGCAGTGTCACTTTTGCCAAAAAGTGACACGTATGCCTATCATTTTCGTCTTAATTCTCCAGGCAGTTGGCTGGCCATTCACTGTAATCAGTAGTGTTCACTGTAATCAGTAAAAGTGGACTGGTTCACATATCTACTTTCGCGGTCCATTTTTTTAAGTGCAAACTTATCAATAATTTATAAGTTAGCTTGCACTTACTAACCTTTTTTAGAACACCTCTCTCCATGCGTTTAAACCGCTTTTACTGATTACAGTGAATGTCGGCTCGAAACCAGACCTCCGCGTCGTCATACTGTTTATAGTGAATTTACTGAGCTTTGTTATTTACAGAATACAGTGAATGTTAGAGTTAACCCATTGTTTAATAGTGTCTTTTTTTACCTCTGTTTTGCTGGCTATTTGCCCTGCCTTTCCTGTTCCAATTGGGTGCTTTTCCGCTTAAAAAAAAGTGACAGGGTTAAGCCAGTGCTGATTACAGTGAATGATGTGTGCCGTTTGGGATGAAGCTTCAGCATTTGTCACGAAGTCAGCTGACTACAGTGAACACTTAGCTCATTACAGTGAATGTTGAGATACTGGCAGGTTAAATGAAAATCACGTTTGCTGATTATAGTGAACATCCCATCTGACGCGGCCAGGTTCCGTTTGCAGCCAACCGAATTCCTTTCCTTCTTTTACTGATTACAGTGAATGTTTTACTGACTACAGTGAATCCCCTCTCACCCGTAAGCCCGCCCATGATGAGACGTGGCCTGATTCTGGTCACTGACCCGCGGGTCAGGACTTACTAAGTATACTGATTACAGTGAATGCTCTGACCATGCTGGGGCTGGTGGAAGTAGATTGAGTTGTTTAGCATTCAACCCCGTATGAGGTGTTTGGCTGGATGTGTATTTACTGATTACAGTGAATGTTTGAAACTCAGTCCCATAGCCGTTCTGCGTTTAAGTTAGAGTCTGGCTGTGGGAAAGGCCAGCCTGATGACTCCTCGTAAAGGGGCCATCAAAATGAAAGCGGAAGGTTACTGACTACAGTGAATGCCTAAAGTTACCCATAACTTTTACTGATTACAGTGAATATACTGAGCGCTGCACTTGCTGATTATAGTGAATCCTCTGTTGGCGCCCTGTGAAATGACTCCCCTTTTCTTTCGTTGAAAAACGGGATATGTCACCCTGCCAGTTGCCAGTTGCCAGTTGCCAGTTGCCAGTTGCCAGTTGCCAGTTGCCAGTTGCCAGTTGCCAGTCCGTTCAACTCAGTACCCTTTTGTCTACCGGCTTCACATGCAGGGCCACACATCGGCCTGAACTCAGGATGCACCCATCCCTCGTTACTGATTACAGTGAATCTTTTGCTGACTATAGTGAATCTTTCAGTTTAGCGATCTTACCGCTGCCAACCGGCATGAATCTGTGCTCCAGACATGCGCTTAAATCAGCATATTGGCCTGGCCCTCCTGCTTACGGTTAACACGTATTGGAACTGAATTGACCTCCTTCAGGTCTGCAAAAATTCGAATGCATTCATTCACTGATTACAGTGAACGTTCGACACTGTTATTGATGCCTTTTCTTACCAGCTTTTACAGGGGATAGAATTTGTCAGCTTTATCGTGTGCTGGATCAAGCGTCAAGGTTAAGGCTGTAAAGATGAATTGGCGGTATTTCAAGTGCGCGAGCTCAAGATGTGTCCCGCTCATCACAGTGAATTGTGCGAACAAAGTCACAGAAATCAGGAGTCCTACATTTAACACAGTATTGCGTTGATATGATAACTTGTTGCCTTGTGTGCAGGATTTAGGTATAAATTCATAAATCCTACACATTTGGAGTAAGTATGGCTAATGATGATAGTCAGGTCATGAAAGTTGCTCAGCGTTCCGAACGCATGTTATTGAGCCTTACTGAACAAATTCAGGCACAAAAGCTTGAGTTGCAGGAAAACAGCTACTACCAAATTTATGCCAAGGCGGCTCTGGCTAAACTGCCAAAACTGACCCGCGCCAGCGTTGATTATGCCGTAAACGAAATGGAAGAGAGTGGTTATCAGTTCGATAAGCGCGCCGCCGGTAGCTCGGTGAAGTACGCCATGTCCATTCAGAACATTATTGATATCTATCATCATCGCGGCGTGCCGAAATATCGCGATCGTCACACTGAAGCCTTTACCTTATTTGTGGGAAATCTTAAAGGTGGCGTTTCCAAGACGGTTTCTACTGTTTCTCTGGCTCACGCTCTTCGGGCTCACCCTCACCTTTTATATGAAGACCTGCGCATCCTTGTGATTGATCTCGACCCACAGTCTTCTGCCACGATGTTTTTGAATCACGAGCGTTCTGTCGGGCTCGTGGAGGCGACTGCCGCTCAGGCGATGCTACAAAACGTCACACGGGATGAGCTGGTAAGTGAATTTATCGTTTCATCCATTATTCCTGGTGTGGACGTATTACCTGCATCAATAGATGACGCATTTATTGCATCAAGTTGGGATCATCTGTGTGCCACTCATTTGCCAGGGCAAAACATTCATTCGGTGTTATATGATAATGTCGTGTCTAAGCTTAAAAAAGATTACGACTTCATCTTCATCGACAGTGGCCCACATCTGGATGCATTTTTAAAGAATGCGATCGCCGCATCCGATCTCCTGATGACTCCAGTCCCACCGGCACAGGTTGATTTCCACTCTACCCTCAAATACCTGACTCGTTTACCAGAGCTGATTGGCATTATTGAAGAGTCGGGAGCCGTATGCCGTCTCCAGGGCAATATCGGGTTTATGTCAAAGCTCTCTAACAAAGCAGACCATAAACTTTGCCACAGCCTTGCTAAAGAAATTTTCGGCGGCGACATGCTGGACGCAACCCTGCCCCGTCTGGATGGTTTTGAGCGTTGCGGTGAGTCGTTTGACACGGTTATATCGGCTAACCCGTCAACCTATGTAGGTAGCAGTGAGGCGCTGAAAAACGCTCGTTCTGCCGCCGAAGACTTCGCTAAAGCGGTTTTTGACCGCATTGAATTTATCCGCCTGAACTGAGGTTTTTATGAGTGCGAAAAGAATAACGATCGGCAGAACCTTCAGCCAGACACCGTTAAACACAGAAAAACTCTCTGATAACCCTTCGCAGACGTTTGTTCTTGCCACAGGAAAACGTGCCGTATTCCGTTTTGAACACATTCCTGCGAATGAGATAGAAAGCAAAACCTTTGTGACCATGGAAACGAATGGTCGCGATCAGTCTGGTCTTACGCCTGACTCACTGCGGGATATTATCCGCACGATTAAGCTTCAGCAGTTTTTCCCTGCCATTGGTGTGATGCAGGGCGAACGTATAGAGATACTGGACGGCTCACGACGTCGCGCGGCAGCACTTTATTGTAAAACCGGTCTGGATATTCTTGTGACCGATGCGGTCATCACTCCGGATGAGGCACGCAGGCTTGCGCAGGATATTCAGACGGCTCGTGAGCATAATTTGCGTGAAGTCGGGATGCGATTACTGGCGCTCAAAGACGGCGGCTTATCCCAAAAAGAGATTGCTGAAAATCAGGGCCTGTCGCAAGCCAAGGTCACCCGTGCTTTACAAGCTGCCAGCGTTCCCGCTGATTTGATCTCTCTTTTTCCTAATCAGTCAGAGCTGACTTATCCTGATTATAAAGCCTTGCTTCAGGCTGCGGATAAACTGAGTGAGACCGGGCAAACCGTCGAGGCATTGATAAACGCTATCTCGGCTGAAATCGATGTTGTCAGGGCTCGTGATGGTTTGGCTGAGGACGAGTTAAAAAACACGATTCTGAGGTTGATTCGTCAGGGTAGCCAGACGCTTGTTAAAGAACCTGAGAAAGATAAAACCACAGCGGTGGCTCTCTGGTCCTTTGCTGATAAGGATCGATTTGCGCGCAAAAAAACGCGAGGAAGAATGTTTAGCTATGAGTTTAACCGCCAGTCGAAAGAACTCCAGGACGAGCTTGATAAGGTCATTGCTGAGACATTAAAGAAGTATATGACCCGATGAAACATATCAAACCAGGCAAACTGATTGTCTGGTTTTTTATTCCCTCATATTTCCTTTATCCCTGTAATATTCGATATCGCTATAGCGAATTTCAGGCTGAAATCGCCAAATAAATAGCCTGAAATTTATCTCTAAGATACTGTTTTTTAAATTTTTTAATTTAATTTCCCAAAATGAAATTCGCTATATTTCCCGCCTGCCGCCTGCCGCCTGCCGCCTGCCGCCTGCCGCCTGCCGCCTGCCGCCTGTGGTTTTAATGTGGTTGTCTGCCTCGGTGCTAAAGGATTTTTGATTCGACTGACCTGCTCCCCGTTGCTGGCCACAACATGATGTTATAGCAACGCGAGGACATCCCAATTAAGACAGATTTTGTACGAACAGATCATCAGTATCGCTTGCATAGCCGAGGCTGGCACTTCCTCCCATAAGCATATTATTTCTGACACAAACTTTTGCGCCTGGCGTAAGACATTTAATGGCTTTGCACTCCCTGAAATAAAACGTCTGAAGAAGAGAGAGCCCGTCTCAGGAAGTGACTTGCAGAAGTGATGCCTGAGTGAAGATGCATTACAGGTGGTTGAGCCGATAATACTGACGACAGATCGCAAGCGGGAAGCGGTTGCAGTGAGGTGTGAAGTGATGAGTCTGTCACGACCTCGTGCGTGCACGTATGCTGATTTGTTCCTGTCGACTTGCTGCCATGAGAAGCAGCCTCCGGTGGCTGATGCGCATTTTTCAGGGCGCTCGATTGCGCTGCCATCCGAGCGACGGCGTTTCGGTTAGCGCCGTATAGCGGGAAACTACGGCAACGAGAAGGCCTGCATGTTAATCACAAGTACTTGTGATGCCTTTACCCTCTCAGCGGCCCGGGTGTTAATTGCAGGCGAGGTCGTAGAGTACGGGTTACAGAACGCCTTCCTCTGCTCCGTCTTGCTGCTCCTGGTCTGTCGTGGTCACCGTATTTCGTCATGGACGCACAGGCATCCTGACGCAGAATAAAGTGTTATATCTGCGTTGATGATTTTACCAATGAATACCTGTCAGTTTCTCTTACCTCAGGTATATCTGGCATGCAGGTCACACGTATTCTGGACAGTATTGTGCTATTTCATGGCTATCCGGTAACGTTAAGACCAGACTCTGCACCAGCGTTTACCTGGCGGGCACTGAACCAGTGGACCTTTGCGCATGGCGTTAAGCTTCGGCTTATTCAGCCGGGCGATCAAATACCTATGGGGTTATCGAAAGCTTAAATGGTAGTTTTCTAAAGGCGTGTCAGATTAAGCCCGGGTTAAGCGAAAGTGTTCACCCAAAAAAAACATTAACGACTGGCGGAAGGACTATAAGCGTTTCAGCCTCATTCCTGAGTGATTTATCTGACGTCAGCGAGGTTAGCAGTGGGCTGGCAAAATGCTAACAGAGAAGGTAACCCAACCGACATGGCTAACGGTCTATTGTGCTCAATGCTGTGGGGGCAAATCACGTCGATGATTTTTATTGGATGCAGTCTGCGCGATATTTACACAAACAGAGACGGATACAGCAATTTTTCGACGGCATCTCAATTAGCGGTGTTGCTGTGATTGCAATAAGAGATTTAGCAGTGTGTGGATTATCGGTGTCAGGGCGAAAGCGACGCTTTTTTCAACCCTATCTTCATGAAAAATATTGTTTTTATGATGGCGATTTCAGCCTGAAATTCAGTCAGCGATAAAAAGTAATCCCTTGGTTTCTGAGAGAAGTCAATGCGTCAGGGTTTTGCTTTGTTATTTTTTTGAAGACGAATGTCTTGGTCAAACTCTGGTTAAATTGATATACAGAAAATATCCCTTAGTTATCCACAGAAAAAGTGGATAAGTTGAGAGAGCCTTAATGACAGGGACATGCGCCAATCTTTCGCCTTACTGATAGGCGTTTCAGGAGTAAGTAAGTTAAGCACCTGGAGTTGGTTTCATCCCCCGATGCTAAAAAACATGTCGCAGTTTGTATCATGACTCTGGCCTTTCGTTTAATCGGAACAGATTCACACCTGGCAATTGCCCTCACGTTGATAAAACAACGATTTAGTGAAAACGAGCGCTGACACGACGACAGAATGCACAGCGACAAGCTGAAGTCGGTGCAGTCATCATACAAAACCCGTTTCAGCCCAGGTATTATTCGAATCAGTAACAGACAAGGCTGGAGAGCGAAAGCGTTCTGTTAGGCGCTAATGAAAGTAAAAGCCTGATGCTGTACAGCATTTTATCAAATTCGCATCAGTGCCTGCAGGAGGAGAAAACGCCATTCCTTACAGAACAGTGATGCCCGGGCGAAAGCTAACGGCTTCTGGCGTTGGCATGATGTTTTTACTAAATACTACAAGCTGCATTCAGGCCAACCCGACGTTCACTGTAATCTGTAAACGTTGGCCATAGGCTTGTTTCTACTATGTGTGGCACTGTCACATTCCCATCCATGATGGAAAACTGATTACAGTGAATCGGCAACGAGATCCTTTTGAGATTAACTGTTCTGGTCTTCACTCATAACATGCTCATGTTGGCTGAGTTTTGTTTATTTCATCCTGCTGAGGCTACATCCCGCTTCAGTCACGGGAATGACTTTCGATACTGATTACAGCGAATCACAACCACTGTAATCAGCAACCGCAAATGACCTGTTTGGCGATTTCAGGCTGAAATTCATACTTATCAATGGGTTTGCTGCATGAAATTGTTGAAAGCAGTCATTATGAAAACAGGCAAGCCTCGCTGGCGAGTGGCCGTTTAGACAGGGTTTTTTGATCGCATCATCCAGGCTTTACATTGGTATCTGGGTTGCAGTGTACAGTGAACGGTTAAGATGCGTTGCTCACCCGGGTTAAAAGTATTCTTCACATGATGGCGGGTTGGGGACAACTGTCTTTAACAGGCTTAAAATCGCTTTAAAGCAGATAAATGACGACTCGCCACGAAGGGAAATCCACGTGGCGGTATTAACGTGTTTTAGCCAAATCGAAGGAAAAATACGTCGCTGTCTTCTCAGGACGTCAACGATTTCAGGGGCGAAAATTTGCGACCGTGCCTGATTATTTAACATAATATAAAGGTTTGCCTGTGTTTTTGACGTTCAAAAAAATCATTCATCCTCTGGCTGGTTTTTATTTCCTCTTTCACTGATTACAGTGAATGCCACTTAAACGTTCACTGTAATCAGTAACACCTAAATGTTGGCGATTTCAGGCTGAAATTTATCTTATGCACCTAATGGCAATTTGCGGCACGTATATCAGCCTTGTGTAAATGGGAGTCTTACACGATTTCTTTTTATGAGCAGATAGCCACTGGTTCAGCATTCAAGCCGAAAAGCGCGCAGCCTTCCTTGTTAACTGAAACTGTTCAGCCCGGCGTGGAGTGCGACTGGCGTAAGCGTTCACGCAGACAAGGCACAAGCGGCGATTCGACAACATACGTATCTCTCAAGACGAAAATGTCTTTGCCAGCGTGACTGCAGAGTGAAAGCGGTAATGGGTGAAGATGGAGAGATGAGAGTTCAGTGACAATTCATGTGTCATGCGCGTTTCAAGGCAATAATGGTCAGTGGCTATTAGCCAGCACTGAGCTTCAGGTAAGTAAAGGGTAGGGCAGGGGGCTTTGTTACTCAACGATTCCAGAACTTCCACCAGATTACTCAGCATCACTAACGTCGGGGGCATTTATAGCCTTTCAGCACTGTGCCACTTACGCATAAACCTGTTCGTTCAATGCCATCTGACGGTGCGGCAACTGAAGTATAAAACGTTGGGTCAAGGATGAGAGAAGGGAAAGACGATCATAATCAGATGTTAATCATGCCCTATGATCAGAATTTGTTGTGTCTTTTTTGCCGGAATAGATGCCAGGCCTGAAAACATCTGTCGTCATCTGATATATCTGTCGATAACAGCCAGCGAAGGTTCAGGTCGCTCTGCGTGGTTTGAACGGCTTTGCGCGAAATGAAACTTTGCTCCCATTGCCAGTGAGTTGCACTGGATTAAGTACTGTGTCGGACATCATTGCGTTACCTCAATTTCTGCCCTTTTCATAACCCAGAAAATGAGGTTTATAAATGTTCAAAGACCCAGGATTGCGTCGATCTCAATCAGCAAGTCAGGTGAGAACAGAGCACTAACCTGTACCAATGCGCTCGCAGGTAAATAATCACCATAACGTTTAAACAGCACGTTGCGGAGTGCATCAATATCTTTAAAAGAGGTTACAAAGAGGGTGACCTTAATGAGTTGCTGCAGAGAGGTGTTTTCAGCCGCCGCTATGCTTTCCAGCTGATCAAAAATCACTTCGGCCTGCGCCGCGATATCCCCCTGGTTTGCAGGCGTGCCAAACGCCGTTAAGCCTGAGACATAGAGTGTTTGATTGTGGCTGACGGCATGGACATAGGGGGCAGTGACTTCCCCAAGCGAAGCATAGTTTTTCCGTACAGGCATCATAGTGCCTAACTCCCAATGTATTACTTGTTGGTCATTAGCAACTGCGAGCACGCATGATTGCTAAGTGCTGCCTGCTGCTGCTGTTCTTGAGTCAGACTTTTCCAGTTGTCGATCACCCGAGCGGCCAGGCCAGGAACAAAATGTATTTTTTGCAACGCATAGTCTGAATTACTGCCTTCTATAACGTTTTTCATGTCTTTCTGCAGCTGTTGCTCATTTTGCTGAGGTACGGCGCAGAGCACAGAAATGTAGTAGTTTTCATCTTCAGCGTCATAATGAGGTGTCAGCCACCACCCCAGGAACCCAACGACAAGGGCGGCAGGGATAAGAAAAGCGGGTTTTAGTACTGTCATCTATCCATCCAGAGTCATTCTTCTCACTGGCCAACAGGGGCATCAGTCCGGTCGCATATCCTGCCATAAATAGCGCTATTAGTTAAATCCTCTGCCTGGATTAGGCTATCAGGTGACACCAGGCACCAGCCCTGGTCATGAGCAGCATAAAAAATATGACCGGCATTGACGTTTTATGAAATCAGTCAATGAAACTATAAAAATCAATACAATTAACAGGTTACAGACCCAGACTTATCTGTATTCACCGCTGAGTTTTTAAAAGCATACTACTATTAGTTGTCTGGAGCCTCAGGATCCAGACTGATATTTATGCACATTTATAGGGGAACCGCGTGCTGATAAAGAAGAAGAAAATACGGTCACATACCGAGGATAGATATCTGGCTCTGGCACTGGCAACGACTGCCGGGATACTCAACGCAATGGCTTTAGGCGCGTTTGGTTTTTTTCCGTCACACATGAGCGGTAATACTTCTCAGATTTCTAACGAAGTTTTCACTTCTGACTTTGATAGTCTGGTTTTCCTTGCGGGTCTGATTTCTGCGTTTGTGATCGGTTGTACCACCGCGAGATTGTTCATTATTGCCGGCGAAAGACGGAAAATCAGAACCATCTTCTGCCTGATCATTCTGGCTGAAGGGTTTACACTGACGGCAGCCTCACTCTTCGAAAAATGGTTTTATTCACCCAGCTACAACGGTGAAGTATTGTTGATGCTGGGCTTCCTGATGGGCTTACATAATGCGACTTCTACGCAACTGTCGAACGGCCGTGTCAGATCAACCCATATTACCGGTACGCTAACTGACGCAGGCATCGCCTTAGGTTCCTATTTATCATCTTTTATATCCCGGGCAGAACCTTGCGACAGACGATTTGCCCAGAAGCAGCTCTATACACATTTAACAACGGTATTATCTTTTTTAACGGGGTGCATTGTCGGACTATTACTGTTTAAAACCTATGCATTTAACGCTATGATTGGACTGGGAATTTTCCTCATCGCCCTTGCAGCTGGCGCGATTGTTATTACATTGTATAATGCAAAAAAGCTTTACTAGTTGATTTTTATAAATGGCGGTTTCGTGAGATTTTATTTCAGGTGCCGCCATTACTAGCATGAATGATTATTTTAAGACTGTATTTTAAAAGTGGTGTGGCAATTTAGATAGAGGAATTAACTTCCAGAATATGACCGGTAAACAAGTCCATAAAATTGACAAAAAGTAATAGAAATTTACGTTTTATCCGATTTAGAAAAGAATTACCATTTCGCTAGATTGATCGTGGAAAAATAAAATTATTGTATAATTAAATCAATAATATAAGTAGATTATACCGCTTCGCTTAAGGTTTATTTCCTCTGCCGGCTTTGTTTTCCTGACCACAAAAGTGTTAGTCTGTATATACATACACCGGTTGGAGGTTATGTGAATAACCATGAAGACAACGACATTCGTGCGCTGATTGGGGCGGTGGTGAGTGAACTTCTGAAGGTAGGTGAGCCCGTGCAGTTTCACCAGATCACAGATGCATTGTTTCGTTTAAGTCAGGACAGCCGAGATAAAAGATTTAAAGTACTTTGCCAGCGCGCAATCCATTTTTTCTCACGCAAAATGCATTAAGAGTGACCTGCAATCTGGCTGCGTTGCAGGTCAACAAACTCACGCTGACTTAGGATAAACGCCCTCACCACAGATGTCAGATGCGAAACTACACACCTGCATCGTCTGGCGTACGTCCTACCACGATTTCAAGAGTTCTGCGTAACAGTTCGATGTGGAACTCATCATCCGTCGATTCGAGTTCTGCGATGAGGTACAGGATGATCGCTTTATTGGTTACGCGTTTTTCGTCACTGACAATATTTCTGATAACTCTGCCAAGCAGCTCAGTCTCCTGAGCAAGATGCTCTCCCTCACTGCGAAAAAACTCGATGATGGCTAAATCTGATGTGCTCTGTTGCATAGTTATCATTCTCTAAGAATCGTCAGTTGCGTCTTAAGGAGTCAGCCGACAAGGTCATTAAGTAGTAAGGGTTACCAGGCATAACACACTTTGATGCCCATCTTTTCTCTCGCTGGCACAGCTTAAATCTTAGACGCCAGCGTCAGTGTTTTTTAGAGCCTTCTGGTGGGCCGTCGTTGTTCAAACGGTGTTTATCGCGCTCGGGAAGATCCACCCGGCGGCGACTGTTCGCTGTGGCCATGCCTTTTTGTACTTCAACAATCGCAACTTTGATGGCTTTCAGCCTGGTTGCGTCCTCGGTTTCACTTGCCATTGCTTCAAGTTGAGCAATAAGTGCATTGCTGGATATCGGACTTTCTGATTTCAGTAAGATCAGAACGGCCTCACCAATCATGACATCCGTTATTTTTTCTTCTTCACTTCTGTACATACTGGCTTCTCTGATTACGAATTTGTAGCCACGCTCCGGCTACGATGACGGGGGACAGCTAACCTTCCCGCGTCAGCTGTGGGCAGTACTATCCCTGTGAGTAAACATGGTACTGCCCGATCAGAAATTACTTCAGGTAACGAATTAATTTTAAAGCGTTAAATTTATATTAGCTTTCGCGACTAAACAGTAATCCAATCAGCTCCTGGTAATGACTTTGCTGCTCTGTGGCATCACAACCGTCAAGACGATGGAGCAATTTACTGCAAATTGCTTTGCGTGAAAGTGTTTGGCCTGCGCGCAGTAGCTCAACAACAATCTCACCCAGCGTTTCCTGCTGAGAGGGCAAATTTGCCTGGCTGAAGTAACGGGCGATGTCGCTGGTATTATCCGGTGCATGTCCGTTCTGACGCATACGATTATCCTCAGGTGGTTAAAATGTACTTTGCCATAGAGCGAAAGTTATACATCTTTCAAAAACTTGTACAGAATTTTGATGGTCTTAACGGGAGTTTTTTGTGCAAAAAATGCTAATTGATTAAAAACAGAGAGTTACAGAGGTGTGAAGTAGGGCGGATGTTACCAAGCATTGTGCCAAAATTAAGCTTAAAAGTTAACACAATGCGTAAAATATGAGCATAGAACTATTTTATGACAATGTCATCGCCGTCGTTGTCTGAAGATCCTGAAAACGCTGATTTGCGTGCAGACCAGCCTCTGCCTGAAGTCAGGCGCGAACCAATTTGCCTGAAACCCATCAGCCATTTGGTTGCATCATCGAGCTGTGACAGCCTGGCTTCATCCACTTCAGACCGGGTCATTACTTTAAGCTCATCGACAAGAGACTCCACACTGACGTCCTGATTGATGGCGATCAGGTTCAGAGCGGCTTCTCCGATGATCGTGTTTGTCAGGTGCTGCTGGGAAAGTAACAAAATGACCTCCTTTGCCTTTCATACGACAAGTTTATTTTAGCAAAGCATAGCGTTCCTGTTTTACCCTGCGCGCGCTCAGCGTTGATCCATCCACTTTATGGACCTGCATCAGGAAGGTTTCTTCATTATTCGATGGCGCTACACTGCTGGACTTTTACTTTCAGAATAACTAGTTAGCCACTCTGCATTACAAAACTTAAAACTTCCATTCATTTCATTAAAAAACTTCACAAAGTGTTTCTGTGTGAATTTTATAGCCTGTGCTATAAAATTTAGCACGGGCTAAATTATTGGCGCTTTCTTCATTAATCTCAGGATGACGAACATGGTGAGTAAATTATCGGTTTCAACACTTGGCATGATGTTGAGTGTTTTTATTAGCCTCAACAGCTATGCGGCTGATAAATTTAAGGTTGTCACGACCTTCACCGTTATTGCTGACATGGCAAAAAATGTGGCAGGGGAGGCGGCTGAGGTGACGTCAATCACCAAACCTGGTGCCGAAATTCATGAGTATCAACCGACCCCTGGCGATATTAAACGTGCACAGGGTGCACAGTTGGTGATGGCTAATGGTTTGAATCTGGAATTGTGGTTTCAACGTTTTTATCAACATCTCAAAGGCGTTCCTGAAGTTGTTGTTTCAACGGGCGTTTCTCCGATAGGAATAGGGGAAGGACCTTATAATGGCAAACCCAATCCTCACGCATGGATGTCACCGGATAACGCACTGATCTATGTGGATAATATTCGTGATGCGCTTGTAAAGCACGATCCGGCCAATGCCAGCACCTATCAGCAGAACGCAGCCGCCTATAAGCAAAAGATCGTTGCAGCACTCGAACCTGTTCGTAAGCAACTCGCCGCCATACCAGAAAACAAACGCTGGATAGTGACCAGCGAAGGCGCTTTTTCCTATCTGGCACGTGATTTAGGGCTTAAAGAACTTTATCTCTGGCCAATCAATGCCGATCAGCAGGGAACGCCACAGCAGGTTCGGAACGTCATCGATCAGATGAAAAAGAATGCCATTCCCGTCATCTTCAGTGAAAGCACCGTCTCCGATAAACCTGCACGCCAGGTCGCGCGCGAAACGCACGCACATTATGGCGGTGTGTTATACGTTGACTCATTAAGCGCGGCCAGGGGGCCTGTGCCAACGTATCTTGACCTGTTGAGAGTTACCACCCAGACGCTGGTTAACGGCATTCAGGACGGGATGAAAACACGATGAACCCCACAATTGTCGTTTCGGACCTCTCGGTAACCTACCGTAACGGGCATACAGCGTTGCACAACGCCAGCTTTAGCGTGCCAGCCGGGTCAATTGCTGCACTCGTCGGGGTAAATGGTTCGGGTAAATCTACGCTTTTCAAAGCGCTTATGGGATTTGTACCTGCGCGATCGGGCCATATCAGCGTACTGGGATTGCCAACGCGTAAGGCGCTTCGCCGTAGCCTGGTCGCCTATGTGCCGCAGGCCGAGGAGGTTGACTGGTCTTTTCCGGTTCTGGTGGATGATGTGGTTATGATGGGGCGCTATGGGCATATGGGCCTGATGCGTATCCCTAAACGGCAGGATCGCGATCGGGTGACTGACGCGCTGGCACGCGTTGACATGCTGGATTTTCGCCATCGCCAAATCGGTGAGCTTTCCGGCGGTCAGAAGAAACGCGTTTTCCTTGCGCGGGCCATTGCGCAACAGGGTGAGGTGATTTTACTGGATGAACCCTTTACCGGCGTTGATGTTCATACCGAGGCCAAAATCATCAGCTTGTTGCGTGAGTTAAAGGAGGAAGGAAAAACTATGCTGGTTTCGACCCATAACCTTGGCTCCGTGACCGAGTTTTGTGATTACACCGTCATGGTTAAAGGCACGGTTCTTGCCAGCGGCCCCACGGCGACGACGTTTACGCAGCAGAATCTGGAGCGCACATTCAGTGGCGTACTGCGCCATGTCATGACTGAGGGCGGTATCACGCAGGTTATCGCCGATCATGAACGTCCGGTTAATGCATCCATGGACACGCATTCATCATGGGGTAAACGATGACCGCGCTCCTTGAACCTTTTGGTTATCAATATATGTTGAACGCCATGTGGATTTCAGCCATGGTCGGCGGGCTGTGCGCCTTTCTGTCCTGTTATCTGATGTTAAAGGGCTGGTCGCTTATTGGTGATGCGCTGTCACACTCTATTGTTCCCGGTGTCGCGGGCGCTTACATGCTCGGACTGCCGTTTGCGTTGGGCGCTTTTTTATCAGGGGGCTTAGCGGCAGGGAGCATGCTGTTGCTCAACCAGCGCACGCGGCTGAAAGAAGATACCATCATCGGCCTGATTTTTTCTTCGTTCTT
Organism: Pantoea sp. V106_11; assembly: GCF_029967885.1. Lineage (NCBI taxonomy): Bacteria > Pseudomonadati > Pseudomonadota > Gammaproteobacteria > Enterobacterales > Erwiniaceae > Pantoea > Pantoea sp. V106_11. Next base: position 80,596 of record NZ_JASCAK010000023.1, read on the forward strand.
CGGCCTTGGGCTGTTTATGGTTTCCCTCAATCCCACTTCTGTAAATATTCAGACTATCGTGCTGGGCAATATTCTGGCTATTGCGCCTTCCGATATCATTCAACTGCTTATTATCGGACTGACTTCTGTCGCCATTTTGTTTTTCAAATGGAAAGATTTAATGGTCACCTTTTTTGATGAAAACCATGCTCGCGCCGTTGGTTTAAATCCGGTGCGTCTTAAGATCTTATTTTTCACTTTGTTGGCCGTTTCGACCGTGGCTGCGTTACAAACTGTGGGCGCGTTTCTGGTTATCTGTCTGGTTGTCACGCCAGGCGCAACGGCCTGGTTGCTGACCGATCGCTTTCCCCGGCTACTTGCCATCGCGGTTGCCATTGGCAGCATCACGAGCTTTATGGGCGCGTGGGCAAGTTATTATCTTGATGGCGCAACGGGCGGCATTATTGTCGTTGCGCAAACGTTACTGTTTTTACTGGCCTTCATCTTTGCGCCTAAGCACGGTGTGCTGGCGAATCGTCGTCGTGCCCAGGCGCATGCTGTGCGGGAGACAAGATGATGTGGCTGGAACCTTTTCAGTTTGGTTTTATGAATCATGCTTTACTCATCGCGGCGGTGGTTGCCGTGCCTTGTGCGCTGCTGTCAGTCTTTTTGGTCCTGAAGGGCTGGGCGTTGATGGGTGATGCGATGAGTCATGCTGTCTTTCCAGGCATAGTGCTGGCGTGGATGATGGCATTACCTCTGGCAGTGGGCGCATTCAGTGCCGGTTTGTTTTGTGCTGTCGCCAGTGGCTACCTTAAAGAGAACAGCAGAATCAAGCAGGACACGGTTCTGGGTATTGTTTTTTCCGGGATGTTTGCGGTTGGCCTGATTTTGTACATCGCCCTGAAACCGGAGATCCACCTCGACCATATTTTATTCGGCGATATGCTGGGGATCAGCCAAAGCGATATTTTTCAGACGTTAGGTATTGCCGCTGTGATTGTCGCTGTCGTCGGTCTGAAATGGCGCGATTTCATGCTGTTCAGCTTTGATCCTCAACAGGCTCAGGTGTGCGGGCTTTCGGTGCGCTGGCTGCATTATAGCCTGTTGTGTATGGTGTCTCTGACCATTGTGGCAACGCTTAAGGCAGTAGGGATTATTTTATCGATTTCATTGCTTATTGCGCCCGGAGCGATTGCCGTTTTGCTGACGGATCGGTTTTCCCATGCGTTGATACTGGCGACGTTTGTTTCGCTGGTTGTCTCACTCTGCGGCGTTTATCTCTCATTTTTTATTGACAGTGCTCCCGCACCAACCATTGTGGTGCTTTTCGCTCTGGTCTTTATCGTCAGCTTTATCACCACTCACTATAAACTTTCTCGCCTGTCTAAATCCTCCTGCTGATTACTGTGCTGGTCGCCTGAATGAACAGGGCGACCAGCCGTGTTAATTAACGCAATCGTCGTCTTTTTACCTCTTACCCTGAAAATAAGTGCTAAACCTAATGACGTACATACGCATGTAAACATCAGGGTTATCCGGCTTTCCCCGTTCTTATCTCGCCCGTTATGTATAAGTAACCGATCACCTAACCGGCCCTGCAACCATGGGAAAAAGACAATGTCAGAAACAATACCGTTAACGATGCAGGTCAATGGTCAGACCCAACAGATCAGCATCGATCCTCGCGTAACCTTATTAGATGCGCTGCGCGATCATCTTAACCTGACCGGTACCAAGAAAGGGTGCGATCAGGGGCAGTGCGGTGCCTGTACCGTACTGGTAAACGAGCAGCGGGTACTGAGTTGTCTGACACTGGCCGTGCAGACGCAAGGTAAAGCCGTGACCACAATTGAAGGTCTGGAACAGTCCTCGGGTGAACTGCACCCGGTGCAACGCTGTTTTATTGAGCATGATGGTTTCCAGTGTGGCTACTGTACGCCAGGTCAGATTATGTCTGCGGTGGCCTGCATTAAAGAAGGCCATACCGGTTCTGACGACGAAATTCGGGAATATATGAGTGGCAACCTCTGCCGCTGCGGTGCTTATCCTTTCATTCTTGATGCCATTAAACAGGCCGCGGCGGAAATGGCGGAGGAGGCACGATGAATGAATTTCACTGGCAGGTTGCGCAGTCCGTTGAGGATGCTGCTGGCGCCAAACAACATCCCCAAAATCATCTTATCGCGGGTGGGACGACACAACTCGATTTAATGAAATGTGGTGTCTTTACGCCGTCCCGGCTCACTGATATCGCTGGATTACCCAACTTGTCTGCGATTGATTTTGGTCAGGATAACATCACCATTGGCGCTCTGGTCACTATGAGTGAGCTGGCGAATCATCCGGCCTGTGAACGCGAAGCGCCGGCTTTGTACGGCAGCTTATGGCAGGCGGCGTCGCCTCAGATTCGCAACATGGCTACTATCGGCGGCAATTTATGCCAGCGCACACGCTGCGCGTATTATCGCGATCCGGCCACCTTCTCTGCGTGCAATAAACGCGTGCCTGGCTCCGGCTGCGCTGCGCGGCATGGTGTGAATACCAACCACGCTATTCTGGGAAACAGCGACCACTGTGTGGCGGTTTATCCCGGCGACCTGGCGGTCGCTCTGACGGCATTCGATGCAACGGTGGTGGTGCAAAACAGCCAGCAGCAGAGCCGACGCATTCAGATTGAAGATTTCTTTCTTCTGCCAGGTGATACACCCCATCATGAACATGCGTTGCTGGCGGATGAAATCATCGTAGCCATTGAGATCCCATGCTCCCCGGCGCTTAAGCAGTCTCACTATTTAAAAGTCCGCGATCGCACCTCCTACGAATTCGCCAGCGCCAGTGCAGCCGTTGGACTCACGCTTAATCAGGGAATGATCGAAACGGTCCATATTGCTTTAGGTGGTGTGGCAACAAAACCCTGGCGCGCGCGCCGCATTGAACAGGCACTGACAGGACAGCCTTTTGAGCACCAAACGCTGTATGAGGCTGCAGAGCTGATTAACCAGGAAACACAGGCGCTCTCCGGGAATGCGCATAAAATACAGCTTACACCGCGGGTAATCGCACGCGCCTTGATGGCGGCAGGAGAAATCGTATGACCCATGACCAAAACGACCTGCTTCACAGTGGGAACGACGTGGATTCCATAGGCGATCACAACGAACGCTATCGCCGCGCACCCGCAAGCCTGTCAGGACTGGGAACGCCGCGCACCCGGGGTGATGGTGAGGTTAAAGTGACAGGAAAAGCGCGTTACGCGATCGAACATACACCCGAGAATGCTGTGCACGGCGTGGTCATCCAGTCCACCGTCGCCAGCGGTCGCATCAGAAACATGGATACCACTAAAGCAGAAAGCGCAGCGGGTGTTATTGCCGTTTATACGCATCTCAATTCACTGAAAATTCATCAGCCGACGGCAATCGCTGACGGGGGCGCCGCGCAGACAACCTATACGCCGATCCAGGATGACGTGATTATTCACAACGGTCAGAACATTGGCCTGGTGGTGGCCGAAACCTTCGAACAGGCAACTTACGCAGCTTCGCTGGTAGAGATTGACTATGACACCACGCCTGCGCTGATATCACCGACAGATGAAGGGGTGGAACCCAAGCCGCTCCCACCTCAGGATATTGAGATGGGTGATGCGCAGAACGCCATGAACCAGTCTGAAGTCCGCATCAATCAGCGCTACACGACCCCGCGTGAATACAATATGCCCATGGAACCCCATGGCTGTATTGCACAATGGGAGAACGATCATATGACCGTCTGGGAACCCAGCCAGTGGGTGATGGGCGCCCAGGTCGAAATTGCGGAATGGATGGGCATCTCACCCAAACAGGTACGTATCATTTCGCCCTATGTGGGGGGCGGCTTCGGTTCTAAGCCCGTGCCTTACACACATGTTGCGCTGGCCTGTGTGGCCTCGCGCGCGCTCAATCGTCCGGTTCGTGTGTCACTGACGCGACCGCAAACCTTCACGGGTTTGGGCGGACGTCCGGCAACCTCACAACAGCTGGAAATGGGGGCGACGCGGGAAGGAAAGATTCAGTCCGTTATCCTGCGCAGTTTTAGTGAGACATCACTTATTGACGTGTTCGCCGAAAACTGCAGCAAGGTCACTGGCCGCATGTATGCCATCGAAAACCTCTCTGCCCAACATCAGGTCAGACCTATTAATACGGTGACGCCTGGCTGGATGCGCGCACCGGGTGAAAACCCCAGCGCGTTCGGTCTTGAAGTAGCGATGGATGAGATGGCTTACGCACTGGATCTTGATCCCCTGGCTTTTCGGCTACTTAACTGGGCCGATCGTGATTACCAAAAAGATCTTCCCTGGAGTTCGCGTCGGCTTAAAGAGGCCTACCAAAAAGGGGCTGAGGCGTTTGGTTGGGATAAACGCGTCATGGCGCCCCGATCGATGCGTGAAGGACGCGAACTGATTGGCTGGGGAATGGCCTCGGGGACCTACCCGGTCAACACCATGCCAGCGGAAGCTAAAATCCTGCTTTCTCCGCAAGGTCAGTTCGTTGTGCAGTGCGCAGGAGCGGATATTGGTACCGGCACTTACACCATACTGGCGCAAACCGCCGCAGATATTCTGGGCGTTGATTCACAGCGCATTGATGTTGAATTAGGCGATACGCAACTGCCCCGGGCTGGCGTTGCGGGCGGCTCCCAGCTGGCAGGGAATCTGACCGCTGCCGTAGACGATACCGCGAAAAAGCTGCGCGCCCGTTTACTGGCGTTGGCCAGCCAGACCTCAGGTTCCCCTCTTGCCGGCATTTCGCATGACCAACTCACTCTGGCCCAGGGTGGCATCCATCTCACGGCTAAACCGTCTCAGGCCATTGATTTGGGGGCGCTGCTTAAGCTGGCTAACCTTAATGGGCTCAGCGTTGAAGGCGGCACGTTTTCACCGAACATGTCTGCGCAGGAACGGGACAGCGTTACCGGTAGCCTGAATGAAATGAGCCGACCGGATACGGTCTCGGCCCACAGCTGGAGCGCACAGTTTGTTGAGGTGCGGGTGGACGAAGACTTTGGCACCATACGGTTGAAACGTATGGTCGCGGCCTTCGACAGTGGCCGACTTTATAATCCTAAACTCGCCCGAAGTCAGTGGGTGGGCGGCATGATCATGGGGGTAGGTCAGGCATTACTCGAAGGCGGCATTATCGATCCGCGTAATGGTCGGGTGATTAACAATAATCTTGCCGATTATCTGATTCCAGTGAATGCGGATATTCCCGAGATTACCACCATTGATGTCGGCGAACCTGATTATCAGGCCACCAGCATGGGCGGGAAAACGGTCGGTGAACTGGGCATCGTGGGAGTCGCTGCGGCTATCAGCAATGCGGTTTATCACGCGACCGGTAAGCGCGTCAGGGATTTACCCATCACGCTGGATAAAATCCTTTAAATATGGGTAGCGAGGTTGCCGGGAAGGCGGATGTGAAGACGGCGATTGTGCTCACGGCGGCGGGGATGAGCCGCCGGTTTCGACAGGCAAGCGGCCAGCATAAACTGCTGGCGGTACTGCAAGGAAAAGCCGTCCTCCGGCATTCGCTGGAACAGGCAAGGGCAAGCGGTATGGATATCATTGTTGTGACGCGCCCGGAAGATAAGGCTATTCATGTGCTGCTGGACAACGTGCGTGCTGTTTTCTGTGTCAGTCAGGGGCTGGGAGATTCCATAGCAGCAGGCGTCAGCGCCTGCCTGGACTATGATGCCGTCATTATCGCGCTCGGCGATATGCCTTTTGTCACGACTGACAGCTATCAGGCGGTGGAGCAGGCGTTGCATGCTTCACCGCTTGTACGCCCGTGGGTCAAAGGACAGCCAGGCCATCCGGTTGGCTTCCAGCGAGCATTTTTTTCCGCGCTGCAACAGCTTTCAGGCGACACGGGGGCACAACATTTGCTGTTAAACCAGCAAATCCGCTATGTGCCGCTCAGCGATCGGGGCTGCCTGGAGGATATTGATTACCCGGAAGACTTACTGCGAGTAAGGAGCAGCTCATGATTACGCTGGATCAGCGGGTTATCGAAACGGCCTTGAACTGGCATCAGGCGGGACAGGCGATTTGGCTGTGCACCGTACTTCGCACCTGGGGTTCGTCCCCACGCGCGCCGGGGACAATAATGGCGATTAACGCCTGCGGTGATTGCTGTGGCTCGCTTTCTGGCGGCTGCATCGAAGAAGATTTCCTGGCACGTCTGGCGGAAGGGCATTACCGGATAAGCAGCCAGGTTGTCCGATATGGTGATGGCGGACGGCAAACCCGGGTGCAGTTGCCTTGTGGCGGCCGTCTGGACGTGCTGGTGGAACATCTGCTTCCTGACATGCTCAGTGGCGCGTTGTTAAGTGCGATGCATCAGGCGCTTATCGGCCAAACCCGGATGATCAAAAAGTTGTCCGTGGGCGAGCGCGCATCGTGGGAGAGGGTTGCAACGTCGGCCGCCTTACCCGTGCTTAGCTATCAGGACGCCGACATCGTGTTGCCAGTCGGCGCGATTCCTGAACTGTTGGTGGCAGGGTATTCCACGGTTGCGTTTGAATGCATTCGTCTTGGGCAATTTCTGGGTTTTCATGTGCGCGTCTGTGAGCACCGTTCGGCAATGTTAAGTGAACTGGAGCGTCATTTTTCGGGTGAAGACAACGTGACGATTGTGCCGCAGCATCCTGCGCGCTGGCTGGAGTTAAACGGTGCCCATGCTGCTGTTGCCATTGTGTCGTTAACACACGATCCCCGTATTGATGAGTTAACCATGATGGAAGCGGTCAATACGCACGCTTTTTATATCGGCATCATGGGATCGGTAAAAAACAGCGCTAAGCGTAAGGCACGCTTAACGACGATAGCCGGATTGGCTGAGGATGAGCTGGCCAGGATTCAGGCACCGATAGGTTTGGCCATTGGCAGTAAAACGCCTGCGGAGATAGCGTTATCAGTGATGGCCGATATCGTAAGGGTCAAAAACCAACACTGATATTATACCAGCCGGTTCTGGCGGCGCGATGTTCAGTCTGCCGCCAGACCGCGCTTTAAGGCGATGCTTTCTCCAGCGAATAAAAGTAGGTTCCTGAATAGGGAACAGGCAGGAACGTGGTGAATATCTGCTGCAGGGTGTGTTCCGGATCAACGTCTTTAAACCGATCCGGATAAAGGGTTTTAGCAAAAAATTCCGCTGCCGCAACGTGCCACGGGCTGAGATAAAAGTTGTGCCACAGCGCGGCAGCATGACCGTTATGAAGGGCCCGAAGCTGCTTAAGGCCATTTTGTTGCGCAGTCAGCTGGATCAGGGACGCGCGTGTTTCAGCCGAACTGATGGCGGGACCGATCTTCAGATCCGATGAATCGCCGCTGTCTCCGCTACCTGTCGCAAAATAAAAATCCGGATGCGCGACAATCACGGCTTCTTCATTCAGTCGGCCAAAAACGCCAGCCAGGGTTTTACCGGCAATGTTATCTCCCCCTGCCAGCGACAACACCTCGCCGAGACTGCCATTCACAGCGGTGACGCAACATTCATTGCGGCGGCCCAGGTGGAGCTGTAACAGCACGGTAGGTTTAGAGCCTTGATAACGGGCAAGGCGCTGCTGAATAACCTGCATATGTTGCTGATAAAACTGGTTGAACGCCGATGCACGCTGTGGCTGATCCAGTACATCCCCAAGGATGGCAACACTCCGCATGGTGTTTTGCAGTAAATGGACCCGCAAATCGATTTTAACCACGGGAATGTTTGCCGCTTTCAACGCCTTTTCCAGCCGTTGCCCGGCATCACTGCTGCGGGCGAGCTCGGGCAGGATCACCACGTCTGGTTTTAACGCAATCACCTGTTCAGGATTAATATCATTTATTCCATCAAAACCTAACGACGGTATGCTGAGCATCTCTGGAAATTTGTGCGCAAAAATATTCCATGTTTGCCGGTCATACTTCTTCAGATCTTGTGGCCAGCCGACCAGCCTTTTGAACGGATTGCCGGGTTCCAGCATGGCGAAGGTGTACAACATTCTGCTTTCGCCAAGAACAATACGCTGAGGACGATCGGGAATATCAACCCGATCGCCATTAATATCAGTAATCGTCTTGCCCCAGGCGACGCTGCTGACTGTCATGGAGAGCAGCAGGAGCAGGAGCCGCCAGAATGTTTTGCAGGGATCAGAATTCAACACGGGCTTGCACCATCAGGTTACGGGTTTCACCTTCACGTACGCGCAGGTTACCGCCGCTCGACGTGTAGTAATGTTTGTTAAACAGGTTATTAAGATTCAGTCTTAACTGCGTTTTTTTACCCAGTAGCTGATTGTTCCAGGCAATAAAGCCGTCAGCGACAACGTAATCCGGCAAAGAGAAGCTGTTATCCGGATCGCCGGCGCGACTGCCAACATAGCGTGCGCCACCACCTACACGAAAATCACCGGGTAAACTGCTTATCACCAGGTTATGACTGAGGTAAAGCGCCCCGGCATGTTCAGGTGCATTCTGTAGGCGATGGCCGTTGTTGGCCGGATTAATTCTGTCATCGACGATTTCGGCATTGTCATAACTGTAATTGGCACTGATGTCCCAGTCGGGCGCCACTTCACCATTAACCTCAAGCTCAACCCCTTGAGACCGCGCCTTGTTAATAGGGCGGGTGGTGCCGTTAATGCTCAACGACATCTGCCTTTCATCAATGTTGTAGAAGGCGACCGAGGCGAAAAGGCGAGGGGTGATTTGCCATTTGCTCCCTGCTTCCCATGTCGTTCCCTGTTCGGGTTGACTGACATTGCCCGCATCATCAACATCGGTTGACGGGGTAAAGGATTTACTTATGCTGGTGTAGAGCGAAATATCTGGCGTGATTTTATAAATCAGCCCGGCCTGTGGCAGGAATTTATTCCCTTCATCATCCAGTGTCTGAACGACCGGGTTAAAACCTTTTGAAGCTCGTTGCTCATAATGTTGGTAACGCCCGCCCACGACGGCGATCCAGTCGGACGTCAGCGAAATACTGTCTTTGACATAAACCGAGCGGCTGTGGATACGGTTTAAGTTGTTGGCATTCGCCGTATTCTCTGTCGTGCTGTCGGTGACGGGAGAAAACATGTCATAAACCGGATTGAAATAGTTGAAGCGCCTGTCATTCTTGCCCTGATACTGATGCGCCCGATAGGTTTGGTTCATTTCATAATCGGTGCCAAACACCAGCGCATGCGTCATGCCAAAAAGTTCCGGATTGCCCAGAACATCCCAGGAGACGTATTTGGTTTTTTGATTAAAGCCGCGATTGGCATCCGCGCGCCGGGTGACAACGCCGCTGGCAGGATCAATGGCCGTTACCCGCACCTCATTATTGTCATAACGGCGCTGATTCCAGCCAAGCGTCAGGCGCGTGCTCCAGCTGTCGTTGAACTGCCAGTCATAATGGGCGTTCAGCGCCTGATTGCGTCCCCAGGCATGATTGGCTTTATCGTCCAGCCGCTGTTTGTAGGGCAGTGAGAGGGGTGAGCCGTTGATAAACGCTGTGCCGCGATCGTAGGGAATATCATAACGATAATCGCTGTAACTGATTAACAGGCTGGCCTTCTCCCCATACCACTGAAGAGAGGGAGCCAGCAGCGAGTGTTCATCACTGCCAAAGTTACGCCAGTAATCCTGGCGTTGTTTTTCCGCGATGAGCCTGAAGGCAACGCCGTTGCCCAGTGGGCCCGTAACATCCAGCGTACCGGCACCGCCGCCTTCGCTTGCGTAGCGGCCACTGACCGCTGAGTGCCAGGAATATTGCGGCTTTTTGCTGATCACGTTGATGATCCCACCGGGATTCTGAATACCGTAGAGTAACGAAGCCGAACCCTTTAGCACCTCGACGCGTTCCGTGGTGGCATCCAGATTGAGTCCCTGGCTGCTGCGGATGCCGTCGCGATAAACAGACCCATCAGAATTACTCCCAAAACCGCGCCGCACAAAGCCATCTTCCGTGCCTGCCAGGGTGTTTGCTTCAGATACGCCACTGACAAAACGCATTGCATCACTCAGGCTGCTGGCCTGGTAGTCATCAAGCTGTTGTTGTGTCACGGTACTGACAGACTGTGCCTCATCCAGACGCGCCACCGGGGCTTTGCTGGCCACGCTGGTGGTGGGGATGGTGTAGCCATCGTGACGATCTGCGTCACTGGTTACCGTCACCGTATTATCACTGACCGCCGCCAGGCCTTTACCCGAGGCAAGCAACGCGCCAGAACACATCGCCAGCATGACTGCCTGCTGGATCCCCAGGTTTTTAATCTCGTTGGAACGTTTTTTCATTATTTTTTCGCTGATCATCAATGACAGAAATAAAGGGAATAACCCTGTGTATTGCGTGTATTTATTCAGCGACGGGCAGATAACCTCATCATCTCGCCCTCGCTTTTTTGTAATTGATAATCATTCAATCATTGGCTGATGTAGTAGTAAACAGAAAAGAGAGGGTTTTCACTACATTCTGAAATGTTACCTGGCATGCAGTAAAAACGGTGCGTGAATGAATTTATATATTGAATTTAAAGGTTTTTTTAATTCATGCTGGGCGAGTGAACGCGTAAGCTGTCCCAGGAAGAGGATCCTGTGGGCGATAAAATTGCTTGCTGACTACATTGTGCAGGGCCATTATCTGCAGGCGGGAAATGAGAAACATTATCCTTTATCCGGCTTATTGGGGCCTTCTGCATTCATGTTTCCGGCACTCATGTCGCTTCAGGATCAATACGTGCGGGAATAACATCACATGTTTACTAGTGAAAATGATAAGGCGGACGATCATCGCAATGCAGACTAAAAGCCGCGTTGATATCGTGGGTGAGCGTATCCGGTCACGTGAGCATCAACTCTCTCCACGCCTTCTGGCTGTCGCGCATTACATCAATAGCAATCGGGAAACGGTGCTTGACAGCACGGCGATGGATATTGCTGACGCCAATCATACCTCTGACGCCACCGTTATCCGCGCAATCCAGGCGCTGGGGTTTTCGGGCTTACGCGATCTGAAAAAAGTGCTGCAGGCCTGGTTCGGCCCTGGCATGTCGTCAGAGGAGAAGATGACAACCACGGTCAACGACGTAACGCGTGATGTCACCTCGTCCATAGACTTTGTTTTGCAGGGGCATCTTCATGCCTGCCATGTTTTATCCTCTGAGCAAAACCGTCAGGCGCTGGCCGAGGCTACCGGATTGATGATCGAAGCCCATCAGGTTGCCATTTTTGGCATCAATGCCTCAGGCATCCTTGCGGACTACAGCGCCCGCCTGTTAAACCGAATCGGCCTGGCGTCATTCTCACTTAATCGGGCAGGGATAGCGCTGGCGGAGCAAATGCTGGCCTTGCAGCGCGGCGATGTGCTGATCATGATGGCGCAGAAGTCTGCCCACCGTGAGGGAAGCACCGTGGTGCGTGAAGCCAAAAGACTCGGCGTGCCCATTATTTTACTCACGAATGCCACTGACTCCTTTTTTGCCCGCGAAGCGGATGTGGTAATCAACGTTCCACGCGGTGGAGAGAAGGGGCGAATTCCGCTCCATGGCACCGTAATGGTTTGCCTGGAGATGATGATTTTGTCGGTTGCCTCCTCCCTGCCTGACCGCACCGTGAAAACCATGAAAAGACTGCAGGACCTTTACCGCGGGCTTAAGCCTGCGGCTAAAAAATAGCGCCTTCGTTGGGTGTCACACAGCTCCAACCTGATGAGGCCTGTCCACGGCCGCCAGGGTTGACGACATTGCCTCCGTCCTGGCCTCGCCGGGCACGTTTTTCGCGCTCCGGGCTCAGGTGCGGCTGTGGCTGGCACTTTTCGGAATTTTAAAAAAAGTTTTCGTTTTTGCGAGCGCACCCCAGCTTTCACCTGGAGCCTTTTACTCTCAACGGCTATTACTGAGCCGTGATGTTATTTGCTGTTCTTCGATTTATCCATCCTTGTTACATCCCTGAGCGGAGCAAATGATGAAGAGAGCGCGCGTGTGGTTTCCTGTATCCTTAGTGGCGCTGGCCACGGTGAGTGCCCTGACAACACCGCTGCCGGCCATGGCATGGGACAGTCTTACCGTATTCGGTGACAGCCTGAGCGATACCGGAAATGTGGGTCGGTTTACCTATAATTCTGCAACCAATCCGCTGTATGACGAAATCCTTGCGCGGCAGGCAGGGCTTACGCTCCAGCCTTCTTCCCAGGGCGGCAGCAACTACGCGGCAGGCGGGGCCGTTGCCGTACCCGCTATTAATCCGCAGTTTAATACTCAGGATCAGGTGGCGCGTTACCTCGCATCGACCAACGGTCGGGCCGATCCCAACGGATTATATATTCACTGGATAGGCGGTAACGACCTGGCCGCAGCCGTTGCGCTTCCTCCGCTGGCAACCACCCTCATTGACAACAGTGCCGGTGCGGCCGCCAGTCAGGTGAAAGCGCTGCTCAATGCTGGCGCTGGCACCGTGATTGTGCCGACAGTCCCTAACGTAGGCGCCACGCCCGCGCTGATCGAGGCGATTCTTCAGCCGTTTAGTGCCGCAGCCGTGTCCGCTGCCTTTCAGTCACTGGATGCCGCCGCAACGCCCAACAGTGCCGCCAGACAGCAGGCTATTCAGGCTGCGTTCAATCAGGCAGCCGGACAACTCTCCGGTGTCCCGGCGGTTCGCGATCTGCTCGCGCAGCAGTTATTCGCCGCCTGGCAACAGCTGAGCGCTCAGGCGGCAGCCTTGACGGCGCGGTACAATCAGCTGGAGGAAAACGCGCTGGCAAATACCCAGGGAAATATCGTCCGGGTTGATATTAATGGGCTCTTTAGTGAAGTCATCGACAACCCCGCAGTTTATGGATTGAGTAATACCGCAGGCATGGCCTGTCCGCCCGGAACCTCCTCCGTTGACTGTACCTCATCAATAGCTGGTTTTTCGTCCCAGCAAAATTATCTGTTTGCCGATCGCCTTCATCCCAGTCCGGCGGTACATGCCATCATTGCCGACTACATTCAGTCGATTCTGGATGCACCCGCGCAGGTTGCGGTGCTGACGCAGGCCCCACTCGCCATGCTGCATGACATGCACAACACACTGGATGGTCATCTTCAGCAGCAGCGCAAGCAACCCGCTGAGGCCGGTCAGTTCACCGTATTTGGCGGTTATGCCGGTCAGCATGCCCGCAATAAAAACGATGTTTTCAATGATGGCGACACCGATACCGCCAACCTGTCTGTGGGCATCGGTTATCAACTGAGCGATAACTGGCAGGCCGGTGCGTTGCTGTCGACCGCCAGTCAACGCCAGCATCCCTCTGATCGGTATGATTACCGACTGCGTGGCAATATGGTTGCGCTCTGGAGCCAGCTGCAGCTGATGGATCGGCTCTGGCTTAACGCCGACGTCCACTATGCGGATCTGGATTACGATGCAATAGAACGGCGGATAAAACTTGGACCTGCAACGCGAACGGAGCAGGGAAGCAGCGGGGGTAAACTGATGGGGCTGCGCGTCCAGACAGGCTGGGATTTACCGCTAGGCGAGGTCATCACTACCGGTCCGGTAGCCAGCTATGCACTGGACTACGTGCAGGCAGATGCTTATCAGGAACGGGGCGACAGCAGCAGCGCCATGCGTTTCTCCGATCAAACGCGGCACTCACAGATTGGCGCAGCGGGCTGGCGTATCGACACCCAAGGATTATGGATAAACCCCTGGGCACAGGTCAGCTATAACCACCAGTTTGGCGACAACGACTCAGCCGTGAGCGCGGGGTTAAAATCTACCCGCACCACCTTCCGGCGCACCAGCGCCGGCCAGGATAAAGACTGGGTGGATATGGCCGTTGGCGCCAATGTGCCCTTGGGCGAGGCGGTGACCGCATTTGCCGCTGTTTCGACGGTGGTGGGTGACCGTGATTATCGCGACGTCACATGGAACCTGGGCCTGAGCGCTCGTTTTTAAGAGGATGTTGTCGCAGGGACGCGATAAAAGTTTGCTTTCTCATGAACCCGGGCGCTGGACTGACGGATACCCCGGCCTGTGTCCTGAGGTCACCGCCACGAGATAAATCGTTACCTGGCTGAGGGAGGGTGAACGGCTCAGAAAGTTTGACGGATCCCGCTTCGCAAGCGGGTTTCGGTAAGGTATAGTGCGCGTTTTTGGAGGAACCATGCTGACCCAATCATCTACACGGCTCAATAAATACATCAGTGAGAGCGGAATATGCTCCCGCCGCGATGCCGATCGCTTTATCGAACAAGGCAACGTTTTCATCAATGGCAAGCGCGCGGCGGTAGGTGCCCAGGTCTTTGCAGGCGATGTCGTAAAAGTGAATGGTCAGTTAATTGAGCCACGTGATGAAGATGATTTGGTGCTGATTGCGCTGAACAAGCCAACCGGCATTATTACCACTATGGAAGAAGGCGAGCGCGATAACATCAGTGATTTTGTCAATCACAGCAAGCGCGTTTTCCCTATTGGTCGGCTTGATAAAGATTCTCAGGGCTTAATTTTCCTGACCAACCATGGCGATCTGGTCAATAAAATTTTGCGTGCCGGCAACAACCACGAAAAGGAATATGTGGTGACCGTCGATAAGCCTGTTACCGACGAATTCATCGCGGGCATGGCGTCAGGTGTTCCCATGTTGGGTACGGTAACCAAAAAATGCAAAGTAAAGAAAGAAGCGCCTTACGTGTTTCGTATTACGCTGGTTCAGGGGCTTAACCGGCAAATCCGTCGCATGTGCAAACACTTTGGCTATGAAGTGACTAAGCTTGAACGCACGCGCATCATGAACGTCAATCTTAAAGGGATCCCTTTAGGAGAATGGCGCGATCTCACGGATGATGAACGGGTTGAACTGTTTAAGTTACTCGAAAATTCCTCTTCAGAAGACAAGCCAGCGAAGAAAACACCACAGAAGAGTCCGGCGGCAAAGAAACCGGCAAAAAATGCCGTTAAACAGGGCGAAAAGTCAGAGGATAAACCGGCGTCACGCAAGCGCTTTACCCAGCCGGGTCGTAAGAAAAAAGGGCGCTAGAACGGATGCGCATCAATGAGTCGTTTCCCTTTGATTATCCGTGAATACCGGCCCGAATGGGCGGATCACTTTTCTACCGAAGCTGCCGTTATCACGGCGGCATTGGGTGAGCATCTTGTGGCTATCCACCACATTGGCAGTACGGCTGTTGAAGGGTTATCAGCCAAACCTGTCATCGATATTCTGGCAGAAGTGATGAATCCTGATGCGCCAACAGCAGAGTCTGGGCTAATACAGGCAGGCTATCAACCGCGCGGAGAAAACGGTATTCCGGGAAGGCGCTATTTTACTAAAGGTGTTCAGGCGCGGACCCACCAGATTCATGCTTTTCTCCCGGGGAATCCGCATATCATACGGCACCTGGCGTTTCGGGATTATTTGCGACACTTTCCCGCGATTCGCCATGAATATGCTGCGGTCAAATACGCCGCACAACGTGCCTGCCAGGGCGATATGAAGATCTATTGCGCATTGAAACATGATTTTATTCAGTTTCATCAGCAACGCGCACTGGCGCTCTTTCCCTTCTGATTTCTTCCACATCCTCGCTCTCAATTACCCGCAACTTTTCTGAAATTGTGTTTCTGCCCTCTACACTTTTTCACTCAGCAGCAAGCGCGTACTGGCGTTTGCCGAAAGTGCCTGAAACGATGAGATAAAGCATGTGGGAACAGCCAATGCGTGCGAGAAAGCGTCAGGCCAGTGCCTCAGGCCGCATAATCAGAAGACGCCACCTTTTCAGGATGAAAACGACATGGCAGGATAAGCCAAATTACTAAGGAGTGGGCCTGATGTTACTGAAAGGTATGAATGATCCGTTACTTAAAGCGTATCAGCATCCAAAATCAAGGTTGATGATCAGTCGTTTCAGAGGGTTAGCGGGGGATCGTCGTCTCAGTGACTGGCAGGTTTTTTGTATTCTGGTCAATGGATTTACTAATTACTGGTACGTACTATCCGGTAATTTCAACATCCATGTTGAATATACTAAAACGCGGCAGTTCGATTTCATGCAGGATTTTTTGCATTTTTCTGTCACGCTCGATGGCTTATTAAGCGACGCGCACTTTCGCTGCCCCGATTTTATTTTGCCGCATTATGATGTTCCTTATGAATTTTGCCGCTGGCGCAGCAAACGCGGTTATGATTCTCCGGTGACGTATGTTGGCAACCACGGTGTTAAATCCCATAAAGGTCTGTTTATTGCCAGCCACGATGCGACGCGAGATGAGTACCTGATGAAATGGGAAGGAACAGTCACGGTTTTTGATAAAGCCTTTTTTAAAATGGGAAGTTTTCAGACTACCTGTGACTTTTTAGTGAATGATATGACAAAAACCATTCGTGAAGGCGTGATCAAGCATTTGAGCCTGTATCGTGACCTGTATAATTATATTTTTCCCTCGCCCGTGGAAGCGCGTATTCAGGCGCGTGACAATAAACGTTATTTGGCAAAGAAATAAACAATCGGCCAGACCTCTCCTCGCAATGCGTTCAGAAGGGGTAAACCGTTAGTGTCCGGAAGGCTCGCCAGGTATCTTCCAACGCAGCCAGGCATCCAGTTCAGTTTCGGCCATGGGCTTGATATTGAAATATTCATATGCGACATCATTATCTTGCGGGGGAGTGGCAAGGGGTGACGTCGCAGCGTGAAAGCCGGTTTCATCCGCTAAAACGATCGTATTAAACTCTTTTAAGGTGCTAAAAATACTGTGCGCTATCAGCCGTGAAGTGATTTTTGCATTGATCGCGTTTGCCAGGACGTTATTAAGCTTGATGATGACAGGCGGGCTTTGGCGAAGGTAGCGTATTTTGCTATAGCCTTTAGCGGCATCCTCCCACGACATACTGAATCCCAGACGTCTGAGCATTTCCAGCCCCAGCATGGCGGCCGGGCTGTCAATGATATGCTCCGTTTTCACTATCTTGATGATGAGCAGTGAGACCGGCAGCCCTGCCTTTAGCATTTTCTCCGCCAGCTTTTCTGCAAAAGCGACGTCAGCAACATCTCGCTCGTGAAGACTTATCGTTACAGGTAACTGAATAGGGTGATGCCGGAGACGCTTAAGGCGGCAAATAGCGCGGTCGACCAGCCAGGCTGTGAGCTGTTTGTCCAGCTCTGTTCCCTCAGCCAGCGTGGCAAAATTATCTGCCGGCAGTTCGCCGCGCAACGGATGGTGCCAGCGCATCTGTGCTTCAAGGCCCACAGGTTTGCCGCTTTTCAGGCATACCTTGGGCTGGAAAACTAAATGTAAACCGTGATTGTGTCGTAAGGCTTCTGCCAGTTCGCTCATCAGGGTAAAATCTGGCGCATTGCCTGAATCGCTAAGACGAAACGGCGAGACCTTTTGGTCACTCTCATATTCCAGCGCATTGACTGCTCGTCGGAGAACCTCATGGGCGGGGGCATCACCGGCAACAAAATCTGTTTGCCCGACGCAGGTGGTCAGGGCCATAGTCAGACCATCACCGACATCAGCACTGATTCCATTCAGACGCTCGACCACCCAGCGCGCACTGATGTGGCTGTCAGTATGGGTTAAAATCGCAAAACGCCCGGTGGCGATAGTATAAAGCAGGCCGCCACTGATTGGTCGAAGGCGTAAAGGCAGAAGCGTCGCCACATCTTTAAGCAACGACTCCAGCGATGCCATACCTAACGATCGGGATAATTCGAACGCGCGTGACATATCGATACAGTCAATCAGCACCAGACGGCGAGAAGCCGTGTCGTTCAGATTAGCAAGGAGCTGTATATCACGAACAAGACGTTCCCGATTCGCCAGGCCAGTAACCGGTTCGACAAAAGCCGCAGAGTGCCAGGCGTCAAGAAATGCGACAACTAACGCTGCCAGGGATTCAAAGATATTTTTTTGCTGGTTGTCGAAAGCGCGCGGTACCGTATCCGTTACGCACAGCGTCCCCAGCATCAGGCCATTTTTGTTTTTTAGCGGCGTGCCGACATAAAAGCGGATGAAAGGCGCATGCGTTATTAACGGATGATGAGCAAAACGTGCATCACGGCAGGTATCCGCGACAACGACCGTTGCGCCGCCTTCGACCACGTGCCGGCACAAGGCCTGCTCGCGAGATGAATCTTGCAGCTCAATATTATAACTGGCGCGAACAATATGCTGTTCATCGGTCAGGACGGTAATATAACTTCCATGGGTGCCCAGCAGCTGGCTGGCCAGACGCAGAAATTTCTTCAGACCTTCATCCCGGCCGCGATCGGAAATGCTGAGTGCATTTTTTTCACTGGTGCGGTGAGGTTCCTTTTTAGTGTATTCCATAGACATTCCCGCTCCTGCCCGTTTGCTGAATAGAACTGCAAAAAAAGAGTGTACGACAAATGCTGGAAATAAAACCCAATCAATATAAAAGGCAAAAGCAATTAATTTATTTCTTGTGGAGAGTGAGGGTGGGAATTATAAAGTTTTCATGTCTTTTTACTTAATGCAAATTTTATCCGTTTTTTTGGCGTTGTTTTTTGGTTAAGAAGTTTGACGCTGAAATATTATAAATAATAGTGCGGCCATTTTAATCAAACGATTCACTTTTATTTTATCATTCAGCCCTAAATTAAATTTCAGGTATTGTTCGTTTTTTTTAATGTATACATGCCGGGTCTTATGTCATTTATGCGTTGTGCATTACGCCGCCTGACGGGATGGCACTCAATGGTTACGTCTGCAATGTCAGCTAATACAAGGCATTATCTTGTCTCAATGGCGGGCGGTAACGAGGCGTTAAAGTCAACCAATAAGCCATGTCGGGATCTTTACGGTGAATAGGCATTTTTAAATAAATAACCTTAATGAATAGGTTTCACGACGCCACAAGATTAATCCGGATCGTGCCGCGATGAAGCGTCGTCACCGTAGTATATTAATGTAAATTATTGTGCCTGTTCGCGAACCGATACCTGCATGTTTGGACAATAACTGATAAGCTATCTTCTACAATCACGACGACGTTGGAGCTGCCCTTTGCTGACCACCATTATTTATCGCAGCCACATTTCGGATGACGTTCCTGTTAAGACGCTTCCAGGAATGGTGGATGATGCCAGCATACTTAATGCTTCCCATGAAGTGACAGGCATTTTGTTGTTTAATGGCACACATTTCTTCCAGTTGCTGGAAGGCCCGGAAGAGGGCGTTCTTGCTATTTACCAACGTATCTGTGCCGATCGCCGACATCACAACGTGGTAGAACTGATGCGTGACTACGCGCCATCCCGTCGCTTCGGTAACGCCGGAATGGAGTTGTTCGATTTGCGTGAACACGATCGTTCAACCGTGCTTCAGGCGGTTCTCGATAAAGGCACCTCCAAATATCAGCTGACCTATGCTGACAGAGCGCTGCAGTTCCTGCGTACCTTCGTAGAAGCGCGTGAAAAAGAAAACTACTACGAGGTATTACCGTCAGAATACTGGGAATTCATTCCTGAAGCGCCTGCCTCAAGCGCGGCAAAATCCTCTCCTTTGGGTATCACCTTCCGACCGGTTGTTGATCCCCTTGCCAGGCAGGTGACGGCTATTGAGGCGATTACGGATACGCGCCACAGCGGCAGCGATCCCAATGGGTCGGATAAAAAGTTACATGATGCCGACCTCGATGCCGTGATTAAAGCTTTCGAGATGGCAGGCAGGGCCTGTCCGGATGAAATGACCCTGTATGTCAGCCTGCTTCCTATGACGCTGGTGGTCGTGCCGGACGCCGTTGCCAAAATTGTTGCAACCATCAACGCCTCAGGTCTGGTGCCGGAGCAGGTGGTCATTGGCGTCAGTGAAACCGAAGTTATTTCACGGCTGGAAGCGTTTTCCGTGGCTGTCAGGGAGCTTAAAGCCGCCGGTATCAGCCTGTCCGTTGATAACTTCGGTGCGGGATCGGCGGGATTGTCATTGCTGACCCACATTCAGCCCGATCGCATTCGTATTGATTCCAGTATCACCACGGATGTTCATCGAAGCGGCCCGAAACAGGCAGTTGTTCAGGCGATCATCAAATGCTGTTCAGCATTAGAAATCACGGTAATTGCCGCAGGCATCGTGAAAGCGGAAGAGTGGATGTGGCTGGAAGCCGCGGGCGTGATCAACTTTCAGGGCAGTCTTTTTGCGTCGCCAGATTCGGGGCAGTCCGATGCGGTTGCCTGGCCAGAATATCGTGACGCCATGTAAGTATGCTCATGCCGTTATAACGGCATAGTCTGAACGTTTATCGGTAATCTATTCCTGGCAGCACGGAACGCTGCTGTTATTCCACTTATGCTCTACGTCCCCGCCCTGTATTATCCTTCTCTCCTGCTACGCATTTTGAATTCAGCCTGAATATCGCCATTTTTACCGATCCGCTATCTTCTATCGCGATTCATTGTTAATCGTCAGGCAGCCAGCAAGAGTGCTGGTGTGGTGCTGCGAAAGGGATGAATAACGATTCCTCGTACTCCGCGACAATATTTAATGTCTCCACTTTTCGTCAGAGAAATTAAAACGATTTTACCTGAACAGTCTGAGCAGGGTGGTCAGGAGGCGGGCGCATAAAGCGGTATTACTCACCAGTGAGCTGAGTTAATCACCTTTCCAGAGATTACCTGGACACAAAAAGCACAGTTTGCGATCATGGCAGCATTACGGAAAATAAAAACCTGTTCAGGTACACATAACATGAAAGAAAACAGTCGCTTAGAATCGATTATGAATTATCTTAAAGGCAACAATCTGGTCACGGTTGAACAGCTTGTTACGGTGACCGGTGCGTCACCTGCGACCATAAGACGCGATCTGATTAAACTCGATCACGAAGGTGTCGTCAGTCGCACGCATGGCGGCGTTACCCTGAACCGGTTTATCCCTTCTCAGCCCACGACGCTGGAAAAGTCGTCGCGCAATCTGGCTGAGAAACACGCGATTGCCCGCGTTGCGGCCAGTTTTATCAAAGCCGGTGATGCGGTGATACTGGACGCCGGTACTACCATGTTTGAGCTGGCGCGACAGATTACCCATATGCCTTTGCGTGTGATCACCAACGATCTCCATATCGCGCTGTTTTTGTCTGAGTTCAAACAGATTGAAGTGACAATTATTGGCGGTCGCATTGATGAAAGCAGCCAGTCGTGCATTGGTGACCACGGGCGAAAACTGCTTAATAATATTCATCCGGACATTGCCTTCCTGAGCGGTAACGGATGGGATGGGGTTAAGGGCGTGACGTCGCCTACAGAAGAAAAGGCCGCGCTCAAACGGGACCTGATCAGGAACGCCCAGCGCCGAATTTTACTGGCAGACAGCTCAAAATACGGCGCATGGTCGCTGTTCAACGTGGTGCATTTGAAGGAGCTTACGGATATTGTCACCGATGCCAACCTGGATAATGAGATCCGGCAAAGGTTGCTGTCAAACCCACTCCCTGCGCTGACGATCGCGGAACCCGTGTAACACGCCGTTGCCTATGGCGGTGTTGCAGACCCATCGGGTGCGGATGAGTGCGTGGCGGAACAGCGCGTTAACCGCGTGGCACAGATTATTGCCCGGGCATGGCATCAAGATTTGCCCAGAGGAGCGCGCGGCTGAGAAAGGATTAAGGGTTTGCGACAGGATAAATGCGTCAGGCAGGTACCAGGGTTGGCGCCAGAACACGACATCGCTGAACCGGCTGATAAAATACGCGCCTGGGTCACGCAACCGTTATCCCGCCAGCGAGCGTTACTCGTCTATCAGGGGTTTGAGATACAAGCGTGTATCGCCGTCTTCACCATGTTTTGGGTGCCAGACCATGGCTGCATTTTCATCGCCGATGTAGGTCATCCCCAAAGGTTCTATGACTGCATAGGGCCGCGCGAAAGCGGCCCGGTAGGCCAGTAACTCTTTTGCCATTGCCACAACCTGATGAGAAACGTCGTCGGGGTGGGTGACAATGTGATTCAACTGTTCTTCAGTCAGCATACTTCCATTCCTGAACACCCAGCCCATAAACGAAGCCATCTGGCAGGGGTTTTAAATCTGTTAATTATAGTCAAACGGGTTACCGTAAGCTTTCGTCATTGCTCAACGCTCAATGGACATGACCCATATTGGCTGTAGGGCGTAGCTTACTACGGGAAGGACAGATTTCGAAGGCCTGTTGACAGCCGTGCAGAAGAAAGGAAAGGGCAGCAGGACAGGCGTTACCTTATGCGTCGATAAATCAGACAGAAAAGACGCGACAGCTGGCCTGCGACATCTTCACTATTTATAGCCATATGATCGCGGTTGGTGTTATTGGCTTCAGCAACAGGGTAGCGCGCGTTTTACGCTTGTGCATGAGCCGCCATTTTCGCTTCCGCCCCGTCAGGCTCAGAGAATGAGGCGGTAACGCGTTACACAAAACGATCTGAAGATATTGCTGAAAGAGCGGTAAGCGCAACAGGTGAACGCATTTTCATGTTATAGCCTGCGGTTATTCAGGCAGGCAGCTGCGCTTTTGATGAGGTGAATGATAAATATGCCCGGAATAATCAGGTCGTTTATTGGCGCGATTGCTTCACTTTGGCTTGCAGTCATGTGTGATATCGACATAGCTGACAACGCCAGGCGCGAGGCTGACGGCGCGGTTTCTCGTTAAAAATCTTAGAAAAAAGTTCCGGTCATGTTATACAGTCCCGCATAGCCCTTGTTTGCGATAAATCGTCCTTTAACAGGGCGCTAAATATTTAAATTTAGGCTAAATTAGTTTCTGCGTTTTTGCACCCGCACAAGGGGAGGCTGTTGTGCACAATAATCAAAGTGGCAATGACGAAAATCGTCTCAAAGCGGTTAAAGCACTTTTGTCACCTGATGTTACCAGGGATGAGGTGCTGGAAAAGTTTGTTCATCTTGCCGCGCAGGTACTGGGCATTTCAGGCAGTTTTATTTCTATTATTGATGATAAAAATCAATATATTAAGGTTTCCCGTAATTTCAATCTTAAAGAATCCGCACGAGAAGTTTCCCTTTGTCGTCACGTGATTGACGGTGACGGACAGCTCGTTGTGCAGGACACATTACAGGATAACCGCTTTACCTTTCATCCACTTGTTGAGGGTGAGCCGCACATTCGGTTTTATGCAGGCGTGTCGTTATCTAATCTGGAAGGGCTGGTTTTAGGCACGCTTTGCGTGACCGACACAAAGCCTCATACGTTTAGTGATGAGCAACTGGACACCTTAAAGTCGCTGGCAAAACTGGTTAGTTCTTTTCTGGATGCCTGGAATCTTGCCAGTTTCACGGACCTGATCACGCTTTTACCCAACCGGCCCCGACTTATTCGCGACATGCAGCAGTTGGCCGTCAATAATCCCGATCGTCGTTTTCGCCTGATCCTCATCGACTGCCTTGATATTCCACAGGCGTATGAGTTATCCCGTACTTTTGGCATTGCGCCGGTAGAAAACCTGCTCAGACAAATTGCCGGACTGGTCGGTGTTCGTCTTCAACTGCAGTCAGATGACATGCTGTATTCATTTGCGCCCGGCCGGTTTGCGTTAATACAACCTTATCTTGGTGGTTATAATGCGCAAAGCACCGTTGAGGTATTAACCAGCCTTAAAGCAGATTTAGCGGATAACATTACGATTGATATTGATGTTTATACGGGTGAGACAGAGTTTGTTTCCCGCGACATCGATGCGAATGAAGTGGTGCGCCAGGCGGTCAGTGCATTACACGAATGTATCCATCAAAACATGGGCGCCATGACGTTCGATCATGCTTATGATTCGCGTCGCACTGAAGATTTTTTGATTATGAACGATCTGGCTCAGGCGCTTAAAAAAGATGAAGGCCTGTACCTCGCTTATCAGCCAAAGGTCTGTTTAAAAACGGGAAAAACCGTAGGGCTTGAGGCTTTGATCCGCTGGCACCACCCAGAGAGAGGCGAACTGTTTCCGGCCGACTTTATACCGCTGGCCATTAAAACCAACCTGATTTCTGTCCTCACTGACTGGGTTATCGATCGCGTCATTATTCAGCTTAAGCAATGGAACAACGAGTTTGAACTTATCCCGGTATCCGTGAACGTCAGCGAGCGTGACTTTTCCAGACCAGAGTTTGCTTCTGGCTTAGCCAGTAAAATGCAGGCGGCAGCCTTGCCGACAGCACTACTGGGCATTGAGTGTCTGGAAAACGAGCTCATTACGGAGAGTGATATCGCCATTAACGGGCTGGAGGCGCTTAAAGCTCAGGGATTTGTTATTTCACTGGACGACTTCGGTACGGGCTACAGTAATATCAGTTATCTGCAGGAAATACCGCTAGATGTCATTAAGGTCGATATGTCTTTAATTGGCCGAATGGATGGCGATCATGCGTCAAGAATCATCGTGCGGAGTATTATCATGATGTTGAAAGAGCTGAACTATACGGTACTGGCAGAAGGCGTTGAAACTGAAGCCACGTTGAGTTTGCTGAAGCAATACGGTTGTGACCAGATACAGGGTTACTTCTTTTCGAAGCCGCTCCCGGCCAGCGATATCGAACACTGGTTGCTGCAGAAGTAAATGCCCTGAAGGCGACAGTCAGTGTCGCCTGAAAAGCAGGACAGCCTGCTTCAGGGGGTTTTGCCAGCAGCGCTTCAGTCGGTTAAGAGGCTGAAGCGCGCTGTGCGATTAATCCAAATCCCTGCCGTTACTTGCTATCACCTTTTTATACCACCAGAAGGACTTTTTCCGCCGCCGGGCCAGCGTGCCTTCTCCACGATCGTCACGATCCACATAAACGAACCCGTAACGTTTGCTCATTTCGCCGGTTGATGCGGCAATCAGATCGATACAGCCCCATGTGGTATAGCCGATAACAGGAATACCGTCTCCGATCGCATCGGCCATCGCCCGGATATGTTCGCGCAGGTAGCTGATACGATAATCGTCAATAATTTCGCCTTTCTCCGTTAACTCATCGCGTGCGCCCAGGCCATTCTCGACCAGGAAAAGCGGCTTCTGATAACGGTCATACATCATATTCATGGTGATGCGCAGGCCAAGCGGATCGATGCCCCAGCCCCATTCACTCCGCTGAATATGCGGGTTGGTGAGGGATTTCACCACGTTTGCCGCGCTGCTATTGTTGTCATTCATCTCGGCCGAAGCACATCGGGATGCATAATAGCTGAACGACACGAAATCGACGGTATGCTTGAGTATATCCGCATCACCGTCTGCCATTTCAATCTGAATCCCTTTTTCGCGGAAAAGGCGCGCAGCGTAGGCGGGATAAGCACCTCGCGCCTGAATATCAATGAAAAACAGGTTTTCACGATCTTTTTGTAGCGCCGCCCAGACGTCGTCAGGTTTGCTCGACCAGGGATAAAAATTGCCACCTGCCAGCATGCATCCCACCTGATTATCAGGGTTGATTTCATGCGCGATTTTTGTCACCAGGGCGCTCGCGACCAGTTCGTGGTGAGCTGCCTGATATTTAACCTGCTCACTGTTTTCACCAGGTTCAAACACCAATCCGGCACCCGAAAATGGGCTGTGCAGCATGATGTTAATTTCGTTAAAGGTCAGCCAGTACTTCACTAACCCATCAAATGCGTCAAAACAGGTGCGGGCATAGCGGGCAAAAAACTCAATCATTTTACGATTACGCCACGAACCGTATTGCGTAACCAAATGCATGGGAACGTCAAAATGGCAGATCGTCACTAAAGGTTCAATGCCATGTTTACGACACTCGGTGAACAAATCACGATAAAAAGCCAGGCCCTGTTCATTCGGCGTGCTTTCATCGCCACGCGGAAAGATACGGCTCCACGCAATTGAGGTGCGAAAGACGGTAAAGCCCATTTCTGCCATCAAGGCAATATCTTCCCGATAACGATGATAAAAATCGATCGCAGTATGGCTGGGATAGAATTCGTCATCGCGCAACTCAACGCGTTTTTCCTGCCCCAGCTTCACTGGCATACGCGTGGGGCCAATGGGGATCATGTCAACGGTAGTGAGTCCTTTACCGCCTTCAAGAAAAGCGCCTTCTGACTGATTGGCGGATAAGGCACCGCCCCATAAAAAGCCTTCAGGGAATGTTGCTTCAGACATGAAATCCTCTTTAACAGGGTCATTAATGATCAGCTGGCGTTAGCCGCTTTCGTTTGTTCGGGGGATGCGCCAGGTTGTGATGGCGCCGGAGGGGTGGTTTCTGGAATATCTTCAAAACCCAGAATCAGGGTAAGAATGAACGACAGCACCACGGAAAGTACCATTACCGCGACAACCCAGACAATCGACAGGGGATTGGTCGGGTCAAAAAACTGGACGCTGGTAAATAAACCCGGTGAAGCCATTGAATGGCTGGCCAGACCGCCTATGCCGGCCACGGCACCGCAGATGAATCCACTGATCAAACTGGCAATCAAAGGGCGTTTTAATCGCACTGCCACGCCGTATAGAGCGGGTTCGGAAATGCCAGCCACAATAGCGGAGGCCGCCGCCGCCAGCGCGGTTTGACGTAATTCGCGGTTTTTTGTTTTAAAGGCCACCGCCAGCGACGAGCCGCCAAGCGATAAATTGGCGCCAATCTCAGAAGGCATCACCATGCCTTCTTTACCCGTTTCGGCAATGGTCTGGATGATGGTGGGAGTAAAAACCCGATGCATACCTGTCATGACCAGCAACGGCCACAGCCCACCCATAATGGCCACAGAAAGCCAGCCCAGATAACCGTGAATAGTGTAAACCAGAGCGGAAATCCCGCTGCCGATCCAGATACCAATCGGGCCAATCAATACAATGGCGATCGGCGCGGCGATCAACACGATCAACATAGGCTTAAGGAAGTTTTTTGTCACTGCAGGGGTGATACGATCCACCCCGCGTTCGATTTGAGACAAAATCCAGGTCATCACCAGCGCCGGTATTACCGTATAGGTATACTTCACCGCCGTAACCGGGATAAAAGCAAAGTCGACGTGTTGTCCCTGTGCTGCTTTAGCCATGAGGTCAATAAAGTTGGGATGCACCAGCACGCCAGCAATGGCGATAGCCAGTGACATATTGGTTTTGAATTTCAGCGCGGCAGACGCAGCCACCATAATGGGCAAAAAGAAGAAGGCACCATCACCTATCACGTTAAGTATGATTAGGGTTGATGAGCCTTTCTCAAATACGCCAGCCATATCCAGTATCATGGCCAGTAGCTTGACCATTGAACCGCCGATAATAGCCGGAATCAGCGGTGACATAGTGCCAACCAGCGCATCCAGAATGCCGGCGCCTACGCTTTTAAGCGTCATTTTGCGTTTTACGGGCGCGGCGCCGTCTGACTGCGGTTCGCCTAATGCCAGCACGGCCTGATAAGCCTTTGCTACCTCATTGCCAATAATCACCTGTAACTGAGTATCGGTATGAACAACGCCCATGATGCCGTCAATGGCTTTCAGGCCGGCAAGGTCAACCAGACGGTCGTCCTTCACCACAAAACGCAGGCGGGTCATGCAATGGGTTACCGCACTGATATTAGTCAGGCCACCCAGCTTACTGACGATAGCCTGTGAAATCTCTGCATAATTTCCTGGCATGATTTTATCTCGTAGGGAAGAGGAAAGTGCGCTCGGGTTTCCGCTCTGGCCGTCGTGTTGTTGTTTTACTTCGCCAGTCAGCCTGCCTTACTCTGCATCTGACCCACGGTGCGGCTAAATAGGAAACCGGTTTCACAAAATCATGAAGAGATTTCACCTTTTAAACAAGAGTGTAAAATAGGCTGATGTTATTTTTGTGATGATAATCACTTTGAGTGGCGAAGCAGGCGGCACGACATTAAGGCTAAATATTTCAAATAATGAAAGGCTTAGGTAAACTCCATTTACTCAGAAGATTCTGGCAGCGATAACATGACAACCATTTCACAAGTAGCAAAACGCGCCGGCGTCTCAAAAGCGACAGTTTCGCGGGTGTTGTCAGGTAAGGGTTATGTAGGGCAGGAGAAGCGGGAACGGGTTTTGCTGGCCATTGCGGAGACAGGCTATCGACCTAATCTGCTGGCACGTAATCTGGCAAATAAAAGTACCCAAACCATCGGGCTGGTTGTAACCAACACACTGTACAGTGGCAACATTTTCAGTGAGTTAATGTCTCACTCTGCCAGAATTATGGAGCAGCAAAATCGGCAGTTGATCCTGGCCGATGGCAAACATACCGCTGAGCAGGAGCGCGCTGCCATCCAGTTTCTGCTCGATTTACGTTGCGATGGCGTTATCATCTATCCGCGTTTTCTCAGCATCGACGAGCTGGATGCGATTATTTCGCAGCACAAGCAGCCTGTGCTGGTCATTAATCGTCGTCTGCGAATCAATGACAGCTTCTGTATTTACAGCGATCAGAAGGCAACCAGCCAGAGGGCCGTCAGTTACCTGATTGAACAGGGCCATCGTAATATTGCATTTATTACGGGATCACTGGATTCGCCGACCAGTCAGGAGCGACTTGCGGGCTATAAAACCGCGCTTCACACCCAGGGAATCGCAGTTAATCAGCAGCTAATTGTGCAGGGCAAATGGACGGCGCAAAGTGGGATGCTGGCGGTGAAAACATTGCTGGCGAGCGGACAGCCCTTTAGTGCTATCGTCGCCAGCAATGATGAAATGGCTATCGGGGCGATCAAACAGCTTACAGAAAATAATATTGCTGTACCTGGAACCGTCTCGGTCATTGGCTTTGATGACATTCCGCTGGCCCCTTATATAACGCCTGCGCTCTCCAGTGTTAAATTTCCCGTTACCGATATGATCAATGACACCATTAATCGACTGGTCTTTATGCTGGATGGCGGTGAATTAACGCCGTTTACTCCCTATCAGGGCAGCCTCGTTGTGCGTGATTCCATTACCGGCATCACCTGATGCCTTTACTGTGCTGAGTCGATCGCGACCTGTATTAACCCGATACCTTGCGCCGCGAGTCCGGCCACCACGTCCTGAGAAAGCCCCTTTTCCGTAATGACGTGACCGGGCTGAAAACCGGAAGACAGGGGATAAGGATGGATCTGCCCGAATTTAGAACTATCGGTCAGAACGTAGCTTTCTGCACCTTTAGCCAGCACGGCATCCACGACATCACATCGCAGCATATCCCGCCCGGTGAAGCCGGTTTCCGGGTGCCAGCCATCTGCACCAATAAAGGCCTTATGGAAGTGCATTTGCTGTACGCAATACCGGGTTAAGGGCCCCGTCATTGATTCGCTGCGCTTTTGCAACATGCCGCCCAGAATAATGACTTCACAGGCCGCGTCTTTAAGCAGATGGCCGATATAATGGCTTACGGTGATTAACGTCAAATTTTTGCGGCTGGCCAGCATATGTGCCAGCAGGGCGTTGGTGCTGCCGCCTTCGATCAATACAGATTCGCCATCGTTAATCCGCCCGGCTGCATAACGGGCGAGCGCCAGTTTTATCCCATAGCGGGTATGCATTCGCACGCCAACGTCGTCGCTGTCTAATGCCTGAGCCGCACCGTGAACCCGACGTAAAACCCGCTTTTCTTCCAGCAGGTTGAGGTCCTGGCGAATGGTAACCTCCGACACACCGGCCAGCTCAGCCAGTTCGCTGACGGCGACGTTGCCTCGGGTATTAACCAGTTCAATAATTTTCTGCTGACGCGTATTCATCATGGTTCTCTGCTCTGACGTTGAGTCTCGCTGGTTTCAGGCTAAATCCAGTCCACGTTTACCCACCGAATTGAGATCGGCGAGGGTAAACCGGTTCTTCCAGCCGGCCTCGTAATGTTCAGGCGGAAAATCAGCGGGGGAATGACCCTGCTCAAGTGCACTCGCCACCTGATGCGCATAAGCGCGGTTTTTATCACACATTGGCGCCGCGGGAATATACATAACGTTTCCCCATCCCTGTTGATTTTCAACCGGTGCGACCGCATGAATCAGGTCACAGTGCCACCATACCGAATCGCCTGCGGTGATCGCCGGTACGGAGCATAATCCTTTTACCAAATGCGGGTGCCATTTTTCACTAATCGGGAGTACGCGCCCCGGTTTAACACCGCATAATTCATCGTCAGCGACATCCGATAACAATGGGCGCAGCAGCACATATGCAATGGCCTCCGGTACGGGAACCACGTGCAGTAAGCCCTGACCCGGCATCATATCGGACAGCGCCGTCCAGCCCTGAAACGTCCGGAAAGCCGAGCATTTTGTGGTATCAGGAACATCGAACTCATCCACTTCGCTGCGATGTGCAGCATGCCACGGGTCGTAATGCTCAAGATTGCCGTCGAAAATCGATCGAAAAACGCGTTGGTAAGCGGGCAACAGCCAGCGTTCCAGCGCGCCGGAGTCAGTGTGTGCGCCCAACCCTTTCGAGGTCGTTCCTGGCGGTCGCCGACGAATGCGATCCGGATAGATAAGATTCACGTCCGGATCGAACCATTGCTGGCCCCCGGATTCAAACGTCCACAGGCGATTTAAACATGACTGCACCTGGGCCATTTCAGGACTCTGGCGCGCCTCCATTTGTGCGTGAGACCAGTAAATGGGATAGATTTCAGGGCGGGATGCTTCCAGGCTGCCGAAGAAATTATCGCCCGGGCCGCGGTACTGTGCATCAAACTGATTTTCGTCCAGGTAACGCAGCATGGAGGTATCCCATGCCAGCGCCTGTTCCCGAGGGAAATGCTGCTTAACCACCACACAGCCACGGCGCTTGATGCTTTCTCGGGTTTCAGGCGTCAGCCCTTGGGTGATCTCCTCGGGTGAAATAACCGGCCAGGCGCTGCCGTTTAGCCGCTCTTCCGCTTTTGCGTCGCTTATCGCCTGCTCGGTTCTCTGGCAAACCTGCCTGAATAAGCCTTCAACATCGCCAATCTGCTGACGGATCTGCTGTTTAAACTGGCGGATGGCGGCTGAAATATCCGTGGGTAACGCTGTGTGCTGAAGCTTTACATTCATGACTGCGCCCTTAACAGTGTTTTCATTTTACATATGAAGGTTTATTTCATTTCATTCGAAAGTCAGCACTATGTTTAACAGATTGCTGTTGGTGAAAACCGGAACTGGCGCACAATGTGAGCGAACAGAAGGATTTTTGATGACTGGAATTCTCATTATCCCCTTCAACGAGTAAGCTTAAAAATGAGTGAGCCTGTTCAGGCCGGGAAAAAGGGGGATGACAATGGCAGTAAGGATGATTGCAGTGGATATGGATGGGACGTTTCTGGACGAAAACAAGCAGTACAACGTCCAGCGCTTTTCACGCCAGTACGCCCTGCTAAAGCAAAAAGGTATTCACTTTGTTGTCGCCAGTGGCAATCAATATTATCAGCTACAGCGCTACTTTCCTGACATCAAAAACGACATTGCGTTTGTTGCCGAAAATGGTGCGTGGGTATCAGAAGGCGATGATGAAATTTTTTGTGGTGAGCTGGCAAAGGAAAGCGTGCACCGCGTGTTGGATATCCTGGCAAAAGAGCCGGATATCAGCACTGTCGTTTGTGGACGCAAAGGCGCTTATGTCCATTCTTCAATGCCAGACAGCGTTATTCAGATGCTTAACAATCATTATTACCGACTTGAAAAGCGCGATAATCTTTATGATATCGATGACACCATTTTTAAGTTTTCGCTTAACCTGGCCAACGAAGGCATAGACAGCCTGATGGATCGTCTGCATAACCAGCTCGGTGAAATCGATCATATTATGCACCCCGTATCGAGCGGCTATGGCTTTATTGACCTGATTATTCCAGGCTGTCACAAGGCACATGGTATTGCTTTGCTGCAACAAAAATGGGGCATCAGCGATTGTGAGGTGGTGGCCATCGGCGACAGTGCAAACGATATCGAAATGTTGCGCCAGGCCTGTTTCAGTTTTGCAATGGCCAATGCAGTTGAGTCGGTTTCAGCCGTTGCGCGGTTTAAAACGGAAAGCAATCAGGATGAAGGGGCGCTAAACGTCATTGCCAGAGTGCTGGCGCGCGAATTCCCTTTTGATTAACGCCGCAATGGCGGCTTTTCAATCATGAGCGCGGAAGGGGAGCCTCTTCAAAAACAAACTTAACGTGACGCTGTCACTTATTTTGCCTGCTTTTGATCTTTTCGGACTGTATAAGGTGCTGGCAGGGGATGTCAGTACCGCGCAAAGAAACCGCATGCAAAGACAGGTTAATGGGAATAGTTACAACATACTTTAAATGATTTTCTTAACACCGTTCGGTTAGATCGACGTCGTCTTTGTCTGGGCAAGAAAATCACGAAAAGCCCGGTCCAGGCCGGGCGGGCAGGCATTATTTATCCGCTTTCTTCTCATCCTCAGTGCCTGACGGCTCCGCTTCAGCAACGGACAGCCAGGGCTTGAGGAGTTGAATATCCAGAATGACGTAAACCATCGTGCTAATAAATAACGAAATCACGCTACCGAATACGCCGCTGGTGGTGAAGGTCAGATAGTTATAGATAATCAACCAGGTCAGGCAAATGAACAGGGAAAGGGCAAGCATAATCGATGAGAGTGAATAGTTGCTTGTGCCGGCGCCTTGTTGGTGCGTCAGCTTAAACAGGTTCCCGAGGGTGTATTTTTCCAGAATCAAAATCGTTTTTTGCCAGTTACGGCGTTGGCGTGAACCGGCGCGAACAATAAACAGATACAGTACGGAGATAAAAAAGCCTGAAAAGGCAATCAGTACCGGAACAGCCTCCAGAGCATACTCAATGCTTTTGTGGCTTGCGCCAGCCGGGCTCAGGTCCAGCGTTAATGAGGCACCCAGTGCGGCATACAGAAAAACGAATAGCGCCAAAAAGGTTATCGTGCGCTTCCAGTCCGCCTCTGCTTCGCGGTTCTGTTGCTGGAGGGCGACGGTAAAGGCGCGTTCGATATGTTCAGCCTGAGGTGAGTGCATTTCAATCGCCTCTACCGTTTCATCCAGCAGGGCAGTGATAAAAGGTTTGTGGTCGTTGTGCAGGGGAATTTTCATGACGTCGATTCTCGTTGAAATTTCCGCTTATTTTAGTCTGCCTGAAGGGAAATGATACCTGCTTAACGTGATTAACCTTGTCAGACTGAGCCACTTAACTCGCAGGTAATGCGCTTTGCGAGCACGGCATGATGTACACTGCTTATGAACTCACCACGAGGAAAGCGATTATGAATGACAAGAAAATGATTTCCATCGATCAGTTCAGTGATGAAGAGCGACTCGCCGTTAATGAAGTTCTTCAAAACCTGATGCAGAAGCACCGTCAACGCACCGGCAAAGAACCTGATGCAAAAAAAGAGAAAGAGTTAAACAGCGAAGCTCGTCAGCAGGTCATGGCCGATAAACTTCTTAATGAAAAGTTAAAAGCAGAAAAAGAAAGTAAAAAACCGCTCAGGAAAAAGAAACCCTCTTCGCTAACGGCCAGTGAAGTCGGCGATTTCAACTGGTCCGCCTCAGTGGCTAAAGGCCGCAGAAGATAAAGTAACGCCCAGTCGCGCTAAGGCCTGACGATATAACATGGATCGTTGGGCCATGTGGACCCGGCCAAATCATCGGCATAAGTCATCATAACGGCAATAACAAATAAAGGGTAAAAGTCTTAAAAATTAAAGCGCAGGGCGTTTTTTGTGGATAAACTGCGCTAAATATATTGTCAATTACGCGTGCGAATGACCTATTACTCACCTGATGATCATCATCTTAAAATGCGATCCACGCGATTTGTCCGTCGCATGTTTGCCATGCGCCAGCTTGGCACGCTTTTATGTTTTTTGCCGATTGCATCCGTTCTCCTGGAACTGGGGAAAGAACCAGCGATATTGGTATTACTGATTAGCAACGTTCTTATCTGGCCTTATCTGGCATACCGCCTTGCCGTAAAATCACGGGACTCCACCGCGCGGGAGCGTTCAAATTTAACGCTGGATGCCGCATTTGGCGGTATCTGGATTGCGCTGATGGCCGTGAGTCCTATGCCGTCCTTTGTCATCATCGCGGTTTTGATGGCCGACCGTTACGCCGCAGGAGGCTGGCCTCAGTTGCTCTCTGCTACGCAGGCATTTCTGTTTGCCTTTATTCTGGTATGGACGATTGAAGGCGCGCCGGTTTTGATGGAGTTTAGTACGCGCACAGCATGGCTTACCCTTCCACTGGCCACATTCTATATGTTGGCACTCAGCGTTGTATCACACAATTTGACGTTGAGCCTGCGTCAGAAGAACCGTGAGCTGGAGAGAATTGCGCTGATGGATCCCGGTCTGGAAATCCCTAATCGTCGTTTGTTCGAACGCCGGCTTGAAAGCGAGCTTTTGCGCACCTTGCGGGGTGACACCAGAGCGTATCTGATACTGATAGATGTCGACCATTTTAAAAACGTTAACGATACGTTCGGTCACGAAGCCGGGGATTTTTTGCTGGCTGAAATTTCCGGCCTGTTACGTGACAGCGTAGGTATGAAAGACATTCCGGCACGCTTTGGCGGAGATGAACTTGGCGTTATCATTCGTGATTCGAATGACGTTGACATCATCAGACTGGCCGAATCGCTTCAAAGAAATATTGGGCAATTACGCCTGCCTGCTTCTGTAACGTTCAGGTGTTCAGTCAGTATTGGCATTGCCAGTGCTGATAAAGCCGACTCAATACATGAGTGGCTGCGGCGCGCTGATAAAGCGTTATATGAAGTGAAACGATCAGGGCGGGATGGCCTGAAATTATGGCGGGCCTGATCCCCAGCGGAACAACGCATCGCGGGGTTCGGTAACGTCCACCCGTAGTGCATCACCAGACCGTCATCAATGCCGCCTCCTCTGAGGCGGCATAAGTATCAGATAGCCGGATAGTCGCCAGTGCCTTCAGGCCAGGGCGTGAGCAGGTCAAAGCCCGTCTCGGTGACGGCGACGGTATGCTCCCACTGGGCAGACAGCGAGCGATCTTTTGTAACCACCGTCCAGCCATCAGAAAGCACACTGGTCCCTGCTTTTCCAGCATTGATCATGGGTTCGATGGTAAAAATCATGCCTGCCTGTAAAGGCATTCCTTCGCCCGGCGTGCCGTAGTGAAGAATTTGAGGTTCGGTATGATAAATCTCGCCGACGCCATGACCGCAATATTCCCTGACCACGGAAAAACCCGCGCTCTCAGCAAGGCGCTGAATAGCGGCGCCAATATCGCCCAGTGTCGCGCCCGGGCGAACCGTTTTAATGCCTGCAACCATGGACTGATAGGTAATATCCACCAGCCGTTTTGCACGCACGGATGGCGTCCCCACAAAATACATTCGGCTGGTATCGCCATACCAGCCATCTTTAATAATGGCGACATCAATATTCACAATATCACCTTCTTTTAATGTTTTGGCCGCCGGGATCCCGTGGCAAACAACATGGTTAACGGAAGTACAGGTGGTACGGGTGTAACCGTGATAACCGATATTGGCGGGCGTAACGTTGAGTTCATTGACAATAAAATCATGACAGATATCGTCCAGTTGCTCTGTCGTGATCCCCGGGCGTACATGAGGGGTGATCATCGCCAGCACCTGGGCGGCAGCATGCCCGGCAGCACGGGCTTTTTCAATCTCTTCTGCAGAATGGATCTTAACGTTCCCCATTACACTTCTCCTTGTGGGGTTAAATCGGCATGATGTAGTACCTGGCGAATATCGGCACCGCCGTTCATTTCGATGCGGATTAATGTTTGAGCAAGCTCATGTTGTGTCAGCTGGGGATACAGCTCGGCCAGCATACCCAGTTTTAACCAGTGCTCAGCCTGCGCATTTATTGAGCGGCTCATCGCCTGGCTGGCGATGCGTAAGTTTTCATGCATCAGATCGGATATTTTAACAATGCCCATGCGAAGCCTATATGGAATGTATACGTTTTATATATAGGTTACGCTTTTTGCGGTGACAGTGAAAGCTGAATTAACCGGTCATAAAATGCTTAAAGCGCCATTCTTCCAGTAGCGCGATGAATTTCTAACTTCATGGCACAGTCTGAGTGCGTATTTAATCTGTTCTGATCCCGCGCCTTTTATTGGCGTGCCGGGCAGAGTTAGTCTTTGATGTGACCGATCAGCAAAGTCAAACACCATTCTCTGACCGGGTTAAACTTCATAAACCTATGCGGCATTACCCAGGTTAACTTTTCATGTTACTTAGCAGATCATGAACCATAATCTACTGTTGAAAATCTGCGATATTGACGCATCACGCCTGTTCCGTCCTGGCCATCGCGCTGAGGTCTGCAATTCATGGGTTGGGTACAATCAGACAGAGATTTGTTTTTGTCTGATTGTTGCTCCTGCTTCAGTTACAGGCCGGTTGCGGATGTCCGTTGCCAAGACGCGGCGTGGATTGTGCAGAGTGGCGGTAATGTGCGGGAGGTTTAACGCAGGCGGTGGTATTTTATCCGGGGCTTTACGCCTTAAAACGGCATCATAAAAGGATTACGCGTGTCCACGTTGCACTTAACCACCGGGATTAACCTTATGAGAGCACTCTTCGTCACAGGCCTGATCTTTGCGCTAGCCGCATGCTCCAGCTCAGTGGGTCGCAATGTTGATACAGCAACCGTTCAGAAAATCAGGCCAGGCCTGACAACCCGAGCGGATCTGATCGCGATGTTTGGCCCGCCTGATACGGAATCCCCGTATCCCAACGGACAACAGTTACTGATGTGGAAATACAGTAAAGCCAGAGCGCTGGCTACCTCGGCAGGTGAAACGCTTACGGTACAGACAAAAAATGGCAAAGTGTTTAACTACACCTTCAGTAAAAGCTGACGTTTTATCCCGATATCTCTGCGCACAATAAAAAACGTGATTGTATTGCCAGGTTAACACAATCGCGGATCTGTGCAGGGAGATAACGTATTCCTCTTCGTTCAGGAGGGATGTGATGAATAAGCCCATCGTGGCAACCGGCACCGGAAAACGTATTCTGAAAATTGTCGGTATGGCCGGTGAGCTGGCCGATGCCATGGATAATATTTCGCTGTCCTTATCAATACAGGCAGGACATTTTTCAGGTCAGTATTGCCGTTAGCCAGATGGATGCTGCCACGCAAACGCACGCTGTATTTGTCGAAGAATCCTCCTTAGTCTCGCAATCTTAATCTGAGCAGATGTACGCTATGGTGAAAACCTCCGCTTAGCGCGCCCGCCCCGCGTCATTAACGTGTTTCCCGTTGTCTCGTCAGCGATGACTGTGCAACGCCATGTTGCGCTTGCTGCACAGCGCCGGTAAAGCCCGCCCACATCCTTCGGCGTGTTAAGTGCCGGGCAGTGAACACCTCATTCCCCTCTGAAAATCCCGACGGCAATGCCGATTTGAAGAAAAACGTCTCTCCTGGCGAATGTCACGGGGAAGGGCAGCTTCTCTGCGTAGCGTCGAGGCGTTAACACAGTCATTGCCGTTTTACATCCCTTTGCCTTGATTCCTTTTCAGAATCAGCGTAGCGACGTCTTTGTGACTCCAGACTTAACAGGTCTGGAGTCACAGTCGGCAGAAAGGTAGAATCTGCAATACGGCTTTATTATCTGGGAAGGGCAGTGGCTGAAATCAGCATAAATACAAGGTCGCCCCATGTCGGCCATCACGTTATGGTATGGCTGGAGCAGATCAGAAAGGCTTCGCTGTCTGAAGTCGATAATTTTGGTGACGAGGGCACGGTCGAGCAGGTCATTAAGGTCTGGGTAAAGCTGTCATTACTCGTTACGCGTCGCCGTCCTGAAATCGCGATTTCCTCCCTTCTCCGGCATGTCTTACCGAATATTGGCTCACTCCCGCTGAAGAATCTGACGCGATTACGACTAAACAGACTATATAACATACTGATTTCAGAGGGTAAAAAGGAAGAGGCGCGGCGCGTATTCGCGTTGACAAAACAGTTTTTATCCTGGGCAGAAATGCAGGGTTATCTTGAGCATTCCCCTGTTGCTTCAATAAAAAAACGTGACATTGCAGGCCGTGCGGCCTCACCGCGCAGTCGACAGTTGTCGGATGCTGAGATTTGGGTGTTCTGGCATGGGCTGGACAACTGGGCGCTTTCTGAACAGGTCCGTTGGGCACTGCGGCTTTGCCTGGTGAGCGCGCGACGACCAGACGAGATCGTTCAGGCTCGTAAAGCAGAATTTAATTTACAGTCAGGGCTGTGGAAACAAGGTACGCGAAACAAATCGCAACGTGAACATACGTTGCCGGTCTCTTCCCTGATGCGCCTGTGTATCGAGTCGTTGTTAAAGGCCAGCGATCCTGCTTCGCCCTGGCTGGTACCGGCACCGCGCGATGTGATGCAACCGCTGTCAAAAGGTGCGCTTAATCAGGCTCTGCGACGCATGTTGCGCGCACCGCGCGGCCTGGGACTGGAACATTTTACACCACGTGACCTGCGGCGAACGGCACGCTCAAAGTTATCTGCACTGGACACGCCCAACGACGTGGCAAGAAAAATCATGAATCATGCATTAGAAGGGATAGATCGTGTTTACGATACGCACGACTATGTCGTGCAGATGCGCGCTGCACTGAAAAAGTATTCGGAATCATTACAGGTAATTATCAACAGTGATAGTTACCATTTTCTACATCATCGTTATGAAGGTGAAAGGCTGAAATTAGACAGTTCCTCTGTCATGGTCATGAGCCTTTAACGGGACAGTCAGGCTGTTTCCAATAAAAAAGCGGTGTCCTCATCGACACCGCTTAATTATGTCAGATCAGGAAGTCATCGAGAGAACCGCCTGCATCCAGGGCCTTTTTAATAGGCGATGGTGTACGGCCCTGACCTGTCCATGATTTCTTTTCACCGTTTTCGTCGGTATATTGATATTTAGCCGGGCGCGGGGCACGTTTAGCTTTTGTTTTAGTTTCTGTAGGTAAATCCATCAGCTCAGAAATATCGATGCCGTCATTCATCAGCATTTCTTTATATTTAGCCAGCTTGTCTGCTTTTTCACGCAGCAGGGCTTGCTCAGCTTCTTCTTCTTCACGGCGTTCAGCGACAACGACAGAAAGCTTTTCGAGCATCTCATTTAACACATCAAGCTCAATTTCCCGGGCTTGTGCGCGTAAAATACGAAGGTTATTTAATGCTTTGAGCGCATCCATTGATTAATCCTTAAATTACAGCGAATATTTTAAACAGAGCCATTCTACGAAAAATATTCCCAGAAGGAAATATCTCTTCAGGCCGAAATGTACAAATTTGTTACTGTAAAGATTATTACTGACTTTCAGAACCTGAGAAACGGCATAAAGTTTAAGAATACATTGATGTTTTAAACATATTTAAACCGCCTCATGCCAATGAAAGGCGAGCAGGTTCTACACAACATGAATTATAGAATCTCTTTTTTAAGTTAAAAAATCAATGAAAATCAAAACCTAATACCTGGCTATCTTGATTTGTCGTCACGTTGCAAACCTGGAATGATGTGATTTGTCTCGTCAGAGAGAAATGATAACGTATAGTTAATAATAGCCACCCTTAAATAAAAGCTGGTCTGAGCGGACGAAATGCCTTACTAAAAAAACCGCTATTGAGGATAACGTTTTGTTATGTGTAAATCCTGATTTTGATGCCAGACATCCCTCAAACCTTCCTTAACCCGACCGTTGCAGCTGTTGGCTGCTTTGCGAAGGTGAGAAACGGCTTTACCCGATCTGAGAAAAATAGCATTCCGGATTTCGCAATTACACAAACCCGATAAAGCAACCTGTAACCTGTGGCAGGCTTCATGCCAGACGGAACGTTTTCTCTGTCAACCCAACGGCCATAAGTCTGTATTATCTGAACATAAGCGAAGCGTCAATAAGGGCAATAACGTTCACATCACCGTTGTTAATAACAGCCTTTACCCATTTTTTCCATATTGTTTAAACCTGCAGTCCACCTGTCTCAGATAATGACCGCATTATATATAAGGAAAAAAGACATAAGCGAGTGTGAGAAATAATTCTGTTCACACAGGGGTAAAACGGATGGCTCAAAAATATCCAGGCCAGCTAATTTCAGCGTTACGTCACGCGCTCGGGTTCAGAAGTACTGTGCCCGACTTGCGCTAAAACATCTGCATTATCAACAGAATACACACATCGGCTTTTCTGACGCTTTTAAAGATAAATGTTAACAATAACTTGCAATGATAATCTAAATGAGTATATTTCTCATTTGTTTTTACATGTTA
Source organism: Pantoea sp. V106_11 (assembly GCF_029967885.1). NCBI lineage: Bacteria > Pseudomonadati > Pseudomonadota > Gammaproteobacteria > Enterobacterales > Erwiniaceae > Pantoea > Pantoea sp. V106_11. Next base: position 120,736 of record NZ_JASCAK010000023.1, read on the forward strand.
TTGTTTTTGTCCTTATTCCTGATGGCCAGCCCGCACGGTAGTTAACTGGGACTGATGCAGGGCAGTGGCAGCTAAAAAAAAGAAAACGAGGCGTTAGAATGTTTCTGAATATCCCCCTCCTGAACAGGGATCGCGTGAAGGCCACTTTTCCTCTGGTTCCCTCACGCTTATCACTTTTGGCAACCCTTGTGGCAGGCGTATCTTCACATAATGCGTTTGCAGAGACGCCATCGGATGTGAATACGAGCAACCCGACGCTTATCGTTACTGCGGCTGAACAGCCGGTTTCCGAAAATACTTCCTCGGACTACAGCGTACCTGTTACCCGCGCGGGCAATAAGTTACTTTCAACCGTGCGCGATATTCCTCAGTCTGTAAGCATCATCAGCGCGCAGCGCATGAAAGACCAACAGCTACAGTCGTTAAATGATGTTCTCGACAACACCACGGCTATTCAGACGAGCACAGCGGATATGGATCGTAAGACCTATTATTCTCGCGGGTTTTTAATCGACAATTACCTGATTGACGGTATTCCTACTGTATTCGAAGAACGCTGGAATTTGGGTGATGCACAGACGGATAGCGCATTATATGAACGCATTGAAGTGGTCAGGGGTGCAAACGGGTTATTGAACGGTGCCGGTAATCCTTCCGCTGCCGTTAACATGGTACGTAAACATGCCGACAGTCATCAGCCAGAAGGCGAGATATCCGCCAGCTATGGCAGCTGGAATAAACAGCGTTACGTTATGGATGTGCAGTCCCCGTTGAATGCTGCAGGAAATGTTCGAGGCAGAGTGATTGCGGGTTATCAGGATAATAATAGCTTTATTGAGCGTTATGGTGCTGAAAAGAAATTTGTTTATGGGGTGATTGATGCCGATCTCAATGACGCCACCACATTATCTGCAGGCTATGAATTTCAGCAGCTGAATACTGACAGCCCAATGTGGGGCGGTTTACCGCGTTGGTACACAGACGGTAGTAAAACCCATTTTCGTCGCGGCTTTAATACCGCCCCTGACTGGACTTATAACGATAAAGAGAGCAGAAAACTTTTTGCCCGGCTCAAACACACTTTTGCAAGTGGATGGCAATGGACCCTTAACGGCACCCATGATCGGTCAACGCTTAACAGCAAAATGATGTATATCGCCGGCTATTTTGACAAAAATACGGGTGCAGGCGTTTCTCCCTATGCGGATTATCCTGTCGTTGCGGGCACGGGATATAATGCAGCCAAACGTCAAGTCGATGCTGTGGATACCTTCGCCAGTGGCCCTTATCAACTCTTCGGACGCACCCATGAATTAATGGTCGGTGTTAGCTACAGCAAACAAAAAAACACTTATTACGGTACTTTTGCGAATATCTCGCCAGAAGAATTGGGGAATTTTAACCTTTTTGACGGCCAGTTCCCGGAAACGGATTGGGCGGCGCGCACCTTGTCCCAGCAGGATATTACCCGACAAACCTCGGGCTACCTTGCCACCCGTATTTCACTGGCGGATCCGTTAAATCTGATACTGGGCGCACGTTACACCCGTTGGAGCAAAAATACGCTGACCAACGATATGGAAAAAAATAACATCACGCCTTATGCGGGTCTGATTTATGACATTGATGAGAACTGGTCAACGTACGCCAGCTATACTTCCGTGTTTCAACCGCAGTCATATCGTGATCTCTCAGGTGCCTATCTGGCGCCGGTTATTGGTAAGAACTACGAAGCCGGCGTTAAATCTGACTGGTTCGACAGCCGCTTGACCACGTCAGTCTCGGTCTTTCGGGCTGAGCTGGATAATGTGGCACAGACCACCGGTCGCATTATTCCGGGTACCACCGAGTCAGCGTATGAAGGCAAAAATGGTACGGTAAGCCGAGGAATTGAATTCGAAATTAACGGCGCAATCACAGATAACTGGCAGATGACCCTGGGAGGCACGCGTTATATTGCCGAACAGCGTGATGGCACGGCGGTAAAACCCGACTTACCGCGAACGCAGTTAAACGTCTTTACGCGCTACCGTTTACCCATGTTCCCTGATCTGACTGTGGGTGGCGGAGTGAAATGGCAAACGCACGTCTGGAGCGATAATTCGGCACCGGAAGGAAACGGAACGTGGCGTGCAGAGCAGGGCAGCTATGCGTTAGTCAATTTATTTAGCCGCTACCAGGTGACGAAAAATTTTGCTGTTCAGGGCAATATTAATAATCTCTTTGATAAAACCTATGACACGAATGTTGCGGGGGATATCGTTTACGGTGAACCCCGCAACGTCTCTGTGACTGCCAGCTACCGTTTCTGAAGACGCGGACTTTCACCAGTGAGCGCCTCACCCGGGGCGCTTGCTTCCCCTGCTTTTTCCCCTTCGGCCCGACGCAAATCGCTGATCCATCACGTTTTGACGTAATTGCCAGGCCAGAAAGTCGGGGATTTGCGCTACACTGACCAGCGTTAATCCTCCATTCTGCCGCTATGATAGCGCTGTCTGAGGCAAACTAATTCACCTGGAAGAAGTATGAAAATCAGATTCCTTTCGGCTAATGAGCAAAAACTGGCGGAGGTGCGTGAAATCCTGGAGCCAGTGGGCGTCGAAGTCTTGCCGATCGCTCGTCGTATTGAAGAAATTCAAACAGAGAATGAGCTGGATTTGGTGCGTGACAAACTCACAAAAGCCTTCTCAATTATTGGGCGCCCTCTCTTCGTTGAGCATACCGGACTTTATCTCGATGGGCTGAATGGCCTGCCTGCGGGGCTGACGCGCATATTCTGGAACCGGCTGGATGCCGATCGTTTTGCCTCCCTCGTTAATGGCCTCGATAGCCAGGGCGTCACGGCCAAAACCGTACTGGGCTATTGTGACGGGCGCAAAATGTATCAGTTTTACGGCGAATTACGTGGCACTATTGCCTCAAAACCGGCGGGCCCGCGTGGTTTTCAGTGGGACTGCGTGTTTATTCCTGAAGGCTACGATCAAACCTTCGCTGAGATGGGCGACAAGAAAAATGAAATCTCAAACCGTCGCATTGCACTGGACCGCTTCGCGTCCTTCTTAAAAACAGCACGAGGCGTGGCATGAAACCTGAACTGAAGCGGGCTTATGACTCCGGTAAGCTGATACTCTTTGCCGGTGCAGGCCTGTCCCGCAATCTTGGCCTGCCAGAATGGCATGAGCTCATTGCCCATCTGGCCAACGAGCTGGGGTACGATCCCAAAATTTTTAATACCTATGGTACGCACCTTTCCCTGGCCGAATACTATAAGCAAAAAAAAGGATCGCTAGGGCCGTTAAGAAGCTGGATGGATCGCGAATGGCATCGGCCGGATATTGATGTTCGTAGCTCTGAAATTCACACCATGATCACGCAGGGCAACTTTTCGCGTATCTATACCACCAATTATGACCGCTGGCTGGAAGCGGCACATGAGGCGCACGGTGTGCCTTACTCAAAAGTCGCGAATGCGGCCGATCTGGTGTCATTAACTGAAGACAAGCGCCACATCATTAAACTGCACGGCGACTTTGATGATGATACCTCCATCGTTTTAGATGAAAGCAGTTACTTTGAGCGCCTCTATTTTGATTCGCCGCTGGATATCAAACTGACCCATGATGTCATGGGGAATTCGGTGTTGTTCGTGGGCTACAGCATCAGTGACTTTAATATTCGTCTGCTGTTTTATCGCCTGACCAAAATGTGGGGGCGCACGGGCCTGGCCACTGCGCGCCCCAAGTCGTACCTTTTCACTAACCGCAATAACCCGGTGGCAAAAGAAGTGCTGGGTCAGTGGGGCATTGAAATGATCGTCTCTGAAGAAGACGATCCTCGAAAAGCCCTGGCCGATTTTATGCAAGCGCTTCTGGCGTGATGCGTGGGGCGGGGCTGACCACGTCGTTGTAAAATCTGAACCGCATGTCAGGTTTATCGGGCGTGGTGATTCTTCTCTGGAAAATGCGGATTACTGTGGTATGCTGTATAAATACACAGTACCTGAGGGCAAAACTATGGCTGTTGAGACAAAATTTGTAGTGGTCAGAAAAGGTGAAGAGAAGATGACATTTGCCAACAAAAAAGAGGCTGATGCCTACGACAAAATGCTGGATATGGCGGAAGCGTTCACCGACTGGTTGCTGACTCATCAGGCGGAGATGGATGAATCTCAGGCTGAAACACTCGGCCTGTTGCTGGCAGAACAAAAAGACGCCGTGCAGCACATTCTTCGCACCAGTAAACTGCCTCAGTCAACCTCAGGCGGTAGCGCCCCTGAAGCGACGGATGCTGATCATGCGCCGCAAAGTGACAAGAAAGTCCGCGCCGTCAAAGCCGCCTGACCGGTTTATGCTGGAAGCCTGCTTCCAGCATAAACACTCTCTTTTCCCATCTTTTATCCGTCAATGACCGACTCAGCGGTGGGTTTTTGATCCTTCTCAGCGAATCAAATGCGTCACGGCAAAAGCATAGTGATGAAGGTATCTGGCCATGCACGTCATGCAAAGTACATAACCATGAAACCAGCCTGATTTGTTTAGCATGAATGGGTTCCCGGTTCAGTTATGCCTGGTTAGAAGAGGGCACAGACTGCCATTTAATCCCCGCCTATGTATTGTTTCATATCAATACTATTCAGATCAGTAACGGATTCCTGCGTATTATTATGGCCATGTTCAGGTCAGATCGGTACGATCGCCTCGGGTCGTCGGATGGGAAATAACTAAAAAAGTGACACTGTCATTTCCGTCGTTACGTGCCTGATGTTTCGCACCCGGTGAGATCTCAATGCCTTGCTGCGCCTGCAGGAGATGGACGATGCCCTCAATTTCCATCGTCAGCTCTCCCTCTAAAACGAAAAAGAACTGGCGAGACTGAACGTGAAAGTGTCGGGTTTCAGCAGTCGCAGGCGGCATATGTTCATGAATAATGCTTAAATCCTGGCGTTTCAGCAGATGCCAACCATCACAGTTATTTCCCCAAACATAATGTTCTGCGTTGTCTTTCGAAATCATAAATCCTCTTTTTGCCCGCAACGGATAATGTGAGCCGATTCTGGCTTTGATTCATCTTATTAAAGTTAAATTCTGGCGCGCCGATAGTTATTCCAGGGACATGAAAGATTGTATCTGACAGGGTGGTTAATTTAGCCGGTGTATTCCAGGGGAATCAATATGACCACTCAACCCATTAAAAAAACCATGAGTACCCGCACGCAGATGCTTCTTGCGGGCGGCCTGACGATTACGCTTGGGTTTACCGTGACGATTGGTGTTCTGAGCTGGCAGTCGGCAAAAGAACAAAAAACGCTGGCCGAACATTATCTGCAGCAGATCGCTCAAAGTCGCGGGCTGCAAATTCAACAAGAGCTGAGTTATGCCCTTAATATGGCGCACAGCTTAGGCCAAAGTCTGATTGCTCTGCCCAAAGCGGGCATTAACGATCGTAAAGTCGCTGACAGAATCATGGAATATTCACTCAGAGCCAATCCTGATTATCTCTCGATGTCTGTGATTTTTGAACCCAACGCGTTTGATGGTCGTGATGCTGAATTTGCAGGTCAGAGCGGACAGCCGCCACAGGGCCGTTATGCCTGGTTTGTTGACCGCGATCAGGCCGGTAATTACGCCATGCATCCGTTACTGTCCTTTTTAACGCCGGGTCAGGGTGATTATTATCTGGTTCCCCAGCAGACAAGAAAAGATACGCTGATTGAGCCCTACAGTTATGCCTACAATGGTATACCAACGTTATTGACCTCTGTAGCCTCACCCATTATCGATCAGGGTAAACTTTACGGCGTGGTGACTTCCGATATCTCCCTTGCCTCACTACAAAAGAAAGTTAACCAGATAAAACCCTGGCAGGACACCGGTTATGCCCTGTTGCTCTCTAACACAGGCAAAGTCGTTTCCTCGCCAGATAAAGATGAGGCGGGCAAAGCGTGGAAGGGGGAAAAAGACAATTTCACCCAGCAAATTGTGGAACATGACGACCCGGTGCTGGGCGAAAAAGCCATGTATACCTGGTATCCGGTCACGGTAGGCAATAGCGATAAGCCCTGGTACGTTGGAATTGTCGCACCGGTCAGCCAGGTGATGGCTGCGGCGAATCGCCAACTCTACTGGGCTATCGGACTGATGCTGGTAAGCATCCTGTTGGTCGGCGCGGTACTGGGGCTCTTGTTCAATCGCAAAGTCATGCGTCCGCTCGGCGGCGAGCCTGCAGAGGCAGCCAGAATAGCGCTGGCGGTTGCGGAAGGTAAGCTCAGTAACCGCTTTCACGTTGCACCGGGCGACAACAGCAGCCTGTTTTATGCGCTGCATACCATGCAAAGCCAGCTGCAATCTATTGTGGGCCAAATCAAAGATGCCAGCGCGTCGGTGCGAGAAGGGGCTAGCGAGATTGCCAGTGGTAACCTCGATCTGGCATCGCGTACCGAACAGCAGGCGGCTGCGCTGGAGGAGACTGCAGCCAGCATGGAGCAAATCAGCGCAACGGTTCGCCTTAATGCCGATAATGCTCAACAGGCCACGAATCTGACCGAAAATGCCACCTCAATCGCCAGCCGGGGCGAAGCGCTGGTTGGGCAGGTGGTGCAGACCATGTCACAGATTGATGACAGCTCGAAGAAAATTGGTGACATTACTACGATGATCAACAGCATCGCCTTCCAGACGAATATTCTGGCCCTTAACGCTGCGGTTGAGGCGGCGCGCGCTGGCGAGCAGGGACGAGGCTTTGCTGTCGTGGCCTCTGAGGTGCGTAATCTTGCCCAGCGAAGTGCGGGCGCGGTGAAAGATATCGCTGCCCTGATTGAAGAATCGAGCGTTCGGGTTCAAAGCGGCGTGAAACTGGTTAACGAAGCAGGCAAAACGATGCATGAGATGACGCAGGCCGTATCGTCAGTGCAGAGCATCATTGATGAAATCGTCTCTGCCTCTGATGAACAGGCGCGCGGTATCGGTCAGGTCACTGTCGCAGTTAACGAGATGGACGGTACGACACAACAAAACGCCGCACTGGTGCAGCAAATGTCGGCGGCCGCCAGCTCGCTGGAAGATCAGGCGCAGCAGTTGGCGCAAACGGTGGAGCAGTTCCGCTAACGCGCGGTAAACCGCTAAAACACAACCCGCACGGTGCGGGTTGTGTTTTCAGTCATTAACCCGGATAGATACCGCGATCTTTACGTGCCATCAGGATACGTTCGCAGGCCACGATATAGGCTGCGGTACGCAACGAGCACGCTTTCTCTTTGGCTTTTTCCCATACGTGAACCATGGCTTCCGTCATGATCTTGTCTGAGCGTTTATTAATTTCGTCTTCGCTCCAGAAGAAGCTGGCCATATCCTGCACCCATTCGAAGTAACTGACTGTCACACCTCCGGCGTTACAAATCACGTCGGGTACAACAATCACACCGCGGTTTGCCAGAACATCATCAGCATCCGGATAGGTCGGACCGTTAGCGCCTTCGAGCACCAGCTTACAGCTCAGGATCTCAGCACGCTCCCGCGTGATTTGTCCTTCCAGCGCGGCAGGGATCAGAATATCCATTTCCGTATGCCAGAAACGCTCTTTCTCGATGTTTTGTGCACCAGGGAAGCCTGCGATCTGCTTGTTTTCAGTCTGCCATTGTGTCAACGCATCCATATCCATGCCGTCAGCGTTGAACAGCGTTGCAGTGTGATCCTGAATCGCCACAACGCGCGCGCCCGCCTGACTAAACAATCGGGCGGCTTCACTGCCTACGTTACCAAATCCCTGTACGGCGACACGTGCGCCTTCAATCTGGATGCCGGCTCGGCCAGCAACCTCACGGCCAGTGACGAACACACCACGGCCGGTCGCTTTTTCACGGCCGAGGGAGCCGCCAAGGTGAATAGGTTTACCTGTCACCACACCAGTCACTGTGGTGCCCAGATTCATGGAGTAGGTATCCATCATCCAGGCCATCACTTTGCCATTGGTGCCGACATCGGGGGCCGGGATATCTTTTTGCGGTCCAATGATGATACCGATCTCGCTGGTATAGCGGCGCGTCAGACGTTCGAGTTCGCCTTCAGACAGTTTAAAAGGATCGACCCGAATCCCACCTTTTGCCCCGCCGTAGGGCAGATTGACAGCGGCACACTTGATGGTCATCCAGGCTGAAAGGGCCATGACCTCATTTAAATCGACATCGGGATGATAGCGAATCCCGCCTTTACCCGGACCGCGTGAAAGGTTGTGCTGAACACGATAACCCTCAAAATGACGAATGGAGCCGTCATCCATTTGCAGAGGAATATCAACAATTAATGCACGCTTAGGATGACGTAAAGTATCAATCCAGCGCGTAAGGTCGCCCAGGTAAGGCGCAACGCGATCGATTTGTTGTAGGTAGGTGGACCAGGCTGAAGTACTACTGTCAGACGCGTAAGATAACTTATCCATACAAAACCTTTCTTATCGAAGTTATTTATTGTGTTGAGCCGTGGAATGACGCGCGCTTAAGCGCGCCGACATAATTTATCATTACCAGAGAAAATATGATGTCGACCAGGCGGTCATTATCCCCATGCTATTTCGATTAACGGTGAATAAGAGTGAATAATATTTCGACTTATCGGCCCCGGATGCGGCTGTTTCGTGCATAAATAAGGCATTGTTAGTGCATAAACCTAAAATTTTATGATTTATCAGTTCTTTGAAGGGAGTCAAAAAGTTAATGAATTGTTTCAAAGGATATTGACTTTGTTGCACCGCCAGGGTGCATAAATATAAGTAATGCGAAGGTTACTTTCACTTATGCGAAGAGGCTAACGGACAATATCTCACGCTTTTTTCACCGACGGCAGGGCAGAAAATAAGACGTGCCAGCAAAATGCGTTTATTAAAACGGGATGGAACTCAACCGCTAAATTTTTACCCTGAATAAGGAAGACGGCCGTGAGCGGATGAAAAATGCTGCGAACAGCAGTGCATCAGTTTACGCTTTGACCTTCTGAAATCAGCGACAACAGATGGTTAACCGCTTTAGACGCATTATTCCGCCGCCAGGCAAAAGCCACATCGGTAAAAAGCGTATTGTTAGCGATTTCCCGGAAGCAAATCTGCGGATTCTGCACGCAAACCATCGATTCCGGTATAAGGGCTATACCGCAACCTGCGCCGACCATACCTAGAGAAGAACTGATTTGCGGAGCCTGCTGAAAAGACGATGAGGAGAAACCCGCGCGCAAACAGGCACTGACAATAAGCTCATACAGGCTGGGTGAAACGTCTCGCGGAAAAATAATTAAGGTTTCCTGCACCAGTTCGCTCAGCGCGATGCTGGATTTTTGTTGCAGAGGATGCGCAGCAGGTAAAGCCAGCAGCATCCGTTCGGTAGAAATGACGCGCAAATTAAACGATTTACTGCTTTCGCAGGGAAGACGAAGAAATGCCGCGTCCAGCAATCCCTCCTGGAGATCCTGAATAAGCAATGACATGTTCTCTTCCCGCGTCATCAGCTCCAGGGCGGGATAGCGATCTTTAAATCGCCGAATAATCTCAAAGACGTTGGGATCAAATGCCACCGAACTGGCAAAGCCCAGCGACATTTTGCCAGAGATCCCCCGGGCAACGCCTTTCGCCTTTTCCAGCGCATGATCGGCGAGTTGAATGATTTCAATCGCATCCGCCAGAAATGTTTTTCCTGCATCCGTCAGTTCCACACCGCGCGTCAGTCGTTTTAACAGCGGCGTACCGATTTCATGCTCCAGTCGCTGAATTTGCTGACTGAGTGGCGGCTGCGAAATGCCAAGCAATTCGGCCGCTCGGGTAAAGTGCTGCGTTTGAGCGACAGCAACGAAATAACGTAGATGGCGCAGTTCCATATTAAAAACGTCTCAAAGTTTACAGGTTTTGCTATTGGATTCTGTCCGCAAACAGGGTCACCATTATGTTAACACGGCTTAACAGTTAACCTACGAGGCATCCGATGAGCAATTTTGTAACTGATTGTTCCTGCGAGGATCAACTAAAATATACCGTCCAAAAGCTGCGAAAAAACATGCCAGAAAGTGTTATGTATCAAACCTCTTTGATGAGTGCGCTGCTGAGTGGTGTTTATGACGGTGAAACCAGGATTGCTGACTTACTGCGCAAAGGTGACTTTGGTCTGGGAACCTTCAATCAGCTGGATGGTGAACTCATTGCGTTCGACAGCAATGTGTATCAGCTGCGCGCCGATGGCAGTGCCCGGCCTGCTGATCCTGACCAGAAAACGCCATTTGCGGTAATGACCTTTTTTCAACCCCAGCATAAACACGTTTTTGAACGCGCGGTTCAGCGCGATGCGCTGCACCAGCTTATCGACAGCGAAATCACCTCCGACAACCAGTTTTGTGCACTGCGTGTAAGCGGACATTTTTCATCCGTCCAGACGCGTACCGTTCCGTGCCAGTGCCGGCCTTACCGATCGATGCCTGAAGTTCTGGGAAACCAGCCCATATTTGAATTCACGCACCGCCATGGCGAGCTTATTGGCTTCCGCACGCCGCAGTACATGCAGGGTATCAACGTCGCGGGATATCACGAACATTTCATCACAGACGACAGAACCGGCGGTGGGCATATCCTGGATTATGTGCTGGAGCAGGGCACGCTGACTTTTGGTGCCATCAGCAAGCTGGTGATCGATTTACCTGAAAACGCCGACTTTCTTAATGCCAACCTGACGCCGGAAAATCTGGATGATGCCATCCGTTCTGTCGAAAGCTAATCACGAGGCCTGAAATATGAAAACTCTCTCTGATACGACGCTCTGGCACTGCGGTGCAGACCTGGTTGTCGCGCAACTTGAAGCGCAAGGCGTCAGCCATGTGTTTGGCATCCCTGGCGCAAAAATTGATAAGGTATTTGATTCCCTACTGGATTCATCTATTCAGACTATTCCCGTGCGGCATGAGGCGAATGCCGCCTTTATGGCCGCGGCAGTAGGCCGTCTGACGGGTAACGCTGGCGTGGCGCTGGTCACATCCGGTCCGGGCTGCTCAAACCTGGTGACCGGTATGGCTACCGCAACCAGTGAGGGCGACCCGGTGGTGGCTATTGGGGGCGCGGTCAAACGCTCCGACAGCGCCAAGCAGGTTCACCAGAGTCTTGATACCGTATCTATGTTCCGCCCGGTGACAAAATATGCGGTTGAAGTCACCGACTCGTCGGCACTGGCGGAATGTGTATCAAACGCGTTTCGTCACGCTGAACACGGTCGCGGCGGCGGTGCGTTTGTCAGCCTGCCACAGGATATCGTTGATCAGCCGGTCACGGGTAAGGTGCTGAGCCATCACGGCCGCATCACGCTGGGTGCGGCACCGGATGTGATGATTGATGCGGTCAGCCGTGAGATCGCCCACGCAAAAAATCCCGTGATCTTGCTGGGCCTGATGGCAAGCCAGCCTGAGAATAGCGAAGCCATTCACGATCTGTTAAACCGCAGCCATATCCCGGTAACCAGCACGTATCAGGCTGCGGGTGCCGTTCGCCAGGAGCACTTTTCCCGTTTTGCCGGTCGCGTGGGACTTTTCAACAATCAGGCAGGCGACAAGCTGCTGCAACAGGCCGACCTGATTATTACCATCGGCTACAGCCCGGTTGAGTATGAACCTGCCATGTGGAACAGCGGGAATGCCACCTTAATCCACATTGACGTTGTGCCAGCGGAAACGGACAACCGCTATTTGCCAGATGCGGAGCTGGTCGGCAACATCGCCGCCACGCTGCGTAAACTGGCACAAAAGGTCAGCCAGCCGTTACAGCTCAGCAAGGAGGCTGCCAGTATCCTTGAGGACCGTCAGCAGCAGCGGCAGTTACTTGCATTACAGGGCGCGAGCCTGAATCAGTTTGCTCTTCATCCGCTGCGCATCGTGCGTGCGATGCAGGACATTATCAACAGCGACGTCAGCCTCACCGTTGATATGGGCAGCTTCCATATCTGGATTGCCCGCTATCTCTACAGCTTCCGCGCGCGCCAAATCATGATTTCTAACGGGCAGCAAACCATGGGCGTGGCCTTGCCCTGGGCGATTGGTGCCTGGCTGGTCGATCCACAGCGTAAAGTCGTCTCGGTTTCAGGAGATGGCGGCTTCCTGCAGTCAAGCATGGAGCTGGAAACCGCCGTCAGGCTCAACGCCAACATTTTACACATTGTCTGGGTCGATAATGCTTACAACATGGTGGCGATGCAGGAAGAGAAAAAATATCAGCGTGTTTCAGGCGTGAACTTTGGGCCCATTGATTTTAAAGCCTATGCGGAAGCATTCGGTGCGGCGGGATTCGCGGTGAACAGTGCCTCCGAACTGGAACCCACGCTGCGCAAAGCGATGGATGTTCAGGGGCCTGCTGTTGTGGCAGTGCCAGTGGATTACGCCGATAACCACTTGCTGATGGGGCAGCTTCACCTCAGCCAGTTACTTTAATTTCAACGGAATAAGGAAACGATGATGAAAATGCGGGTTGCGCTTGTGACAGGTGCGGGTCAGGGCATTGGTGAGGCGATAGCCTTGCGTCTGGCAAAAGACGGATTTGCCGTGGCCGTGGCTGATTATAATATTGAAACCGCGTCGCAGGTTGCGGAAAAGATTAAGAATGATGGCGGCCGTGCGTTTGCCATCAAGGTGGATGTAACAAAACGGGATCAGGTATTTCATGCCGTAGAAGAAGCGCGCAGCGTATTGGGTGATTTTAACGTCATTGTGAATAACGCAGGTGTCGCGCCCTCAACGCCCATTGATGAAATCACCGAAGAGGTCATCAACAAGGTTTACGACGTTAATGTCAAAGGCGTGATCTGGGGCATGCAGGCCGCGATAAAAGCATTCGCGTCTGAAGGCCATGGCGGAAAAATTATTAACGCCTGCTCTCAGGCCGGGCATGTCGGCAATCCCGAGCTGGCAGTTTACAGCTCAAGCAAGTTTGCTGTTCGGGGCCTGACACAAACTGCCGCACGGGATCTGGCACCGGCGGGGATCACCGTAAATGGCTTTTGTCCTGGTATTGTTAAAACACCGATGTGGGCGGAGATCGACAGGCAGATTTCCGAAGCGGCAGGCAAACCCGTGGGTTATGGTACTCAGGAGTTTGCGAAAAGAATCACGCTTGGTCGGTTATCAGAACCCGAAGATGTCGCAGCCTGTGTCGCCTTTCTTGCCGGCCCGGATTCTGATTACATCACCGGACAGTCGTTACTGGTAGATGGTGGCATGGTGTTTAGCTAACCGGAAAAATGTCTGGCGCTACGGCGCCAGACTGCCCGGTATTCTGTCACCTCGCATGAGGTAGGCTGAGATCCTGCATGACGTTCTGTGAAAAAATAACGCCGCTTACTTTTTCCCTCATTTCCTGACAATTTTAAGAGCATACCGAGCGTTTCCGGGCTTCCATCGTTCAGTGAAACGGCTAAAATAATGCGTTCATTTGCCAGGGAGTAGGACAGCTATAATGCGTTATCGTAATCTTTTTACCGCACTTGCGGTCGCCACAACATTAGCCGGATGCGCCCGGCATCCAGCCGCCAATTCCCCCGCTGCGGCAGCGGATGATTTTACGACCGGACAGACCCAGATCGATGTTTCACACGTGATTACGCGTGCGGATGACGGTTCACATATTTATCTGACGGTAGATGGTAAAGATGCAGGCGAACTGCCCAATGGTGAAAGCAAAATCCTTCGTGTTCCCGCGGGTAAACATGAAGTCGGCGGTTACGTGCGCACGTTGTTTGGCCTGGGGCGGGTAACTATTGATCCCCTTGAAGTGACAACGTCACCTGAAGACGTTAAAAAAGTGGCTTATACCGTGACTCGTAATAAGGCGACCTTTGTTGAACAACCTAAACAGAGCGAACCCCAGCCGGCACAGACGCAGGAACAGGGCTAATCTGTCCTGCTAACGCCAGGTCGTGAATTTCACTGCCTGGCGATCGTTCAGATAGCGTTACGGCAGCAGCAGGTTATCTCTCTGCTGACGTCGACCTGCCGTGTAGTGCCCGTGACCTCAGTGCTTTATGGCGTTAATCTCGCCCTTGACGACAGCCGTTGTGCTTTTGATGACACATGAGGCACGATGGCAATTTGGATCACCCATAGCGCCTGTTAATGAATGCCTATAGCCCCAGTTCACTGAGAGAGGGATGATCGTCCGGTCGGCGGCCCTGAGGCCAGTGAAACAGTCGCTGACTGTCGGTAATGGCCACGTCGTTAATGCTGGCATGGCGTTTCACCATGTAGCCATTCTCATCAAATTCCCAGTTCTCATTGCCGTAGGAACGGAACCAGTTTGCCTGGCTGTCATGCCACTCATAGGCAAAGCGCACGGCGATACGATTTGAATGAAAACTCCACAACTCTTTGATCAATCGGTACTCTGCTTCCCTTTGCCATTTATCTCGTAAAAACGCCACAATTTCGGCCCGGCCCGTAATAAACCTATCGCGATTTCGCCATGCGCTGTCGGGAGAATAGGCCAGAGAAACACGTTCGGGATCCCGGCTATTCCAGGCATCCTCTGCCAGGCGCACTTTCTTTATCGCATCCTGTACATCGTTAAACGGGGGTAGAGGCTGACGTGGTGATTCCATAAGGTCTCCTGAAACGCTGGCAGACTCAGCGACACTTCAGCATTGGAGTGCCGGCTGATGACATTCATAAACGGGCAGGTTTTAGAGCGAAATGGCGTGAACCTGACAAACGGCGCGTGCCGCTTCTTTACCTTTTTTCACAAAATGCTCGGTATAAAAACGCACGAATTCGTCCGCAGGCTGAAAATTATGCGGTGTCAGTGAAACAGAAAACACGGGAACATTGGTAGCCAGCTGAGCCTGCATGAGTCCACTGACCACGGCCTGGGCCACGAAGTCGTGGCGGTAAATGCCACCATCAACGACCAGGGCCGCACAAACAATGGCGTCAAACTGACCTGTCTGCGCCAGGCGCTGCGCCAGTAAAGGCATCTCAAAGGCACCAGGCACGTCCCAGGTTTTAATTTCGTAACGCGTGCCGCTGTTTTCCATTTCCTGATTAAAGCCAGCCAGGGTTTGAGAAACAATGTCGCTGTGCCAGTTTGCCTTGATAAAGGCGACTCTTAACGGTTGCATAACTTACTCCAGTAAACGTGACATCCGGTGCACGTGAAATCGCAAAACGATCGCATTCTTCCGAATCAAAAATAAAGCTGTCTGATGAGCAGCACAGTAAATTCGCTCAGCACTTCTTAAATCACCTGGCTACCTGAGCGCCGGAGCCGGATGACGTCTCTTGCTTATGGCCGACATTATAAACTGATGTCAATAATCCGTGCTTATCTTTAATCCGCTTTTACCGCCATCCACCGTTACGGACGGCACCGATCTTGCGCGGATCATCCGCCAGAGCGCTGTCGTGTTTTATCCGTCTGGCCAATGCTCGCTTTTTGCGTAACGCTTTCCATTAATGTATCAGCTTAAAAATAGTACTGGATATTTAAACAGGTAATTGTATAATTATTCCACTGCCCGTTGGGTGTTGTCTGGAATGATTAGGGGGTAAAGCCCATGATGATATCGACAGAAATCTTCAAAGCAACGGATCATGCCATTACGATGACAAGCCGTGAAATTGCCCAAATGACCGGCAATACGCACGGCGAAGTTAAACGCTTAATTAAAAGTCTTGAAACGGCGCAGCGCCTTTCTCAGCCGCTTTCAGTCAATCTCTATGAGCGCGAAGGCCAGACGCGTGAGGAGTTCTGCCTGAATAAACGCGACTCTCTGCTGGCTGTCGCCCGACTTTCGCCGGGTTTTACGGCCGATGCGCTCGATCGCTGGCAGGCCCTTGAAGAGCGTGTTCATCTGCCAGATTTTACGAACCCTGCTGAAGCCGCTCGTGCCTGGGCTGAACAGTTTGAACAGCGACGCGCAGCAGAGAAACAACTGGCAGAATCGGCACCAAAAGCCGCTTTTTTTGACCACTTTGTCAACGTTGAAACGTCTCTGGGTTTCCGTCAGTTGTGCAAAATGCTGAAAGCCAAAGAGCCAGATTTTCGCCAGTTTCTGCTGGAGCGCAATATTATGTTCCGTGACAAGGGAGCCTTAAGGCCCCAGCATTACCATCTGCAGGCGGGTTACTTTACACTGCATTCAGGTACGGCGGACAATCAGCATGCTTTCTCGCAGGCTCGCTTTACCGCCAATGGTGTCAGATGGATTGCCAGCCTGTGGGCCGGACATCTCTCTGCTCAACTCAAAGGTGCGGCGGCTTAGCCTCACTTCTAGCGTGGAACAGGCCGCTGACGATGCGGCCTGTTTCAGCCAGCCTTTTACCAGCCTTTGATCGCATCACCTTTGTAAACTTCTTCTGCTTTGGCCGCGACTTCCGGAGACTGTAACGCAGACTTCAGCTTTTGGATTTTATCGCTGTCTTTGTTGTCCTGACGTGATACCAACGCATTGACGTAAGGCGATGAGGCGCTTTCCATAAACAACCCATCGCGACGCGCCGACAGGCCAGCCTGGGCAGAGAAGTTGGTATTTATGATTGAAAGCGTGACATTTGGATCGTCAAGAGTACGGGTTAACTGCGGCGTATCCACCTCAACCAGCTTCAGATGCTTAGGGTTTTCGATGATATCCAGCGAGGTCGGCAAATAGCCCACGCCGTCTTTGAGCTTAATTAAGCCCTGAGCCTGCAACAGCAACAGACTGCGGCCCAGCGTTGTGGCCTCATTAGAAAGGGTAATCGTATCGCCATCTTTGAGTTCGCTGATGTTTTTAATCTTGTGAGAATAGGCAGCGATAGGGAAAACAAAGGTTTTACCGACAACGGCAAATTTGTAGCCACGCTCTTTAGACTGTTCTTCCAAATAGGGGAGGCTCTGAAAGGCATTGGCATCAACTTCTTTATTGTTCAGCGCTTCGTTTGGCAGCACGTAATCGTTGAAGTTAAGCACTTCAACATCCAGCTGATACTTGTCTTTGGCAATTTTCTGAACTTCCTGCCAGATAGCTTCGTCGGGACCGGTGTTGATCGCCACTTTAACTTTATGATCGTTATCAGGTGAGCAGGCGGACAACAGTAATACGGAACTGGCGATTAGCGCCGTAAATAAACCTTTCATTAGTAGCGATTCCCATCAGTAAAAGATGTCAAAAGCCTAATACAAATTATCCGCCTTGCGTACTGACGCGGCGATATAAGATATAACCATTACTGCATGATTTGTCTAAAAATTCACCGCGTGGTCATCAGGCGCTATCCTGGCGTTTTTAACCGCTGGCAGGGTAATTGACGTCGTCGAACACGATCATAGGCTACGTTTAAACACGTTATTCATTTCAGTATTGCCGACGCGAGTCAGGAGAAGCCATGTCAGGGAATCATTCAGATAAATCATCAGATAATAAAATCGTTGCCGTACAGGTGTTAAAAAGTAGTGAAGCATGGAACGGTCAACACATTGACGCTTATCCGCAGGGTGAACCCGAACTGACCGTGATGCGCCTGACCATTCCTGCTCATTCTTCGTTACCCTGGCATACGCATCCCATGCCGAATGCGTGCTTTATCCTGTCAGGTACGCTTGTGGTTGAGGATAAAGAAACGGGTGAGCAGCAAACCTTTCAGGCTGGCGAAGCGTTAAATGAAACGGTGAACAGCGCACATCGCGGCTTTACGCTGAACACGCCTGCTGAGTTGGTGATTACCTATGCGGGGGTGAAAGGGATGGAGCTGACCGACCCGCTTCCCGGCGAACCTGAAGAGTTCTAGCGTGAGAATGCCTACCGGTACAGTTTCGGGTTAAACACTTGCTGGAGCCAGTCCTTTGCAGATCGCGTGAACGGGGCAGAAAACCTGATTCAGGGTGCGCATTTGGCATCTGGAATACTGTGTAGGGTCATGGCGCAAAAAAAACCAGCCGGTGAAGGCTGGTTTACGTTTGTATGCAACTCTCATTACGCTTTCAGCGAGGCGCCGCCGCAGATAACCAGTTCCTGGCCCGTAATGGCTGCGGCGGGTTCGCTGAGTAGATAACCCACTAGCGAGGCGACTTCTTCAGGTTGAATGAGCCGGCCAATCGGCGGAACCATAGGGGCCGACGACGTACGTTCAGGTCGGGTGAGCATGGGGGTTTCGGTCGCACCAGGCGCAACAACGTTAACAGTGATGTTACGCGGTGCCAGCTCCATTCCCCACGAGCGAACCATGCCAACCAGCGCCGCTTTGGTTGCAGCGTACTGCGAGCGGTTAGCGGCACCTCGCGACGTGCGGCTACCTATAATGACAATCCTGCTGCCAGGCTGCATCATCGGCACAAAGTGGTTCACCAGGACTTCCGCCGCCTGAACGTGCAACGACCACAGGCGCGTGCCGGCAGCGCTATCAAGTTCGCCTAAGGGGGCGGCCACCATCATCCCTGCTGCATGTATCAACGCATCCGGCGTATCGAGTGTGCTGATAACCGACTTAAGCTGTTCCGCATCCGTTAAATCCACGGCAACCCAGTTAAGGTTCGGTGAGGCCATCTCTCCCTGGGTTCTGCTAAGTCCCGTCACTTTCCAGCCGTTATTCAGCAGATGATGGGTGATGGCCTGGCCGATACCGGAACTGTATCCCGTGACGATAGCGTGACGCATCTCAGTCTCCTAACATAGATTTTGGCACTTTAAACACCGCTTTGCGGACCGTCATCGGTTCGTTGACCGCGCACAGCGCCTGATGAGGCTCACCGGGCAGAAACACCGCAAAGTCCCCTTTGCGTAGCGTTATGCTCACGGGCCATTCGCGGGGGCGGGTGATGAACAGATCGGGTTTCTTCTCTTCATCATCCGTCTTCGCGACGGACTGCGTACCGGCGTTGATAATCTCTTCGCCTTCCAGCATCACCTGAATATCCGCCCAAAGATGGTGATATTCGGTGTGCCGTAACGCGGCATCTTCGGTAGTGGCCTGCTGAATATTACAAAACCACGCAACATTTTCTGGCTGCCATTTACCGATATCTTTTGCTGCCAGTGCCTCAAACGTGCATGAGGGTAAACGGAGCAGGGCCAGTAAGGGTTCAGGTAATCCTGCCAGGGCCAGGTTGTTCAGATTTCCAACAATCATCAGATTACTCCTTCACCCACTCAGGCGTGACGCGCGCGTATTTAATTGCCTGACGAAAATAGGTATAAGCGATATGCAAAGTCCCCCCAGCATCCTGCTTGATGCTGGGATAGGAAAATTCACGGTTGCGTTTTTCCTGAGAGTTATTGGTCATACAGTATCCATCGCCTTCATCGAGGTTTTTCTGCCATGGCCAGGTCTTGCCGCCATCCGCTGAAATAGCCACGGTCATAGGCGCGCGCGGTGCCCCCCAGAATGCGGTACGGCCCGTCGTTTCCGGCTCTTTTCTGCCATCACCGTCATCGATCTCATCATATAGAGAGGCACGACGTTCTGTGGCCCCGGCCGCACTCATATTGTTAAATACCAGCGCCAGCTCGCCGCTGTGCAGCGTCGTCACCTGAATAGAAGAGTTGTTGTTAGGTAAAACAGTGGCCTCGGGCGCTGACCAGGTTTCTCCGCCATCGGTGGAGCGGCTCAGATAGATATGATCCGCCCAGCGGCTGCGGTAAAGGGCAACTAGCGAACCATCCTGTAAGGCGGTGATATTCATGTGTACACAACCCAGGCTGTCTGGCACGACCACATCTCGCCAGCTTTTGCCCTGATCAGACGAAATTTTCACCGCGCTGATATCATCATTACCTACCCATTTTTCACCTGGCTGGGTGCGGCAGTAGAACACGGGCAGTAACCAGTTACCGTTATCCAGAACGGTAATGGGCTGACGGATAAAGGTGCCTGGCTTATCTAACAGCGTATCGATCGGGCCCCAGGTTTGGCCAAGATCGCTGGACTGGCGGTATCGGACAATCGCAGTATCCTGATTGCCGGAGATCTGCGCCGTCCACAATAGCCAGAGAACATTATTGGGCGCGAGAAACAGCACAGGGTTTTGCTCAGACCGCGTGGGATCGTCAGACAGTTTGACGGCTTCGCTCCAGGTGTCAGCGCCTGCCGGCAAGCGAGAGCACCAGACGGAGATATCGGCAATCCCTTCCTGTGTTCCGCCAAACCAGACGCAGAGCAGGGAACCATCCTGCAGTGGCAAAATATTGGCGGCGTGGTTTTGCGGGCATGACGAAGGCAACATTGCCGTCATTACTCGGCCATCTTTTTCCCATGGCTTCAGATGGCCATCACGAATTACGGTTACGGTCATTTTATTCTCCTTTGCTTGCTGCATTTTTTGCCTCTACAGCGGCCTGGGTCCGGGCTTTACTTGGGATCATATGGTCAATAGCCATAATCAATGCCGGTGTCAGTAGCGCGATATACATGTTGTTGATACCAAAAGGATCGCCTAACAGATACCAGATGGAAGTCACCACACAGGCGCCCACCAGGCCCGCATTTGCCCCACGCGTACTTCTGTAGAACGGCGCGTAGAAGGCAATCACCGCAACAACGGTAATAGACAGACGAATAGCACGTGTAAAGAAAGAGAGTTTTAAGACTTCAGGCACGAACAGAACAAAAATCAACGGCAGGAAACCAATCAACAGTGATAACCAGCGCGTTGTTTTAAATTCCTGATCGGGCGTCGGTTTGAAATAAGGCACATAGAAATCTTTCACTACCAGTGAGGCGATCGCCAGAGCGACGGTACTGACGCTGACAAAGATGGAGGCCACCAGCGAGGTCGTTACCAGACCCGCCAGCCAGGGGTTCATGTCCTGCAAAAACACCGGCATGGCGTACAGGCTGTTAATTTCTGGATGCAGGTACTTTGCGGCCACACCGATCACCGCAATCGCCAGCGCAATCGGCATACAGAACAGGAAAGCAATCCACGTGGAGCGCTGGGCAGATTTCACGTCTTTAGTTGAGGAGATAGCCTGAATAACAAACTGTGTGCAGAAAATCGAACCAATAGTACCGATGAGCCAGGCAACGATGGTTGATACGCCGATATTACCATCCCAGGTCCAGTAATAGGCGGGCATTTCGTCGATCATGGGTTTGAAGCCGCCCGTTTGCGACAGTGCAAACCACAAAATAGCCAGAATACCAAAATACTTCAGCGCGCTGTGCAGCATGGTGACCCAGGCGATTCCCTTTAAACCACCAAACGCAAAGTAGAAGGTACTGACGATAGCGGTGATAAACGCAGCAATGGGCAGGGTAACGTGTAAGACCGTCGCGATAGCTGCGGCACCACTCACATAATTACCCACGTTTACCAGCAGCAGGGCATAAATCATAATCAGTGAAATGATATTCTTGGTACTGCTACCGTATTTTTCAGCGATGGCGCCCGAAATGGTAATTTTGCCGGTGTTATAAATACGTTTAACCAGAATCATACCAAATAACGGAAAACCGATTGCCGCACCAATAACAGACCATGACGCGGCAATACCGCCTTCAAAAGCGGCCTGCGCGGTGCCGATGGTCGACTTTGCCCCTATATATTCTGACATCAGCAGAATACCAACAATAAAGGCGGGCATGGCGCGTGAGCCTTCCATAAAATCGCCAGAGTTTTTACTGCGTAAGCGAAACGTTAGCCAGGTGGTAAATAAAATATAAGCCACCACGATGCCAATAATTATCAGGGTGTCCTGAGCGTTGAAAGTTTTCATTATAGCCTCAGATATAACAAGATAAATTCGGGGAGCACAGCGACTCCCTGTCTTTACGTTTTATTACTTCTTATTATCATTTCAGGTACAGGTTGATGATTCTGCGGATTTCATCTTCCTGTGCGGTATCAAAGTGAACGGCATAACGGCTTTCGCCCACGTTATAACCTAAAATCTGCAACGCTTTTTTAACTGCTGCGGGTGAAAATGCCACTTTATAAAGGTCTGTGCGTAAGCCCGTGACCTGCTCTTGCGCCAGCCGCGATCCTTCACGATCTCCGGCATGGAAGCGAGACCAGATAGCATTGATTTGACGCGGCGCGACGTTAGCCAGGCCTGAAATACAGGCTGAGCATCCCTCGACATAGCCCTGGTGAATCAGTGAGTCCGGACCGTTCAGCACATCGAAGTCTTTACTGTCCTTAACGGCATCCAGATAACCTTTCAGGCTTTCATAGCTTCCGGCGCTGTCTTTCACGCCAATAATATTCGGGTGTTCAGCAAGTGTGCGGGCCGTTTGTGGCTCGATCGTATTACCCGTCCTGGCCGGAATGTTATACAAAAACACCGGAACGGAAAGGGCATCCGCAATGGCCGTGTAATGATGAATGAGTTCGCGCTGATTAAGCGGCACAAAATAAGGCGTAATCACCGAAACTGCGTCCACGCCCAGTTTTTCGATTTGTTTGCCCAGCCGAATGGTTTCGCGGGTGGAAATCTCACCAATATGCGCCACAACGTTTCCGCGCCCCGATACTTCATTAACACAGGTTTCAGTAACAGTGAGTTTCTCTTTCTCATTAAGGACAAAAAACTCACCGTTAGTGCCGCCACAGAAAATACCGTTGCCCGCATTAAGTTGGCGAATAACCTGACGCTTAAGTTCATCAAGGTTAAGTCCGCCTTCTTTATCAAAAGGGGTAACAATAGCTGTTAACACACCTTCAATTTTCTTACGCATTACCCACTCCTTTTTTAAATTAAATCTTGGGGAAAAGTGTCCGGTAAATTGCAGCCACATCCTGATGGCTGACTACGCAAGGCGAATTGTTCATCAATCGCTTCACGTTCAGAGCCGCTTCACTGAGGGAATCGATATCATCGGATGGCACACCCAGGGCTTCCAGGTTATCAGGCAGGTTGAGGCGTTTGACTAATTTGGCCAGATAGTCAACCAGCGCATGTGATTTCTCTTCCTGACTCAGCGTGGTATCGGCTTCCGGGATCAGATCCCAGACGTTGGCAAATTTCTCCACCGCAAAGGGCCGCACTACTTTCATGCAGGGCGCCAGCAGAATGGCGTTAGCGACACCGTGAGGCAGATGCCAGGTACCGCCTAAGGGATAGGACAGGGCATGAACAAGATGGGTACCGGCATGGGCAATGGCTGCACCGCCATAATAAGAGGCCCACAGCATTTCCAGCTTGGCTGTCAGGTTATGCGGTTCATTAACGGAGGTTTCCAGATGACGGAATAATTTATACAACCCCATGAGTGCAACATTGTCACCGACAGGGTTCGAAATCGTTGCGGTGTAGCACTCAAGTAAATGGCACAGCGCATCAATTCCCGTTGATGAGGCGATATGCGCTGGCATGCTGGTTGTCAGCTCAGGTATCAGGGCAACATAATCTGGCAGCATGACAGGCGAAATAATACCGACTTTGGTATTTTGCTCGGGAATGGCCAGAATGGCATTTGGGGTCGATTCCGATCCTGTGCCCGCAGTAGAAGGAATGAGCAGCGACGGCAAGCGCGCTTCAATTTTCTGACCGTCCAGCAGAGCCTTGAGCGAAGGACGGGACGCATGGCATAAAACCGAGAGGAGCTTCGCCACATCCAACACGCTTCCGCCACCAACACCCACGACCAAATCATAGGCCTTACCTGCCGTGCGCGTCAGCACTGTTTCAACGTCAGTATGCGTCGGCTCTGCCGGAACATCGTCAATGAGCTCTACCTGACGAGCATCCTGCCCCAGTAGCGTGAGGATCTGCGCTGTTGCCGGCAAATTCACAATGTTTTTATCTGTTAAAACCAGCAGTCGTTTTCTGCCCGCCACGACGGGCGCCAGTGCGTTTATCGCATGAGAACCGCTTAATATCGTGCTGTTAATTATGGCCACATTCTTCTCCCCGTTTATGACTGAAATTCATCATGCTGCTGTAGCGCAATCACTCAGCGACTAAATTTATAAATAAAATGGCGCTTTATTAAATTGATCTTGCTCACATATAATCGATTGTGATTGAATATAATCAAATGATCGAGCGGGTGCTTTGCACACCTGGTCGCTGTATGTAAATGCGCCTTTAGCTGAAGCCGTCAGTGAGCAGCACGCGATTTGCTGCCTGGTGCGTGTTCCGTTGGTGATGCGCAGCGCACCGTCAAATGCGGTATTACTCAGGTGCGGAGATTGCGACGGCATCGTGCGCGACGGGATTCAGAATTGAGGGCCGGGCGGGTGATTGTGCGCCATACAGATACTTTCCCGGCCGCGGCCGGAGTCTGACTGTATTGATTAAAGTCGGTGTTTTCGGAGATGAAACCACCCTTTCAGAAATATTGAGCTTCGTTGAGGAGAAAACAGGTGACGAATACTGTTGCTATAACAATGGGAGATCCTGCCGGGATCGGTCCTGAAATCATTATTAAAGCGTTAGCCGAAGGTGCATTGAATGGTTCACCCGCGGTTGTTATCGGCTGCGCTGAGACTTTCCGCCGCATACTGGCCATGAACATCACACCTCAGGTTGAACTCCGGGTGATCGACCAGGTTTCTGAGGCACGGTTCACGCCCGGCATCCTTCATATTATTGATGAGAAGGTGGCGCATCCCGAAGCGTTGCAATGTGGTGTGGTTCAGCCAGAAGCCGGTGATGTGGCCTACCGTTGCATCAAGCGCGCGACCGAAATGGCGCTGCGTGGTGAGGTAAAGGCGATTGCGACTGCGCCGCTGAATAAAGAAGCGCTGCATCTGGCAGGGCATCACTATCCGGGCCATACCGAATTACTCGCGAAGCTAACGGACACCAAAGATTATTCGATGGTGCTCTACACCGATAAACTGAAAGTCATTCATGTCACCACACATATTTCCCTGCGCAAGTTTCTGGATACGCTGAGTCAGGCGCGGGTGGAAACGGTGGTGAGGATTGCCGATACCTTTTTACGCCGGGTCGGTTTCAGCCAACCGCGTATTGCGGTGGCAGGAGTAAACCCACATGCGGGTGAAAATGGTCTGTTTGGCGATGAAGAGATCCGTATTCTGACGCCCGCTGTCGAAGCGATGAAAGCGCAGGGCATGGATGTGTACGGCCCCTGTCCACCGGACACCGTTTTCATGCAGTGTAACGAAGGCATGTACGACATTGTTGTCGCCATGTATCACGATCAGGGGCATATTCCGCTTAAGCTGCTTGGCTTTTACGACGGGGTGAACATCACGGCAGGATTGCCTTTCCTGCGTACTTCAGCCGATCACGGTACGGCATTTAACATCGCCTGGACAGGTAAGGCTAATCCGGAGAGTATGGCGATATCAATTGATATGGCCATGAAGATTACCCGGGAGTAATAATTTATCGAAAGCTAATGCTTTCTGGTCACTCAGGCGATGGCAAGACATCGCCTTTTCTTCACCGGGCTGAAGCGTCATCGCTGTCCACAACCCATCCACCTCAACACGTTACCTCCACTTCGCTTGCAAATGACTACGAGCAGATAGTCATGCTCTATTACATAAGTTCTCTTTATTTAAGTTTTGATCGGCAGCGACCTGCCTCAGTGGGATAATATGAATGGATTGTCTCAGTGCTGTAGCGACTTTCTTATTTCAACGTCATTAACATTCGCCGCTCAGTTAATAACTCGGCGATGTACATTGAAGTTTACGGATTTTAAGCAACCGGTGTGATTATTCATTTTTTAGGTGATCGCTGCCTCATATTATCTGGTTAAAAATGTCACATTTATTACCTATAAAGAAAATGGAAAGATAAGTTTTCATTGTTATCAACCTTAACCGACTTTTCTGTTTCTGTATGACCGACGGCCGTTACGCTAACGCTATGAATATTCAGCATGCATGGCCGATCTTTTTTTGATGTTTAATCATTTTTACGTTTTATACATTGTCAGAAAGGCGCGCATAGTGACGCGGCTATTTTCATCGCATGATAAATCCCGCATGATGGTGTCGTATTATTTCCACCTCGATTCTGAGGTTATTGTTATATCTTCCTGTGCATTTCATCTATGCACCAGACTTATTCGACGCGCATTTTTCTGCGTATGAAAATGGATAACTGGAGAAATAAACATGAACTATCCTGCCGAGCCTTTCCGCATTAAAAGTGTTGAAACCGTATCAATGATCTCACGCGATGAGCGTGTTAAAAAAATGCAAGAAGCGGGCTATAACACGTTTTTACTGAATTCAAAGGATATCTACATCGATCTGCTGACAGACAGCGGTACAAATGCCATGAGTGACAAGCAGTGGGCAGGGATGATGATTGGTGATGAAGCCTACGCAGGCAGTGAAAACTTCT
The DNA here is from genome assembly GCF_029967885.1 of Pantoea sp. V106_11. Lineage (NCBI taxonomy): Bacteria > Pseudomonadati > Pseudomonadota > Gammaproteobacteria > Enterobacterales > Erwiniaceae > Pantoea > Pantoea sp. V106_11. The sequence goes on from NZ_JASCAK010000023.1 coordinate 146,975, forward strand.
ACCATCTCGAAAAAACGGTGAAAGAGTTGTTTGGTTTCAAACACATCGTTCCAACCCACCAGGGACGCGGGGCGGAAAACCTGCTCTCGCAGCTGGCCATTAAGCCCGGTCAATATGTCGCAGGAAATATGTACTTTACAACAACCCGCTTCCATCAGGAAAAAAATGGCGCAACCTTTGTGGATATTGTCCGCGATGAAGCACATGACGCCAGCCTGAATCTCCCCTTTAAAGGTGATATTGACCTGAATAAATTAGCGACGCTCATTAAAGAAAAAGGCGCCGAGAACATTGCCTATATCTGCCTTGCGGTCACCGTGAATCTGGCGGGTGGGCAGCCCGTTTCAATGGCAAATATGCGCGCCGTACATGAAATGGCCAGCACGTATGGCATTAAGATCTTTTACGATGCCACCCGTTGCGTTGAAAATGCCTATTTTATCAAAGAGCAGGAGGCGGGCTACGAGAACGTCAGTATCAAAGATATCGTGCATGAAATGTTCAGCTATGCCGATGGGTGCACCATGAGCGGTAAAAAAGATTGTCTGGTGAATATCGGCGGCTTCTTGTGTATGAACGATGAGGAGATGTTCTCAGCGGCAAAAGAGTTGGTTGTCGTTTATGAAGGTATGCCGTCATACGGCGGGCTGGCCGGTCGGGATATGGAAGCAATGGCTATTGGGCTACGTGAAGCCATGCAGTATGAATATATTGAACATCGGGTCAAACAGGTGCGCTATCTGGGCGATAAACTCCGTGAAGCCGGCGTACCCATTGTTGAACCGACGGGCGGACATGCGGTATTTCTTGATGCTCGTCGTTTCTGTCCACACCTGACGCAGGATCAGTTCCCTGCGCAGAGCCTGGCAGCCAGCATCTATATGGAAACCGGCGTGCGAAGTATGGAACGTGGAATTGTTTCCGCCGGTCGTAGCAAGGAAACGGGGCAGAACCATCGCCCCAAACTGGAGACGGTACGTCTCACTATTCCACGCCGTGTTTACACTTACGCGCACATGGATGTTGTTGCCGATGGCATCATTAAACTGTACCAGCATAAAGAAGATATTCGTGGTCTGACGTTTGTTTACGAACCTAAACAACTTCGCTTCTTTACTGCGCGTTTTGACTTTATTTAATACAACCCTGGCCCCGCAGGGGCCCTGTTTCTCTCCTATAGCCCTTCCTTTATTTCAGACCTGCCGCCATGGCAGGTCTGCAGTAGAACCGTTATTATCCAGCGGATTCAGAATGACGCCAAAATGATAATAAAGAGTCAACAGGAGAATTTCTCATGGTTATTAAGAAAACAACACCCGGTTTAATGAGTGGAACGATGCTTATCATTGCCACCGTCATAGGTGGCGGTATGTTCTCACTGCCGATTGCTATGGCTGGCATATGGTTTCCAGGCGCATCAATTATTTTAACGCTCATTGCCATAATGATGCTGTTAACCGGACTGATGCTGGTTGAAGTCAATCTCCATTATGGCGGTGGTGCGAGTTTTAACACCTTCACACAGGATTTATTAGGTCATAAATGGAATGTTGTGGTGGGTATCGCATTTGGCTTTGTCTTGTATATTTTAACTTATGCTTATATTTCTGGCTCTTCTGCTGTCATCTCTCAGACGGTAGAAAAATACAGCGGATTTTATCTTCCAGCCCGCTTATCTGTGATCATCGTAAGCGTGTTGGTCGGTGGCATCGCATGGTACAGCTCACTTTTGGTTGGTCGTATTACAACGGTGTTAATTATCGGGAAGTTTGTTGCCTTTTTTGCTACCTTCTCTGGCCTGATATGGCATGTCGAAGGCGCTAAACTTATTGACAGTGCCGCCTGGGCGCTGCCTGACACGCAATATCTGCCTTATATTTTAATGACGCTACCTTTCTGCATCATCTCTTACGGTTTCCACGGCAACGTGCCCAGTCTGGTGAAGCTGTATGGCACTCAGGGGGTTGAGAATATCACCCGGTCGATTTTTATTGGCACGGCTTTCGCTCTGCTGCTTTACATATTCTGGTTGGTCGTCACCATGGGCAATATCAGCCGCGCCGATTTTTCGCCCATTATCGCCAAAGGGGGGAATATTGATGTATTTGTCGAGGCAATAGGGGGCTTATTTACCAGCACGTCTATGGATCTGATCCTCACTTTCTTTGGTAATTTTGCGGTAGCCAGTTCATTGCTAGCCGCGACGCTGGGGCTTTTCGATTATATTGCCGATCTGTTTCATTTTTCAGACGACCGTTCTGGCCGGTTTAAGACGGCCCTGGTAACGTATTTGCCACCCGCTGTCGTTTGTTTCATCCTGCCCGGTGGCTTTGTCTATGCAATTGGCTATGCCGGTCTGGCCTTTACGATCTGGAGCGTTATTCTGCCGCCTTTTCTTGTGAAGGCGGCCCGCAAGCGTTTTCCCACTGCAGTCTATACCGCACCCTGTAATAACATGATCCTTAATCTGGTTATCGTGGTGGGGGGATTCGTTTACCTGACGGTGGTACTTGATGTATTCCGGCTGCTGCCTTCGTTTAGCTAAAGTGAAGCGAGCGCGATGTGTGCACCTTATCACCATCACCATCCTGTGCTCTCATGCTGCCTGATTAGCCCAGTGTCCCTTGCCGGGGGCTGAGCGACTCACGTCTTCAACACTTCTCAGGCTTCAGCCGCGATGCTCCCACGGACAAGCTGGCTGAAGCTCAGTGTCAGGGCTCAGTAAGCCCCGATCGACAAAGCGTATAACGACCTGTTATTCAAGGTGTGATGACAGGCAGCAGGCTAAAGGGTAATACCCTGCTGCTGCAGTCGCGTTGCGCGGAATCTTACCTGAAGGCAAACATGCATCTCTTCATGGCAACATCCTGAGATGAGGTCTGAGCAATGTGAATTGGGGTTTTAACAAGAGCGGCCCTCATTAAAACCAGTCAGAGGGCCAGGAGAGATCGGGACAGTGGTATTTATTTTGCTGATTTATTATTGATTTTTACTCGTTCAGTTAACAGACTGGTTTCAAGATCAGAAAAATTCAGGGTTCTCAAGAAGGCAGGATTAATATTCTTACAGGGTAACAGTCGGGTATCACCAAGGTTATTGACAAGAATGAGGTAAGGATTTGTTCCTTGCATATCAATCACAGAGTTCAATTTCCACATAATTTCCTCCTTGGTTCATGGATGTCATGAACACAGCTGGAATTATGCGTGGTAATCCGCCGGAAAAATGAGGAATCAGTGCTACCTGATGCTCTGTTTCCCTCATGGTAAGCATTAAATTATAAATACTTGATGTACATCTATGTCATTAAATTGTCACAATGAAAGCCATCGCGAATCGCGTAAGAAATAACTAACTCAAACTTGATCGGACCGACGATGAAACAGTGTTGTCATAATGGAGCTAGTTATGAAGGGTTCATTTTCCTGCATCACACGTTTTGAATAAATTTGAATTTATTTTACATGACGCCCTGTCAGGCATTACGCCTTTTTCCGGATCTAAGCATTTTTTGCCAGAGACGGTGCTGTCTCTGATTACTTATGTCTTAAAATATTAATAACATAAAAACTACCAATTTAACCTCATGGAAACAGGCTTGTGAGGTATATTCCTTACATGCTTATTATTTATTTCGCTATCTCATCCCAGCGCATGTCACAATTCAGGCGTTGCTTCTGGTATGGTAGTGGACTTGCATATTTTCATAGCGATAATCTTGGTTTTGACGAAAAAATTGTTCAACGCACAATCTGCAATCCACTAATTGATCATTTTGTCGCGGCGGTCATTTAATTTTAATTACCCCTTTTTTTCATCAATGCTGTTATGTCACGCAAGGACACAGCGAATCATGCGGGAAATAACCAAATAATAACTTTAATTAACAGTGAGATTACAATGCCAAATAAATTACTCAGTGCTAACGCCACCGTTCCACAGTGGGATCGCCATAATCTGGTTCCGAGAATCGTTCATCTCGGATTTGGTGCGTTTCACCGTGCCCATCAGGCTGTCTATGCAGACGTTCTTGCTGCTGAACACAGCAGCGACTGGGGTTATATTGAAGTCAATCTTATCGGCGGTGAGCAACAGATTGCCGATCTCAAGCGTCAGGATTTTCTCTATACCGTGGCAGAAATGTCCGCCAGTGCGTGGTCAGGCAGGGTGGTTGGCGTCGTCAGGCAGGCGCTTCATGCGCAGGTTGATGGCACTGAAGCCGTGCTGGAGGCGCTATGCCAGCCGCAGGTTGCCATTGTGTCGTTAACGATTACCGAAAAGGGCTACTGCCACGCGCCCGCGACAGGCGAACTGATGCGTGACCATCCCCTCATCGTAGCTGACTTAGCACAGCCCCATCAGCCCCATTCCGCCCCAGGCATCATCGTTGAAGCGCTGGCCCGCCGCAGAGCGGCGGGGTTAGCCGCCTTCAGCGTCATGCCCTGCGATAACATTCCTGAAAATGGCAGGGTGATTGCCGGGGTCGTTTGCGCCTATGCGCGGCAATGCGATCGCGAACTGGCAAGCTGGATCGAACAGCACGTCACTTTTCCTTCTACCATGGTGGATCGTATCGTACCCGCCGTCACCCAGGAAAGCCTGAATAAAATTGCGCAGGTAACAGGGGTGCAGGATGCTCTGGCGGTGGCCTGTGAACCCTTCAGGCAATGGGTGATAGAGGATAACTTCGTAGCCGGACGTCCTGAGTGGGAAAAGGCCGGCGCAGAACTCGTTAACGATATTGTCCCGTACGAAGAAATGAAGTTGCGCATGTTAAACGGCAGCCACTCATTTCTGGCCTATCTTGGTTATCTGGCGGGCTATGAACATATTTGTGACTGCATGGAGGATCCCGATTTCAGACGGGCAGCACGAACGTTGATGCTGCAGGAGCAGGCACCGACATTGCAAGTTAAGGGCGTGGATCTGACGCGTTATGCTGACCTGCTGATCGCGCGCTTTGAAAACAATGCGTTAAAGCACCGTGCCTGGCAGATAGCCATGGATGGCAGCCAGAAACTTCCTCAGCGCTGGCTGGACTCGGTTCGTTGGCATCTCAGAAACGAAAGTGATTTTGACCTGCTCGCCCTGGGCATTGCCGGTTGGATGCGCTATGTCTCAGGCGTAGACGAGCAGGGAAATCCGATTGAAGTGATCGACCCGTTATTACCCACTTTGAACGCTGCTGTGGGATCCAGTGCTGATGGCGAGGCGAGGGTGAAAGCATTATTAGGTGTCGATGCCATTTTTGGTGAGGCGCTGGCAAATAATGCGTACTTTGTGGAGCAGGTAACCCGTGCCTATCAGCTTCTGCTTGATAAAGGGGCGAAAGGCGCGGTAGCCGCTGCCGTTGCGCATTAATCTTCAGTGAGGCAAGCCACGGGCAGTGGCTTGCCTGGCGATTACAGGTTATCGTTTGGACGGCCAGATTGGTCGGCAACGACGCCCGTATCTGGTTTGAGTTCGCGCGTAAACCAGCTTACGACTTCCTGGATAACCTCCGGCTGGTACCAGGTGAGGTCGGCATGCTCTGCCCCTTTCACCACAACGTAGTCCACTTTCTCACCGGCTTTCCTGAGTGCATCAAACAGCTGCGCACTTTGATGGGGCGATACCAGAGAATCTTTATCACCGTGCATAATCAGGAAAGGCGGCTTGCTGTTTCGTAAATGTCCCATAGGGCTGGCATGCCGTGCTTTTGCCGTGTCGTCCATGATGCTTGCGCCAGCAAACTCACGAAAGGCTGGACCGTGCACCAGCAATGCCTCGGTTACCGCAGGTGACTGATGAACTTTTTGAATTTCATCGGCATAACCTTCGCCAATGTTAAGGAGGTCGGATATGCCATATAGCGTTGCCACTGCCTGCACATCAGAGGATTTATCGGTGAAATCACCGCGATCAAACGCCGTTTCCCCCTGTGTGGTGCCGAGCATTTGCACAAGCCATCCCCCAGCCGAATCGCCGAGTACACCAATGCGCGCGGGATCAATGCCGTATGTCTCGGCATGTTGTCGCAAATAGCGCACTGCCGCTTTACCATCATTTACCGGAGCCGGGAAGGTATCCGGTACAACGCGATATTCCGCAGCGGCCACAACAAAGCCAGCCTCTGCCAGCGCCATACGCATCTGGATGTACTTATCGTGATTGGCACTGGTAAAACCGCCACCGGGAAAATAAATGATGGCGGGTTTAGGCGCGTCGGTGCGGGGCACTAACAGCGACATATGGAGCGGCCTGGTCTCTCGTGCCGTCGTGATTTGTGAATAAACGATGCCACTAATGGCATCTATCTGATTGCGTGTTGGTTTGACCTGAATAACCTTTGCACCCTCACGATAACCCGTCAGATCGTTATGCTCTGTCGCCATCGCGCTCCCCATTGTCATCATTGCTGCTAACCCACCAATTAAAAAATTGTGGCATAGATTCATAATTTTTCCCCAGACGTTGAGAGAAATGCTCTCAATTGAACAAAAAAAACTGCATTGAGGCTGTCATTTTCAGCAATCAGACGGTAATGCATAAACGGCAAAGAGAAGTTGAGCGAGATTATGAAAGCCGGATTTTGGGGGAAAGATTGCGGAGTGATGAGGCGCGGGCCAAACCTTGTGGCGGTCTGGCCCGATGAGATTAGCGAATGACGATGGTAAGCAGGATAAAAACGACTGCGATAGCTACCACCTGAATAAAAATCCGATCAAGCGTGAATTTACGCATAGCGTCACCTCACGGCGTCAGTATTTGCCAGATACCCAATCCTGTCAGGATCAGGCCGGTTAAAAGAAAAATGAACGAAATTGCGCTTTCAGATGAAAACTTCATGATGTGCTTCCTTGTCATTATGATGACGGTTAATCGCATCCGTTGATGTGAACATTAACGTCATCCGGTGAGACAGCGTCCGGCTTCTGCCTGTCAGGCAGCCGCGCTGTTATCCCGGCCCGAGTGCGCTGATGTTTCGGCGGCAGGCACCTCTTTATTACGCCGCTCGATATCAATGTTGCATCAGGTGATAAGTCTGACGGTTTAACGATAGGCGGTAAGCCTCTTTATCGGCTGATTTTGGCATCATGTTCCTGTGCGGCTATCCGCATGCATGGCGACAAAAAAGGGATGATCCAGCCTGCTGTTAACGCTGCTCGTGTAGGAATAACTGCTGCGACAGCAAGACATCGCGTCAATAAGGCTTACAGCGATTGCACTCGCTTTGCGGGAGGAGGGAATAGCGCGTTTTTGAACAGTAACATGACCACAGTCCTCATTCGTTAACTGCTGGCTGACCAGAATGGCGATTGTCATGCGGGTAATCATGGTCGGCTTTGCGAAACAGCCATCCGAACCTTCAATCACGCCGATACCATGAAGCCTGAATGAATGCGTGCCTAGTATAATCAGGATGCAACGTGAGTAAAGCCAATACCTGTGGGTGAGTGAGGATAGGTTTAAGTTACTCAGACATGAAATTATCGTTGCTGATTTCCGGTCACGGTTATCAGCCCTTACCAGTGCCTCTGATTCAGGGCGCTTTCACGCCATTCGCCATTCGCAGTTGCGAAGGGGTCAAGCCTGTCACCTGTTTGAAGCGGTGGCTGAAATGACTTAGCGAACTAAAGCCAGTATCCAGTGCGATTTGCGTCAACGGCAGCGAGGTTGACTGCACCATCTGCTGTGCTTTTTCCATGCGGCGCTGCATGACGTACTGATGCGGCGCAATACCGAGCGACTGGCGAAACATCCTGGCAAAATGGTACTCACTCAGGTTTGCCTGAGTGGCCAGTGCATCAAGCGTGAGGGGCAATGCCAGGTGCGCATCAATAAAAGCCAGCGTATTGCGTAATACAAAGGGGGCCAGTCCACCCGTTACCGCCGGAGGCCGCCACTGAACGCTGGAATAGTGCTGGATCAGATGAGTTAATAACAGGGTGCTGGCAGTGCTCAACATGAGGTGATTTGCGGGCTGCTGCCAGTCACAGCTGAGTAAGAACTGGCGATACAACGTGGTGATACTGGCATCACTGCAAAATATTTTCTCATCCAGTGCAATCGACAGCGGGCTGCGATCCCATATTTTCTCGCCCACATCGCGTAAATGCTCATCTGTGCAATAGAGATGCACAAAAGAGAGGTTATTACGTACGTCCCATGTGGATTCGCTCTGCTGCGGCATCAGGCAGAATTTATCTGGTCCACCGCCGTTTCGCCAGCCTGAAGCGGTTTTGTGGTAACTCTCATAGCCATCGGCAACATACAGGCTTAGCGTGTGATGGTTACTGTTTACGGTAATCCTGTCTTGCTTGTTGTGCCACGCTGCCAGCCGGATGCCGGAGTTAAGCATGACCGATTCGCGCAACACAGCTTTATTTTGACGCAGTATTTCAAACGTGTCGTAAACGCGAGACATAACTCTTTTCCGCCCGTTCATCAGAGGCTCAGTCTAGGGCGAGAGCCAGCAGGTAGCCAGATCTGTATCGTTAAAATGCGCAAGATTTTGCAAATCAGACGCAGGTTCATAGAAGCGTGCGTCCTCATCAGTTGGGACACTGTGTTCTGCTTCGTTTAAAGGAAAAAGCATGAACGCATTACTCTATGCTGTGGTCGTGGTTATCTGGGGTACAACCTGGATTGCCATCTTTTTGCAACAAGGGCCCGTTGATGTCACGGTGTCCGTTTTCTGGCGCTTCGCCATAGCCAGTATTTTATTGCTGACGCTCCTGCAGATAATGGGGCGCCTGCGCAGATTATCGCCGCGCGATCATCTGTTTTGCGCTTTGCAGGGCTGCTGTGTATTTTGCTTTAATTTTTGGTGCTTTTACACCGCCGCCGGTTATATCAATACCGGTTTAGAGTCCGTGATTTTTTCCATGGCGGTGCTGTATAACGCAGTAAACAGTTATCTGTTTTTTGGGCAGCGCCCCCAGCCGCGTTTCTGGTTTGCGGTCACGCTGGGATTAACGGGCATGATCCTGTTGTTTTGGGACGATCTGCACATCAGCGGCGCAAGCGGTGGACTGTGGCGAGGCATCGGCCTGTCGGCGTTGGGCACGTTTGGCTTTTCTCTTGGCAACATGATCAGCCTGCGGCATCAGCGCAGACAGCTGGAAACCATGACCACTAACGCCTGGGCTATGTTGTACGGCGCAATAGTCATGGGCATTATCGCTCTGCTTCGTGGCGTGAGTTTCTCACCGCTCTGGACACTGAGCTACCTCAGTGCCTTGCTTTATTTGTCCATATTTGGTTCGGTCATTGCGTTTTGGGCGTATTTCACCCTGGTCAGACGTACGGGCGCCGCTAAAGCCGCATACACAACACTGATGTTTCCGTTGGTTGCCCTCACCTTATCGACGGTTTATGAAGGCTATCACTGGCAAAGCCACAGCGTGGTGGGATTGCTGATGATCCTGGGCGGTAACCTGGTGATGTTCGGACGTCCCTTGCGCTGGCCAAAACCGAAACCCATGCCGGGCACGCTATAAAGCAGTGATCAGATAAGGCGTTATTCACTGGCTTGCGGAATGCTCTGCGGCTGAAGTTGATATATCCATGCGGTGACACTGTCACCGTTTTCCAGGGCCACCTTAACGCTGATCCGGTCATAACCCTCCTCAAATTCATCCAGCATCGGCCAGTGTAGGTACAGATTGTCCGAGGAAAAAAGAAAGCCCTGCACTTGTGGCCCGCGATCGTCCACAACAATACCGGGGAAGCCTGCAGCCGCGCCGCGCCCTTCAGTAAAAAAAACGCCCCGGACAACTCCGGCCTGCCAGGCGCCACCGATGTTCTCCAGAAGAGAGGCGTTACTGCGGCCCGGACACAGGGTGCCATAAACAAACAACCTTTCCATATTCGTCTCTGTCACAAAAAATGCCACCTTACCTGTCTGGAATGTCGTTGTCATCAGGCAGGGGCGATCAGGTCACGAGTCTGTATATCAGGCTGATAAACAACAACCTTATGCAAGGCAACGCGCAAATAGAACAGGGTTTAATCGCTAAAGGCTGAGGCAAGTCATTATTTTTTATTCCCGTCAGCGGTTGAGTGACTTAGTCTTTATTTTCTATTTATCAAGTTTTAGAAATTAAATATATCTCTGATTAACAGGTAAAGCTGGTTTGTACTGTGCCGATAAGAATGCATTGCGATAACCTTTTTTCAATTTCACACTCAGGGGCTTTTATGACTATTACCCAGCGTTTGGTGCTGGCATTTTCATTGCTGGCGTTATCACTTTGTGCGCTCGTTGCTGTTTCATTATCCGTGATATCCGGTTTCCAGTCGCGCTTTGAATATGTTCAGGTGAATGCGATACCCAGCATTAAAGATCTGAACAAGTCAATCAGTGCAACTAACCAGCTCGGGCTGGCATTGTATCGTCATCAGTCGATGGCCGACAGCGCGAAACAGTCCGCAGCTGAAGATAAAATCAATGGCATTCTTGATAATATTAAATCGCTGAATGACTACTATATGGCGAATGATATTTCCAGTGATGAAGATAAAGCGATGACGGTACAGGCGCAACGTAACCTTGACGCGGTTCGTAGCACGCTTCCGGCATTTCTTGCAGCTTCGCGCAGTCACGATAATGCCCTGTCGCTAGAACAGCTTCAGGGCGAAAACGGCATTGGCGCCGCTGCCCGCAAAATGGAGTCTGACTTCACCAAACAAATCGATTTGAATATTAAAATTGGTGATGGATTAAGAGCAGAGAATAACCGTATTTATTCACAGACGTTTTGGATGATGACAAGTGCATCCGTGCTGGTTATTGTGTTACTCGGCCTGTTCTCTGTCAGTATTATTCTGGGAATTAAAAGAAGCCTGACCAGCATTAAAGATACGATGTCGACCGTCAGTAATAACCTTGATTTAACCTGTTCAGCGCCTGTCCTCAGAAACGATGAAATAGGCCAGACCGCATCAGCGTTTAATGATTTGTTGAAACGTGTATCCACCACTCTGATGTCTGTGAACCATTCAGCGCAATCTGTCAGTACGGGCGCGACGCAAATCGCAGCGGGCAATGAAGACCTGTCATCGCGTACGGAACAACAGGCGGCTTCACTGGAAGAAACGTCAGTCAGTATGGCGACGCTGAGCGATACCGTGCGTCAGAATGCGGAAGGTGCGGTACAGGCCAGCAATCTGGCAAATAATGCCAATACGCTGTCCAAACAAAACGGCTCCGCAGTCAGTCAAATGTTGACGACGATGGGCGACATTCGCGGCAGTTCTGCCAAAATTTCTGAAATCACCGGGCTTATTGAGGGGATTGCTTTCCAGACCAATATCCTGGCGCTTAATGCCGCGGTAGAAGCGGCACGTGCCGGTGAACACGGTAGGGGGTTCGCGGTCGTCGCCTCTGAGGTCCGTAATCTGGCACAGCGCTCTTCGTCCGCAGCCCGGGAGATTAAAGATCTTATCAACGTGTCAGTTTCACAAGTTGAGCAGGGCCTTGAGCAGGCAACAAGCGTGGGCAGCAATTCAGACAACGTCAGCAATGCTATTCAACAGGTCGCTGATTTAGTCAATGAAATTGCGGCCGCTACGGCCGAGCAGAGTAAAGGCATTGAGCAGGTTCATCTGGCCATCGGGCAAATGGATGAAGTGACGCAGCAAAACGCCTCACTGGTTGAAGAAGCGTCTTCGGCGTCTAAATCTCTGCAGGAGCAGGCAGAAACGCTATCGAGACTGGTTTCAACCTTTAAGGTTAATGACAGTGTCACCCAGGTTGCTTCACCAGCCAGTGTGCCGGTGAGCCCGTCAGTACCCGCACTGAAAAGGCCGGATTTGAAAGCAGTCAACGTCGATAAGGTTAACTGGGAAAGTTTCTGATGCCTTCTTTAGGGATCTAAGCCCGCCGGTGCCTGCTGGCGACAAAAAGCGCTGTGTACGACAGCGCTTTTTTATTGCCCGATGCACGTCTTTTCTGCCAGTAAAGCGGGTGAGCGTGTCGCTTGTTGTCCTGGGTAACAGGCATGCCTGATCAGGCCCCCTGTTACTGCCGGTTATCACTCACTGATCTTGCACCTGATTCTGACGGCGTCCTTCTCTTTGCATGACCAGGCTGAGCGAGGCCGGTAACAGCGTTAACGTGACCAGCGTTCCGGTGACCAGACCGCCGATAATGGCGTACGCCATTGGCCCCCAGAACACCTGCCGGGAGATGGGCAACATGCCGAATATCGCCGCACAAGCCGTCAGTAATATTGGTCGGGCGCGATGAATAGCCGCGTGATAAATCGCCTCGTTGTGCATCATGCCTGCCTGAGTATTACTGTCCACCTCACTGATCATGATCACCGCGTTACGGATGATCATGCCTGCCAGCGCGATAATCCCTAACAGCGCAACAAATCCCATTGGCGTTCCACTCGGCAACATGGCGATAACGATGCCGGGTAAGCCGAAAGGGGCCATCAGCAGCGCCAGCAACATTCTTGAGAAGCGTTTCAACTGCAGCATCAACAGGATAAGCATCACACTCAGCGTGACCGGCAACACCGCAAACACCGATCGGTTACCTTTATCCGATTCGGCGACGGTACCGCCTTCTTCAATATGATAGCCGGCAGGCAAGGACGCGCGGAATGTATCCAGTTCGGGCTTCAGCTGATCTGAAACGTTTTCAGCACGCGCCGTAGGGGCAATATCGGTTTGCACCGTAATGTAAGGCTGGCGCTGACGTCGCCAGATAACCGGATCCTCAAGCTGCCATTTCAATGTCGCAACCTGACCCAGTGGGATTTTCTGTCCAGAGGCGGTATCCAGCATCAGACCGTTGAGGATATCGGTATTTTGCCGTTCCTCATCGTTTCCCCTGAGCACTACATCAATCAGTCGGTTACGATCACGGATCGTGGTTACCTTACTGCCTGACGTCACAGTATTCAGCATGGAGGCGATGCTTTCAGAAGAGACACCAACCGCACGCGCTGCCGTCTGATTGACATCAAGTCTGATAACCCGCTCGGGTTCACCTGCTGTCATATTCACCTCACGCGTATTTGGCGATCGTGACAGCTGTAAGGCCAGTTTTTCCGCAATTTCACGAACCTGCCTGTAGTCGGGGCCTGTAACGCGGTACTTTAGCGGCCAGCCAATCGGTGGCCCCAGTTCAAGGGGCGAAACGCGCGAGGTGATATCACTAAAGTCACGTGCCAGGATGTGATCCAGCTTGTTGCGTACTCTGTCACGAGCGTCAAGGCTCTTCGCAACCACCACCAGCTGGGCAGTATTTTCATTGTCCAGCAAGACCTCCATCGGCAAATAGAAACGTACCGCGCCAGAGCCGACATAACTGGAGAAATGATCGATGTCGTTATCGCTGCGTATCAGGTTTTCCAGTTGTCCGGTTCGCCGGGTGGTTTCGGTTTGAGAGGCATTCGCGGGCAATGTCAGGTTCACTAACAGCTCAGGGCGGTCTGAGGCGGGGAAAAATTCCCCCTGCATCAGCGTTGTGCCGAAGCTCCCCATGCCCAGCAGCAGGAGGGCGAGAGTGACCGTCGTCCAGCGATACTTAAGCGTTTGATCGAGCAGGCGGCGATAAAATCGGCCCATCAGCCCCGGCTGTTTGTGCGTTGCGCGGGCGCTATCGGTCAGCAGCCAGGTGCCTGTCACGGGTGAAAACAGAATAGCCACCACCCAGGAGCAGAGCAGAGAAATCAAGACAACCGCAAAAAGCGAGTAACAATATTCGCCCGCGCTGGAGGCGGCAAAGCCCACCGGGATAAAACCGGCTATCATCACCAGCGTGCCCGTCAGCATAGGGAAGGCCGTGGTTTTAAACGCAAATGTTGCCGCCTGCCATTTGCTGTCGCCTGCTTCAATGCGTGACACCATGGTTTCCACCGTGATCATCGCATCATCAACCAGCAGCCCGAGTGCAATAATTAAGGCGCCCAGTGAAATACGTTGCAAACCTATCCCTGCAAACGTCATTCCAACAAACGTCATAGCCAGCACCAACGGGATCGCCGCCGCGACCACCAGCCCCGCCCGAAAACCCAGCGAAAAAAAGGATATCGCCAGGACAATGATGACGGCTTCCGCCAGCACCTGAACAAATCCGCTAACCGCCGTTTTGACGACGGTGGATTGATCGGCGACTTTTATCATATTGATACCATGCGGTAACTGGCTGGCGATAATTACCATCCGCTGATTGAGTGCCTGGCCAAATCTGAGCATGTTGCCAGAAGGGGCCATGGAAACCGCCAGCCCAATGGCGGGCTCACCATTGACACGAAAGGTGGAAGAGGGTGGCTGTGAGGGCTGAAGCGAGATCGTCGCAATATCCGACAGCGGGATAAAGCGCTGACCAATGCGCAGTGTAACCGCCTCCAGGTTTGCCACCGTCGTCAGCGCACCGCTGACACGAAGCGCAATATTCTCTTTATCGGTGCGTATTTCCCCCGCGGGCGCCACGGCATTCTGCGCCGTTAATGCATCGCTGACTTGCTGAAGCGTAAGGCCCATACCATCCAGCTTCCTGGGTGAGAAGGCGATAACAATCTGCTCCTCCTGTTCACCCAACAGGGTAATTTTGCCCGTGTCAGGCACATCCATCAGGTCACGACGAATATTATCGACCTTATCGCGCAGTTCACGTGGGCTGAAGCCATCGGCGGTAAAACCATAAATGGTGCCAAACGTATCACCAAACTCATCATTGACGCCTGGGCCCTGAACGCCTTGCGGCAGGCTTGGGGCGATATCCTGCATTTTTTTCCGGATCTGGTACCAGATGGTTGGAACCTGTGCCGGGGGCGTATCATCGCGCAGATTAACAAATATCACCGTCTTGCCAGCCCGCGTTTCACTTTCAATAAAATCCAGCGAAGGCGTTTCCTGAAGCTTTTTTTCCAACGTATCGGTGACCAACTGCATGGTGTCTTCGACCGTGGCGCCAGGCCACTGTGCCGACACCACCGCCGTTTTAATCGTAAAGGCGGGATCTTCATTACGCGGCAGATCGATGTAGCTGAGAACACCCGTCGTCATCACTAACAGCATAAAGAAGATCACCAGCTGCTGGTGCGCTAGCGCCCAGGCGGACAGGTTAACGCCGTGCAGAGTGCTGTCCGGTTTCATTTGTCGTTCTCCTCAAGCCTGACGCGCTCGCCTGGCAGCAATGTTTTTACGCCTGCGGTGACCACGCGCTCGCCCGGCTGCACGCCAGCGCTGAGATAGATCTGCTGTGCATCAAACCGCGTCAGTTGGATGGGCCTGACCTGAATCTGCTGGGTTTTGCTGTTAACGACGAAGACGGCAGGCCGCTCCCCGGCTCGCGTGAGTGCACTGGCTGGCAGCGCAATGACCTGGTCCACTTTTCCGGGAAAAGTGCCCAGTACCGTTGAACCCAGTGCCATATCGGCTGGCGGATTGGTCAGCGTCACGCGAAGCCGCCAGGTGCGGGTTTGTGAATCGGCCTGCGGGCTGATATCACGAAACTGCCCGTCCGCCTTCAGCGCAGGATTGGATAACAGCGCGATCCGGATCGGCGTGGTTGTCGCCTTTTCTGTGAGTGTAGGTTCGGCGAGGTCAAACACGGCATCGCGCTTGCCGTCGGCTGCCAGCGTCATGACCGTCTGCGCCGCACTCACCACCTGCCCGGGCTGAACGTTTATCGAGGTGATCACGCCGTCACGCGGTGCGGTGAGCTGTGTCCAGGCCATATTATCGCGCGCATTTTTAAGCGCAGCCTCACTGCTTTGACGGCGGGAAACGGCGACCTGCCAGTCACCTTGCGCGCTATCTAACTGCGCGCGGGAGATGGCACCGCCCGGCATGAGCAGCTTCATACGGTGAAGCGTGAGAGCGGCAACGCGCTCCGATGCCCGTGCACTGTTGAGATCGGCCGTCGCGCTGCTGAGCTGATTTTGGGCAGCGTTACTCTCTAATGTCGCAAGCACCTGACCTGCGGTAACGTGCTGACCCATATCGGTCGTTCGGGCGGTTACCCGACCCTCCAGTCTGAACGCTAATGCTATTTCTTCGTGCGCCCGGATCTCACCCGTTTGCGTCATAAGACCGCCACTGGAAAAGGGCGGTACCGTCAGGGTACGGACGGGACGTAGCGTGTCCCGCTGGGCAGGCTTTTCATCTCTACACCCTGCAAGTATCAAGATGCCTACCACGAACAGTGGCGGTACAGCAGCGTTGAAGAGGGTGAGGTGGCGCAGCGCCTGGCGAGCAAAACAAGGAATAAAATCTGTCATAGCCGGATTCCTTAAATGAGACAGCCTCATTTAACGTGGCTTATGTCCAGAATCCTTTTATGAATCATCAAGAAATGGTCAAGGTCAGCAAAAATGCCTGGCGCAGGGCGCGCAGGCTTCACTTTTGCCGGTCCTACTCTGCTGGCAGGCTTTCTATTATGGGCAGCGTAATCATGATGTGTAATCCTCCTTCAGGCGGCAGGCTGGCACGGATAGCACCGCCGTGAGCCTCAACGATGGCTTTCGCAATAGACAATCCCAAACCGCTCCCGCCAGAATGACGGGCCCGGGAGGAGTCTGCCCGGGTGAAACGGTCAAAGATAACGCTTAAGAACTGAGGATCGACACCCGGACCATAATCACGAAACTGCAGGGTGATGGCGGAGTCTGAGGCGTGCGCATCAATGGAAATTCGCTTGCCTTCGGCCGCATAGCGCAATGCATTCTCCATTAAAATCGTGATCACCTGACCGAAGCGGAAAGCATCGCCCGTATAAGGCAACGATGTTGGTGACTGAACATCTATTTCCACCTGCTCAGCCTCCGCCTGTAGCGCCAGCCAGGAAGCCCTTTCCCGCACCAGGTCAGCAAGATTAAACCGGGACAGATTCAGGCTCAGCTGACCGGCATCGGCTAGCGACAGCAGATGGAGCTCGTCTGTCAGCCGGCTCAGTTGCGTCAGCTGCTTCATAATCATGGAAAACTGCCGAGGTTCGGGTTCAAACACGCCGTCCACAATGCCCTGTAGTCGCCCCATGGCCGCGGTTAAGGGCGAGCGGAGTTCATGGGCAATCGCAACATGTGAGGCTTTAAGTTCACGCTCATAGCGCGCCAGCTGCTGGGTCATCAGGTTAAAGTCATCGGTGAACCGCACTAACTCCTGCGGCGCGCCTTTTACCTGACCGACCGAGGTGCTGAATTTTCCCCGTGCGACATCACGCGCCGCGTGCGCCAACTGGCTGAATTGTTTTGCCAGCGGCAAGGCAAAGCGCAATCCCATCACCACAAAAAAGGGAATAATGAAAGCGACCAGCACGGCTACGGTAATCCAGTCCGAAGACGCAATAGAAGGGTCGGAAAAGCCAACGCCCCACCATTGATCGACGATCTGATGAAAGCGAGCCGGATCCTGCTCCGGATGCAGGCGCAGTTGGGAAAACTCTGCCCAGAGTGCGGCGGGCATACGGTAGTAAACCCAGAGTATTTGCAGGGCAAATCTCAGCCACATGCAAAAGGCGATAAGAATCACGCCGCCTAAGCCGAGAATCAGTATGCGGATACAGATCCAGCGCCACATTGAATCGTTGCTGTCTGGCTTCATGGTTGTCTGAACCTGTAACCCACGCTGCGCACTGCGGGTAAAATCTCCGTCATCCCTGCGGCCTCAAGCTTGCGGCGGAGATTGTAGACGTGAGTATCAACGACGCGTTCAAGCGCATCACTCTCTGGCAGACAGTTCTCGAGCAAAAACAGTCGGCTGAACGGGCGAGTGGGTGCGCGCATTAAGGTCACCAGAATGGAAAATTCCGTCGGTGTCAGATCGAGTCGGTGAGTGCCTTGTGCATTGTTAACCACCGCGGTCAGGGAGTCAGGATCGACCTCCAGCCCTGCCCAGCAGAGCTTATCATCCGCCACTTTCGCTTGACGCGCGCGGCGCAGTACGGCCTGAACGCGCGCGACCACCTCGCCGGGATGGTAGGGTTTAACGACATAGTCATCTGCGCCGTAGCGCAACGCGCCGATTCTGTCTGGCGCGTCTCCCATCGCGGTTACCATAATAACGGGCGTGTCACCGCTGCGTCTGATCGCGGCCAGCACTTCAGTGCCATTCATCACCGGCAGCATGACGTCCAGCAATATCAGGTCAGGTTGCCAACGCCCGACATGTTCCAGCCCCGTCATGCCGTTACTGGCGACCATCACGTCGTAGCCATCACGTTTCAGATAGGCTTCCAGTACGCTGGCGGCATCGGCGTCATCTTCAATAATCAGTACGCGTTTTGTTTTCATTTGGGCCACCTTGACCGTTTCTCCATCGTTTCCTGGGCTTTTGTTGACATGCTGTTTTTATACTCCAGCCTGGTCGCGACAATGTCGCCTTTACGACACCACCTGATGAGATCAAGCAAAGTGATAATAACCGGAAAACATGCGCTTCACATGGTCAGTTTAATGCTGACGCTAAGTGTTCTGAATGCCAGGGCAGATGACAGTTCTGCGCCGGAAAACAGCCTGACAGTGGGTTTGGCGGCAAACAATACACCACGTTACAGCGGGGCGAAACAGCATCACTGGCAAGCCGTTCCGGTTATTCAGTGGCGCGAGGGGCCGATATTTTTTGATTCTCAGAAAGGGATAGGTTACGACTTACAGGCTGAAAACGGCCTTTACCTGGAGCATACACTGGGATTAAGTCTGGGTCGCTCAGACCGTGATTCGTCGTGGAGAGCAGGGGACGACAGCCTGAAAGGCATGGGGAATATCGATCCGGTTGTCAATACCGCCCTGGCTCTCGGCTGGTCGGTAACGCCCTGGTTTATCGTGGAAGGAAAAGCGACGCTTCCGCTAAGCGACAGCCAGGGTGTTCAGTATCAGACATCGGTCACCCTCATTCCATGGCAGACGAAAAGTGACACTGTAGCATTGCAGATAGCAGGACTGTTTGGGGATGCGCGCTATATCAACACGTTTTACGGGGTAAGCAGGGAGCAGCATGTCCGAAGCGGTTACGCCGATTACACCGCCCATGGCGGCTTCTATGGGACGGATGCCAGTGTGACATGGAGCCATCAGTTTGCTTCAGGATGGGGAACCAGTTTAATCGGCGATTACAGCTGGCTGGATAAAAACGCGGCGGACAGTCCAATTGTCTTCCGCCGCGGGGGGGCCTCCGTGACGGCGGCAATCACCTACTCATTCTGACAGGCCAGACCAACAGGATTGTCTGACGGCTACGGGCGCTGAGTTCCTGTGAGGGTTAAGCCAACCCCCAAAACAGGTCTGTCAGCGCTTAACCTTTATGGCATGCAATCCGGTCATAGCCTGTTGGCGATTTCTTTGCGGCTGCTTTGCGCTTTTTGCTGTTGATCTTAGGCAGCCAAATCCTGAACTGCTCAGCCAGCAGTCTCGCCTGTTGTTCATCAACCGTCCGGCAAATAAACAGCTTACTCTTGGTCTGATGCGTCACATCAGTGGCATAAATTTCGTAGCTGCTGCCGCGCTGATCGTATTCGATGTCGGTGAAATGCATGTGTGGCCACAGGCCAGTTCTGACCTCAAATTTGCTCAATTCCATGTTTGTTACCGTTAAGTTATTGCTGTGATTAATGTCGTTATCCCTGGTCGGGCCAGTAAATGTAGAACAAATTAGGATTTGTGCCAGTGCGAGGCAAAATTTTTCCGTATTTTTCAAGAGTGATGTGTAAAATCAAGGTATTACCCTCTAATGCAGACTGGTCTTAAGGAGAAAAAATGATTGTCAGGACATGGCACGGATGCGTTCCGCGAGAACATGCCGAAGGGTTTGCCCGCCATCTACAAAAGACGGGTGTTGAGCACGCCCTGGCGACGCCAGGGAATAAAGCCGCTTTCGTGCATCAGGAAACGCAGGGAGAGTGGCAGCATTTTTTTCTGGCGACGTACTGGGAGGATTTAACTGCAGTGAAAAAGTTTGCGGGTGAAAATTACCACGTCGCCGTGACCTGGCCGGATGATAAGGCCTTTGCCTTAGTCTCTGACCCCTATGTTTTCCAGCATCAGGTGAGCGAAATCGTGCCGCTGTAAATGCTCAATATCGGTGCGCCCGTCGGTTGATGAAATCAGCCGACAGGCTGACAAAAGCGGAGAAGATAGCCGTCGGGGTCCTGAACCAGGAACTCTTTTTGACATTCGACGCGTTCCCCCGTGTCGTAACAATTTTCGCGTAGCGGCCGAAAGAGGGGCGTACTCAATCTGAGCAGACGACTGTAGAGCGTCTCGATGTCCGGAACGTCAATCTGTAAGTTTATTCCTCGTCCCAGAGGATAGGCCATTTCAGCGGTGAGCCAACCGCCATTGTGCACCTGTTCAATCATTAGCTGTGCTTGACCATAACAGAGATAGGCAAAGTCAGGATTCTCGCGCCTGATTCTCACCTTAAAACCGATCGCCTCCACGTAAAAAGCCCAGGATGCCGCAAAATCCGTCACGGCAAGTTCAGGCACCATCGGGTTCCAGTATTGAGTGGCTGAGGTTTCATTGGGACGCATGGTTACGGGTAACACCCTGAATTTCAATAAAATTGTGGTTAAGTGAGATTTTCTGTCGAATAAAGCGGGCCAGACGACTAATAAATAACGCGATTCACCTCTGTGACTTTCCCCGATCGTAGCGATTCTGTCAATTTTGTCTTCAGACTTTTTTGAACGCCAAACTGTCTTTTTAGTACCTTCACGCAACTGTCAAACATATCTGTTTATTTAATGTGATTAGTCTGGTAAAAGTGAGAAATATCATGTCAATTTGTTAATTTCTCAAGGTGTTTAATGTTTGGTTAAGGTTCCGGGCGTATGATTTGAGACCGGTGTGAAATAAATATTTTTCTAATGTTTTATTTCTCTTGCCAGATTTTTGTGATTTTGCCTGTTTTTTGCCGATTTTGACGACGTTTGATGAACGTTCAATTGCATTTTTCTCACTTTTGCATTTCAAACTTCATCTCAGTTTGTAGAAAAACGGCAAAACAGTTTAAGGATATTACTTGATGGCGTTTCTTCCGTTTTCCCGCCCATCTCTGGGTGAAACTGAACTGTCTGCAGTACGTGATGTGTTTGCATCGGGATGGATTACTACCGGGCCAAAATGTGCAGAACTTGAGCGTGCATTCTGCCAGCTGACCGGAAATCAACACGCTATCGCCGTGACTTCCGCCACCGCCGGTATGCATGTCATGTTGATGGCGCTGGGCATTAAGGCAGGGGATGAGGTTATTACCCCTTCACTGACCTGGGTTTCCACACTCAACATCATCACTTTACTGGGCGCCACACCGGTCATGATCGATATTGACGTCGATAACCTGATGGTCACGCCTGAAGCCATTGAAGCGGCAATCACCCCAAATACCAAAGCGATCATCCCTGTCCACTACGCTGGCGCACCCGCCGATATCGATGCCATTTATGCTATTGGCAAACGCCATGGCATTCCGGTCATCGAAGATGCGGCACATGCGGCCGGCACGTATTACAAGGGCAAGCATGTTGGCGGGCATGGCAATGCTATTTTTTCATTCCACGCTATCAAAAATATGACCTGCGCCGAGGGTGGTCTGGTCGTGACCGACGATGCTGCCCTTGCCGATCGGATCCGTAGCCTCAAATTTCATGGCCTTGGCGTCGATGCCTTTGACAGACAAACCCATGGCCGTCAGCCGCAGGCGGAAGTCATCATGCCCGGCTTTAAATACAACCTGCCTGATATCAGCGCGGCCATTGCGCTGGTCCAGCTTGAAAAGTTGCCTGAAATCAACCAGCGCCGCGCGGCCATTGCGCAACGCTATCTGGAGGCGCTGAAAGATACGCCCTTCAAGCCGCTGGTTCCGCCCGCCTGGTCGCACCAGCATGCGTGGCATCTCTTCATCATCCGTGTGGATGAGCAGGCATGTGGTTTCTCTCGCGATGCGCTGATGCAGAAGCTTAAAGAGCAGGATATCGGAACCGGCCTCCATTTCCGCGCGGCCCACACGCACAAATATTACCGCGAGCACTATCCGCAATTATCGTTGCCCGCGACTGAGTGGAACAGCGAACGCATTTGTTCGATTCCGCTGTTTCCCGACATGACAGATGATGACGTTGAACGCGTTATCAGCGCACTACGTGAACTGACTGGGGTTTAAATGTTCGACGATAAAGAGATTGAAAAAGTATCGGTAGTGATCCCGGTCTATAACGAGCAGGAAAGTTTACCGGCATTAATTCAGCGCACGAATGATGCCTGTAAAAGTCTTAATCTGGACTATGAGATCCTGTTGGTTGACGACGGGAGCCAGGATGCATCAGCCGTAATGATTGCTGACGCCGCCTCGCTGCCGGACAGCCATATTGTGGCTGTGCTACTTAACCGTAATTATGGCCAGCACTCCGCGATCATGGCGGGCTTCAGTCACGTCAGCGGAGATTTGATTATCACGCTGGATGCAGACTTGCAAAATCCACCTGAAGAGATCCCGCGTCTGGTGGCTGCCGCCCAGGAAGGCTATGACGTTGTGGGCACCGTTCGCCAGAATCGCCAGGACAGCTGGTTCCGCCGTCAGGCATCACGCACCATCAACCAGATGATTCAGCGCGTGACCGGAAAATCGATGGGTGATTATGGTTGCATGCTGCGGGCTTACCGTCGCCACATCATTGATGCCATGCTGAACTGCCACGAGCGCAGCACGTTTATCCCTATTCTGGCGAATACCTTTGCACGACGCACGATCGAATTGCCCGTCACTCATGCTGAACGTGAGCACGGCAGTTCAAAATACAGCTTCATGCGCTTAATCAACCTGATGTATGACCTGGTGACCTGCCTTACCACGACCCCGTTACGCATGCTGAGCGTGCTCGGCAGCCTTATTGCGCTGACTGGTTTTGCCTTCTCCGTGGTGTTGATTCTTCTGCGACTGTGTTTTGGAGCAGCCTGGGCCGGTGATGGCGTCTTCGTGTTATTTGCCGTGCTGTTTATTTTCATCGGCGCGCAGTTTATTGGTATGGGGCTGCTTGGCGAGTATATCGGCCGTATTTACAACGATGTTCGTGCCAGACCTCGCTATTTTATTCAACGTGTTATCAATCCTCAGAAAGACCGTTCTGTACAGGAAACCGAGTAATGAAAACTATCGTCTTCGCTTATCACGACATGGGTTGTGCGGGCATCAATGCGCTGTTAAAAGCGGGCTTTACCATCAGCGCGATCTATACCCATGCCGACACGGCGTC
Organism: Pantoea sp. V106_11; assembly: GCF_029967885.1. Taxonomy (NCBI): domain Bacteria; kingdom Pseudomonadati; phylum Pseudomonadota; class Gammaproteobacteria; order Enterobacterales; family Erwiniaceae; genus Pantoea; species Pantoea sp. V106_11. The sequence goes on from NZ_JASCAK010000023.1 coordinate 170,169, forward strand.
AGAAAATCACTTTTTTGGCTCAGTGGCGCGAATCGCGGCTGAAAATTCTATCCCGGTTTATGCTCCGGATGAAGTTAACCATCCTCTGTGGATCGATCGCATCAAATCGGCTGAACCCGATGTGATTTTCTCTTTCTATTACCGTAACCTGCTGTGCGATCAGATTCTGAACAGTGCGAAGCAGGGTGCCTTTAACCTTCACGGCTCACTGCTGCCGAAATATCGCGGACGCGCACCATTAAACTGGGCGCTGGTCAACGGAGAAACCGAAACCGGTGTCACTTTACACCGCATGGTTAAAAAAGCGGACGCGGGGGAGATCATTGCTCAGCAACGTGTCGCCATCGCCGATGAAGATAACGCACTGACGCTGCACCGCAAGCTGGTTGACTGCGCCAGCGCACTTCTTGAAAGTGCTTTACTTGCCATGAAACAGGGCAACATCGTTGGCACCCCGCAAAATGAAGCGGACGCCACGGTCGTGGGCCGTCGTACGCCAGAAGATGGCCGGATTAACTGGGCGCTGCCTGCCAGCCAAATTAATAATCTGGTGCGTGCGGTGACCGATCCGTGGCCGGGCGCGTTTGCCTTTGCCGGCACCACCAAATTCGTAGTCTGGAAAGCAAAAGTACTCTCTACCCCGCATAACGTCAGGCCCGGCACCGTGCTGTCTGCAGAGCCATTTGTCGTGGCCTGTGGAGAAGGCGCCCTGGAGATTCAGACCGGCCAGACCGCAAACAGCGTGTACATGAACGGTGTTCAGCTGGCTCAGCATCTGGGCATGGTGAATGGCGCACTGCTTTATTCACAGGCCGTTGCAGCCGTAAAACGCCGTACCCGTGTCTTAATTCTGGGTGTGAACGGGTTTATCGGTAACCATCTGACCGAACGTTTGCTGCAGGATGACAATTTCGAAGTCTTTGGTCTGGATATCGGTTCTGATGCGATTAGCCGGTTTGTCGGACATCCACGCTTCCAGTTTGTTGAAGGCGACATCAGTATTCACTCTGAGTGGATTGAGTATCACATCAAAAAATGTGATGTGATCCTGCCCCTGGTGGCCATCGCAACACCGATTGAATATACCCGTAATCCGCTGCGCGTTTTCGAACTGGATTTTGAAGAAAACCTCAAAATTGTTCGCGACTGCGTTAAATACGGCAAACGCATTATTTTCCCCTCGACGTCTGAAGTGTACGGCATGTGTACCGATGCGAATTTCGATGAGGATCACTCAAATCTGGTCGTGGGTCCAATTAACAAACAGCGCTGGATTTATTCCGTTTCCAAGCAACTGCTGGATCGCGTTATCTGGGCTTACGGGGAAAAAGAAGGGCTGCGCTTTACCCTGTTCCGTCCTTTCAACTGGATGGGCCCGCGCTTAGACAACCTGAACGCGGCGCGTATTGGGAGTTCACGTGCGATCACTCAGCTGATCTTAAACCTGGTGGAAGGATCGCCCATCAAGCTGTTTGATGGTGGTCGCCAGAAGCGTTGTTTTACCGATATCAGCGACGGTGTCGAAGCGCTGTTTAAAATTATTGAAAACAAAAACAATAATTGCGACGGACAAATCATCAACATCGGTAACCCGGATAACGAAGCCAGTATCAAAGAGCTGGCTGAGCGTCTGCTGGAAAGCTTTGAACGTCATCCGCTGCGTGCCAGCTTCCCACCGTTTGCCGGCTTCCGCGAAGTGGAGAGCAGCAGCTACTACGGCAAGGGCTATCAGGATGTTGAACACCGTAAGCCATCAATCCGTAATGCTAAACGTCTGCTCGGCTGGACGCCTACCGTGGAAATGAACACCACGATTGATAATACGCTCGACTTCTTCCTGCGTACCGTTGAGCTTCAGGACGACAAGGAATGAGAAAGGTTGGTCTGCGTGTTGATGTAGATACCTGGCGCGGGACAAAACTTGGCGTCCCCGCGCTTCTGGATCTGTTCAATAAACATGATCTCCAGGCGTCGTTTTTCTTTAGTGTCGGACCCGACAACATGGGACGCCATTTATGGCGTCTGATGAAACCACGCTTTCTGTGGAAAATGCTGCGCTCACGCGCAGCATCCCTTTATGGCTGGGACATTCTGTTAGCCGGAACGGCCTGGCCAGGAAAGCGGATCGGGGCAGGGATGAGCGATATCATTCGCTCAACCGCCGATCGCCATGAGGTCGGTCTGCATGCCTGGGATCATTTTGCCTGGCAAACCTGGGCGGGCGTCTGGAAAGCGCCGCAGCTCATTCAACAGATAGCGTTAGGGCGCGACGCGCTGGAAGCCATAACCGGACAACCTGTGACCTGCTCAGCGGTGGCCGGATGGCGCGCTGATGGTCGCGTAATCCAGGCAAAAGAAACGTTTGGCTTTCAGTACAACAGCGACTGCCGCGGTACCAGGCCGTTTCGCCCACAGTTAAGAAATGGCGAGCTGGGTACGGTTCAGATCCCTGTCACCTTACCGACATGGGACGAGGTCGTCGGACCCACGCTCAGCGCCGAACGTTTCAACGACTACATTCTGGAAAAAATTCAGGCTGACCAGGGCACGCCGGTTTATACCATCCATGCCGAAGTGGAAGGTATCAGCCAGCTTAGTGCGTTTGATACGTTGTTGCAGCGCGCCCGTGAGCAGGGAATACAGTTTTGCCCGCTGAGCGAACTCTTACCTGCAGACCTCGAAACCTTACCGGTGGGTAAAGTGGTTCGTGGTCATATCGCTGGCCGGGAAGGCTGGTTGGGTTGTGAGAATTTAACAAGGTAAGCACCATGACTGCCACCAAAAAGACCCTATTACTGGTTTCACTTTTTATCCTCTATTATTTAGTCCCTCTGGAGTTCCGTAATCTCTGGCAACCTGACGAAACACGTTATGCCGAAATCAGCCGGGAAATGCTGCAAAACGGTAACTGGATTACGCCGCATTTCTTCGGTCTGCGTTATTTTGAAAAACCGATAGCCGGATACTGGTTCAACACCGTAGGTCAGGCCATTTTTGGCCACAATAACTTTGCGGTCAGGATTGGTTCGGTCTTTTCAACGTTGATGAGCGCAGTGCTGATTTTCTGGCTGGGCTGCCGTATTTTTGCGCAGCGCAGCGTGGCGCTAACGGCCAGCGTGATCTTTTTAACCTCGCTGCTGGTTTACGGCGTTGGAAGTTACGCGGTGCTGGACCCGATGCTGACATTGTGGATGGTGGCCGCCATGTGCAGCTACTGGTATGCCAGTGAGGCACAAACTAACCCGCAAAGGGTCGTGCGTTATCTGCTGTTAGGGCTGACCTGCGGTATGGGCTTTATGACCAAAGGTTTTCTGGCTCTTGCCGTACCGGTGATAGCGATCCTGCCCTGGGCCATCTGGCACCAGCGTTTCCGCGAACTGGTTATTTTTGGCCCGCTTGCCATCGTCAGCGCGGCATTAATCAGTGCGCCTTGGGCGATCGCGATTCAGCAGCAGCAATCTGACTTCTGGCATTACTTTTTCTGGGTCGAGCATATTCAGCGTTTTGCAGAAGAGAATGCCCAACACAAAGCGCCTTTCTGGTATTACGTACCCGTCCTGATCGCCGGTGCGCTTCCCTGGCTGGCGCTGCTGCCTGGCGCATTGCGGTCGGGCTGGCGCGAACGCAAACAGTCTCCCGGTGCGCTTTATCTCCTGAGCTGGGTGGTCATTCCTCTGCTGTTTTTCAGTATCGCAAAGGGCAAACTGCCAACGTATATCCTGCCCTGCTTTGCGCCGTTGGCCTTGCTGATGGCCAGCTATGCCTGGCAAAAAGCCCGCCAGAACACGCGAGTCTTTACCATCAATGCGTGGATAAATATCGTATTCGGTACGGCCTGTATTATTGCGTTATTAGCCGTATTTGCGCCTTGGGGTTTGAGTCATCGACCGCTCTATGGACCGCATCAGTTGCTGGCGCTGTCTATGGCCGTGTTGTCCTTTGCTGGCTGGGCAATTGCGGGGCTTTTCAGCCTGAAATCGCCACAAAGTCGTTGGCTGGCAGCGGCACTATGCCCGCTGGCTCTGGCACTCTGTGTGGGTTCGGCCATTCCTGAAGGCGTTGAAAACACGAAGCAACCTCAGGTGTTTATTCGCAGCATTGAAAGCAGCCTTGCCAATAGCCGCTACATATTAAGCGATAATTCAGGCGTCTCTTCTGCGATTGCCTGGACGTTGCAGCGTAGCGATATCATTGCATACAGTCAAAAAGGCGAACTGCAATATGGCCTCAGCTTCCCTGATGCGCATTCCTCCTATGTCAGCAGCGAAGATTTCCCGCAGTGGCTTAAGGCACATCGTAAAGCGGGCAATGTCTCATTGATTTTAATGCTGGATCGTGGAGAAGCGACGCCAACAGACTTACCGCCTGCGGATGCTGTCTACCGTAACGGTCGGATGCTTTTGCTGCAATATAACCAGGCTGATGAGTGATGAGTTTGTTGTTGGTCCTGCTGACCAGTCTGCTTACCTGTGCCGGTCAGCTCTGCCAAAAGCAGGCGGCGCGTCAGACCAACCGGGCACGACTTACAGGCTGGCTGGTTGCCAGCTTGGCGCTGCTGGCGCTGGGGATGGTCGTCTGGCTGTTGGTGCTGCAGCGGTTGCCCGTCAGCCTGGCTTACCCAATGCTGAGTATTAATTTCATCCTGGTCGCGCTGGCCGCGCGCTTTGTCTGGCAGGAAAGAATGACCCGCTGGCAGTGGATGGGCACCGTACTGATTGTGGTGGGCGTGGCCATCATAGGGAGTTACGCATGAGAGGCTACCTGCTGGCACTGTGCAGCGTCTTACTGGTGACGCTGGCCCAGCTGATGCTGCGCTGGGCAATGCACCAGTTGCCCGCGCTGCCGATGTTGATAACGCAATACGCGCTTTACTGGCTACCGCTGCTGGTGCTGTGTGGCGGTTTAACGGCGTATGCCTGCTCGATGGTGAGTTGGTTTTTAGCATTGCGCCACCTGCCGCTGAGCCGGGCTTATCCGCTACTGAGCATCAGCTACGTGCTGGTGTGGTTGCTGGCGATCAGCCTTCCGCTGTTTGCAGAGCCGTTCCATGCGGGCGCGATGGCGGGGGTATTTCTGATCCTGGTGGGTTTACTTTGTCTGTGCGTCAAGCCAGGAAAAACGAGCTGAAAGCACGGTTTCGCTCTGAGCCATGTCAGGCAGTTAACGTCTGGCTATGCCGAAAGAGCAGGGGCAGGGTTGGCGAACCGCGTTGATGCGTATCAAACACAAACGCCGGCATTATGCCGGCGTTTTTTATCATCACAGTCAGAACGTTTCCCAGTTACCCTCAGCTGGACTGGGCTGACGAAGAGAGACAGGCGCTTTGGTCACAGATTTTGCTGTGTTGTGGCTAACGGCCATTCCACTCTTGTTCGCGGGCAAACGGAACACGGCGACCGTTTTTTCCAGCTCTTCTGCCTGAGACTCCAGCGAGCTGGCGGCGGCTGAAGACTCTTCAACCAGTGCGGCGTTTTGTTGTGTTGTGGTATCCATTTCTGTCATTGCCTGAGCAATTTGTGATATGCCGCGGTTTTGCTCATCGGAAGCCGCCGCGATTTCGCTCATGATGTCCTTCACCTGCGTGACGGACAAGACTATTTCATCCATCGTCGATCCCGCCTGATCGACCAGCGTGGACCCTTCGTTAACACGATGCAGTGAGTCACGGATCAGCGTCTCGATTTCCTTCGCCGCCACAGAACTGCGCTGCGCAAGATTTCTGACTTCGCCGGCGACAACTGCAAAACCCCGACCTTGCTCGCCCGCCCGTGCCGCTTCAACAGCTGCGTTCAACGCCAGAATATTTGTCTGGAAAGATATTCCATTGATTACGCTGATGATTTCGCCAATTTTACCTGAGCTGGTTGTAATGCCTTGCATGGTGGTGACTACGTTACGAATGATGTCACCGCCCCGTCCGGCATTCGCCGATGCTTCCGTTGCAAGCTGGCTGGCATGGTGCGCGTTTTCAGCATTTTGCTTAACGGTGGAAGTTAATTCTTCCATACTGGCAGCGGTTTGCACCACGGCGGCAGACTGCTGTTCAGTGCGCGATGACAAGTCCATATTACCGGCGGCGATCTCAGAAGAGGCACGCGCCACACTGTTCACTCCGTCGCGCACGTTGGTGATGATGTTTTGCAGACTTTCGTTCATCACGCTGACCGCCTGCATCAACTGGCCCAGTTCGTCGCGCCGCGTGGTTGAAAGCGTGGCGGTAAGGTCGCCTTCAGAGATGCGCTGAGCCACGCTCAACGTTTCTTTCAGCGGTACCGTAATGGCGCGCGTAATACGCCAGGCAACCAACAGGCTGAGCAGGATACACAATGCGGCAACGACGGCGATCTGACGTTCAGCGTTAAGTAGAGCGCTGGTAGATTCAGATGCCTGGTAGTCAAAGAGCTCAGCCACAGATGTATTTAACTTTTCGGCCACTGCACTGAGTTGTGAAGAGGCAGCGGCCTCTGCACCCACGGCAGTCATATAGTCCGTGAAAGCCTGCTTTAATTGCGTCAGATCCGTTTTTTGCGTATTAAGGACCGTCTGGATCTCAGGAATGGCGAGCGCCGAAAGCTGAGTTCGGATCTGCTCAATGGACGTAATATTACCGTAAATTTCGACTTTACTGGCTTCAGTGGGCTTGTCAATAAAGCGCTCGACGTCACCGGCGACCTCCTTCAGTAATGAGGCTAAGCGTAATACCTGCAGCATTACCTCTGGCTGAGCGGGAATATTCACCCCATCAAGACTTTGCCCAAGCGTGAGCAGATCGTTACCCTGAATAACCGCAGAAGCCGCAAAGGTCTTTTTGGAGGCGAGATAGAATGCCTGGCGCAGGGTTTGATAGCTTTGTAACGCGCTCCCCAGAACGTCAAGCTGTTGTTCACCCTGAGCGTTCCAGTCAAATTTCTTTAACGTGTCAAAATGGGCGCTTAATTCGTTGAGTGCGCGGGCGTTGACCTGAGCATACTGCTCGTCTTTCGTGTACTGATACAGTAAACGGTTCATGCGCGCTTTACTGAGTGTATTGACCATGTTGACGGTAACGTCTTGTTTTGCTGAATTCTCTTTAATGCTTTGGAAACCTTTAAAGGCCAGAAGCGCTATCGCGAGGGTCGCAACGATAAGCACGCCAAAACTCAACCCCAGCTTTTTTCCTATTTTCATATCGGAAAACGTACGTGTAATAAACATAATTTCACCCTGACAGGAAGGAAAAAGAAAGCGTGTTTTGCAGCCTGTATTAACCCCACACTGCTTAATGAAACTTATCGACTACCACCATGAAAACTTTAAAGACAATTTGAAATATAAATTCACAACTGTGACATCAGTCTGTTTAAGCGCTGTTTTACGACTTTTTTATGGTTTAGTATTAACAGTTAAGCCCATAATAGTTAGGGGGCGAATAATTTAAGCAGGTTTTTTGCTGACTTTTTTTTTCATTTGAAACCAGAAAAAATATAAAATTTAAAAATCTTTACCAAGAATAAAAGATTTTAAAATCAATAGGTTGGTTGATCTGCCTTCCGGCGGGTATTTATTAACATCTTAAAGATTTGATAATCACCCCTGAAACTTAAATGTGCAGAAAAAATACGTTACTTTCTCTTAACATCGCCAGCTTAGTGATTAACATTCTAGTTATAATTTGTATTAGTTAATTACAGAGATTAAATGATATTTCTATGAAACTCGCTCCCTGAGAGGTACGTTTAATCTGATTAATCTTTTTCAACTATTTGGAAACAGGCTAACCAAACATGCAATATATGACCTTTCTTCTTGCTGCATTAATTTTCTGCGGCTCTGCCGCCGCCGCGCCAGCGTCAGAACCCGTTTCACTACTCTCTCGGGCACTGCATGAGAGAATGCTGTTAATGAAGGATGTTGCAGCCTTCAAAAAAACGCACAATAAGCCGATTGAAGACCTGGCTCGGGAACAGGATGTGTTAGCCGAAGCCAAAGAGAAATCGGCAAAAGCTGGCCTCGATCCACAGTCTGTGACCGCTTTTTTTCAGGGACTGATGGATGCAAGTAAAGCGATTCAGTATCGTTATCTGGCAGACTGGTTGAGTGCTCCGCATGCCGTCCCACCCGCGAAAGATCTGGCAGAGTTGCGCCAGCAGATTAATCTGTTAGACGGACAGATTTTGCAAGCCATCAACCAGCAGCTGTCACAGGGTGGTTTTACCAAAGGCGATTTAGCTCAGCTACATCAGCAGCTAAATGTCCAGCATCTGAGTGATAACGACATCAATAACGTTTTGCTGGGGCTGGAGCACATTCGGCTCAAAAAATAACGGTCCGCCGCGCGCGGCGGAATGCACGTCCAACATCCTTGAACGTCTTCTCATACGTTTGCAACGTGACAGGTTATCTACCTTAACGGGTACCGCAATTTTTACTCTAAGAATCCTTAACTCCCCGAAGCGTCAGCAGGAAGTTGACGCTTCGTAACCCGGCAATTGCGCCTTTCGCGGCGAAAGCACGCTCATCCGGGTTACCTGCGTTTCTTCATTGCTGAAAGCCTGCAGGGCTGTTTAAAGAAAGGTAGGGAATGTCACGATTTATATGGCTGTAGCCGACTACGTTGGGCGTAAGGGGCCGTTCATCATCTGCGCCATCTTTTACGTCCTCTGGCGCCGTCATGCCGCTTAAGCGCCATACGAAACACGGCTCGTTAATTCAGATTAAAACGTCCGCTTTGTGCTGTGAGTTCAACCGATAGATGCAACACATTTATTGAACCCTTCTGCGGGTGATTCATAGTCTGGCGTTTTTCTCGGCCTTTCGTTGAGCTGTCTGGCAACGCTGTTTAGTCTTTGCTGGCTGTGAACCGATAAGTCAGTTCCCTTTGGAAAATATTGTCTGAGCATCCTGTTCGTATTTCCATTTGAGCCATGTTGCCAGGGGATTGAGGATCGCAGAAGTAAATCTGGATGTCTGCTGCTACAGTAAACCGGGTGTGGCGGGTCATCAGTTCTTAAAGGAGCCTCACCCCTGATTGTTTAGAGCGTTGATACTCTCGGAAGCGCTTAAAAACAGGGCATAAATAACCGTCGCAAGCACTTTTTTTGACAGTGAGTAAAAAACTGAGGTTTTTAGCAATAATATTTTTTTAGAAAAAGTATGAAAGTGACGCCTTTTTCCAGGGGCAAAATTAAATAATCCTCCCACTTTATGTAACTGCTCACTTGCAGGCAGGTAACAACGAAACAAATCGATTGGAAATTAATCAACTGTGATAGTATGAGTTTCATTCCTCTAAAGGGTAACCACCATGTCTCTTCTCGATTACGCCAGGAAGTTCATGAGTGCTCCGTCCACGGTAGTCTGTCCTGCCTGCGGTTTAAGTTCCTCCCAGCCTGCCTCAAAGATTCGCCTGAAACAGGCTATGCTTTGTCCGGGATGTAAATCTCTCTTTGTCTCTCCACGTTAGCACCTGACTTTCAGATCCGACGATCTTCCCTGTTATACCGTAAAGACCTGGACCTGCAGCTGATAAATCCCTGATGCCTTACGCCCATCCTGAGAGAACGTTTCTGAACTGATTTCTCAACTGCTCCTGCGCGTTAATGTCGCATGAGAGCAAGACTATGAAAATAAATCCTGGGGCATGGTTTCGCCGCGCCCGTATCATGACAAAAGCGCCAGGGCGCGCATCGTTTTCTTCCAATGACCCTATGGGGGAAAACACTCCGCGCCCGGAGCTGTTCTCAACGCCTCAGCTTGAGCGTTATGGTCAAAAGCTGGCGCATACGCATAAATTGTCGCCGGACAAGATGCCGTACTACCTGCTAAAACGATTAAGTGATAACGAAGCCGTTATTACACAAAACTGTTACACGCTTAACGCCGGTAAAAAAACCAGCATTATGCCCGCTGGGGAGTGGTTGCTGGACAACTACTACCTGATTGAGGAGCAAATTCGCAACGTCCGCCAGCACTTGCCGACCAGCTTTGGCAAAGGTCTTCCTTCACTCGCGTCTCCGCACCCTTGTCCGCGTATCTATGATATTGCTACCGAGGCGGTTGCGCATGGTGACGGACGCTGGGACACCGCCAGTCTGACCAGCTACATCGGCGCCTACCAACAGGTCACGCCGCTGACGTTAGGGGAAGTCTGGGCGTTGCCCGGTATGTTGCGACTGGCGCTGATTGAAAATCTGCGTCGGGTCAGTATTGAGGTGGTTCAGGCTCAGCAGGAACGCAGCCTTGCTGACAGCTGGATAACGCGGATGACCGACTGCGCCGAACATGCGCCAGCTGACCTCATTCTGGTGATCGCCGACATGGCGCGTTCCCGGCCGCCACTGAGCAGTGCCTTTGTCGCGGAAATGGTTCGTCGTCTGCACGGGCAGGGGAATGCGCTGGCATTACCCTTGGGCTGGGTAGAACAACGCCTTGCCGAGCAAGGCCTCACAACCGAGTTACTGATCCATCGCTTCAACCAACAGCTTGCGGCCAGTCAACTTTCCGTCAGCAACAGTATTGCCGGGTTACGCCTGCTCAATGAAACCAACTGGGCTGATTTCGCCGAGAACATTAGTGTGGTTGAGCAGACGTTACGTCGCGATCCGGCGGGCATATATTCCTGTATGCATTTTGATACCCGCGATCATTATCGCCATGTGATTGAGATTCTGGCCCGGGAAAGTCAGCTCAGTGAGCCCGACGTGGCAAGCCGCATACTGGCGTTGTCAGCATCAACCCAACCGGGCATGCCCTCTCATCACATTGGATATTATCTGATGGGAGAAGGGCGGCGTCAGTTAGATCACCATTTGTCGGTGGCGAGCTCTGGCCTCAAACGCTTGCGGCACAGTCTCAACAGATATCCTCTGTTATCCTGGCTTGGGAGCATGAGCCTGTTAACCACGGCGGCCACCGCCGCAATATTGTATGACACAGCGAGTCTGGGTATGGCCTGGTGGTTGTTACTACTGGCTTTACCTTTGATTGTGGCGTTGAGTCAGTTGGTCAGCGATATACTCAGTGAAGCGACGACCCGCTTTCGGACTCCCCGACCGCTGCCACGAATGGACTTTTCTGACGGGATTCCGGTGACATCCTCCACGCTGGTGGCGATCCCCTGCATGCTGACGAGTCACGCCGGCTTCAGCACGCTCCTCACAAGCCTTGAAGTGTGCTGGCTTGGCAACCAGGACGATAACCTCTGTTTCGCGCTTCTTACCGATTTTGCTGACGCGGCGACTGAAAGTACGGATGAACAACGCGCACTGTTTAGTCAGGCGATGTCAGAAATGCACCGGCTTAACCTGCGCTATCCTTGCCGCCATCAGCGCTTTTATTTGCTCCACCGCTCGCCTGAATGGAATGCATCGCAGGGGATCTGGATGGGTTATGAACGCAAACGGGGCAAGCTGGCGTTGCTGAACAGCTGGTTACGTCATCCAGACACGCAATTTTCCAGCGTTGCGGGCATGCCCGCGAACCGCTTACCCAGACAGATTAAGTATGTCATCACGCTGGACAGCGACACGCTCCTGCCACGTGATACCGCGCATAAGCTGGTCGCAACGATGGCGCATCCGTTGAACAAGCCGGAATACGATCCGCGATGTCAGCGGGTCGTCAAAGGATACGGTATTTTACAACCGGGGCTGGCAGAAGAGATGCCGCGTAACGGTCAGGGCCGCTATGCCGCGATGCGCAGCAGCGTACCGGGTAATAACCCTTATTCCATGATGTCTTCAGATATCTATCAGGATCTGTTTGAAGAAGGCTCCTTCGTCGGCAAGGGAATTTACGACGTGGATATTTTTGTCCAGGCCACGGCCAACACCTGCCCGGAAAATCTGGTGCTCAGTCACGATCTTCTGGAAGGATGCTATGCCCGCGCCGGGCTGCTGAGCGAGGTCTTACTCTACGAGCAGTACCCGAACAACTATCTGTCCGACGTCGCACGCCGTACGCGCTGGATCCGTGGCGACTGGCAACTGCTTAACTGGCTTAAGCTGCGGGTCCGAAAAGCGGATGGGACGCGGGATAAAAACCCATTGTCAGCGCTCTCTCGCTGGAAGCTGTTTGATAACCTGCGCCGCAGCCTGGTCGCCCCCGCATTACTGGTGCTGCAGTTTAGCGCGCTGCTGTGGGTGCCGAATCCGGGATACTGGCTGGGCGTTCTGGCCCTGGTCTGGCTGCTGCCTGCTGTGCTCTGTATCCTTATCGATCTTGCCAACAAGCCGCATCGTCGTCCTCTGAGGCAACATCTGGTGCTGGTTACGGCGGGGGCACTGAAGCGACTTTCCCGGATTGGACTCAATTTTATTTTATTGCCCCATGAGGCGGGCTATTCGCTGTATGCGATCGCCGTAACGCTCTGGCGCCTTGGCATCAGCCAGCGCAACCTGACGCAATGGTCAAGCCACAGTCCGGACAGCCTTCAGTCCCAACTTTCTGCCTTTCGTTTTTATCGGGTAATGTGGCTGAATGTGGCTTGTGGTGCGGCACTCACGCTTCTGACGCTGTTACTGGCGCCACAATGGCTGACCCTGGCCCTGATCATCAGCCTGTCATGGTGCCTGGCACCGCTATTATTGAGTGGACTGAGCCGCCCGCCAGCGCGTAAGGCGTTTCTGCCTGACCCGCAACAGAAACGACTTCTGCGTCAGACCAGCAGAGAAATCTGGGCGTTTTTCGAGACCTTCGCGACGGCGCAGGAAAACTGGCTTCCCCCGGACAATTATCAGGAAATCCCGGAGCCAAAAATCGCGCATCGCACGTCACCCACCAATATCGGACTGTCCTTGCTGGCGAACCTTACGGCCTGGGATTTCGGTTATCTCTCTGGCGCGGATGTCCTGCAGCGCATCACGCAGACGCTCGACACGCTGGATAAGATGGAGCATTACCGGGGACATTTGTATAACTGGTATGACACCCGCACGCTTGCGCCACTCAGCCCGCGTTATGTTTCCAGCGTTGACAGCGGCAATATGGCCGGCCACTTACTGACACTGCGCGAAGGGCTGTCAGCCATGCGTCATCAGCCCGTTTTCAACGGCGTACGCCTACTGGAGGGGCTGAATGATACTCTGCATGTGCTGGAAAAATATTGGGGCCATAACGCGCCAGCCAGCCTGGGCGTGCTGCGCACGCAGTGCCTTAATGCTGCATCGTTACCTTCAGGGCAGTGGTTAAGCGAACTCAAAAAAATGCAGGTGCACGGCAACGAACTGGCCCGGCTGTCTCAGGAGGAAAGCCGCGTGGTGGTGCGCTGGACGGCGCATCTGGTCAGTCAACTGCAGCAGCTCTGTGATGAATGGACGACGCTGCTTGGCTGGCTACCGGTGACATATCATGCACAGGCCCTGCCTACGCTGAGTGAGCTGGCTGGCGGAATCACCCTTGAAGCGGTTATCGCGCCGACAGCCGTTATGACCCAGGCCCGGCGGCGACTGGCGATTATCAGCGAACTTGAACAACGTCTCGCCGACCATGCGCGAATGGATTTTACGTTTCTGTATAACACGGCTACCAGCATGCTAAGTGTGGGCTACAACTGCGATACCAACACGCTGGATAAAAGCCACTACGATCTTTTGCCTTCAGAAATCCGCCTGACCAGTTTTGTCGCTATTGCGACGAATCAGCTGCCGCTTAAAAGCTGGTATGCACTTGGCCGACTGTTTACCACCATCGATCGTGAAACTGCCCTGATGTCCTGGAGCGGTTCAATGTTTGAATATCTGATGCCGAATCTGGTGATGCCAACCTGGCACGGCAGTCTGCTGGATGATATGAGCAAATCTGCGGTAATCAGGCAGATAAACTGGGGTAAAGAGCGTGGCGTGCCGTGGGGCGTCTCTGAGTCTGGCTACCATGCGTTTGATGTTCAACATAATTATCAGTATCAGGCATTTGGCGTACCCGGCCTTGGTCTCCGGCGCGGACTCGCCGACGATATGGTGGTGGCCCCTTATGCCACGCTGCTGGCGCTGTTGGTTTCACCGCAAAAGGCCTGCGACAATCTGCTCAGGCTGCAGGAAAACGGCGCGCGCGGCGAATATGGTTTTTATGAAGCGTTGGACTATACGCCATCGCGACTGGCAACCGGGCAGCTTTTCCTGGTTGTTCAATCCTGGATGGCGCACCATCAGGGCATGGCTTTCCAGGCGCTGGGGCATCTGCTGCTTGATGCCCCTATGGCCGGGCGATTCATGTCGAGTCCGGCGTTCAGATCGGCCAGCCTGCTGTTACAGGAGCGCGTACCCGATGAGGTTGAACTCTACAGCCCGCGTCGTCATTTTGAATCTCATGAGGGAAGAATTAAGCCTGTGCGCTATGAACCGCGAATCTTCACGCATGCGGATACGCCGACCCCCGAGATACAATTATTGTCCAACGGGCATTACCATCTAATGATAACGCCAGGCGGTGGGGGATACAGTCGCTGGAACAACATCGCATTGACACGCTGGCGCAGCGACAGCACCCGTGATAACTGGGGAACGTTCTGCTATATCCGGGATCCGCTCACTGACGAGGTGTGGAGCAATACCTGTCACCCTCTGGGGGCCAGTGCGGACATCAGCGATGAAATCATCTTTACCGATGCGGGGGCCGAGTTCAGGCGCGTGCTCGGCTCGCTCAGCGTGAAAACCCGGGTTGTGGTCTCACCGGAAGATGACATCGAACTGCGTCGTGTCACCCTGATGCATCGAGGCCGAAGCCCACGAACACTCGAGCTGACGACCTATGCTGAAGTGGTGCTTGCCTCGGACATCAGCGATCAGGCGCACCCGGCGTTCAGCAACCTGTTTATTCAGACGGAAGCCGATCCCAGGCATGATGCCATTTTGTGCCACCGGCGTGCACGCTCGCCGGATGAACAGAGCCCGTATCTGTTTCATATGATGGTGGTGCATGGCGATTGTTCAGAGAACGTTTCATTCGACACCGACAGAGCGGGATTCATCGGCAGGGGTAAAAGCCCGGCTGATGCCCAGGCGGTCAGCATGAACGGACCGCTCAGCAACACGTCCGGCGCCGTGCTGGATCCGATACTGTCGATACGCCACGCGATTACGCTCCAGCCCGGACAGCCGGTGACCATTGATATCGTTTTTGGCGTCAGCGAAAACCGTCAGCAAAGCCTCGCGCTGATGGAAAAATACCGCGATCATCCTATCGCCGATCGCGTGTTTGAACTGGCCTGGTCCCACAGTCTGGTTGTGTTACGGCAGATGAATGCCAGCGAAGATGACGCAACTTTGTTCAACCGCCTCGCCAGCGCGGTACTTTATCCCTGTCAGGAACTGCGCGGTGACGAACAGGCCATCAGCCGAAACCGACGTGGTCAGTCGGGCCTGTGGGGTTGGGGGATCTCAGGTGATTTGCCGATTGTGCTGATCAGCCTGACCAGCGAGGAAAAAATTGCTTCTGTCACCACGCTGATTCAGGCACATCGCTACTGGAGACTGAAAGGGCTGGAGGTGGATCTGGTGATTCTTAATAACAGTCCAGGTGGCTACCAGCAGGCGCTGCAGACGCAGATTATGGATTTAATCTATGCCGGTTCTGAAGCCAGCTTGTTAGATAAACCCGGGGGGATTTTTGTCCGTAACGGTGAACATTTGTCTGCCGAAGACAAGCAGTTGCTGATGAGCGTGGCCTGTCTGAGCCTGGACGATCGCGCTGACGGCATCAATGAACAACTTAACCAGCGTATTCACGCAACAAAAAAACGCGTCAGGCCTTTTGTGCCCTCGGTGACGTCAGAGAGCAATCATCACGCCGACTGGATACCGGAAACTCACCTGTTGCGCCATTTCAATGGATACGGTGGCTTTTCTCAGGATGGTCGCGAGTATCAGATCCTGCTGAGAGAAAACCAACCGACGCCAGCGCCCTGGTCAAACGTGCTGGCAAACGAGAACTTTGGCAGCGTGATTTCTGAAGCAGGCCAGGCCTACAGCTGGTTCGAAAATGCGCACGAATATCGCTTAACGCCGTGGGAAAACGATCCGGTAAGCGATCGTAGCGGGGAGGCATTCTATCTGCGTGATGAAGAAAGCGGCGCATGCTGGTCACCCATGACCCTGCCCGTGCGCGGTCAGGGCGATTATCTTACCCGCCACGGTTTTGGTTACAGCGTGTTTGCCCACCGTGAAAATGGACTGGACAGCGAACTGACAGTCCTGGTGGACGAACAGGCGCCGGTTAAGCTTGCAATACTGAAGCTCAGCAACCATTCGGGCCGTACACGCAAATTGTCTGTCACCGGCTACGTGGAATGGACACTTGGGGCAACGCGCAACCACTCTGCTGCGCATATCATCACGCATTCGCCCGGCCTCGCGGGGGGAAGTGCGGTCATGGCCAATAACTTCTACGGTGCTAATGGCGGGGAACGCACCGCCTTTTTCGCCGTTAACGATCCTCTGAGTACGGTAACGGGCGACCGCCGCGAGTTTATCGGGCGTAATGGTTCACTGCGCGCCCCGGCCGCCATGACGCTTCGCAGACTCTCGGGTAAAACGGGAGCCGGGCTTGATCCCTGTGCCGCGCTACAGTCGACAACCTCCCTTATTGACGGTGACCAGAAAACCTATGTTTTTGTCCTCGGCGTGGCCGATAACCCGGCACAGGCACAGGAAACGCTTGCCCGTTTTCTGCATGAGGAAAATGCGCGTCAGGCGCTGAATCAGGTTCACCATTTCTGGCACAACGTGCTTGATAAGGTCGTTGTGCAGACGCCCGACAGCAGCGTTGATTTGCTGGTAAACGGCTGGCTGCTGTACCAGACATTAGCCTGTCGCATCATGGCGCGCAGCGGCTACTATCAGTCCGGTGGGGCATTTGGTTTCCGCGATCAGTTGCAGGATACGCTGGCGCTGAGCCACGTTGCACCGGAGCGACTGCGCAGCCAGATCCTGCTGTGTGCCTCACGGCAGTTTATTGAGGGGGATGTGCAACACTGGTGGCATCCTCCGCAGGGTAATGGCGTGCGAACCCGCTGTTCGGATGACTACCTGTGGCTTCCGCTTGCGGTTTGTCACTATGTGGATACAACGGGAGATACTGGCGTGCTGGCGCAGCAGATTCCCTATCTTGAAGGGCGTCCGCTCAAGCCCGGCGAAGAATCAGTTTATGATACGCCGGTTATCAGCCACCTCGAAGAGACGTTGTGGCAGCACTGCGTAAAAGCGATTGAGCGGGGGCTAAACTTCGGCCAGCACGGCCTGCCGCTAATGGGGGCAGGTGACTGGAATGACGGGATGAATCTGGTCGGTATTGAAGGCAAAGGTGAAAGCGTCTGGCTCGGCTTTTTCCTCTACGATATTTTGCAACGCTTTGCGGCGCTGGCTGAACAGCGCCAGGATGAACGCGTGGCAGCATTGTGCTATTCAGAAGCGCTGAGCCTGCAAAAAAATCTCGAATCTTACGCCTGGGATGGTGCATGGTATCTCCGCGGCTACTTTGACGATGGTACGCCGCTGGGGACAAGAGAATCGCAGGCGTGCTGGATCGATGCGATTGCACAAAGCTGGTCCGTTTTGTCCGGCGCAGCTGATCCAGTGCGCAGTGCGCAGGCTATGCAGTCACTCGACAGCTATCTGGTGGATAACGATGCAGGATTGATCAAGTTGCTAACGCCACCGTTTGATGGTCATGGTCCTAATCCCGGTTACATACAGGGTTATCTTCCGGGTGTGAGGGAAAACGGCGGGCAGTACACGCATGGCGCCATCTGGGCGGTCATGGCGTTTGCCCGGATGGGACAAAAAGCGCGAGCGTGGCAACTATGGTCAATGATCAATCCGGTAAACCACACGCTGCAGACTGAAGGCGTTAACATCTACAAGGCGGAGCCCTATGTGATGAGTGCAGATGTATACAGCGTTGCACCTCATACAGGCCGTGCCGGGTGGAGCTGGTACACCGGTTCCGCAGGCTGGGCCTACCGTCTGGTGACTGAAGAGTTACTCGGAATAAAACGGCACGGAGAGACGCTGGTTATTCGCACTCACTTACCTGATGACTGGCCTTCGATCAGCCTGTCCTATCAACACGGGCGCAGTCAGTATTACATTAGGATTTCTCGTCACGACGGTGAACCTCGAGTGACTATGGATGGCACGCTCCTGCCGGATGACCGCATTCCTTTGCGGGATGATGGACAAAATCACAATGTCGATATTATTCAGCGCTGACCGTCCGCTCTGTGCCAGGAGCAGACATTGATAATTCAGCGTTACTGTGGTTATTTGGGTGCAGGCAAAGCGCCCGCCCCCAAAAAATCTCCCAAAGAAGCCGCATAGTTTCTCCCAGACATCAGGCTAACCCTGATATATTGACGCCAAAAACCTGCAAAAGAAGAATAATATTTAGCGTCACGATAATCACTGTGCCAATTACCGATAATATTACTGTAAGTTTATTATTTACAAACTCTCCCATAATGTCGCGGCGGCGAGTAAACATTACCAGCGCTATCATGGGCGCTGGCAAAGCCAGACTCAGGACAACCTGACTGTAAACCAGGGCATCTGTTGCATTAACTCCCATTGAAACCACGACAAATGCGGGGATCATGGTTACCAGACGGCGTAACCAAACAGGAATGTAGAACCCCACAAATCCCTGCATAATCATCTGACCCGCCAGAGTTCCAACCACTGAACTTGAAATGCCCGACGCAATCAGAGACAACAAGAATACGCCTGCAGCACTAACCCCCAGTAAAGGTGTCAGCGTGTGATAGGCCGTCTCAATTTCAGCAACATCACTGTGTCCAGCATGGAATGCACTCGAAGCCATGATAACCATCGCAATATTGACCAGTCCTGCAATACTCAGTGCAATCACAACCTCAATATTTGAGAAAGACAGTAATTTGCGGCGTTCACTTGAATTTTTTGCTGGAGTGCGGCTCTGCGTTAACCCTGAGTGAAGATAAATAGCATGCGGCATCACCGTTGCCCCGATAATTCCTACTGAAATGGTTAACGCCTGGGCATCAGGCAGCTTCGGAATGACCATGCCAAGACCTGCTGCAGTCCAGTTGACTGGGGCAATAAACATCTCGATCAGGTAACACAGCGCAATGACGGCAACCAGTCCACCAATCATCAGTTCTAACGGCCTGAACCCGCGTTTTTCAACCAGCAACAATGTGTAAGTGATCAGCGCGGTAATGCCCATTCCTACCAGTAAGGGGAGATGAAACAGGATTGATAGCGCCAGCGCACCGCCAAGAAACTCAGCCAGATCGGTTGCCATTGCAGCAATTTCGCTGACAACCCACATGCCCCATACCACGGGTGAAGAAAACTGGTCACGGCACATTTCAGCTAAATTTTTATTAGTGACGATACCGAGTTTCGCCGACAGAGCCTGGAAAAGCATGGCGATAATGTTGGCCATCACGACCACCCAAAGAAGGGTGTAACCATACTTTGCTCCTGCCTGAATATTTGTCGCAAAGTTTCCTGGATCCATATAAGCGATAGACGCAATAACCGCAGGTCCGGCAAAAAGTAACGGCGTCATTAAACGGCGTTGACGACCGGATAATACTTCTGCAATCGAACGATTGGTTCGTTCAGTTAAGGTTGAAGACCGAGTGGATCCGGACATAACGTTACTTACCCCTGTTTTGTATTTTTAGACTAATTTAAGAACCAAATCATAGCACTTGCTATACTTCATAGCGGAAGCTAATTTCATGATGAAATTAGTGCTATTTTGTATCTGAATGTAAGGGAAAGGTGAACGACTTGTTTCAGTTAAGTACTTAAGTACCACACCAACGCGAGCAATACTGGGAAGAATCAAAGGGGAATGTTCGCTTTTTTTCATAGTGGGCACTGCGCTTAGTAAACTCGTCTGCTTAGTGCCATAAGCGAAAGCAGCTAACAACAATTGTGTTGCCAACGGGGGAAAAAACGCAGGGTTCTCAGGAAGATGGCTGGAAGAACAAAATCTTTAGAAAATGGCCCGAAAAGTGACCTGCTCCCCGTTATTTGACACAGCTTGAGCAAAGTCCGCTTTGTGCCAGAAGCGGAACTTACTTAGATCGTGCTATGTTAGTTTGCCGGGAGCAGGTCAGCCAGCTTGACAAGAGGCGCTGGCCCCGATTTAGCTTATAAGCACTGCGCTCACTTATGAGGCCGGGCTTTTTGTTAGCGTAGAATCAACTTCGGTATTCTGTTGCTATATAATTCGAGGTATCTAAACAGCGCCACCTCGCCCGTTATCAGCCTGAAGAGAGTACAGCTCAAAAGGTCATCTTTGTAACGTAAGTAATTCTTTCTCTAAGCGGTCAAGACATCCCGAGTTTATGTCTGAAGGAGACGTTGCACCTGTCAGTGTCATTGTCACTTTCATATCTTCAGCATACAGCCGTAGTAAATGTTCTACTCCTTCTTCTCCGGCTGCGGCAAGAGCATAAATGTACGCGCGCCCCAGTAAAACTCCTTTCGCCCCAAGAGCAAGCATGCGGATAACGTCAACGCCAGACCGAATACCAGAGTCCACTAATACGGTGAGATCGTCTCCAACGGCATCTGCCACACGAGGCAGAGCTCTTGCTGTTGGAACTGCGCCATCCAACTGCCTTCCGCCGTGATTAGAAACGACAATACCATCAGCGCCAAGCCTTACTGCATTTCGTGCATCCTCAGGTTCGAGAATTCCCTTAATGATTAGGTTCCCTTGCCAGCTTTCGCGAATCCACTCCAGATCTTTCCAGGTGATAGATGGATCAAAATTGCTGCTGATGAATCCCATATAGTCTGCCATCTTCATCTTATGTCTGGTATAAGCCTCAATATTACCAAAGGATAGAGGACGGCCTCTCAGCCCGACATCCAGAGCCCATTGAGGGTGAATGCACGCCTGTACATATTGCCTAAGCGTCGACATCGGTCCAGACATTCCGGAACGTTTGTCACGGTATCTGGAGCCAGGTATGGGCATATCTACAGTAAACACGAGAGTCTTCATACCTGCGGCCCACGAACGCTCAAGCGCATTGCGCATGTATCCGCGATCCTTAAGCACATAAAGCTGCGACCAGAGTTCTCCAGATGCATGGCTCGCAACTTCTTCAATAGAACAAACTGATACGGTAGAAAGCGTATAGGGAATACCTGTTTTAGATGCAGCCCGAGCTGCCTTGACTTCCCCACGACGGGCATACATGCCAGTAGCTCCAACAGGACCCAATGCTATGGGTAAGGACCATGATGACCCAAGTACTTTGGTGGAAAGATTAGTTTCACCGACTCCACAAAGAACCCGCTGGCGAAGAGCTACGGATGACAGTTCGTAAGCATTGGCATTCATTGTATTTTCTGCCACAGCCCCACCATCTATGTAATCAAAGAGAAATCTTGGGATGCGCATACGTGCAGCTTCACGATAATCAGCGGGCGATGAAACTATCATTTTATCTTTTCCTTATTTAATAGAATCAGGTAGACGGTCTGAATACAGAAAAACTATATGCTTCATAAAGCCATTGCAGAAATGAATTTTTAGAACCGAAATCATTCCTTTTAGGAATGGCTTGAGTTTGAAGCTGATTATTTTTCCGGCGATATATAAGAAGACGTATTCAATGAATTTATCAGTGCTTACGGGGAAGAGCTTCTCGTCCGAGAGTGCAACACCCAACATTAAGGGTGGGATTTGATTACATTCCGGGCGCTACTACAGCATCAGGGAGGACATATGGTGTTCGAAAGGGTTGTTATGTTCATTATGTCAGAACTTCCATGTCTCTATCATTTTGACGTCCGCTGTTCGCTCATAGCAGACATATCTAAATTGTTTAATTGAACGTGCCAACATCAGACCAGCGCAGGATTGACCGGATCGTTCTCTTTCAGACACAATCGAAACGACGCTTCTGATGTGTCGGGGATACTTACTCAGAAACCGGCGGAATGGTTGTGGACTGTAGTTGTGCTAAACCCCGGCTCAGCTATGGCGTTTTGTCATTTATAGGGAGTAAACATGGAAGTAACGGTAGAAATGTGTCCGCCAGATGAATGGGAATCCATGGTGAAAATTTTTACCGAGATGGAAGAGCACTACTATGGTAAGGGCATCATTCAGAAAACACTGTTGAAGAATTATCTCCGCAATCGACTCTTCAGTCAGCTCTCCGGTACTCAGGTGCTCAGGGCTCGCCGCGATGCAAATATCGTTGGGCTGGCGTGTTGCAGCATTCTCTATCCTTCGCCCCGGTACAGTGGAGAGTTACACATCAAAGAGCTGTATGTTTCACGGAGTGAGAGAGGTAAAGGCACTGGGGAATCCATAATGCGCTTTATGGCAAAACTCGCTCTTGAGCATGAGTGTCGTAGCCTTAGCTGGAATGCCGAGAAATCAAACGCCGGAGCAAACCGTTTTTATCAATCTTTAGGGGGCAGAATAAATGGCGATATTGTGAATTATTATCTCCATGGTGACCTCCTGAGTAAACTGGCTTCCGGCAGTTTGGCACCGTCTGGAGGCTGTACCGGTTAGTCTCTCGCACTGATTTGGCTTGCCTGCAAGGCAGAGGCAACTGCGTAATATTGATGCCGTGTCCGCTCTGTGCCAGAAGCGGACATTACCAACCAGTTGATTAGCGGGTAGCAGGTCATCATGACCGCATTCTTATGCTAAATTTGGGTTTCGTGCATACAATAAAAGGATACGTATGAGAATCGATATCTGTGGAGATTCTGACATTCCCGATCTGGCAAAGATTTTTGTCGAGATGGATTCTTATTATTTCGGGAGTGAAGCGGCCAGCTATGAAGAAATGCTCTCTTATCTGACCCACAGGTTTTTTTCCGTCTATTCCGGAGTAAGTGTCGTAGGAGCATGGAAAAACGGAGTCCTTGTCGGATTTGCAACGTTCACACTGATGTTTCCTGCTCCAAAGTGCTCCGGTCAGGCATATATGAAAGATCTTTTCACTTCAGCGGCGGTTAGAGGTCAGGGAGTCGGTAAATCACTTATGCGATTTATTGCGGCTTTCGCCGTTGAACATGGCTGCACGCGATTTGACTGGACCGCTGAAACCACCAACCCGAAAGCTGCCGAATTTTACTTGTCCCTTGGGGCTTCTTTCATCAAAGAAAAGCAGTATTTTCGATTGGATCATCAGCGTTTAGCTGCGTTTGCTATGCACAACACACATCCCTAAAGCCTATCCCGGCTTAGAAGCTGCACTTCATGGCCGGGACGTTATTTTAATTTGGCAGAATTGCCGGTCTTCATCATGTTGACTTCCGCCTCTCGCTCATAGCGGACCTCCAGCTCAGTCAGCCTGTCCGCTTTGTGCCAGGAGCGGACCTTATAAACACTAAGGTACGATCGTTTAGGGGCAGTCTATGGTGAGTTATTATAGTGAGAACTCATCACGACCTAAGAAGATCGTAACAGATTCAGCCCCCTTGAGAGCGCAACATATAAATCAGTTGTGGACAATCCATCCGAGGCGTTCAGGCAGAGGCCAGCGCATGACTTCGCCGGTCCCTTCCAGAAAGGCAAGCATCAATATCTGTCGCGTGTTCTTTGGGACCAGAGGGGCACTCGCCCAGCAAATTGCTGACATGGGCTGCTACTGAAAATATGTTATTTCTCCAGGAGGATAAAAGTTGCGAGGGTGAACGAACCGAAGGTCAGTTACGTCTGCGACTGGACATACGTCCCTAACCAGCAGTGTCGCTTGGTTAATACAGAAAATGCTCGGTATGCCGGTCGCCAAAAAGCATGATGCCGAGCCCGGTCAGCATGACCAACACGCCGCCCATCTTCATGAGCGAAACCGGCCGTCATATAGCGCCCAGCAGACCAAAATGGTCGATCACCTGTGATGAGAGCAACTGTCCGACAATCGCCAACCCGAGCGGGGCTGAAAAACCGATTTTTGGTGCAAGTACCACATAGCTGAATAACGCACAGGCACCGATCTTTCCGCCCATCAGACTCCACAGAGGCTGTGAAGGGATGGCAGCAAGGGCGGTGAAAACCCCTCCACGTAGCAGAGAGTAAACGCCGAGGCTCAACGCCGAGGCCGTGAAGGAAAATAACGCGGCGGTGACCGGGTCGCCCCCGAGCCCTTTTGCAAGCTGACTGTTCAATGTTGTCTGCAGGGTAATACCCAGACCTGCTGCAAAAGCCAGTACGTAATAAATCGCGCTCATGCTGTTCATCTCAGTTAGTTTGCCTGCACCAGCGGCAGGAATTTTTCCGCAAAGATGTCTGGCTCATACCCTGCTGCCGAAAAAAGGTATTCACGTGATTCATCAATGGCTGCGCGAAGGCGTTCACTGTCCACACCCGCTTTCCCGGCTAACGCCGTCTGAAATGCAGAATGGAGGTCGGAGGTAAAAAACACCAGATGGCGGGGTGTAAAGGTATTGATCCCGTCGAACATAAATTCAAACACCTTGCCGGTTTCAGGGCTAAGGAGGCCGCTGAAAGGATAGCGCTGGCGCAGGTCTCCGACGTTTTCCGGCGCACACCTGGTCTGTCAATGAGCTCGGGAGATGTCATCAGGGCGTGATGAAGCCGGGTGATGAGCCTGACAATGACGTTTGGGTTTGGCTCCCGCTCAATACGAATCCCCATGTCTATAAGGGTTTGGCAAGGGGGAACGCATGATGGAGTTATGGCGCGCATAGCGCCCTCGCTTTTTTGCTTCTGTTGTGTAGATAAAATGCGCGTCTGTGGAGGAGGATGGGGGCATTTTTTTCAGGCGGGCTGAACCATGATGGTTGCTGCTGCTCCGCCAGAAAAAAGGCTATTCGTGATTCAGGAAAATATTTCCCATCGAATCAACACTTTGAAATCAAGTAATTAAGCTCGGATCGTTCCAGAGACGAAATCCCCCCTCGAATGCCAGTGTGTTGTCGCCTTTCCGGCACTTTGGCGGGAGTGAGTCAAGTTCATCTACGTTTCCTCCGCCTAAAACCACGTAGTCAGGCTGCAACGCGGTGGTCAGCATTTCCACCACGTCAAAAACCCGCGCCTGCCATTTTTTGTTCCCCTTTTTTACCCGGTAGGCTTCACCTACGTAGTGTTCGTAGCTATTGCCTTTGCGATAAGGTAAGTGAGCGATCTCCATGGGCTGAGCGACGTTTTCGATGATCATCGCAGCCCCTAGTCCCGTGCCAAGACCGAGGAACAGCATGCGTCCGCCCTGATAGGAACCCAGCGCCTGCATCAGGGCGTCGTTGACGATACGAACAGGGCAGCCAAATGCGCCTGCATAGTCAAACCCCACCCAGCCCTCACCGAGGTTGGCGGGCTCCCGAATGGGTTTATTGTCCGCGACGGGACCCGGAAATCCCATCGCAATCACATCATAGGACATGCCTTCCGCCAGGGTCTTAACCGCGGCAACCATGTCTGCGGCCGACATGTTTTTTCCACTATCTGCCTTCTTTTTTATCCCGCCAGTGCTGGAGAGGATCTTCACATGGCTTCCGCCGATGTCGATGGACAAAACAACATGATCTTTCTTTTTTTTAGTTTGCCGCGTCATTGGTAATTCTCCATAGGCTCAAACGGGATCGACCCAGCCGCCGGGGGGCATAAAGTCCGCCATAGCGGCAGGCCCCCAGGTTCCTGGTTTGTAGGCAGGTGGAACGGTTTTATCCTTCAGTATAGGTTCGACGATTTTCCAGGCCAGCTCTGCTGCATCCTGCCTGGTGAAAAGCTGACGATCGCCCGCCATGGCATCGCCAATCAGCCGCTCGTAGGGCGCCATATCGCCCAGACCATCGTCCAGCGCGGTGAGTTCGACCGCTTCACCCCGCATCTTTTCGCCGGACGCCTTGCGTCTCGCGCCAATGCCGATCGTAATATCTGGGCCGAGGCGAAAGCGAATATAGTTGGCGGGCTCGTCGGTAATTTCATCGAAAAGGGTAACCGGCGGTCGCCTGAAGCGCACAACCACTTCCGTGGCATGCGCGGGTAAATTTTTCCCAGCACGGATATAGAAGGGAACGCCACTCCAGCGCCATGTTGTAATCTGAAAGCGAACCGCAGCAAAGGTCTCCGTCAGAGAAGACGCGGCGACACCCGGTTCATCGGTATAGCCTTCAAACTGACCCCGAACCACGTCATCGTCTGACAGAGGCGGCATGGCCTTTAACACCTGGACTTTCTCATCAACCAGATCGTCGGATGCGCCGGAAGAGGGTGGTTCCATGGCAAGTAACAGAAGCACATTAACCAGGTGATTCTGGATCACATCACGGATGCAGCCAACTTCGTCATAGAATTTGCCGCGTCCCTTGATGCCGAAGTCCTCAGCCATGGTGATCTGAACGCTTTCGATATGTTCACGATTCCATATGGGTTCAAGGAAGCTGTTCGCAAAGCGAAAGTAGAGGAGGTTCTGGATAGCCTCCTTGCCCAGAAAGTGGTCGATGCGGAAAATCGCGTCCTCATCGAAAACCTTGTGCAGCACCTCGTTCAGCTGCTTTGCCGAAGCGAGATCGCGGCCAAACGGCTTTTCCACCATAAGTCGGGCGTTTTTCGCGATACCGGCCTCTGCCAGCCCCCCCGCAACCGTTTCGAACAGGGAGGGGGGAATGGCAAGGTAGTAGAGCGGGTTATGATGACCGGCAAGCGCCTCGCGCAGCCCGTCGAATGTTGACTGAGATCGATAATCGCCTGAAACGTAGGAAAGCCTGTCCGCCAGTGCGGCAAAGACCGCCTGATCGACCACATCGACATGTTTTTCAACTGCCTCTTTTGCACGCGCGATCAACTGGTCACGCGTCCAGTCTTCAAATGCAACACCGATAATGGGCGTACTAAGCGTTTTACGCTTCACCATTGCATAGAGAGAAGGGAAGATCATCTTGTAGGCAAGATCGCCGGTGACACCGAACACTACCAGCACATCTGATCGTTGCTGCGCCATCGCTGTGTACCTCCGCGTTACCTGGTTTTTTCCAAATGGCCGCCGAAGGCGTGCCGCATGGCTGAGAGGACTTTTTCGGCAAACAGTGCTTCGCCACGAGAAGAGAAACGCCCGAAAAGAGCAGACGCGAGAACCGGAGCAGGAACGCCCGTGTCGACAGCCGCCTGCAATGTCCAGCGCCCTTCACCGGAATCAGACACGCGGCCATCATAATGGTTGAGATTCGGGTCCTGTTTCAACGCCTCGGCTGTCAGATCCAGCAGCCAGGAGCCGATCACCGAGCCATGTCGCCATACCTCTGTAACGGCGGGAAGATTGATATCAAAACGATAATATTGCGGACTGGAAAGGGGCGCGGTTTCCGCATCAACCTCCCGCTCGCCGGTTCCGCTATTGGCGGCCTTTAATATGTTCAGGCCTTCGGCATAGGCGGCCATGACACCATATTCAATGCCATTATGTACCATCTTGACGAAGTGTCCGGCGCCTGCTGGCCCGCAATGAAGATAACCTCTCGGCGCCGTGCCCAGGGCCGCATCTTCCGCAATGTTCTGACCGGCACCGGGCGCAAGCGACGCAAAAATCGGGTCCAGGCGCTTCACGGCCGCCTGCGGGCCGCCAATCATCAGGGAGTAGCCACGCTCGAGGCCCCAAACGCCACCCGATGTGCCGACGTCGATATAGTCGATTCCGAGAGGTGAAAATTCCCCGGCGAGGTCGATAGCTTCACGGTAAAAGGAGTTGCCCCCATCGATAATAGCGTCGCCCTTATTCAGCGCTGCTGCGAACTCCCGCGCAATCTTTGGTGTTATCGCCGCGGGGAGCATGAGCCAGACCGCGCGCGGCGCCTCCAGCTTCGTAATCAGATCGCCAGGGGATAACGCGCCGGTTGCGCCTTCTTTAACCAGTGCGTCAACGTTATCGGCGTTCACGTCGTAAACGACGCATTCGTGGCCCTGTTTAAGAAGGCGACGTACCATGTTGGCGCCCATGCGGCCGAGACCTACCATTCCAATCTGCATATCATTCTCCATTGCCAATGCGGGTTTGATCGTTCGGTTCATTTACGACGTGAACGGTAAAATCGGTGTTTTCCCAATGTTCAACGTCAGGCCAGTAAAAGGTAAAGACAACGCGGGTTCCTGCGGTTTCGTGCTGTACAGGCAGGTCCACGTAATAGGTTCCAAGCCCCGATGAGCGCGCCGGGGAGTCAGAAACGGTAGCCCAGTCATCCGTACTCCAGTGCACCAGGGCGTTCGCTTCCGTTTCCAGCCTCAGTTGCTTCCCGACAGGAAGGGAGGATACGCGGTTGTTAAAGCGCCATATGCGCAAATGCGATACGGTCTGATTTCTGATATAGCGTTCAACGCCTTGGGGTGGCATATCGAAGACCGCGCCATCGCGAAGCGATCGCAGCAGTTTAATGTGTTCGGAATGTGCCCAGACAAGCGGCATGGCGCTACCGGAAGGACGCCCGAAGAACAGCGCCTTATCAGGAATATCGGGGCCGTCCCATACCTGTTCCGGTAACAGCCCGCCCGAGCCTGCCGATTTTTCCAGCGTGGCCAGGAGCGCCTCAGCCGCGTCGTGCCTGCCCGCTGCCAGCTCGTAATGCGCGCGTTCGCCCGCCAGCAGAGGCCATGGACGCCCCTGGCCGATACCGTCGAACGGCGCGCCGTCTGCGTGTTCGCCATAGCCATCACCGGTGTACCGATACCACAATGGCCCCTGGGGTAAATCGACCCGAAGACTGTGGTCAATAGCCTTTATCGTATCAAGGATGTGCGGGTCGTCCGCTGCACGCAGGCCGAAACGCACCAGTGCCAGGGCATCCGGGCTCAGCACATCAGCGGTCGGCAGAAGCGCCCGATCCGGTGTCTGGTTGCGAATCTCGGTATTGCCGGATGCGCTGACCTCATCCGTTGCGCCCGACGGCGCGATGCGGACATAGTGACCGGAAATGCCAATCGAGGTGCAAAAATGGGGATCCCCGGCAAAGGTCCATTTTTCAATCTGCTCATTCCAGCAGTCTGCGGTTTCTCGCAGGTGGTTTGCCGCCGCTTCATCTCCGTCTATCGAAAGCAGATCCGCGGCGGCAAGCAGTGCAGCGATCTCAACCGCCAGGGTAAACGGGCTGTAGCCTGAGTCTTCCTCCCAGCGGTCCTCCGCGGTCGCCGGGCCGTTGGTCAAAATGTAGCAGGCCGCGCGGCGTAGCATAGGCATAAAGCGTTTCTGCGCTTTATTGTCGAGATAGCCGAGTCTGCGCAGCATATCCATAAGCAGAAGGGGGAATGCACACTCATCCATCTGGATGCCTGTCCAGTAGGGTTTTCCATCCAGCCACAGGTTCTGTGGCCAGCGCCCGGAGGGCTCCTGAACACGACGGAGATATTCCAGAATGGCGAGTGCCTGGTCGGCGTCGCCTGCGGCCAGGAAACCCCCTGCCGTTTCGACCAGGTCTCGCGGCCAGACCAGATGATAGCCGCCAAGATCGTCATCGCCCTTCGAAAATCCCCAGGGTATCGTCAGGCTCGCGACAACGGCGCCGGGGCAATCAGCGGCTCTGTGCGAGGCCAGTACCGCCGTTGAAACCCGGTATGTATTGACGCCGTTTCGCGCTTCTTGATCGAGTGGAATGAGCCTCTCCTGCCACGCTTGCCAGTTGCGAATATACCCATCGCGCGCTTTATCAAAGCCCGCGTTAAGACTGGCGGTTGCCGCCGCTGCGGCCTCGGATTCCGTTTGGCCGAAACCAATAGCCAGCGTGGCTTCACTGCAGGCGTTGGTGAACGCCAGCTCTCCGGCAAGCGCGACATTGCCGTCGTCTGCCCGCCGGTATTGGTTCACGAGGCGTCCCTGTTCTTTAAGCTGCTGCCAGCCGTCTGACAGACCGACAAACCCGGCGCTCATTGCCGTCCAGGGGATGTCGCAGACGAGCGCCAGATAGCGGGAGCGGCCGGTGGCGAAAAGCACTGGCTTATCGTCAAATTCGCCGATCCAGGCGGCGTTCATTTGTCCGGCATTCACCAGATGGGGAGCGAGCAGTGCGGTGACGGTGTAATCCTCAACGTTCCCCTTCAACGCGGTGAAACGGACCCGCTGCAGCACACAGTCACGGGCCGGATCCGTAATGATGTCCTTCTCAAGCCTGTAGAGGCCGTCACGCGCCGTGTTGGTGATTGTGAAGGCCGGAATGCCTGGCGAGTGGGTACGGGTTTCGGTCAGGCAGTCGCGCTTTTCTTCGGAGAAATAACCTTCAGGCCCCGTGATGACGAAGACGCAATCGCGGGTACAGGCGCTGTCAACGCGTGGATAATAGATTTCGTTGAGAACGCCGTGGCTCAAGGTGAACCAGACGCGCGAGTCTGATGAAAGGGCCGTGCCGATTCCGCTCTTGGCACTCGATGTCCATCGGGCTTCAATTCCTGGCCTTCCCGGGGCGGCGTCAACGCCTGCGCGTAATGGCGGGTCGTCATGCTTCATGCACGTTTGCAACGGGACGGCGTCGCTGTCAGCGTTTGACATTTTTAGGATACCTTGGCGGTCTGCGTAGAAAATCTAGACGACGACGTTGCGGAGTAAATCCTGGCTTCATGCGGCGGCTTTTCTGTACCGGGGCAACCCGGTTCACCTTGCGCCTGAGCAATATAGAACCAAACTCCAAGATTTATATAGCGCTGATAGTGTGTTGAATCAACCATCCCTATCAGCGCAGCAACACCGAAAATTATTCACGACAAGACGACTTTTCGCCGCTCACCTTCATCCGCACATGAACGTCTTCCTCACTGACTCATTAACCGCCGCGACCCGCTCCCCTTCATCGCGCGGACACTAAACCCGCGCCCCATCTCTGGGTAGCCAGGGCGACGATGCGCCTTGCTTCAGACGAACCCGACTGATGCCCGGCAGCGCAAGAACGTGCGTCCTGATAGCACCGCTCTCCCGTCTGGATTTTCAGCTAAACGCATGAAATCACATCATTTAAAGGGCTGTACCCGACTACGTCGGGCGTACGGCGCTGAGCCGCATCTTTGCACTTATCGCTGTAGTCCTGGTCAGGCTAAAGGTCTGGCTCAACGATCGCTTTGTGCCCGTAGCGGACGTGATAGCAGGGTAGGTCAGATATCTAATGTACAAGGCCCCATCGGGCAAGGCAGCGTGAGATACCCTGTGGCCAGCTACGTTGAGCCTGGCAGGTAAATCGACAGTGCGCCCCTGCGTAATGTCTTTTTTTGCAATGTCTAAAAGCAGAAAACTTACATCGTGTTACGAGATAAACCCCATCGCCAAAGGTGACTGTATGTCACAGCCGAAAATGACAGATGCTGATTACATCTTGCTGGCCAACTTCCGCACGGAACTACGCAGATTTATTGCCTTTAGTGATAGTCAGGCACGCAATGTGAGATTGACACCACAGCAACATCAGGCGCCACTGACTATTTGGGTAGCGCGAGAAGCAACGGCAACGGTGGGTTAGGTTGCAGAGCGGCTGATTTTAAAACCGCACAGCGCGTCCGGGCTGATTAGCCGCCTGCAGGACGCCGGACTCATCACTCGCCAGGCCGATGAATCGATTGACACCTCAGGCGGAAGCCTTGCTTGAGGCACGCGCTGGCGCATATCGAAGCGCTCAAAACGCCAAAACCTTTGCAGGTAGAACGGGTCGATGAGCTTGATGGCTGACAGCGCTGGAGCTGTCCGCCGCGGTTAGCGTAAACAATCGATATATTTTTGCGCAGACTGCTTCACCACACTGCTGGCATCGGCAATAATATCGCGCCCTTCAAATGCGCTGTAAAGTTTCCTGAAATCATAGGGTTGAAGTCGATTGACGATCGCAGTGATTGTCGCGGCGGGTAAAGGAAGCATATTGGGATAACTCCACATAAAAGAGACTGCGTTTGACCCTGCGCTAACCTGCACGATATCACCAGAGAGCACGATGCCATCCTCCTTTGCCCAGTGCAGCACGGTTCCACCTTCAAAGTGTCCTCCCAGACGTAACAGTGTCACATCAGGCATGAGGGTTTTTGTCTCACCTTCCCATAACCGCAGATAGGGGCTGTCACGCATAATCCACTCGCTGTCACTGGCGTGCAGGTAAATCGGCGCATCAAAGACCGCTGCCCAGTCTTGCATGGTGCTGTAGTAATGAGGATGAGAAACCGCAATCGCGCTGATGCCGCCCAGGGCACGAACGATGTCAATCGTGGCATCGTCAAGATCGGGAATGCAGTCCCAAAGTACGTTGCCCTGCGCGCCCTTTACAAGAAAGGCCCGCTGGCCAATAGCAAATTCAGGAACCGTTTGCAGGCTGAATAATCCCTTTTCCAGCTGAGACCATTTATTACTGTGGGCCGCATGCAACGCCTCAGGTGAAATCCACTGTTGTCCTGTTGGCGGGACATACTGACGTTCGTCCTCACAGATTTTACAGCGATCAATGTGAACATCCTGCTGTTGATAAGACGTGCCGCACGTGAGGCAAATTTTGATCATCCTGCGTTCTCCCTTAACCCTTTCAGATTAATTTTAGAGCCTGTATCAGGTGCAGGTTTCAATTTGTGCCATAGGGCGTGAAGGACAATTAATGGCTGTAGACCAAAAAGTGGACGTTGTTGATGTAAAACTGCGCCACCTGGGTCATGCCAAGACGCTCGTGCGCCTGAATTGATCGACGATTATCAGCCTGGATAAACAGCACCGGGGCCTTAGTACCGTAGTGACTGCGCAGTTCATCGTACAGACGCAGCAGCAGGCCCTGACCGCGGGCCCGGGTGCTGATGCAGGCCGGGCCATAAATCCAGCACTGCTTCCCGGGCGGCCAGGCGCGCAACATGGCGTTCACCACCTCCGGGCCTTGCCGGAATGATGAGGTGCTAAATAACACGCCGGCAATCCCTGCCGCACACTGCGCGACTGCCACTATGGCGCCGGGGTGATTCAGCATGCCGGCAACTTTTTCGGCGGGGAAATCGCCATTCAGCGTGCCGCCATTGCCCGCTGCGTTTTCCTGAAGCAGTGCCGTGATGCCTGCCAGGTCATGCGTCGTTGCTTGCCGGACGAGATAGTTATCTGGGGTAGGCATAATGCGATACTCCCTTAAAGATGATGCCGCCGTCCGGTTTTACGGGGTATTGCGGCGGTACAATGCCCACTCATCTATGCGCTCTCCCGAAGGCAAGGTACAGTATCCCTCTTCGCCAGCCGCTGTTTTCACGCTGTCAATTTTGCCGCCGACAGCAAGGCAATGTTGGGATGCAGGATTAGCCAGCTGTGATGTCGATGTTTCACGCGGTGAGGGTGAGGACAGACAGCCAGAGAGCAGCAGAGAGAGTAAAATCGGTAAAAAGGTTCTCATATAACCTGCTTGTTGTTGAAGAGCGCATTCATATGCTATCTGGATTTATCGGGTAAATCATTATAGCCACTCAAAAGGAGAAGGATGATGTCTGACAAACCGTTAAAAATCGTCACGCTGCTGGGAAGCCTGAGGCAAGGCTCGTACAACGCCATGATCGCGCGTGCACTCCCACAGCTGGCGCCAGAGGGGATGACCATAGATGCACTGCCATCCATTCGGGATATTCCACTGTACGATGCGGATCTTCAGCAAGAAGAGGGATTCCCCGCCACGGTTGACACGCTGGCTGCACGTATTCGCGAGGCTGATGGCGTTATTATCGTCACACCCGAATATAACTACTCCGTGCCTGGCGGTTTAAAGAATGCCATTGACTGGTTATCTCGCGTACCGAATCAACCTTTGGCGGGAAAACCGGTGGCGATTCAAACCAGCTCCATGGGCGCTATTGGTGGAGCACGTTGTCAGTATCACCTGCGTCAGATTCTGGTATTTCTCGATGCCATGGTGCTGAACAAGCCGGAATTTATGGGTGGGGCGATCCAGAATA
Organism: Pantoea sp. V106_11; assembly: GCF_029967885.1. NCBI lineage: Bacteria > Pseudomonadati > Pseudomonadota > Gammaproteobacteria > Enterobacterales > Erwiniaceae > Pantoea > Pantoea sp. V106_11. The sequence goes on from NZ_JASCAK010000023.1 coordinate 203,997, forward strand.
AAGTCGATGAGCAGGCCGGGAAGGTGATTGAGCAGGGCACGCTGGAACATCTGGCAAAACAGTTAGCCGCGTTCAGTGATTTTATTCGCAGGGTAAGCGAGGGGTGATTTAAGTTAATCCTCTGAGAAGAACCACGCTCTGCAAAAAGCGTGGTTCTTAAATTGTCGATTAACGAAGTAAAGACAGCATAGTCTGAGGTACCTGATTGGCCTGGGCCAGTACCGACGAGCCCGCCTGCTGCAGAATCTGCGCGCGTGACATGTTCGACACTTCCGTCGCATAGTCCGCATCCTGGATACGGCTTCGTGCTGCAGTCAGGTTAGTCACGGTGTTATTCAGGTTACTGATTGTAGACTCAAAGCGGTTCTGAGATGCACCCAGCAGGCTGCGCTGACTGTCGACGGCCTTGATGGCTTTATCGATATCCGCCAGTGGGGTGCTGCCTGATGCGGTGCCACCACTACCGCCGGTTACGGCACCCTTCAGCACGTCAAAACCAATAGCCGCAGTGCTACGGGCGGTTCCGTTAACTGTCTGGCCAGTGGTCACGCTGGTATTCTGCACGGTGCCTGACGAGGCGTTACCGGCCGCAGCAAGATCGAAGCTGTCACTGGAACTCAGAGTGATACCGATAGTCTGGCCATCCTGCGCACCGACCTGGAAATTGTAAGTGCTGCTACCCGATCCTGTGTTGAGGACTTTCAGACCGTTGAAATCTGTCTGCTTGGTATCGCGGTCAATCTCCTGCATACGCTGGTTAACTTCAGCCTGGATTGAGTCAATATCAGATGCTGAGTTGGAGCTGTTCTGAGCCTGAACAGTCAGGTCACGGACACGCTGCAGGTTGTTGTTTATTTCATCCAGTGCACCTTCAGCCGTCTGAGACAATGAAATACCGTCATTGGCGTTACGTGCGGCAACCGTCAGGCCGTCAATATTCGATGTGAAACGGTTAGCAATCGCTTCACCGGCCGCGTCATCTTTGGCGCTGTTGATACGCAGGCCTGATGACAGGCGCTCGATAGCCGTACCCAATGATGACTGTGACTTATTCAGGTTGTTTTGAGTAATTAACGACAGAACGTTTGTGTTGATCACTGACATGGTAAATTCCTTCTTATAGAAACGTATTATTTACGCCTTATTATTATCGAGCTGACTACGCCAAACTTTAATGAAAAGACGCCAGTTAAGATTAATTAGTGAATGGTTTTTTTTACAGGGCGGTGAAGTTGTAAATACAGAAAAAACTCAGAAAAAAGTTATTATAAGCACACACAAACCTCAATCAGAAGAATAACTTTTTAAAGGTTAAAAACCTTTTGTTACAGCATTTATCATCAAAAAGCACAGATGATTAAATATTTACATTATTAGCCGCATGGTATGATGAGTCATGTTTTTTCTGTAACACAGCCTCTCATTAAGGAAATTACATTAACTCTCCCTAATTAAAAAGTAAGATATATCATTATCCGGCATTACGATGATAATAATTATTTTTTTACATTTCCCCACAAGAAAGACAGACGTCCGTAGTCAAGAAAATTGCTGGCAGCGTTAAAACCAGTTTGTCATGAAAAACGACGGGAGTTCAGCCTTGGCTCTCATGCCCAGAGACATCGGTTAGCGGACGGGTAATAATGTTGAACGGATTTCTCGTGTTCAGCTTAAGCAGAGAAGGGACGAACGGGGAACCGGTCTGGGAAAGGACAACATCAAACGGCGGCGCGCTGATGGCAAGGTGTACCATCAGCGCGGAAGATAAAAATTTCGGCTAAACCAGAATTACATTTTTGCGAACTGTGCAGAGAGGTAATCCCCCGTCTGCGTCATTGAAGACACCAGCGTACTCAGATTGGTGAACTCCGTTTTATACTGCGCCATGACCGCGGTGATCTGATCATTAACGTTGTTATATTGATCAGACAACTGTTTTAGCGAGGTATTAATCCCTGTCGTCGCGTTTGATACCGTGCCGTTGCTGGCTAACATATCATTGAGTCTGTTGGTCACCTGCGTCGCGAACCCCGTAGTTTTGCCATCACCGGTCAGAAAACTTAAAACATCTGCAGGCTGATTGGTTAAGGCGGCATTCAGCTTGGTGCTGTCTACCGTCAGGTCACCTTTATCGTCCTGGGTAATGCCGAGTTGTGAGAGTACCTGAATGCTTCCGCTACCCTGAGGATCGGAAAACTGGCTGCGCAGGCTGGTCTGGATATTCATTAACGTATTATCCCCCAGCAGATCGCCATTATCGGTACTTGGCGCCTGGCCTTCCTGCACGGGTGTATAATTTGTCTGATCTGCAATGGTTTTTTGCAGGGAATTATAGGCATCAACGTACGTCTGAATCGCCGTCGCCATAGGCGTGGTATCCGTGGCGATAGATAAGGTTTCAGGGGAACCGCTGTTAACTTTATTCAGATTCAGTGTGACCCCTTCAGGGGCATCGGTGACGATGTTGCTGCTGCGCGTGATAGCCAAACCGTTTATCTTCAACTGAGCATCCTGAGCAGCAACCTGCTGTGTCATGCCGTTATTACTGCCGCCACTGCTGTAACTGATATACTGTGACAGCGTCGAGTCATTGGTGCTGACGGTCATCGCATTCGCGGTACCGCTATCACGTGCGGTCAGGGACAAATAGTAGGTGTTATCGTTTGCCATAATCACGCTGGCATTAACGCTACCTTGCTGCTTGTTAATTGCATCACGGATATCTGTCAGACTGGTCTGATCCTGGTTTAAGGTCACGGTCAGCGGCGATTTCTGCCCAGACTGGCTGATGGTAATCGTACGTGATGCCATGCTGCTGTCACCGAGATCGGTACTTTCGCTGCTGGCGGACTTAGAAAGCAGAGACTGCGCGGCGGCGAGCTGATCGACCTCAACGGAATAGTTTCCGGCTGCGGCACCGCTGGCAAGCGTGGCAGTAAAGGCGGTATTTGAGCTGGTGACTTTGGTTGTGGCAATGCTCGAGGCATTTTCCAGCGCAGAGGCGGCCGTTTGCAATTTCGACATTGAACTCTGAACCACGCCCCAGGCCGTCAGCTGCGCATTATAAGACGCCTGCTGATTAGTAATCGGTGTCAGTTGCGCCTGCTCAGCTGACTGTAAATTATCATATAACGTATTGAGGTCGAGGTTAGTACCAGCGCCAAGTGTGCTTATGCTTGCCATATTCTTGTCCTGATGAAGTGACACCAGAACTAAAAATACAATGCATTAATCAGGGGTTTTTCTGATTTTAAATGTTGTTGCAAATCGGTTTATTGTCATTACTTAACCATCAATTTTCTGTTAAGGAGGTAAAAAATTGTTAACGCAATAACAATTTGAAATTCTTCCGGGGCGGTTAATTTGGCTTTTGAATAATCTACATCGGTGCCGTCTGCAAACACATCAGCGATTAATCAGTCATTTAGCCAGCATCCTCCACCTTAAGCCAAATTCATTTTTCCTAATCATCATGGCTCAGTTATTCACTCTGCTTATCCTGTTTAAACCACGATCGACGACAAATTGATGCAAAAAACGGAAAAATACTTAATGCAAATTATGCGGTGTCCTGAAAATATCCGTCGCTAATCAATGCGTTTACAACCGGGCCAGAAAGGTGGATGACTGCTTTTTATTGCGTATTCTTCCCTGTTTCCGGTAAAAAATATTTTCGCTGCGCGTTAAGTTTACGATTGTTACATCCATTTACGGCAGCGATCGAAACGTTAACAAAGGTGCACGTTGAAGCACATATCGCAAAGCGGAGCCCAACCCGATGTCAGGGCGCAGGGCGACGTGAAGAGGTGCATATTAATGCGTCGGCCTTATACCTGTCGGGAAAAACGTGCGTCAAAAAGGAAGGGGATGTTTACTGCCTGTCTGACGATCGCACTGAATTCAGGATGCTCGGGATTGAGAAGATAATTCGATTCCACGGGCGAAAGGGCACTGGGCACGCGCAGTGCGACCGATCCCCCGCTTTGTATCCAGGCATCACCAAATAAACGCAGCGCTGCAGGCGCTTCCGGTGCGGCCCAGTCGTCAGGCAGTTGCTTGATATCAATCCATTCAATCAGCCTGTCGGGAACGTCAATGCTCATGAGGGTAAAAAAGTCCAGCACGCTGGCGCTTTGCAGATGGATAAGCGTCTCCAGCATGGTGAGGGAAGCGGTTTCAGAAGCGTAGACCATCGATACGCCGACGCTGTTCCAGCGTCCGCCGCCTTCACGGGCACCAAAACCGCTCCAGGCCGACCCCAGATAGCGCGTTTTGGTCATGCGATAGAGCTTCAAGAATACACACCGTGTTCAAGCCGGGTAATGAGTTTCAGCACTTCGTAAGCCCCGGTTTCTGACGCGACCAGATCAGCCGGTTTTTTATTGCCTAAGGCGCGCGCAGGCTCATTGAGCCACTGCCGTGCCTTTTCTTTATCGCCCTCAAACAGCTCAACCGCACGATCCATCACGCGAATAAAACGCACCAGCCGTTCGCTCTGCTCCGCAGTAAAGCGGCTTTTAACGCCGCGGGTGAAGGTTGAGCCCGCAATGCCGGTCATACGGCGCAGTTCTGCCTGAGAGATTTGCGCCCAGGTGACAATGCGACTGGCTACCGTGCCGTCCAGACCATCATCGATTTGATCCATCAGCATCACGCCGTCAGCACTGCTCAGGCCAGCAAATTGCCATAGACGATCCGGTTCTGCAGCGGATACGGGTAAAGTGAACTGTTTCATCATCACCTCCATTTGGTTGTTCTATTATAGCCAAATGGTGATGTCGTTCAATCAGCCATTGATGCACTGTCATCATAAGAAAATAAAGTCGTTTTATCATTTCTCTGGCTGCAGACAGAGACACGAAGTTATACCGCCCTGACGGTCAGCGCCGGGTCTGACAAGAAAACGTAAAAGCGAGACTGAAAACAAAGGAAAAACGGCTACGAACGACGCATTTAGCTGGACATCATTACAGGTACACCATGGTCAGTGTGGCTTCTACAGACAGGGCATCATTTTTTAACATGGCAAGATTTTTACCCAAGGCAACTCTTATCGATGACTGTGTTATATTGCCGCTCTTAAACACAGGTACTGGGCTCAACCGATAGGGACTATCCGTTATGAAACGACACGATATTAATTCTTCCTCTCTGTTCCGCAGTGCGGGATTCGACCCGACGTCAGGTGTACTGGAACTTGAATACCGCAATGGCACCTGCCGTCGCTGGCTTGCCGTGCCTGCTCATACCTATCAGGGATTCTGTGCTGCCCTCGATCAGGACGCTTTTTTCCGCGAAAGTATCGACAACCGTTTCTTCTCCATGTATCAAAAGAGTGATGCCTAGCGCGCATTGCTGAAGCCCTGAAAACATTGACCGCCGTCACCGTTTTCAGGGCATTGACGTGGCAGGGATAACCAGACACATTCGGGTCTGCCTGTTGCTGACTGCCAGTATTATCCCTGCAGGCTGATCTTTCTGTCTGCGCAGTGAGGTAACGATGAAAAAATCGCTTATCCGCGTTTTTTTAAGTTTAGTCACCCGCATGGCTGTGGTACTGGTTGCACTGACAGGAATAACGGTTGCCGCCGAAAACATTCCCTCGTCCGCGCGCTCCGCTGAGCAACCCTGCTGTGGTCCCGTCACGCCTGCCGCTCAGGCGATCCTCACCGTGCTTGATCGGTCGGACGTTGAGCATTTATGGCTCAATCATCATCACGTCAACTGGGAAACCGGTCAGCCTGACAAGCCGGATGACTATTCAGGCCCCGGCAATCATACTCACTGCAGTGCGTTTGCGGCGGCCATGGGGGCCCGGCTGGGTGTGTATATGCTCAGGCCACCAGAGCACAGCCAGATATTGCTCGCAAGCGCGCAGACACGCTGGTTCGACAGTCAGGAAGGGCGTCAGGCGGGCTGGATTAGGGCGGCCGATGCACTACATGCACAGCAGCTTGCTAACCAGGGAATGCTGGTCGTGATTTCCTATGAAAGCCCCGATAAGCACAGGCCTGGCCATATCGTTATTGTCCGACCTTCATCAATCACGCTGGCCAGATTGCGCGCAGAGGGGCCTTACATCACCCAGGCCGGAACCCATAACCTACTCGTCGGCAATGCAGCCACTGCGTTTGCGGGCCACCCGGGCGCCTGGCCTGACGGCGTGAAGTTTTTTGCGCACGCATTACGGCAATGACGCCGGGAGAGATGCGAGGCCAGTTTAGCCTGTGGTGTAAACAGCCTGGAACAGTAGCGTTCTGCCCGCCATTTTTTACGCCCGAATCTGAATCCCTTCGGTAATGATGTGCTGGACACTTTTCACCGTTTGTTCAAAAAATACAGGATCGCTGAGTGTTTTACCGGTAATCGCCTCAACCTGCACACCAAAATCTGCGTAATGCTGAGTGGTGGCCCACAGCATAAAAATCAACTGCATCGGATCGATGGGTGCGATCAACTCATCTTTAATCCAGCCGCGAATCACGTCCGATTTATCCTCCACCAGCGTTTTCAGGCTGCCGCCCAGCTCCTGTTTCAGCAGCGGTGCGCCCTGAACCATCTCCAGACAAAATAATCTTGAGGCCTGAGGATGGTCACGGGAGACGCAAAGCTTCAGGCGAATATATTCCCGTATTGCTTCCAGAGGATGCTGATCGGACTGCAGTGCTTTAAGCGGTGCCAGCCAGATATCCAGCAGCCCTTTGAGCACCGCAATGTATAAATCTTCTTTCGAGGGAAAGTAATAGAACAGATTGGTTTTCGAGACATCCGCGCGTTCAGCAACCTGCTCAAGACGGGTGCCGTGAAAGCCATACAGTGAGAAGAATTCCAGTGCAGCGGCCATGATAGCGCCACGTTTGGCAGCAACCGCTCGCGAACGTCGCGTCACAGATTTCGATGGCGTTTTCGCGGCGAGGTTTTCTCCGGCGTCAGAACCCGGGTTTTCGGACAATGGCTTCACAACATTTCCCTGATACACACAACAAGGTCAAAAGCATAACAAATAGGCATTAAGGCGACTATCGTCATACGCGTTATTTATAAACACAACCTGATAACAACCCAGCACAACCAATATTTAACAAAACTGCACCATTTGCGCTCAACTCTGCCTGATTAACGTGCAGTTATTTTTGAGTAAGTGGTCTGTTTTAGACCATTTACTCCATTATAAATCTACACAACCCCATAACATTCTGTTTTAAATTACTTTTTAAAAACTGGCATCCGCTTTGCAAATGTCCTTACGTCAGGAGATTTCAGCACGGTGCAACAGGAACCCGCAGGACGCACTTAAGCCGCGCAGAGATTTTCGCAAGCCCTTGTTGTCGTCCCAATTATTTTCAATCGAGGTGAGCTATGAAAATCGGTGTCTTTATTCCTATCGGTAACAACGGTTGGCTAATTTCAGAAACTGCGCCGCAGTACAAGCCAACCTTCGAACTGAATAAAACCATTGTGCAGAAAGCAGAGCACTACCATTTCGACTTCGCGCTCTCGATGATCAAACTGCGCGGCTTCGGCGGTAAAACGGAATTCTGGGAACACAACATGGAGTCATTCACGTTGATGGCCGGTCTGGCCGCCGTAACGTCCCGCATTCAGCTCTACGCCACCGCCGCCACCCTGGTCATGCCACCGGCAATCGTTGCGCGCATGGCTGCCACAATTGACTCCATCTCCAACGGCCGGTTCGGCGTGAACGTGGTAACCGGCTGGCAGAAACCGGAATACGAACAAATGGGCATGTGGCCTGGCGATGACTATTTTACCCGCCGCTACGATTACCTGACCGAATATGTCAGCGTACTGCGCGATCTGTGGGGAACAGGGCACTGCACGCTTGACGGCGAATTTTTCAAAATGGATGACTGTCGCGTCAGTCCACGCCCGCAAAGCGAAATGAAAGTCATCTGCGCCGGACAAAGTGACGCCGGCATGGCGTTTTCCGCCAAACACGCCGATTTTAACTTCTGCTTTGGCAAAGGCGTCAACACGCCAACCGCTTTTGCACCTACCGCAGCCCGCATGAAAACAGCGGCTGACGCTGAAAACCGTGACGTGTCCTCTTACGTGTTGTTCATGGTGATTGCCGATGAAAACGACGAGGCCGCGCGCGCCAAATGGGAGCTGTACAAAGCCGGTGCTGATGCGGAGGCCCTGTCATGGCTCACCGACCAGAGCAGTAAAGATACCCGATCCGGCAGCGATACCAATGTTCGCCAGATGGCCGATCCCACGTCAGCGGTCAACATCAACATGGGGACGCTGGTCGGCTCCTGGGCCAGCGTCGCCAGAATGCTTGATGAGATCGATACGGTTCCCGGTGCGGGCGGCGTATTGCTGACCTTTGACGATTTCGTCGAAGGCATTGAAAACTTTGGTCGCTACATCCAGCCGTTAATGAAAACGCGCCAGCACATCGGCATTGAGCAGAAAGAGGTCGCATGATGAACATTGTTGAAAATCAAACCGTGGTTCGCCGCGCGCCCGATAATGCTGGCGAGGAAAGGGTGCTGGCCGCGCGTCCTGAAGCGATTGGTTTCACCCCGCAGCAGACGGCGCTTATTGTGGTGGATATGCAAAACGCTTACGCCTCGCAGGGCGGTTATCTTGATCTGGCAGGCTTTGACGTGTCTGCCACCGCGCCGGTCATTGCCAATATCAAAGTGGCGATTGCCGCTGCTCGCGCGGCAGGCATTAAAGTGATTTTTTTCCAGAACGGCTGGGACAATCAGTATGTTGAAGCCGGGGGGGCGGGCTCGCCCAACTTCCATAAATCCAATGCGCTGAAAACAATGCGCAAACGTCCCGAGCTGATGGGCAAACTGCTGGCGAAAGGGGACTGGGATTACGATCTGGTCGATGAACTGCAACCCCAGCCGGGCGATATTGTGCTGCCAAAACCACGCTACAGCGGCTTCTTTAATACCCAGTTGGATAGCCTGCTGCGCAGCTACGGCATTCATCATCTGGTTTTCACCGGCATCGCCACCAACGTGTGCGTCGAATCCACCCTGCGTGACGGCTTCTTTCTGGAATATTTTGGCGTCGTACTGGAAGACGCGACACACCAGGCGGGCCCCGAGTTTGCGCAAAAAGCCGCGATTTATAACATCGAAACGTTTTTTGGTTGGGTCTCCAGCGTAAGCCACTTCTGCGACGCGGTGGGTTACAAAACTGAACAAAACGCGGCCTGACCGCTTGTGAAAAGGACAATGAACGATGCCTAAACGCGCCATTATTCCAGCCGGCAGCGGTGTTCCGCTGGCGCCATTTGTTCCCGGTACGCTTGCCGATGGGGTCCTGTACGTTTCCGGTACTTTGCCTTTTGATAAAGACAACAACGTCGTACATGTGGGCGATGCGGCAGCACAAACCCGCCATGTACTGGAGATCATCAAAAGCGTGATCGAAACCGCAGGCGGCAGCATGGATGACGTCACCATGAACTCGATTTTTATCACCGACTGGGCGAATTACGGGGCAGTGAATCAGGTCTATGCGGAGTATTTCCCGGGTGAAAAACCGGCAAGGTTCTGCATTCAGTGTGGGCTGGTGAAACCGGATGCGTTGATCGAAATCGCATCGATTGCCCACCTTGGCAAATCATCTGTTCGGTGATGTATTTCATCTGAGGAAACAGTATGTATTACAAGGTATTGGGTCAGCAAAACGCTGATGCAGAAACCGTCGTGCTCTCCTCGGGTCTCGGCGGCTCCGGGGGATTCTGGCAGCCTCAGCTGGCGATGCTCTCGGCGCATTTTCGGGTGGTGGTCTATGACCAGTACGGCACCGGCGCCAGTCAGGGTAGCGTACCCGCCGGTTACCGGATGGAGGATATGGCCGATGAGCTGGCAGGCTTACTTAACGCGCTGAATATCAGCCGCTGTCATCTGGTCGGTCACGCACTGGGCGGCATTATGGGTCTGCATCTTGCCCTGCGTTATCCCGCGCTGCTGCAAAGTCTGGTGGTAATTAATGGCTGGACAGTCCTTAACAGCCAGACGCGCCGCTGCTTCGACGTCCGTCGGAACCTGCTGCTTAACAGCGGCGTAGATGCCTACGTGCAGGCGCAGCCGCTGTTTCTGTACCCGGGTGACTGGCTTTCTGAACATGAAGCTTTCCTGCAGGAAGAGCGCCAGCATCAGGTGGCGAACTTTCAGGGGATGGAAAACCTGCTGCATCGCCTGCAGGCGCTGATGGACTCCGATCTGACCACCTCGCTCAAAGGCGTCATCGCGCCGACCCTGGCGTTGAGCGCTAAAGATGATTTGCTGGTGCCCTGGTCCTGTTCAGCCGATCTCGCCTCGCGTCTTCCCCATGGCGAGCACCTGCAAATGGGCTACGGCGGACATGCCATGAGCGTAACGGACCCCGATACGTTTAACCCGATTTTACTGGACTGGCTGCAGCGGCAGGCTTCGCATCCATCCGGAACACCGTCTGATTTCATACCTGTGGAGATGCCATGACCGAAGCATTAACCGCCAGCGCGCTGGCCACGTTGTTCACCGAAGCCCGCACCCATAACGGCTGGCTGAATAAACCGGTAACAGGCGAACAACTGAAAACGATTTACGAACTGGCGCGCATGGGGCCGACCTCGGCGAACTGCAGCCCGGTGCGCATCGTATTTATTCAGAGCCAGGAAGCGAAACAACAACTGGCGCCGGCACTTTCCAGTGGCAATCTGAAGAAAACGATGACCGCTCCGGTGACGGCGATTATTGCCTGGGATCCGGAATTCTATGAGCTGCTGCCTGAACTGTTTCCGTCCGGCGATGCCCGTTCATGGTTCACCTCCAGCCCACAGCTGGCACAGGATACCGCGTTCCGCAACAGCAGTTTACAGGCTGCGTATCTGATTATGGCCTGTCGCGCGATTGGCCTGGATACCGGACCGATGTCCGGTTTCGACAATGCCAAAGTTGATGAAACCTTTCTGGCGCAGGAAGGCTGGAAATCGAATTTTCTGATTAACATTGGTTACGGCGACAGCAGCAAAGTCTATCCGCGCGCACCGCGCCTGGACTTTGACCGCGCCTGTCGCGTGCTGTAAGCATCACCGATCATGACTGAGGACAAGAGCATGCAATCAACCCTGAACGCCACACTGCCCGAGACCGACATGCCCCTTGCTGAAAAAGAGGCTGCCGTTGAGAAACAGGAATACCGCAATGCCATGGCGCGCCTCGGCTCTGCCGTCAATATCATCACCACTGACGGCCCCGGCGGTCGGGCAGGTTTCACCGCCTCTGCTGTGTGCAGCGTCACCGATACGCCACCGACACTGCTGGTGTGCCTGAACCGTTCTGCGTCGGTACATCCGGCGTTTATACAAAATCAGGTGCTGTGCGTAAACACGCTGGCCGACAGCCACGAATCACTTTCTAATTTATTCGGCGGAAAAACGCCGATGGAACAACGCTTCGACGCCGCCGAATGGACAGATCTCGCCACCGGCTCCCCGATCCTCACTAACGCGCTGGTGTCATTTGACTGCAAGGTCACGCAGATCACCCGGGTCGGTACCCACGATATTATGTTTTGTGAAGTTGTTGCACTCCGTTGCAACGATGACTGCCACGGACTGGCGTATTTCGACCGACGCTATCATCCGCTGATGCGTCAGATAGCCTGTTAACTCAATCCGCATTCAACTTAGTAAGGATCGTACATGGCACATTCCTGGTTTCCGCAATGGCGTAAAAGAGAAGGTAATCTGGATGGCGCGGTGATCGCGCCGGATGAACGGCTACCGTTTGGCGCGACGGTGATCATGGGACTGCAACACACGGTGGCGATGTTTGGCGCCACGGTACTCATGCCATTGCTGATGGGGTTTGACGCCAATATGGCGATCCTGATGTCGGGCATCGGCACGCTGCTGTTCTTCCTGGTCGTAGGCGGGCGCGTGCCGAGTTATCTCGGTTCCAGTGCTGCATTTGTCGGGTTAGTGATTGCCGTGACCGGCTACAGCGGCCACGGCACGAACCCGAATATCGGCGTCGCGCTGGGCGGGATTATCGCCTGTGGCCTGATTTACATGCTGATCGGTTTTGTCGTCATGGCGGTCGGCACTCGCTGGATTGAGCGCCTGATGCCGCCGGTGGTGACCGGCGCGGTAGTGATGGCGATTGGACTCAATCTGGCGCCGATTGCCATAAACAGCGTATCCGCTTCATCGTTTGACAGCTGGATGGCGGTGATGACGGTGCTGTGTATCGGATCGGTGGCGGTGTTTACACGCGGTCTGGTACAGCGACTGTTACTGTTGCTGGGTCTGGTGGCGGCGTACCTGATTTATATGGCGATCACCAACGGCCTCGGGCTGGGCACGCCGGTGAATTTCAGCGCCGTGGCGCAGGCGCCCTGGTTCGGCGTGCCCACCGTCACTACGCCGGTATTCAGCACGCACGCTATGCTGATGATTGCGCCGGTGGCGGTGATCCTGGTTGCGGAAAACCTTGGCCACATTAAAGCCGTGGCGGGGATGACCGGTAAAAATCTCGATCCCTACATGGGCCGCGCCTTTATCGGGGATGGCCTGGCGACCTTGCTTTCGGCTTCGGCGGGCGGCACCGGCGTGACAACCTATGCCGAAAATATCGGCGTCATGGCCGTCACTAAAATTTACTCCACGCTGATTTTTGTCGCCGCCGCAATCATGGCCATTGTGTTGGGTTTTTCGCCTAAATTTGGTGCCTTGATCCACACCATTCCTGGCCCGGTGCTCGGTGGAGCATCCATCGTGGTATTTGGCTTGATTGCCGTAGCTGGCGCCCGCATTTGGGTACAAAACCACGTTGATTTGGGCCTGAATGGCAATCTCATCATGGTGGCAGTTACGCTGGTACTGGGCGCGGGCAACTTCACCCTAAGCCTGGGCGGCTTCAGCATGGGCGGCATCGGCACCGCGACCTTTGGGGCGATTTTACTCAATGCTTTTCTGAGCCGCAGCAAAATGGCAAAGACGCCGGCTGAGATTGAGGCAGCCACAGAAACGGCGCTGAGAGAGCCGTAACCTTTTATTGCTTCGTCTGTCGTCAGTGGGTGTTAAGGGTGCCTGGTGATCGTTGCATAACACTAACCAGGCATTTTTCACCGCCTTTGCGCGCCTGACATATTATCTTTTCCTATGAATTCCCCCGCAAACTGAACTGATTTTCGCCCTGATCCCTGAATTAACGTGGGTGCCATAACCTTTTCATCTGACTATAGCCTGCGGTTATATCCTCCAACTAAACAAGCATTCGTCACCTTTTGAAGCGCATGAAATAGTGGGTTCAGAAACTTACCTTTGTCTGAAACGAGAAATATCATGCTAATTCCACAACCCTATTTACTTTTTCTTGGCGATGTCACCGATCCACTCGCGGCAAAAACGGCGCGCGGTATTCATATCTGGCGGCCGGAGCAGTGCGTGGGCGAAATTAAACTCCCGGGCTGTACTGTCAGCCTGGGTCTGGATGAACTTGACATCATCAGCGCCAAAGCACGCGGCGCGAAAACGCTGGTGCTCGGTACTGCTAACGCAGGGGGCTATCTGCCAGAACACTGGCTGGATACGGTGAAAAGTGCCATCAAAGCAGGCATGAACGTTGCCAGCGGACTGCATCACCGTCTGGTGGACGAGCCCGAACTGGTGACGCTTGCCCAGACGTTTGGTGTTGAGCTTTTTGACTTACGTCATATGCGTCCGACGCTGAGCGTCGGCAGTGGTAAGAAGCGGACAGGCAAACGGATACTGACTGTTGGCACTGACTGCTCCGTGGGCAAGATGTACACCTCACTGGCGCTGGAAGCGGCGATGCGTGAGCGCGGAATGAAAGCGGATTTTCGCGCTACAGGTCAGACAGGGATTCTGGTGGCGGGCGAAGGGATTGCCGTGGATGCGGTCATCGCGGATTTTATTGCCGGTGCGGCCGAAGCGCTGTCACCCGCGAATGATGAGGATCACTGGGACATCGTTGAAGGGCAGGGGTCACTGTTCCACCCCTCTTACGCAGGCGTCAGTATGGGGCTCATGCACGGTGCGCAACCTCACTGGTTGGTGATGTGCCATGAAATGGGGCGCCCCCATATGCGCCATTTACCTCATCAGCCAATGGTCAGCCTGAAAGACTGCGTTGAAGCCAATCTGCGCGCTGCCCAGGTGACCAGCGCGTCTGTCCAGCTGGCGGGGTTTGCCATTAACACCTCAAATTACACGGAAGACGAAGCGCGCGCCTATTGCGCCGAAGTCAGCGCAGAGTTTGGTTTACCGGCTACGGATCCTGTGCGTTTTGGCATCGACGAGATCGCCGCACTGCTTCAGGCGCGGGGGTGAAATGAGACAGTTGCAGATTGACGTGGTGGAACTGCCGCTGGCACGGCCCTTTGCTATTTCGCGCGGTACGCGTACCGCCGTCACGGTTATCCGGGTCACGCTGGAGCAAAACGGTTTCATTGGGCGAGGCGAATGTACGCCCACGGCGCGCTACGATGAAACGCCAGACAGCGTTCAGGCCGAGCTTGAGGCAGTGCGCGCTGACGTTGAAGCCGGCCTGAGCCGTCATGATCTGCAACACCGCTTACCCGCCGGTTCCGCGCGCAACGTGCTGGACTGTGCGCTGTGGCGACTGGATGCCGCCCGCGCCAGTCAAACGCTATGGCAGAAAAGTGCACGTCCTCAGCCACGCTCGGTGATCACGGCGGAAACCCTCAGCCTCGATACGCTGGAAAATATGGCGCTGGCGGCGGCGGATGCCGTATCGCGTGGCGCCATCCTGCTCAAAATTAAGCTCAATCGTGATGCGGTTCTGGAAAAGGTGGCGGCCATTCGCGCTGCGGCACCGCGCGCCACGCTGATTATCGACGCTAATGAGGCCTGGTCGGGAATGGACCTGGAAAGCCTGCTGGCCGCACTTCAGGGCTATAACATTGCTATGGTCGAGCAACCGCTTCCCGCCGGTCAGGATCAGGACCTGCAACGTTTTCATCATCCGGTTCCCGTTTGTGCTGATGAGAGTTGCCATACGCGCGAGGATATTGCCGGACTGCGGAACCGCTACGAGATGATCAACATCAAGCTGGATAAGTGCGGTGGCCTGACGGAAGCGCTGGCGATGGTAGAAGAAGCACAAAAGCAGAATATGCGCATCATGGTCGGCTGCATGCTGGGCTCATCACTGGCGATGGAAGCCGCATTGCCGGTGGCGGTTAACGCAGAGCACGTCGATTTAGATGGCCCTATCTGGCTTGCTGCCGACAGTTCTCCTTTTTTGACCTACTCCGAAGGCCGTATCTGGCTATAACTCTACGAGGCGACGATGACGGACACACGACTCACTTCTTCTGCCAACAGTGCCGCCGGTTCATCACCCGTGCTTGATATTCGGGATCTCAGCGTCTCATTTCGTGGGCGCAGCGGCGAGAATCAGGCACTAAAAGGCATCAGTTTTGCCATTAATCCGGGCGAAATTGTCGCCGTAGTGGGTGAGAGTGGCTCAGGGAAATCAGTCACTTCTTTGGCCGTAATGGGCTTACTGGCGAACAGCGGCCGTATCGATCGCGGCAGCATGCAGTTTCGCGATCGTGGCGGAAAAGTACATGCGCTGGAAACACTGGATGAAAATCAGCGCCGCACGTTGCGTGGTCGTGAAATGGCGATGATCTTTCAGGAGCCCATGACCTCGCTGAATCCGGTGCTGCGCGTCGATGACCAGCTCACTGAAGCGTTACGCGATCATCAACAGTGCGACAAGAAAGAAGCGCATGCGCGCGTGCGTGAATTGCTTCGACAGGTGCGTATTGCCGATGTGGATCGTGTCATGAAAAGCTATCCGCACGCGCTCTCAGGCGGTATGCGCCAGCGGGTGATGATTGCGCAGGCGCTGGCCTGTGATCCGCAACTTCTGATTGCTGACGAACCTACAACGGCGCTGGATGTTACCGTGCAGGCGCGCATTCTGCACATTCTGCGTGAGCTGCAACGCGAGAAACAGATGGCGGTGCTGTTTATCACTCACGATATGGGCGTCGTGGCTGAAATCGCCGATCGTGTCGTGGTCATGCTGCGTGGCGAAGTCGTCGAACAGGGCAGCGTCGCAGCGGTTTTTGCCGCCCCGCAGCACCCGTATACCCAGGCTTTGCTGGCGGCGGTGCCGAGACTGGGCGACATGCGCGAATATGCGTGGCCGCAACGCTTTCCGCTGCTCGGCACACAGAATACCGTCGAAAATGAACAGCATACCGCGCGCTACGACACCGCGCCGTTGCTCGATGTGTGTGGGTTGAAAGTCTACTATCCCATCCGCAGCGGCATCTTTTCGACGCTCACGCATCATGTCCATGCGGTTGAGCAGATTGATTTCAGTCTGTGGCCAGGTGAAACCCTGGCGATCGTGGGCGAAAGCGGCTGCGGCAAATCGACGACCGGCCGTGCGCTGATGCGCCTGATCAACAGTGACGCCGAAAGCATTCACTTCGAAGGGAAAGAAATCTCTCACCTGAAAGAGGCAGCATTCCAGCCGCTCCGCCGTGAAATTCAGATGGTGTTTCAGGATCCCTACGCCTCACTGAACCCTCGGCTTACCGTGGGTTTCACCATTGCCGAGCCCTTGCTGTTACATGGCATGGTGTCCTCACTGGAACAGGCTTCGCCACAGATAGATGCGTTGCTGAAGAGCGTTGGTCTGCTGCCCGAGCACGCGCGTCGGTATCCACACGAATTTTCAGGTGGTCAGCGCCAGCGTATTGCCATTGCCCGCGCCATGGCCCTGAAGCCCAAAGTGATTATTGCTGATGAAGCGGTATCGGCCCTTGACGTCTCCATTCAGGCGCAGGTGGTGAACCTGATGATGGATCTGCAGCAGCAAACGGGCGTGGCGTGGATTTTCATCTCTCACGATATGGCGGTCGTCGAGCGCATTGCCAACCGTGTGGCGGTGATGTACCTCGGCCAGATTGTGGAGCTTGGGCCGCGTCAGTCGGTATTTAATCAGCCGCAACATCCTTATACCCAACGCCTGCTGGCCTCCGTGCCGGTGGCGGATCCCGAGAACCGTCAGCCCCGTATTATCGATGACAGCGAAATCCCTTCGCCGTTAAGAAAAGTGGGCGAAACGGTCACTAAACCCCGTTATCGACAGGTTGCGCCTCAGCACTGGGTCGCTGACGGCATTGCATTGCGATAATTCAACGACCAGGAGATTTTTATGAAAACGCTGTTTCGCCGTACTTCACTCGCCCTCGCATTGACGACGACGCTGGTCATGACTGCACAGGCACAGGATCTGCGTATTTCAATGTATGCCGATATTACGGGGCTGGATCCGCACGATACCTCAGACAATGTCAGCTATTCGGTGCAGAGTGGTATCTTTGAACGACTGTTTCAGTTCGATCCACACATGAAGCTCCAGCCCTGGCTGGCCACCGGTTATACCTCAAATGAAAATGCAACGGAGTTTACGCTGACGTTGCGCAAAGGCGTCACCTTCCAGGATGGCACACCTTTTGATGCGGAAGCCGTCAAAGCCAACCTTGATCGCCTGGCAGACCAGAAAAAAGGGCTAAAGCGTAACAGCCTGTACAAAATGATCGATAAGGTTACGGTGCTGGCACCCGATCAGGTAAAAATCGATCTTAACCAGTCGTTTGGTGCCTTTATTAACACGCTGGCACATCCTTCCGCAGTGATGTGGAGCCCGTCCATTCTCAAGCAATATCCAGACGAAGCCCAACTCCGGTTGCATCCGGTGGGTACCGGTCCGTTTAAATTTGTTGACTGGACACCGGGCAAAGCGGTCACGCTGGCGAAGTATGACGGTTACTGGCAGCAGGGATGGCCAAAAGTCGATCATGTTATCTTCTCACCCAGCCCGGAAGATGCAACACGCGTAGCCGCGTTGAAGTCGGGTCAGGTTGACGCAATCTGGCCATTGCCTTCGGATCTGATTGCTGCCGTGAAACAAGACAGTAACCTCTCTGTTCAGCGCGATCCCAGCATTTATCTTTATTACATGGCGATTAATACGCAGCACAAGCCACTGGCAGATGTTCGCGTGCGTCAGGCAATCAACTATGCGATTGACCGTAATCTGTGGCTGAAGGTGGCTTTTGCCGGTTTAGGTAAACCAGCCACATCCGCCATGCCCGAAGGTGTCCAGTTTTATCAGAAACAAAACGATCCTGATTATCACTATGCGCCGGATAAAGCCAAAGCGCTGCTGAAAGCGGCGGGCTATCCGAATGGTCTGGATCTCAAACTCTGGGTTACGAATGCAACGGCCAGCGTGCGCGCCGCTCAGGTACTGAAAGCGCAGCTGGGCACGGTGGGCATTCGTGCCACGGTAACTCCGATGGATTCCGGCACACGCAACGCTAAGTTATGGGGCGTACAGGACCCGAAAAAGGCGGAATTTGACCTGTACTATGGTGGCTGGTCGACGTCAACAGGCGATGCCGACTGGGCGCTGCGTCCGCTGTTCGCCACCGAATCCTGGGTACCCACCTCCTACAATGTCTCCTATTTCAGCAATCCTGATGTAGACAAAGCCATTGCCGCCGGGCTGGCAACGGCCGATCCGGCAAAGCGTGGTATCGCCTATGCGCAAGCACAGAAACTCATATGGCAGGATGCACCGGTGGCATTCCTTGGTACGCCAGACAATCTCGTTGGCAAACGCCGCACCCTGAATGGTGTTTCCATGCTGCCTGATGGCAATTTGCTCTTCACTCAGGCGTCGTTTAAATAAGACGCGGATTGCTCTCACGTCCCTTTCCCTCGCAGGGCAAAAGGACGTGAGGGCACCCGTCACAGTGCATTTCAAGGAATGGCATGTTTGCATACATCCTTCGCCGATTACTGGAGATGATCCCGGTTTTGCTGGTGGTCTCGCTGCTGGTTTTCGGTTTTATCAAGCTGCTGCCGGGCGACCCGGCGCGCATCTATGCTGGACCGGATGCGCCCATTGAGGCGGTTGAAGCGGCGCGTCAGCACCTTGGGCTTAACGATTCGCTGCCACAGCAGTACGTCCACTGGATCGATAGCCTGTTACACGGCGATCTTGGCACCACCTACCGCACCCAGCAACCGGTGCTGCAGGTGATTAAACAGGGCTTCATGCCAACGCTTTGGCTCGCCTTAGCGGGGTTTGCCTGGTCCGTGATTCTCGGCCTCGTACTTGGCGTTCTCGCGGCACTGAAGCGAGGAAAATGGCAAGACTGGACGCTGATGAGCATGGCGGTGGGCGGTATCTCAATGCCTGCTTTCTGGCTGGGTCTGTTGCTGATCCAGTTCGTCGCGATGCCTTTTGGGCTGTTCTCAGTCAGCGGTTTCAACAAAGCCAGTGATATTGTCCTGCCCGCCATCACGCTGGGTTCGTCAGTGGCGGCAGTGATGGCTCGGTTTACCCGCTCAGCCTTCCTGGAGGTGGCGCAGGAAGATTACGTGCGGACCGCGAAAGCCAAAGGACTGCGTAACCGCCTCGTGACGTGGAAACATGTGATGCGTAATGCACTCATTCCGGTGATTACCATGCTCGGTTTGCAGTTCGGTTTTCTGCTGGGCGGCTCCATCGTCGTGGAGAGCGTCTTCAACTGGCCGGGATTAGGCTGGTTGTTGATTGAGTCGATAAAAGCGCAGGATCAGCCGGTTATTCAGGCGCTGGTGATGCTGTTCGTGTTTGAATTTATTGTCATTAATCTGCTGGTCGATCTGCTTTACGCGGTCGTCAATCCGGCGATTCGTCTGCGACAGGAGCCGAGATGAGTATTCAATCGCTGACTGAAAACCCGACTCAGGTCATCCGTTCGCCGTGGCGCGATTTCCTGCATGCCTTTGTGCGTAATCCTCTGGCGCTGGTCTCAGGCGGATTTGTACTGTTGTTGATCGTAGTGGCGATCTTTGCGCCCTGGCTGGCCCCCTGGGATCCGATGGCACCAGACTGGATGGCATTGTCGTCACCGCCCAGCGCGGCACACTGGATGGGAACCGACGAGCTGGGGCGTGATCTGCTCAGTCGCATTATCTATGGCGCGCGTATTTCGCTCTATGTCGGCGTGCTGTCCGTAACGCTCGGCATGATTGTCGGTGTGGTGTTGGGTTTACTGGCAGGCTATTACGGCGGCTGGGTCGATATGCTGATCATGCGCGGCGCCGACGTGTTATTCGCTTTTCCCGGCATGTTACTGGCCATTGCGGTTGTCGCGCTACTTGGAACCGGCCTGAACAATGTGATCATCGCGGTCGCGGTGTTCAGCGTACCCGTTTTTGCCCGTATTGTGCGCGCCTCGACGCTGTCATTGAGACAGGCCGCCTATGTGGAAGCCGTTCGCTGTGCCGGTGCACCCGATCGCATCATTATCCTGCGACATATTTTGCCCGGTACGCTTTCCAGCGTGATTGTCTACTTCACTATGCGCATCGGCACCAGTATTCTCACCGCAGCGGGCTTAAGCTTTATTGGCCTGGGGCCGGAGCCGGATGTGCCTGAATGGGGTAATATTCTGGCGATGAGCCGGAGCATGATGATGGCTGGCGCATGGCACATGAGCGTGTTTCCGGGGCTGGCGATTTTTATCACGGTGCTGGCGTTCAACCTGCTCGGCGACGCGCTGCGCGATACGCTCGACCCGAAACTGAAGAGCTGACCATGGATTTTCAACAATTGCAGCGCGATCTGCTGCTAAACCACTGGCGTCACGCGCGTACGTTGGGACAGCCGCGCGGCGCTTGCGGGCCCGGCAATCGAATCAGCGATGTTGCCGGCGTGCGCGTCGGACATTACACGCTGAATGATGGAGAAAGGCAGACTGGCGTCACCGCTATCGTTCCGCCGGGCGACAATGTGTTTCTCACGCCGCTGCCGTGTGGCGCGGAAGTGCTCAATGGCTTTGCAAAACCGGTCGGGCTGGTACAGGTCGAGGAGCTTGGCGTGTTACAGACGCCGATTCTGCTCAGCAACACGCTGGCGGTGGGCACGCTGTTTACCACGCTGGTCCGGGATGCCATCCGTCGTAATCCGGAGCTGGGGCGGACATTGCCCACGGTAAATCCGCTGGCACTGGAGTGCAACGATGGCTGGCTTAATGATATCCAGTTGTTGTCCATCAGCGAGGCGATGGCGCAGGCGGCATTGCGCACGACCGCCGCCGATTTTGCACGCGGCAGCGTCGGGGCAGGGCGCGGGATGAGCTGTTTTAGCCTGAAGGGCGGGATCGGCACGGCCTCTCGTGTTATTCCCTCGCTCAACGCCACGCTCGGGGTGCTGGTGCTGGCAAATTTCGGTACGCTTAGCGCACTAACGCTTGACGGTGTGCGACTCGGCGACATGATAGCGCCGCTGCTGGCCGGGCAACCGCCGCAGCGTGATGCCGGCTCTGTCATCATCGTGATGGCCACGGATGCGCCACTGGATGCGCGTCAGTTGAAACGCATTGCCCGGCGTGCCGGCGCCGGCCTTGGACGGCTGGGCAGCTACTGGGGCCACGGTTCAGGTGATATTGCCGTGGCGTTCTCAACGCAACCCCTGCCGCAACCGCCTCAGGATGACCAGCTGGAGCCGCTGCTTGCCGCCGCGGCAGATGCAACCGAACAGGCTGTTCTGGATGCCTTGTTGAGCGCGGAGGCCGTCACCGGCTTTCGTGGTCACCATCGGCCCTCACTGACTCAGATTCTGGACAAATTAACCGCATGAAAATTTTTATCTCTGCCGATATTGAAGGTATCGCGGGCGTCATGCGCCCGGAGCACTGCACACCAGGCAACCCGGAATATCAGATGGCCCGGGGGCTGATGGAACAGGAAGTCAATGCCGCGATTGAGGGCGCGTTCGCGGGGGGCGCAACGGAGGTGGTGGTCGCCGACAGCCATGCGCAAATGACCAATTTACGTGCGGAAAATATTGATCCACGCGCCCGACTGGTGCAGGGTAAACCTCGCGGTCTGTCGATGGTTGAAGGGATCGAGCAGCAGACGTTCGACGGATTATTTCTGGTGGGCTATCACAGCGCAGCAGGCGAACCTGGCGTACTGGCGCACACCATTAACGGCCGCGCATTCTGGCGTATCCATATCAATGGCCTTGTGATGGGGGAAACCGACATTTATGCCGCCGCTGCCGCTGAACAGGGTACGCCTCTGTTGTTGGTCACCGGCGACGATCAGCTCCAGAGCTGGATAGCAGAATATTATCCCACGGTTGATTACGTCTGTGTAAAACGCGCCATTTCCCACACCTGCGCGGAATCCATCAGCCCCAAAGCGGCGCAGCGTGCAATATGCGCCGCGGCAAGCGCCGCACTGCAGCATTCACATCAGGCAAGCACGACTCGCCTGGCCGCGCCTTATCGCATGCAGCTCCAGGCCAGCAAACCCGTGCTGGCCGATCTGTTTAGCCTGATTCCCGGTGTCACGCGCATCGATGCGGTTACCGTGGAGTATCAGGCGGAGCGGATGGGGACGTTGATCAGCTTGCTCAGTGCCTTTTCCTATCTGGCGAGTACCCAATCGTCATAAGAGGATGTGCGTATCGGCAGCGGCAACGTTAGCGCGCCTGTTCTGCTGCCCTGAAACACCGCTGCCATACAGGACTACCCATCGGCCAGCCGCGCGGCTGGCCATCCAGCGATGTCGCTTCCGTTGCACCACGATGGGGCGAACGCCTGTCCTGACAGCGTTTCCATTCTGTCCGGCCCGGAGGTGCAAAAACCAGCGCGGCAGAGCCCATTTCATCTCCTCTCTTCAGACGCAGTCATCGACTCATACCGATAGCCAGATGAAGGTCGGCGACTCAGCCACCGTCAGCTTTACGGTACAAATTTTGCAAGAGAGCAGGGATTGCCATGTAATAACCTGGGGTTTGGGCTCTGCCGGAAAGCGGTTGCAGGCTTTCCCGTAAAGTTGCGGTGTTGGCAGTCTCATGCAGGCACTGCTGTAAAAGGGTGGTGACAACGGCCTGCGGTCAGGTGAATCCAGTTAAGGTGAATAATAATGCGGCTCCGTCACATAGAGGTATTTCAGGCCATCGTACAGACCGGTAGCATCAGCGCTGCAGCGCGCTTGCTGAATGTGTCCCAGCCGAATATCAGCCGCGTGCTGAATCATGCGGAACAGCAATTGGGTTTTGCACTGTTTGAGCGACGGATACAGGGAATGAGCGTCACGGCGGAAGGACGACGCCTGCTGCCCGAAGTAGAAGATCTTTATCAACGTTTGCAATCCATCACTCAACTCACCGAACAACTGCGACGCGGCGAAGGGCAGATAGTCCGCGTGGGTGCGGCTCACGCGTTTGGTCAAATGGTGCTGGCACCCGCATTGGTCACCTGGCGACAACAGGTGGCCTCGGTCAGTGTCGAACTGGTCACGGAGCACTTCAAGACCTTGTGCCAAATGATTCTGGAAAATCAGCTTGATTTCGCCCTGGTGTTTGGTCAACAGGTGGATGCAGACCTTTTGGCTGAACCGCTGTTCCAGTCTTCCATGGTGGCGCTGCTGCCGCTCAATCATCCCCAGCATGAACCCGTTTCGCTGGAATGGTTATGCAGCAATAATCTGCTGATGATGCAGACCCAGGATCCGCTTGGGCGCGTATTACACCGCGCGCTGCGCGATAAAAAGCTGAATCCCGCTGTGTCACTGTCGATTAAAACCTATTCGGTGATTGCGGATATGGTCCTGGCAGGCGGCGGCGTGGGCGTCGTGGATCTGTTCACGGCATGCCGCTATGCCGACCAGCTAAAATTGCTCCCCGTCGCGCAACCGTTGCCGTTTGAAGTGATGCTGATCAGCCGTCGTGATAAACCCCAGTCACAGTCCACTCTGCAACTTAAGCAGGTAATACGTAACAGGCTGTGGGAGATTGCCCGACAGTGCGAAGCACAGTTTCTGGTTGAGAAAGCAAGCTAAAAACGGCTTCTGGTGAATCTGGTGGTACACCTGCTATCGGCAAAGGTTTGCGTCACTGTTTTGCCTTTTGAAACCTGTTCTGGTCGTCCCGGTGCAGTCATGGATACTTATTTCTTTTAAAGACATCCGGCGCTTTCTGTCCCCGTCAGTTGTTCCGGCAGGGACTGAGAAGGGCACACACTTTACTTCTGAATCCAGCAAGGGCCCGGCCTGCCAAAGAGGTATCCCTGCAGTAACGGACATTCATTCGTCTTTAGCCACTCCGCCTGTGCAGGCGTTTCCACGCCCTCTGCGGTCACTTCAACCTGGAGTTGACGGCAGAGTGAAAGAACGGAGCTGACGATGGCAGCCGCTCCGGAGTCCAGGTGCAAATCGTTGATAAACGACCTGTCTATTTTTATCCTGCTGAACAGTCCGGAACTGAGGTGGTTCAGTGAAGAAAAGCCCGTACCAAAATCATCCAGTACGATATGAATTCCGGTATCCCTGAACCTGCGAATCATTTCGTAACTGCCTTCGGGGTTGTCGAACAGCGCCGACTCGGTGATTTCGAGCTCCAGCCGGTTTGGGTGCAGCCCACTCTCAATAAGAACCGTTTTCACCCTGTTGGCCAGCTGTGGATCACGAAACTGACGGGGCGAGATATTAACTGCCACGCGTTCGTGCCCTGACCACTCCGCCATATCGTTGCAGGCTCGCTCAAGCGCGAATGCGCCAATATCATGAATAAGCCCGGTTTTTTCAGCGAGCGGGATGAACACGTCAGGCGAAACATTTCCCCTTACAGGATGATTCCAGCGCAGCAGAGCTTCATAGGAAACCACTTCCTCACTGATGCTGCAGACGACGGGCTGGTAAAAAATCTGCAGCTCACCGTTCTCCAGTGCACCACGCAGGTCATTTTCCAGGCTAAAGCGCTCTGCCGCCGAACTGGCTAGCTCATCGGTAAAAATTACCCAGCCTTTGCGCCCGGCTGACTTGGCAGCGTAGAGGGCGATATCGGCCGCCGATAACATGCTTTCGGCATCACGCGCATAGCCCGGAAAGAGGCAAACCCCGAAGCTGCAACCCGAGGTGACTTTCCGCCCTTTCAGCATGAAGGGCTCCTTCAGGACCATCGTCAGGCGTGATGCTGTTTCGCTTGCGTCTTCTGCCGAGCTAATGCCGGGCAAAACGGCAACGAACTCGTCACCGCCCGTGCGGGCCAGAATGTCGCCCGGGCGCAGGACTGACAGCAGCCGTGCCGAAACCTCAATGAGCAAGGTATCGCCCGCCGCGTGACCCAGAACGTCGTTGACGCTTTTAAACCGGTCTATGTCAGACACCATGACCGCAAAGGGTTCGTCACCGTCCAGAAGCGTTTCAAGCTCAGGCATCAGGCCACGGCGGTTGAGAAGCCCTGTCAGCGGATCATGAAGGGCCAGATGGTTTGCTCTGACCGCAGCCTGATACTCCGCCGTGACGTCCAGTATGGTATACAGGAGATAGTCATCTCCACCGCCCGAATTCAGCCTTTCGGCGGAAATCCGTAGTGAAAATTCCGGCTCATTATCGCCCGAAGAAACCGTTTCACTAAAGCCCTGGTCGGGGAGGAGGTCAAATGCCTGCCTGAACACAGCCGCGAGATTGTCTGGCAGGCCCGCAGGCAGGGCGGTTCGGGTATTCCCACTGCGTACCCGTTCTTGCAGACAGGACAAATTCATGGCCGTCGGGTTCGCGCGTATGATGTCCCCCGATGCAACGTCACACAGGATGAGCGCGCAAGGCGTGTGGCTGAATACGGCGTCGAGCACCTTATTTGTGTCTGATAACTCGGTTTCCCTTTTCAGGATAACTTTTTGAGCGATGCGGAGCGCCGCCCTTTCCTGATAGCCTTGTGAAACGTCCCGCACGATTTTGATAAAGGCCGCATTATCTTCATCGGAAGGATTGAGAAATTCTATTTCAACTGATGCCCGAAACGCGCTGCCGTTTTTGCGCAGGCGCCAGCCCTCTCCTGTGAACTTGCCGCGCTCACGGGCCTCCCTCAGGTTGGCCTCAGGGATATTCCTGGCCTGCTCATCTTCATCATAAAAAACCGAAATATGCTGCCCTCGGATATCGCGGCTATCCCATCCCTTGATCTCACGGCATCCAAGATTCCAGCTCATCACTTCTCCGGTGGAAGACAGCAGATATATCGCACAAAGAGACGTTCTGGCCACGGCGGCCCCCAGTTGGTCATTGGTTACGGATTTCATGTGGCTATCCTTGATGAGTTCATCGACCTGTTCGGAGATGATCTGGCGTTAAAAACGATTATCGGCGCCGTTAGCCAGAAACAGAGACAAAAATTTGTAAAAATTTAGTTGAGGCCATATTACGCCACCTGTCTGGACCAGCCCAATCATAATGCACACGGGACTTAGCAGCGTTCGCTTTTCGCTGTAGAGTCAGTCGTTTCACGCACAATTAATTTTTTAAAAGTCTGCCGCAAGTGACTTAATGCAAATCCAAACAGCGCTATCTGCTGTACGCATTCCGGAGGCACCGATCTCACCAATACGGTTATCATCCCGCAAAAAGCGCGGAAGCCTTTTGCCGCTATCCTGTTTATGTGTTTAGATTGATAGAAATCTATCATCACCAGGCTGAGTAATGAAAAAAATCTCTATGTCAGCGGTGGCACGAGCAGCCGGCGTGGGCGTCGCTACCGTGGATCGCGTGCTTAACAACAGAGCTTCTGTTAAACAGGAAACCCGGCAACGGGTCCTGCGCGCCGCTGAAGCCTTAGGCTACCGTGAAGACCTCATTAAGGTCATGACGCCGGACGTGACAGCGGCCAACATCCCCGTGCGTATCGGGTTCATTTTGCTACCCAATAATTATTCTTTTTATCAGGTACTTTCAGAAGAAATCAGTCGATGCGCAGAGGGAAAACTGGCGACGAAACCGGCGTTTATGTGGGCCGATATTCACGATGTGGAGAACGTCGTATCGTCTCTGGAAGCGCTGGCAGAACGCGTTGATATCATCGGGCTTGTTGCTCTGGATCATCCCCTTATACGACATACGATTAAGCAGCTTTCCGCCTCAGGTGTGCAAATTTTCACGTTGTTTTCTGATCTCTCCCCCTGTGGTCAGGCGGGCTATATCGGGCTGGATAACCTCAAAGCAGGACGTACGGCGGGATGGTTTGCTGAACGCATGACAGAAAAAGAAAGTGTGATTGGCGTCCTACTGGGTGACCACCGTTTCAACTGCCAGGAAAGCTGTGAAATAAGCTTTCGTTCATACCTGCGTGAAAACAGAAAAGATGCCGTGGTTCTGGAGCCTCTCCAGACGCTTGAATGTATCAATGGGGGCTATCTGGCCGCGACGCAACTGCTGAAAGACAACCCAATCATAACAATGATTTATGCGCCATGTGGTGGTGTGGAAGGGGTGATTAAAGCCGTTTCTGAAAGCCCGCGGGATGATATAAAAATTCTCTGTCATGGCCCCTTTATCGGCGATGAAATGGCGCTGATTGAGGGACAGATCGACATCATGATACGTCACCGCATTGATGCCGTGGCTGAAAAGATCGTCTCTGTTTTTATCAGCAGATATCAAGAGAACGATCGCAATCCGGTTTACGTTACCCTGCCTTTCGATCTCATCACTCGGGAAAATATCTGAATCACTCCGGCTTCTGCCGAAGGCTTGCGCAGACTGCATTTGATGTAAAACAATCAAATAAATGATATAAAAAAATCATGATCGCTATCAAATAACTCACTTCGAAGGGTTGCCGGTGTTAAAAAACCGGCGCAATACTGCGCGCATTGAGCCAGACGATTGCCGTCGGGGCGCTCAGTGTTCATCAGTGTTGCCGCATCCGGAGAAAAAACATCATGACGATTTCCATCGCGACTGCGCCCTGCAGCTGGGGAGTGGATGACCCGAAGAATCCTTTTCTTCCCCCCTGGCAGAGCGTGCTTAAAGAAGCCGCGCTTGCAGGTTATAAAAGCCTGGAACTGGGGCCGTGGGGATATTTGCCCGTCCAGCCGGATGCGCTAAAAGCTGCGCTTGCCGAATTCCAGCTGTCGATCGTTGCTGGCACCCTTTTCGATGATTTGGTGAGTGAAGAGAACTTTCCGGCCATGATCGCGCTGACCCATAAAATCTGTCACAACCTGAGCTTCCTTTCCGAACAGGGCAAACCTACGCCTTATCTCGTCATCATCGATTTCGGCGATCCTGAACGGGCAGCCACCGCAGGCCAGTCTGAAAAAGCGCCACGACTGAACGACAGCGACTGGCAGACCATGATGAGACATATCACCGTTCTGAGTGAGATCGCCTGGAAAGAGTACGGTGTCAGACCGGTCATTCATCCCCATGCAGGCGGCTGCATTGAGTTTGCCGATGAACTGGAAAGGCTGGTTCGCGATATTCCTCATAGCGTTGCCGGCCTTTGTCTGGATACCGGCCATTTGTATTACGCCGGCATGGATCCTGTTGCTGCGCTGGAACGTTACTGGGACCGGATTGATTACCTTCATTTCAAAGACGTCAACGAGGTTGTCTGGCGTCAGGCCATCAAACAAGGGCTGGATTTTTTCACCGCCTGTGCCCAGGGCGTCATGTGCCCACTTGGCAGCGGCGCTATCAACTATCCCGATGTCCACGCATTTCTGCGCCAGCGCCATTATCAAGGCTGGATCACTATTGAACAGGAAAGGGATCCGCGTGATGCAGACACCAGCCTGCGTGACGTCACAGCAAGTCTGCACTATCTGCACTCAGTCGGTTTTTAAGGAGAAAGGTCATGATTAACGGCATTAAACCGCTTAAAAATTCACTGCGGTGGGGCATGGTGGGCGGCGGCGGTACCAGTCAGATTGGCTACATTCACCGTTCATCAGCACTCCGCGATAACACATTTACCTTAGTTGCCGGGGCGTTCGATATTGATGCGGCACGTGGACGCGCCTTTGGTGAAGCTCTGGGCCTTTCCCCGGACCGGTGCTATGCCGACTATGAAACCCTGTTTGCATCAGAAGCAAAACGCGATGATGGCATTCAGGCTGTCTCAATCGCCACACCCAACAACACGCACTTTGCGGTCTGCTGCGCAGCGCTTGAAGCTGGTCTCCATGTGATATGTGAGAAACCGCTGTGCTTTACGGTGGAAGAAGCTGAACATCTGGCGAAGCTGAGCCGGGAGAAAAAGAAGATCGTCGGCGTGACCTACGGTTACAC
Source organism: Pantoea sp. V106_11 (assembly GCF_029967885.1). Taxonomy (NCBI): domain Bacteria; kingdom Pseudomonadati; phylum Pseudomonadota; class Gammaproteobacteria; order Enterobacterales; family Erwiniaceae; genus Pantoea; species Pantoea sp. V106_11. Next base: position 233,122 of record NZ_JASCAK010000023.1, read on the forward strand.
CGGTCATCAGCTCATCCTTCAGGCCAGAGAGATGATCGCGCAGGGATTACTGGGTGACATCCGCATCGTCAACATGCAGTTTGCACACGGTTTTCATCACGAAGCCGTTGAACAGAATAACGCCAGCACCAGCTGGCGCGTCGACCCGCGCTTTGTCGGACCCAGTTATGTTCTGGGTGATTTGGCGACCCATCCGCTGTGTATCGCTGAAACCATGGCACCCGAACTGAAAATCAGACGGCTGCTTTGCTCACGCCAGAGCTTTGTGAAAAGTCGGGCGCCTCTCGAAGACAACGCATTTGTTCTGATGGAATACGAGAACGGCGCAGTGGGAAATCTGTGGGCCTCTGCCGTCAACTGCGGATCAATGCATGGGCAGAAAGTCCGCATCGTGGGCTCCAGAGCCAGTATTGAGTGGTGGGATGAGCAGCCAAACCAGCTGCGTTTCGAAATTCAGGGTGAGCCGGTGCGCATTCTGGAGAGAGGCATGGACTATCTGCACCCGGCTGCTCGTGAAGATGACCGGATAGGCGGCGGTCATCCGGAAGGACTTTTCGAAGCCTGGTCGAATCTCTACCGACGTTTCGCGCTGGCAATGGATGCAACCGATCGGGGCGACGACGCATTCCTGAAAAACTTCTGGTATCCCGATGTCCATGCCGGCCTGGCTGGCGTCAGATGGGTGGAAAACTGTGTCCGTTCAGCCGACTCCGGCTCGGTGTGGGTGGAATGCTGAGGTCCTGGTCGTGAGAACCGGACTCAGCCTGTCACACAGGGTTGACAACGCCTGACATTCGATCCGTTTAATGATTTTCGCTGCCTGAACCCGACTCAGGCAGCAAGAGACAACGCAAAGGTGGCATCAATGAAAATCGCTTTCGATGTAGATGTAATCAAAGATCTGGGCATCACCAAAATGGTCCAACAGGTGTCGGAATGGGGATACAACTACATTGAGCAGTCTCCACATCCGGAAATTAACCCTTTCTATAAGCATCCTCGTGCCAGCCGCGAGATCATGGCTGAGTATAAAAAGGCGCTGCGCGAAACAGGTGTGGAAATTTCATCGTTTATCTGTGTTTATCGCTGGTCTGGTCCCGATGAACTGCGCCGACAGGCGGCCGTTAAAAACTGGAAACGTATGGTGGAGATCGCCGTCGAAATGGGCGTACAGGTCATCAATACCGAACTGGCGGGCGATCCTAATCAACCCGAAATCTGCGATGAAATGTTTTACCGCTCAATGGAAACGCTGCTTCCGCTGTTCGAACGTGAGGGTATCCGTGTTGAAATTCAGGCGCACCCGTGGGACTTCTGTGAAGAGAGCGATGAGACTGTCAATATGGTCAGGTCGTTCAGGAGTGATAACGTTAAATATGTCTACAGCGTTCCTCATACCTTTTTCTATGATAAAGGAAAAGGCGACGTAGAGAAGATGCTCCGTCATGCCGGACACGATCTGTCCCATGTTCTTATTGCCGATACCATGAACCACACGAAGCATTGCCGTTACATCGTTAACCCACCAGGCGTGGATGCCACTATTCATCAACACGTTGGCATCGGCGAAGGCGAAGTAGATTTTGACACGCTGTTCCGAACGTTGCGGGAAATGAAGTTTGCAGAGCAGACGTTCAAAGTAGGGGGAGAGCCTATTGTGGCCGCATCGCTTTTTGGTTATCCGGAAAAAATGAAGTATCAGGCCGTGGAAACCCGCGAGCGGATAGAGCGAGAATTGCTTACGCCTCATCCATGAGTGATGTGCCCGGTGAGATGTAAAATTGCTGCCGGGCTTTTTAAAATAGGCCTTCCCAGTATTTGCATGCCAGCGTCTTCCTGTAGAACAGGCCATAATCAGCACCGTCGGTGCCGCACAAAGGTCGGGTGCCCCTTTGTAGTACTCGCCTGCTTACCGCTGCGTCCATCGATTTTACGCCTTTCTCTCCGGTAATGACGGATGACTTTTTCTCTCACGCCTCACCACAGAAGGCTTAATCAGAATCAGGGAATGAGGGCTGATTTTTACACTGCGCAAATTAAGCTGGCTCAGAAGGGGGCAACCGCCCGGTAGATCACTAACAGATCGTCGCTATGTTGACGAGACAGGCCAATGCAGGCCATGCGCTTTCGCATAGCCTGTCTCTGTGGTCTGCACCGCTACATCATTTGTGGCTGGCGAATAACGTTACCTTTATCAAAGCGTGAGAGCCGGTAGGGGGCAAGGTCGGTATAAACGGGCTTATTCGTCATCATCTGTGCACACAGCAGTCCCGCACCCGGCCCGATGGCAAAACCATGACCACTAAAGCCAGAGGCAATAAACATGCCGGGGATCTGGTTCACTTCATCAATAACCGGCACCAAATCCGGTGTGGTATCAATCCAGCCCGCCCAGGCATAATCGACTTTTGTTCCCTCCAGCGCGGGGAACAAGCGGATTAATTCTGCCAGACCATCATTAACGATGCGTTTATCCGGCGTGGGATCGAGAACCCGGATTTTTTCAAAAGGGGAAGGCGTTTCATGAGACCAACTCCCCGAGGCTTCAGGGCCTGAAAAGAATGAGCCATTCAGCCGGATTTTCAGTTTCTTTGCCACTTTACTGCGGAACATAGGATAAAACTTTGCGGCATATCGGATGTTCTGCGGCGCCAAATCGATCTGGCCCAGGCCCGGAACGGCAACGGTATAACTGCCATCCAGACGGCGACGAACACAGAGTTGCGGCGTGCTCAGACAACCTTTTACAATTTCCGGGGCGGCGGTTGTTTTAAACACCGTGCCCAAAATATTGGCGGCAGGGAGTTCAATCCCATATTGCCTGCAGAAACGCGAATTCCATGCACCACCACAACAGATCACCCGGCTGGCTTTGACTAATCCGCGTTCTGTCCAGACGCCAGAAACACGACCGGCGCTGATATCCAGTGCCCGCACCGCGCAACGCTGAAAAATGCTGGCGCCCAGGTTTTGCGCACCTTTCGCGATGGCCGGTGCGGCCTGTGACGGTTCCGCGCGACCATCCGTCGGTGACCACACGCCGCCTCGCCATGCTGTTTTGTCACCAATGCGTTCCTGGGCCTCACGCGCGGACAACAACTGGCTGGTAAAGCCAATCTGCTTTGCCTGCTGGCCCCATTTTTCCCAACGCGCCAGGTCAGCGTCATTTAGCGTGCCATACAGGATGCCGCTGCGCCTGAAGCCCAGATCCATCCCGATTTCAGTACTGAGTTCATCCCAGCGCTGCAGGCTTCGTATCGCCATCGGCAACTCATGCAAATCACGGTTCTGTTGGCGCACCCAGCCCCAGTTTCTACCTGACTGCTCACCGGCAATCACGCCTTTTTCAAACAACGCAACAGAAACGCCTTGTTTCGCCAGTTCATATGCCGTTGACGTCCCAACAATGCCACCGCCTATCACAACAACATCGACAGAGGTGGGGAAGACGGAACTGTCATTAACGCTATCGACCTTAATTCGCATGAGTTAACCTTGTTTCAAATATGATGTCGGGGCGGAATATGCATAATCCACAACACACGGGCTTCGGTGTCGCTGTCGTTAAAAATGTTATGCGGCAGATGGCTTTTAAACTGAAAGCTGTCGCCCGCTTCGATGAAGGTCGTTTCACCATTCACCTCAAGCGCAAGCCGACCCTCCATGACCACACCTGCTTTTTCACCTTTCCCCGTCAGCATTTCTTCAGAGCGCGTGCGGGGAGGGATGCTGATATACATGAACTGGATATCGTGTTCGCCGGACGGCGATAACATCTCTTTGCTAATGCCCTGCTTGCCAACCTGAAAATGCGGTCGCTCACGCCAGCGACGAACATAGTGTTCAGCACCTGGCCGCATCACCTCATGTTGTTCAAGAAAAGCGGTCAAGGGGACATTCAAGACCACCCGAAGCTGCTCCAGTACCCGTACCGTCGGGTTAGCCAGATTACGTTCAATCTGGCTAATTGCCCCTGCCGACACATTTGCCTGTTGCGCCAGTTCTTTAATAGTCATATTGCGAGACTTGCGTATTAATTTTAACCGTACGCCAATATTGATCTCGACGGCACTCAGATCCTCAGAGTGCATTAACGCTGTTTTCATCACCATGTTCCTTAAGGTTTCGTGCCTCCGTGCATGAAAGCGCGATTAGGGCATTCCCCACTTAGCTTTGATTTTTTGCAAAGTGCCATCCGCTTTCATCGCCGTCAGGGCGGTATTGATATCGGCAAGCAGCTTATCGTTGCCTTTTTTCACACCAAAGGCCATGGGCGCGATATGCTCGGGCTTATAACCATCCACCACATGCATGCCTTTGTACGCACCTGATTTTTCCTGATATTTCATGATCGGGTAATCGTTCATGCCCGCCGCGATACGACCCAGCGACAGATCACGCATCATGTCTGCCGGACTGTCGTACACTTTCACCTCTTTCGGGATACCGCTCTTAATCAGAGCCTGCGTGTAATCGGTGCCTGTCATGGTGCCAACGATGTCACCTTTCAGATCCTGCTGAGAGCGATAGACTTTTTTGTTGTCATCACGCACGACCAACCCGGGTCCGAATGCGGTGACCGGCTGTGAGAACGAGATACGTTTTTCACGCTCGGGTGTTGGTGTCATCCCGGCCACGATCATGTCAATTTTGCCAGCAATCACAGACTGAATAAGCGTAGAGAAGGGCACAGCCGTAAAGTTAACATCCAGGTGCTGACGTTTAGCCACTTCGGCAGCCACATCCGGCATGAAGCCTTCAATCTTACCGGTTTTCGTATCCAGAAATGTCGTTGGCGCACTGGAGGGCGGCGAGCCTGCCGTTAATGTGGCAGCGTGCGCACTGTAAGTGACGCCGAGGGCAACAGACAATAAAGCCATAGTAACGTGCGATCGAATAGACATCACTCACTCCTGATTAACATGCGAACAATTAACTTCACTATAATGAAATTAAATCCCCACCTGTCAATCTTTTCTTTTTAAAAATGCCGCGCCTCACAAATTAACATAAAACCCTTTGATTTCGGGGCAAGGTGAGCCTTCAATCCATTTTATTACATGAATAAGTTAATGCTATGACGTCATCCGATGAAAAGTTTGACAATATTTACGGGTAGCCATATTCATTAAAATGAATTTTAGCCTCACACTCAACACCGGCGGGAGCGCATAATGGACTGGAGCAGTATTCACGTTTACCTTCCCTTTCTTTTGCAAGGGGCGGAAATGACAATTTATATCACGATCTTGTCCTTGCTCATCAGCACGCCGTTAGGTCTGGTGTTTGCTGCCGCAAAAATGTGTCCTTTTAAAATCATCTCCTGGCCCGTGAGCGTCATCATCAATATCACGCGTGCCTTACCGATGATTGTGGTGCTGTTTTATATTTATTTCGTTTTCCCCGATATCGGCATTACCCTGACATCGTTTCAGGCCAGCGTGGTCGGTATCGCTTTCTGCTTTTCTACCTTCCTCGCAGAGATTTTTCGCTCGGGTATTGAATCGGTCGATCGTGGTCAGCTTGAAGCGGCGCGCTCGATGGGCATGAGCTTCTTTAAAGCGATGCGGCGCGTCATCCTGCCTCAGGCTTTTCATGTCGCGCTGCCGCCGTATAGCAATACGCTGGTGATGATGCTGAAAGATTCTGCGCTGGCATCAACGATTGCGGTTACCGAAATGACCCGGCAGGGACAGCTTCTGGCCGCCTCAACCTTTGATAACACCACCGTATATACGCTGGTGGCGTTGCTTTATCTGACCTTGTGCATGCCACTGCTGGCTTTCACTAAGCACCTTGAAAATCGTCAGAAAAAAGGAGCCTGAGATGATTGAAATTCGCGATGTCCATAAGCGGTTCGGTGCTGTCGAAGTGCTGAAAGGGGTAAGTTTCCGCGTCGATGAGGGCGAAGTGGTGTGCCTGGTGGGGCCCTCCGGTTCCGGAAAATCGACTGTGCTGCGCTGTATTAACGGGCTTGAAACCTATGAAAGCGGCACCATTCGCGTGCTCGACCAGCATGTTGACAGTAAAAGTAAAAATATCAATTCGCTTCGTCGCCAGATAGGAATGGTTTTTCAACGATTTAACCTCTTTCCGCACCGTAGCGTGCTGGAAAACGTGATGGAAGGTCCGATTTACGTTAACGGTGAATCGCGCAGTAAAGCCGAAAAGATAGCCAAAGAGTTACTGGAAAGAGTAGGACTGGCCGACAAAGTTTCCGCCTGGCCGTCGCAGCTTTCCGGTGGTCAGCAGCAGCGCGTGGCCATCGCCCGAACGCTGGCATTGCAGCCGAAAGCCATTCTTTTCGACGAACCAACATCAGCACTGGATCCGGAGTTAGTCGGCGAGGTTCTGCAGGTCATGCGCAACCTGGCACAGCAGGGAATGACCATGATCGTGGTCACGCATGAGATGCAGTTTGCAAGAGAGGTCGCCGATCGCGTCTGTTTCCTGCACAGCGGACAAATTGTGGAGCAGGGCCACGCTGAACAGGTGCTGTTGCGCCCTCAGGAGGCGCGCACGCAAGATTTCCTACGGCGGGTTCTGGGAACATCTGCGTCCGAAACAGGATGAGACGGGAGCAATTCTGTCACTCCTGAGACTTTTTAGCGCCTCAAGAAAGGGCATGACGCGCAAACAGCGGATTGATGACGTTACCGTGCAGATACACCCGCCTTGCTGATGGCAACAATCAGCGCGGTTCCGCCGAATCCCCATCCCCAGAATGTTTTCGCAGACTTAATTTTCCTGTCACAAGCGCCTTTAGCATTGTCAGTTCCCTGTCTGAATCCGGTTATATTCGGTCAACGACAGGCTCAAACAGAAACTTTCCTGACATTCTCTTTGAAGACACGCTACCAGACCGAAAGGATGGCCGCGTGTGCGTGAGGCCCGTCAGGTACGGGGAAAGCGTGTCCGGAGAAGGATAACCGTGCAGCTTCCGGATGATGCATTTACCCGGCATCAGTCGTCGGACAAAAAAAGGCCCGTCAGCATGAACGCGACGGGCCAGCACGGAGGCGACGAGAATATTTCTGACAACAGACACATCACAGCGGAGTAACGTTGACCGGTGTTCTGTGAAAGACGTATTTCAGCTGCAGGGAGAGTTTATCGGGGCTTGCTGCCATTCTCTCTGGCCTGGTGCTCCAGGCATCTTATAAAATTCTCTATTATCTGCACAGAGTAAGTTATGGCCAGCAACTCTGCCGTGAGCCGGACATCCATACGCATCAGCGTCTCCATGACGCCGGGCTTGCTGAGGACCGGCTTCATATTTTTTACCCGGTCCATCAGATGTGTCCAGTTATTGATAAAGGTGTCCGGGTCAGCATAGGTTCCATCCCTCAGTTGCGTGTAAATCGCGTCAACATCCGCTTTCATTAGCCTGACGGCCTTAATCAGTCTTTCCTCGTAAGTGGGCTGGTTTTCATCAGACACGGAACGTTTCCACCATACCTCTCAGCGCATGCGCCTGCTCAGACAGTGACTGCGAAGCCGAGGATGACTCCTCGACCAGCGCCGCGTTGTTCTGCGTCACGCCGTCCATCTGACTCACGGCAACACTCACCTGCGAAATGCCCTGCATCTGCTCTGCGGACGCCAGGGAGATGTTATCCATCGCCTCAGCGAGCTCACCGACCAGGCCGACCACCTTCTGGATACTCTGTCCGGTCGATGAAGCTACGCCGACGCCGCTTTCAATCTGATCGACGGCCTGCTCAATCAGCGTCTTGATGTCCTTTGCGGCCGTCGCGCTGCGCTGTGCCAGCGTACGCACCTCTCCGGCTACCACGGCAAATCCGCGTCCCTCTTCACCTGCGCGGGCCGCTTCCACCGCGGCGTTCAGTGCCAGAATGTTGGTCTGGAACGCGATGCCCTCAATCACTGACGTGATGTCGCGGACTTTTGCGGCACTCGCTGAGATGTCCTGCATGGTCACTGACATGCGCTGTACGTCCGACCCTCCTGCGTGAGCCAGCTGCGCGGTCCCACGGGCGGACTCTGCTGTCTGCTGCGCACTGGCCGCGTTGCTCTTCACCGTGGCGGTCAGCTGCTCCATGCTGGCGGCCGTTTCCTGCAGCGCAGCCGCCTGCTGTTCGGTGCGGGATGACAGTTCAGTATTACCCTGCGCGATTTCGTCCGAGGCGAGGGCCACAGAGGCAGAGGTCTCTTTAATCTGCGACACCAGGCCGCGCAGGTTGGCCTGCATGCTGTCAAGCGACGCCAGCAGGCTGGTCGTGTCGTTGCGGCGAAGCACGACCGGCGATGTGAGGTCGCCGGCCGCAATGGTGGCGGCCAGTGCCTGCGCCTGGGCAGGCTCACCGCCCAGCTGGCGCATTAGTACACGGACAACCAATACACAGGCCCCGACACTGATGAAAATGGATGCACCGGCCAGAAGGATCAGGATGAGAGATGAGCGTGAAGTTGAAGTGCTGTTCTCCTTCACCTCAGCAAAGCTTGTCTTCTGCTGTATCCCTGTCACAACCTGCAAATCGCTGAGCATTTTATCCTGCACGGGCTGGACCTCTTTTGTCAGACACTCAAAGAAGTCTTTATCGCGATTGGCCAGGCCAAGCTGACTGGCCTTTGCAAAAATGGCAAAAAAAGAGGCCTCTGTATCGGTCAGTCTCTTGAAAGCGTTCCGTCCTGCCGGAAGAGAATCGATCTTCAGCAAGTCACCAAGAGCCTGGCGGTTAGCGCTATATTGCGCCTGAGTTTTCTGCATGCGCTCTGCTACGGGTTTCATTGCCACAGGATCGCTCAGCAGCCCAAGCGTTCTGACGTCTATGGACATCTCTCTCAGTTCACCGAGCATGTCCTGCGCAATTTGGTACTTTTTCATTTTGATGTTTACGATCCTGTCCATTCCTTCCCGGGCTTTATAGAGCGCATTCAGCGCAGTACCGGTGCAGATGATGAACAGGAAGATAAGCAGGCCGAAACCTGCAGCAAGGCGAGTCGATATTTTCATGTCTTTTCTCGTTATATAGGGCGTTCTGGTGTTGGTTAATCTTTGCCGGACGTCAAGAGCAGTCCGACCGAATTAATCCTAGATGGGTTTTTGCATTTAGTGCTTATTTCGCTCCAATATTACTGAGAATAATCTGAAAAAAATTGTTTCTGCGTACTTCAATTGCCTGCGCAACGGCTTTGCCTGACGTCGGAATCTGTCATCTCAGTCACGTCCTGCCCCACTGATGGGGTTGCCTTCAGAAAACCCTTATGATGAGAAATCCTTCACGCACAATAAGTTGATTGAGAGACTAAACATCCTTTTCCAACAAACATCTCTCCCCGATCGAAAAGCCGCGATTATCCGTGCCATTACTCGACTTACCTGAGTCCGTGACCAGACAATACCAGCTTGACGTGAAATGAATGCCCCTTTTTAGGAGGCGCAGGCCATCTGGGCTGATTGACAGGTGGTCAGTAAAAAGAGGCCTGTTGCATGGTCAACATGACACGTCGTCAGTATGTCAAATTGATTCCAGTGATAAATGATCGACCTGCGTCACAATTAAAGAAAGCAACTATCGTGACGATAACGTTAGGGCGTGATTTGCACGCTTTGACTACAGGGAGTCAACATGGCCGTTATCAACACAAATACGCTGTCACTGGTTACGCAGAATAACCTGACAAAGTCACAGTCTTCACTAGGCACGGCGATTGAGCGCCTGTCTTCCGGTCTGCGCATCAACAGCGCAAAAGATGATGCAGCCGGTGAGGCCATCGCTAACCGTTTCACCTCCAACATCAACGGGATGACCGTTGCCGCCCGCAATGCCAACGACGGTATTTCGCTGTCGCAGACCGCCGAGGGCGCGCTGACTGAAATTAACAATAATCTGCAGCGAGTTCGTGACCTGACCGTTCAGGCGCAGAACAGCTCTAACTCAGCCTCGGATGTCGACTCGATTCAGGCTGAAGTTAACCAGCGCATGCAGGAAATCGACCGCGTTACGAAACAGACTGATTTCAACGGTATCAAAGTGCTGAACACCGGCTCCGGCAGCACCACCTACAATTTCCAGGTGGGCGCAAAAGACGGCGAAACTATTGGTATTGCGCTGAGCTCAAGCGACGGTTTTGACCTGGCTGCAGCGGGCAACGCTTCTACAGGCACCACTCAGAATACCAGTTCTACGACAGGCCAGACGGTCAACGGCAATGCCCGCACCACGTCAGCCATCGGCTTCGACGTGCTGAAAGGGGCTGTCACCGGCGGTTCAGGCGGCACAGCGTCAGGTACCACGCCACTGGCCGACATTGATAAAGCCATCAAAGCGGTCGATAACCAGCGCAGCCTGCTGGGTGCCTCGCAAAACCGTTTCGAGTCCACCATCAGCAACCTGAACAATACCGTGACAAACCTGACCGCGGCCCGCAGCCGTATTCAGGATGCGGATTACGCGACGGAAGTGTCGAACATGTCCCGCGCGCAGATCCTGCAGCAGGCGGGCTCTTCTGTATTGGCCCAGGCCAACCAGGTGCCACAGACCATGCTGTCACTGCTCCGCTAATAAACGCTGAGGAACTGGATGCTGTCTGATGCAGTTCCTCACGATTTCGTCCCGCTCTGTAACCAGAAGCGGGCAAAACCCTGATTCTCGTCGCGGTGGAAATGTCAGGTTGAACATGGGATGTGGGGCGGAGTAGCACTCTGAACACGCCATCAAGATGCTTAAGCAGGGCTATGGACTGATTTAAGAACACCATCTTGCCAAACGCCCGTATTATCGGCTCCCGGCACGAAGCCGTTTTCTTTACTGTTTCATTTTCGAGTGTTAACCGAGGAAAGATAATGAACAATATTAAAATCGGCGTCCGTCTCGGTGCCGGATTTGGCTTTATCCTGCTTCTTCTCATCGTTATTACCCTGGCCGGTTTAATGCGTATCGACTCACTGGGCGACACCGTGGATAAACTGGCCGGCGATCGTTTTGACAAGGCTACCGCTGCCAGTAATCTTCGCTTTTACGTTACTGATATGAGTCGTATGGTTCGCAGCATCGCGCTTGTCGACGATCCGGCGCAAAAAGAAAGACTGAAACAAAATTATGAGCAGGCCCGCACCCGGCTTGAAACGGCTTTCAACAAAGTCGATCACATACTGCACGCTCCCAGAAGTCGCGAGCTGATTGACGTCATGAAAAAAGCAGGGAAACAGTATCTATCTTATTCTGAGCAGGCGGTAAAACTGGGTATGGAAGGCAAGCGGGATGAGGTGACGCAACTACTCACCGGGCCGGCTTATCAGGCTCAGGATGAATACACAACGGCCATCACGGACCTCGCCAACTTCCAGGGGGAGCAGATGAAGACCGCGGGAGCTAAAGCCGCGTCAGAGCAGCGCAACGCCGTAACGTTACTCGTTTCACTCAGCCTGGCTGCCATTGTACTGGCAGCAACGCTCGCCTGGTTTATTACCCGCAGTATCGTCAGGCCCGTCAATATCGCACTTGAAGCGGCGGTAAGGGTTGCTGAAGGTGATCTCACTGCAGAGGTGCCGGTGAGCGGACGAGACGAAACCGGGAAACTGCTTGAAGCTATTCGTGGCATGCAGCATTCCCTGGTGCAAACCGTGAGTGCCGTTCGGGCGAATGCGGAAAGCGTTGCCGCAGCAAGCCTTCAGATAGCTCAGGGAAACACCGATCTGTCACAGCGCACTGAAGAACAAGCCAGCGCGCTGGAACAGACCGCTGCCACGATGGGTGAACTGGGTGTCACGGTCAGGAATAACGCAGATAATGCCAGCCAGGCCGCCACGCTGGCCGTTACGGTACGTGAGATTGCCCGGCAGGGTAATGACATCACTTCAGATATCACCGATACCATGAAGGGCATAGGCGAAAGTTCAGGGCGCATTGCGGATATCACTTCAGTGATAGACAGCATCGCTTTCCAGACCAACATTCTGGCGCTCAATGCCGCCGTCGAAGCTGCCCGCGCGGGTGAGCAGGGTCGCGGCTTTGCCGTTGTCGCTGGTGAAGTTCGTTCACTGGCGCAGCGCAGTGCGACTGCTGCGGGTGAGATTCGTCAGCTCATTGAGGCCAACGCTCAGCGCGTCAGTGAAGGCTCAACGCTGGTAGCGCGCTCTGCTGGCACGATGTCTGCCGTTGTTTCTTCGGTGGGCCAACTCACTGACAGGGTAGAGGAAATTACCGCCGCTACTGCTGAACAGGCGCGCGGCATTGAACAGGTCAGCATAGCGGTGACAGAAATAGATGACGTCACGCAGCAGAATGCTTCACTTGTGGAAGAGTCTGCCTCTGCGGCAGCAAGCCTGCGTGAACAGGCCGATCTGCTAATGCAGTCTGTATCCGTTTTTACACTTTCAGATCATTCATCCTCCGCCGTTAAAACAGCACTTGTTGCGCCCGTAACGGTTACCGCATCCCCGACGACGCATGACAATTCCATGCGATCAAAAGAGACAACGCTGGAAGAAAACTGGACAACATTCTGAGCATGCCCCGATGTGAGGGGGTAAGCAGGCAACGCTACGTGAATTCTGCATAACCCGCAGGGGTTCTGTGCGCCAGTTTTCACGTAGCGCGCTTGGTGATCAACGGGCTTCAGGTCCAGAGGGGACGCAGGTGAGGTGCCGGTGCGTAACCGGGTACGTGTCGGGATGCCTTATTTAACATAATTAGTATTATGCGCACTTATCATGTAACGGCAAAGTTGTAATGTCCGCCTCTGGCTGTATTGAGATGTTTGCATTATCGTCCTTTTTCCAGGGTTACCTGCTGAGGACGTAACTGATGACGGCTTAGGATTCGGAGTGCTGAGAGCATGAACAGACTTTTGGCCCCCATACGTCTTGCCAGCCAACTGCTAAGCGGTATGACCAACATCAGGCCCAGGATATAGACATTACTTATCCATGCCAACTGGCTAACGGCTGGTTGGAGTACTTGCCTCCCCTGTGACATCTCTCACCCCCTGCCAAAACATTTCCGTTTAGTACTGGAAAAATACTCTCTGTATCCGGCCAGACATTGCTGATAATTTGTCCAGACTCTGGTTTAACATAGCTGACAAACGCTTAACGGACGCATCAGAAAACGAACAGCATCAACGTAAGGCTTCGTGCCACGAGGGGCCGTTTCTGACATTTCAAAAAGCGACACGACTAACAGCAAACGAATACCGCTCATCTCCCTTTTCTGGCAACCGTTTCGACGTGAAGAAAGAACGTATTACTGAAACGCGACGCTCTGCCCTTTTGCTTACTAAGTATTCATTGCCCGGATGTTCAGGCGACCGTAAAAATTAACGACACTGGCGAGTAGGGAAAAATGATGAATAAAACGATTCTGGCGCTAGCCGCCGTTGCAAGTGCTTCGGCCATTGTGCCGCTGATGGCTCAGGCATCTTACGCGTATGTGGGAACCTATAATCCCAATGGCGAAGGGGTTTATCGATTTATCCTCAATGCGCAGGGTGAACTGTCGGGAAAAACATTGGTGAGTCAACTGCCCAACCAGGCACAGATGGTGGCGTCAGCGGATGGTAAACATCTTTATGTGGCGAGTGAGACCGAGAAAGGCAGCATCACCGCTTATCAGATTGGTACGGACGGTTCGCTCACGGCATTAAATCAGGTCGACACGCAAGGCAAAGGACCGGTGTACCTGTCCCTGACACCCGATCAGCGTTACCTGATGGTCGCAAATTATGTCAGCGGCAGTATTACAGTGTTTGCGGTGACGCCAGAAGGCAAGCTGAGTGAGGCTGTCGATCATCATCAGGACAGCGGCCCGGCTGGCGCAGGCAAACCGGCCGCAGCGGTAGAAGGCAGCTTTGCCATCAGCGATCACAATGGTCCGCATGCTCATATGGTCGCCAGCGATCCCACGGGCCGGTTTGTTTACTCGACGGATTTGGGGCTGGACCGCATTTACCAATACCACCTGAATAAAGACGGTACGCTGACGCCCGGCAAACCCGCATGGATAAACGCCTCGTCTGCCGGTGCAGGTCCCCGCCATTTCGTTTTTAGCGCTGAGGGTCATGCGCTCTGGTTAGTGAATGAAGAAGCCTCCACGCTCACACATTACCTCATTAATCCGCAAAGCGGTGCTTTGCAGGAAAAGGCCACGGTTTCTACGCTGCCTTCCGGTTATAAAGGCACCAGTTTTGCAGCCGGGTTAGTCATTGATAAGGGCGGGAAAAATCTTTACGTCGCCAACCGTCTGCATGACAGCATTGCGCACTTTGAGGTCAATGCTAACGGCACACTGACGCATAAAGATGATGTGTGGACGCGCGGGGATTACCCCCGAACGCTGACATTATCCCCTGATGGCAGCATGATTTACGTGATGAATCAGCGCAGCGATAACATCACCAGCTTCAGGGTGGATAAAGCGAGTGGTGCCATCAGCTTTACCGGGAACTATGTTGCCGTAGGCGCGCCTTCACAGATGGTTATCGTTCCCTGAAACATTGATGCAGATAACATGCACGTCACGCTGTGGTGCGTGTTACCGACGCAGCGTGCAGGTGCACGAGAAGGTCAGTCTCGCGCACCTGCCCGTTCAAGATCACTAACGGGCATGATCGATAAGCACTCAGGCCCAGCGATTATCGCTGCCAGTGCCAACGCAAAATCAGGTGTTATCCTCCACAATCACCGCAACCCGCTGTCCGGCGCGCACGGCACTGCCTGGCTGTACGTTAACCTGCTGGATGATCCCATCGCAGGGTGCCAGCAACGGAATCTCCATTTTCATGGATTCCAGCACCACCAGAACATCCCCCGCCTGAACCCGACTTCCCACCGTGGTTTGCACTTGCCAAAGGTTGCCGGAAACCGGGCTTTCGACACCCTGCTCGCCCTGCTGTAGCGGTGCATCACCGCCCTCTTCTGCCACGTTCTCCTGGCTGTCGAAATGGGCCTTACCACTGGCGATCCAGCGATCGCGTTCCGCATTGAACGCCTGTTGCTGGTGGTCACGAAACGCCGCGATGCTTTGCGCCTCATGAGCGAGAAACTGCTGATAATCACTCAACCGCAGCGTACTGGGCTCAATGCGCAGCGGATAACGCCCCAGCGGGAAATCGCGGCGGATTTGCACCAGTTCCTCGGCGGATACAGGGTAGAACCGCAGTTGATCAAAGAAGCGCAGCAGCCAGGGTTTCCCCGCAAAATCAGCAACCTCTCGATAGCGATTCCACATCTGAAGCGTGCGCCCCACAAACTGATAGCCGCCAGGTCCTTCCATGCCGTAAACGCAGAGGTAAGCGCCGCCGATACCCACCGAGTTCTCTGCCGTCCAGGTGCGCGCCGGGTTGTATTTTGTGGTGACCAGGCGATGGCGCGGATCCAGCGGTGTCGCAACCGGCGCCCCCAGATAGACATCGCCCAGCCCCATAACCAGATAGCTGGCCTCAAACACCGTCTCCCAGACCGCCTGTTCGTCAGGCAGATCGTTAATGCGGCGAATGAATTCAAGGTTACTGGGGCACCACGGTGCATCAGGGCGTACCGTCGTCATGTACTTTTCAATCGCCTGGCGACAGGCGGGATCGTCCCAGGAAAGCGGCAGATGTACTACGCGAGTTGGCACCTGCAGATCATCACTCAGGCAAACCCTGAGCCACTCGCCGCGTACCCAGTCCAGCAGCGCGTCATGGGTGAGGATTTCAGGCTGAAAATGGATCTGCAACGAACGAATCCCGGGCGTGATATCAATCACCCC
Organism: Pantoea sp. V106_11; assembly: GCF_029967885.1. NCBI lineage: Bacteria > Pseudomonadati > Pseudomonadota > Gammaproteobacteria > Enterobacterales > Erwiniaceae > Pantoea > Pantoea sp. V106_11. Next base: position 248,838 of record NZ_JASCAK010000023.1, read on the forward strand.
GTCTTTTGCATGCACTTCCAGCGCCTGCATCAGGGCATGAATGCGAAAACGCAGAACCAGATCCAGCTCCGGCTCCCCGGCTTCGAGTAGCAGATGCGTATCGCCAGAAAGTCGCGCGACCAGGCGCTTATCGGCCTCACCGCAGGTCATCACGATCGGCGAGGTCAGCGGCGCAGGTTGCCAGGCTGTCGCCTGGCCACAGAGCGTTGCCAGTTCCTGGCCTCGCGCTTTAGCCAACTGGCGCGCGGTGGTTAAATCCACCGAGGTAAAGCGCACTTTATCACCGGCTTTCAACTGCCCTAACTGCCAGAGATCGGCTTCGATGACTGTGACCGGACAAACGAATCCCCCGAGGCTGGGTCCATCCGGGCCCAGAATCACCGGCATATCGCCGGTAAAATCAACCGCACCTACCGCGTACGGATTGTCGTGAATGTTTGACGGATGCAGTCCGGCTTCGCCCCCGCTGTCTCGGCTCCAGATGGGCTTGGGCCCAATCAGGCGGACGCCCGTGCGGCTGGAGTTAAAATGCACTTCCCATTCCGTGGCAAAAAAAGTGGCGATATAGTCCGGCGCGAAGAACTCCGGCGCACCGTGTGGACCATAAATTACCCGTAGGGTGCGGATCTGCGGGAGATCCGTGCGCAATGCCTCAGGAAGTGCCGCGCCAGCTTCCGTTGCTGTCTGTGGGGCCAGGTGCAGCACATCGCCGCTACGCAGTGCGCGTCCGGCGTGGCCGCCAAACTGGCCAAGCGTAAAGGTGCTTTTACTGCCTAAATACGTTGGCACCTGAATGCCGCCGCTCAGGCAGAGATAGCTTCGCACGCCCGCCCCACTCACAGCACCCAGCTTTAACGTCGCCCCGGCGGGAATGGTAAAAACACAATCCATCGGCACGGGCTGGCCATCCAGGATAGCGCTCAGTGGTGCACCGCAGATGACGGCCTGGATGGCGGTATTGAATTTCAGAGTGGGTCCGGTGAGGGTCATTTCCAGTGCGGCTTCCCCCTCATCATTGCCCAGCAGCCGATTGCCTGAACGCAGAGCGCGGTCGTCCATCGGCCCCGATGGCGGTACGCCGACCGCCCAGTAGCCCAGACGGCCCGGATAATCCTGCACGCTGGTTTGCGTACCGGCGCCTAGCACCTCAACCGTCGCTGCCTGATAGCTCAGCTGTTCCAGACAACGGGTCCAGGGTTCTCCCTGAACAAAGGGCGCAAACGCTAAAATTTGCTGCAGATAGAGGCGGTTGGTTTCAACACCGTATAAACGCGTTTCTGCCAGCGCCTGCGCCAGTGTGGCAATGGCCTCCGGGCGGCTGGGCCGCCAGGCAATCGTTTTCGCCAGCAGCGGATCAAAAAAGGGCGGCACTTCGCAACCGGCTTCAATCCAGTGATCAATGCGCAGGCGAGCATCCTGTTGGTCGGGAAAGGCAACGTCTGTCAGCAGGCCCGGTGAAGGCTGAAACTGCCGTCCCGGATCTTCCGCATAAATGCGTGCCTGGATAGCATGGCCTTGTGGCGCAAGCCCGGCAACCAGCTCGCGCAGGGGCGGCAAGGTGTCCGCAGCCAGTTCAATCATCCATTTCACCAGGTCAACGCCCCAGACCTGTTCTGTTACGCCATGCTCGACCTGAAGGCGAGTGTTGACCTCCAGGAAGTAAAATTGTTGGTTCAGGCTGTCATAGACAAACTCCACGGTGCCCGCGCTGCGATAGTTCACTGCTTTACCCAGCGCAACTGCCGCCTCGCAGAGCGCCTGTGCCATGCCTTCAGGCAAATTGGGGGCAGGTGTTTCTTCGATGACCTTCTGGTTACGCCGCTGCACCGAGCAGTCACGCACACCCAGCGCGATAACGTCTCCTTGCCCGTCACCAAAGATTTGCACCTCAAGATGACGTGCGCGTTCGATATAGTTCTCGAGAAACACGCCGGCATCACTAAAGTTGTTCTGCCCCAGCCGCTGCACGGTATCAAACGCTTCCGTCAGTTCATGCGCATCGCGACAAACGCGCATGCCAATCCCGCCGCCACCCGCCGTACTTTTCAGCATCACCGGATAACCAACGGTCTCGGCGACGCGGCAGGCTTCGGCGGCATCGGCCAGTAATTCGCTGCCTTCCAGCAAGGGCACACCTTCAGCTTTCGCCAGAGCACGGGCCGTGTGCTTCAGACCAAAAGTCCGCAACTGCTGTGGCGTTGGGCCAACAAAAATCAGCCCTGCGGCCTCGCAGGCCTCAGCGAACCCGGCGTTTTCAGAGAGAAAACCGTAGCCCGGGTGAATCGCCTGTGCACCGCTTTGCTGCGCTGCGGCAATAATTTTTTCAGCGGCCAGATACGTTTGTGCCGCCGGGCCGTCGCCAAGGGATAACGCTTCATCGGCATCACGAATATGCAGGCTGCCCAGATCGGCCTCGGCATAGACAGCCACCCCCTTGACCTGCATGGCGCGCAGGGTTCGCAAGATGCGGCAGGCGATCGCACCGCGATTAGCAATCAGTAAGGTATCAAACATAAGCGGAACTCTCAGGAAAGCGGGTCGTCCCGCAGAAAGTCGACATGTCCCCTGGGGCCGTCCCCGGGGCTTCTCCTGTTCAGGCGTGCGTATTGTTCAGTCGCACCAGGCTCAGTTCCATACCAATACCTCGGCGGGCGTGGGATTCCAGCCGTTACAGGGGTTATTCAGCTGCGGACAGTTTGAGATTAAGACCACCGCATTACACTCGGCGCGCAGTTCAACATATTTGCCGGCGGCGGAAATACCGTCTTCAAAGGTCAGTCCACCCTGCGGCGTGACGGGAACGTTCATAAAAAAGTTGATGTTGGCGCCGATATCGCGTTTATGCAGGCGACCGTCATGCAGGCAGGCACAAAGAAAATTATCCCGGCAGCTGTGCATATAGCGCTTGTCGTGAGCATAACGTACCGTGTTACTTTCCTGCGCGCAGGCACCGCCCAACGTATCGTGGCGGCCACAGGTATCGGCGACAATGGTCAGCAGCGGATTGCCCATATTCGAGTAAAGTACGCTGCCGGTGGTCAGGTAAGCATTACCCTGACGGCGCAGCGTACGCTGGGGATCGTAACGCTCGCGCGGATTATCTGCGTTGTAGAACAGCGTATCGATCGCCTGATTCCCTTCCAGGTCGAGCAGACGCAATGTTTGCCCTTGTTTGACCTCAAACAGCCAGGGTTCGCCCGCCGGAATCACATGACGGTAAACCGCATCCTCTGGGCGGCGGTCGCTGGAAATAATCATCATCGCTGACTCCTTACAGGGCAAAAAGTTGGGTGTTCTGTATTGCGCGCTGATTTTCATCGCGGATGAACAGCGCTTCGGTGGTAGCCTGTGCGTCATCGGCCTGATACCAGCTCAGCTGGATGGGACGCGGTGCATAGTCAGGGGCAGGATCCATTGGATGGGGGAGCGCGGTCAGGACGATCAGCACGTCCATTGGGGCAAACAGCTCAACAACATCCCCTGCGCGGCTATGTTCGGTATCGAAGCGGAAGCGGCCATCTTCATCGACGGTGACTTTGCTAAAGAAGTTAACGACCATGAGCAGATCTTCAAGACCCAAATCCCATTTGCCCATCTCGACCAGCAGATTATCGACTCCATTGCGGTAAAACCCATTCCGCAGCTCCTGATAGCGCCCTGCGCCATATTTTTCGCGCGTTTCCGCCGCGTTAAGTACGCCACCAAACGGGTCGTGCCAGCCACAACTGTCCGCCACGATCCCGGCGAGTACGCGGCCCATATCGGAATAGAAACAGTGGCCGGTAGTGAGCCGGGCCGTATGCTGGCCCTTCAGCGTATCCGGTAGATTAAGGCGTTCACTTTTCTCATGCGGATTGAGCATCATCATGCTGACATTCGCGCCGCCATCAATATCGGTCAGGCGCAGGATGTGCCCTTTGCGCAGAATGAATGAGGTATGCGCCCCGCCGGGAAGCCGCTCTTCGCGCAGACTGGGGGCTGAGTGAAAACGTGCCGTCATTGCTGTCTCCTTAATGCATAAACGTTGTCTTTACTGTCTGTCATCAGCTGTGCCATTCGCGCCTCATTCAGCGGAATGTCATAGGTGATACGCGCGCCCCAGGCATGAGGGGCCTGGGGATCGTGGCGGACTTTGTCAAATACCAGTAGCCGTGTACCCAGGTTGAAGCCTTCGGTAAGATCGTGGGTGACCATAAAGACCGTCATTCGGGTTTCACTCCACAGTTGAAGCAGCAGCGCGTGCATGTCTTTGCGGATACCGGGATCCAGTGCGCCAAAGGGCTCATCCAACAACAGCACTCGCGGTTGCATGATAAAAGCCTGGGCAATTGCCAGCCTTTGCTGCATTCCGCCGGAGAGCTGTGCCGGATATTTATCCAGCGCATTTCCCAGCCCCACTTTGTCCAGCATCTGTCGTGCCTGCTGCCGGGCCGCGCGTTTTCGGGCACCGAACAGGCGACCCGACAAGGGCGAAGCAGGCAGTTCGAGCCCTATCGCGACGTTATCCAGTACATTGAGATGGGGAAACACGGAATAGCGTTGAAACACGACGCCGCGGCTGCGGTCGGGTTCTGTCGCCAGTGCCTTACCATCCAGGGTGATCTCTCCCCGGGTGGGTTTTTCCTGCCCCAGCAGCAGGCGCAAAAACGTCGACTTCCCGCAGCCCGATGCACCGACCATAGAGCAGAACTCGCCCGCCTTAACCTGCAAATTGATGCGTTCCAGCACCACGTGGTCGCCGTACTCCTGCCAGATATTGTTGATACTGATAAAACTCATTCCCGGCCTCCTTCCGCCCATGGGAAACAGGCGTTGTGCAGCTTGCGCAGGCCCAGATCCATCAGCCAGGCCAGCAGTGTGATCCAGATGACATAGGGGATAATCACATCCATCGCCATGTAGCGACGCACCAGGAAAATGCGATAGCCCAGCCCGGCGGTCGCCGAAATCGCTTCGGAGGAAATTAAAAACAGCCAGGCCGATCCCAGAAGCAGCCGTACCGAGGTGATAAGCCGTGATAACAGCTGCGGCAGCACGACCCGCAGCACGACCGTCCAGCTATTGGCTCCCAGGGTTTGCGCTTTGATTAACAGTTCCGCCGGAATTTCCCGTGCCCGCTGTTCAAGATCGCGTGCCAGCATCGGCGTAATGCCAATGACGATGAGCATGACCTTCGACAGCTCATCCAGGCCGAAAACAATAAACAGCACGGGCAGAATCGCCAGCGGCGGCACCATTGAGACAACCGTCATCAGGGGTGACAGTGCGGCGCGGGACATCGGAAAAACGCCCGCGGCAATGCCGAGGCACAGACCAATCAGCGAGGAGAGCGCCAGCCCCATGAGCAGACGGCTCAGGCTGATAAACGTATCGGCCCACAGCAGGTATTCACCACTGCGCTTATCTGGCGTGAAGGCCATCCGATCAATCGCCTCAATCATCTGCGACAGTCCGGGCAGCAGTTTGTCCTGCGGATTGGCCTCCAGCCGCACCGCTGATCCGATAAACCAGGCGGCGATGATCAGCACGAAGGGCAGCAGCATTAGCGTCAGGCGCATGCCCTGGCGGGGATAGCGGTTGATGTAGCGCATGACATGAACTCCCGTGGTCAGTGGTTACAACTTGCCCGCAGCGGCCAGCTTAAGATAGCTGTCGTCAAAGCGCAGTTTGCTGTTAGCCCTATCGCCAACGGTGACGTTGCCCGGGAATGTCATGCCGATAAAATCAGCGCTCTGTGCGCCCTGACCCAGCAGACCTTTGTCAAACGAGAAGTTCGCCACGCGTTGCATGGTCTTTGGCAGATCAGGCGAAGAAATAAAGGCCAATGTCTCAGCAGGCGTCCAGAACAGATGCGTTGTTTTAAGCTGAGCCTGATAGCCCGCGAGGTCGGTACCGGAATCTGCCGCCATTGCACTCAGCGCTTGTTTATCACCCGCCTGCATTTTTGCCATCATTTCAAACCACGCACCGGTCAGCGCTTTGCCGAGGGCGGGGTTATCTTTCAGCGTTTGGGTGTTCACGACCATCATGTCGATGAGTTCGCCGGGCACTTGGGTGGAGCTAAACACTTCGGTGGTTTGTGGCGTCTTTTTGATGACGGACAACTGCGGGTTCCAGGCTACCGCTGCCCGCACATTGCTGGTGCCAAAGGCCGAGACGATATCCGCATCGGAGGTATTAACCACTTTCACATCTTTTTCCTGCAGCCCGGCTTTTTCCAGTCCGCGAACCAGGAGATAGTGCGATACCGAGAGTTCGGGCAGATAAACCGACATACCTTTCAGATCGCTGAGTTTTTTATTCATCCCTTTTAGCACGACGCCGTCGTTGCCATCGGAATAGCTGCCGGTGATGAGTGCTGTCGAATCTACCCCACCTGCCGCCGGGATAGTCAGCGCATCCATGTTGGTCATGGTGCAGCCGTCAAACTGCCCTGCCGTGTACTGGTTGATGGATTCGATGTAGTCGTTGAGTTGAACAATATTGATTTTGATGCCGTATTTGCTGGCCCATTTATCAATAATTTTTTCATTGCTGATGGTGCCCCAGGGCATCCAGCCCGCATAGATCGTCCAGCAGATGTTGAATTCTTTTTTAACCGTGGCGAAGGAAGAAAAGCTGATCAGCAAGGTGAGTGACAGCAAAAGCGTGCGGATGAACGGCGTTGTTTTCATGGTTAACCTCTGGTTGGCACAAAAAAGGAGCAGCGCGACACCTGACGGTGCTGCTGTCTCCCGGGCTTTTGTCCCGCCGTGTAACCTCTCAGAGGTCGCCAGCTCTCGGACCAGACATTCACCTGCGTGAACCGGAACCCTAGCCAGCTATTTAATTCAGATTATGTGTTGCGCTGCTTACCGATCAGGTTTTTGCAATTGACGTGCCAGAATTAATGACGATAAAAATCAGTAATTTAGCATTATTCCTGGTGACGAAGCACCAGAATGATGAGTGACCGAGGGGCATTGCACACAATCAGTGCTGACTGGAACACGAAATATGCTGTGCAGTCCTTACATAATAAGCATAAGCGCGGTTTTCTGGGCGACGTTGCAGCGGTAGTGTCCATCCTGACGAGGCGTGACGGTATAACGCCTGACGCAATACCGCTGACGGCGCGAGGTGCTTTAATCCTGTAGATGTCGCGCGGCCAAAGGGGAGCCACTATTACGCGATAGCCATCCTTGTAGCTTAAGGGAACGTACACGCTTTTAACGGTGACCATCCGCACTTCTCGTTTGTTGACCCTCCATTACTGCTATAGATGCCCGCACGCGGGTATGGCAGTGGCGTGCTACACAGAGACTGGCTTCGCGTTCTGCCGGTTCTTTAACCCACCATAAACGTCGCGCGTTTTTTGCAGCAGGGTCATCCGGCCTGCACTACAGTTAACTGACTCAGTCACCAGCAAAAACATAACCATGTCCTCTTCCCTTCGCTCAAATCTGTTTGCCCGGTTGCGCCTGCTGATCTCTGTGGTGGCAGGTCTCGTCTGCTATGTTTTACTGCCTGAGCATCTGGGGCAAATGCAGAGACTGTTAATCAGTTGGAACGTGCTGGCATGGCTCTATCTGTGGTTTATCTGGTTTCGCATGTTGCGTACCGCGCCAGATGAGATTAAACGAATCGCCCAGATGCAGGATCAAAGTGCCGCGCTGGTGCTGGGCCTGGTCATCGTGGCCTGTATGATCAGTATGGTGGCCATCATGAGCGAGCTTCCCACGTTAAAAAGCCTGACGGGCTCGTCGCGGGCCCTGCATCTGCTTTTGACTGCCATGACGCTCATCGCCTCATGGGCCTTACTGCCCAGCGCATTTGCCATGCATTATGCCCATCAGCATTACCTGCTTCGCAGCAACAGTATCACGCCGATGATCTTTCCGGAGAAACCGACGCATCCGGGTTACTGGGATTTTCTCTACTTCTCTTTCACCATCGCGGTGGCATCCCAGACGGCGGATGTGGCGACGGGCACGACAGAAATGCGCAAGATCGCCTTGTTGCAGTCGGTTATCTCTTTTATTTTTAATCTGGCGATTCTGGGACTGTCCGTGAATGTGGCAGCCAGTTTGTTAAGTTGAGAGTTTGCCTGCGACGATAGCCAGCAGAGAAGCGCATTGACTGTTACGGGAATTTACCGCTTAAAGCCTGTGCGACGGGAAGCTGCACCCTCTTTGAGAGGGTGCAGAGACAGCGAGAAAAATTAACCGCCCTGCTGCTGTTGCCCTTGCTGTTGACTGGCCGCTTCTTTCTGTTTCTTTTTGGCCATATGATGTCCAACAGCGCAGCCTGCTGCGGCCCCAGCGACACCGTGATGTTTAACATGCCCTGCCACGCCGCCCACGGCCGCGCCCTTCAGACAGCCTTTGGCTTCAGCTTGTGAACTCATCGCCATGAGCAGACCCGCGATAACAAGAACAACTGACAATTTTTTCATCGAATGACTCCCTGATAAATAGCGAATACGCATTAATGTCTACTGAGCATAGTTAATCAGGACGCTTCTGCTGGGCGAAGTCAGTAAATCTTGAAACCGTTTACCCGCCGTTAAGCATTTAACGTTCCGGGAGTGATAGCGATATCATAACAGGCGCTTTTTAGCACAATATTCAGTCCTTAACGCTTATCGATAACGACGGGAAGGAGATGTAAGAGAATATAAAAAACTGCACCTTACTCAGTCAGACGTCCAGCTTTTGAGGTGCAGTTCGTTGAGGGGGTTGAGCATAATTAAAAGGCTAAACAATCAGTTCAGGATGTAAAACCGAGCAGGTTCAGGACATATCATCCTGAGTTTCATCGTGTGGGCAAGGTTCGCCGGTGTCATCACAGGCAGGGTTAATGCGCAAACCGCCTGAAGGCTTTCGATGAGCAGCAAGTTTGATGTTCCCCGCACTGCCCGCATTGTTCTTTTGCAGCGAAGAAGCTGACTGTTGTTGATGTACAGATACAGCCAGTGCTGCATTCTGAAAGGTAATCAAGGTCGCGATGGTGAACGCCGTTGTTTGCAGTGCCACTTTTACGGATAACATTTTCATAACTTGCCCTTTAGAGATTACGCCAGGAAGGACAGAACGGTTAGCCGTTCTGCTCTGTGCTGTATTCAAACTCAGCAGTGTGAAAATAGAATCTTTATATTTCCATTTTAATACGGACCTGATAAATCAGATTAACCCTTGCCAGCCTGATGCAGAGAGCTCCGGGCGTAGGGAAATAATAAAGATTAAAATCATTATCTTATTTACCTCATTCTGCTCGTTGATATTGCAACATCCCCCCTTACTTACACATTTTTCAGATCCTGACTGAGCAGAGCATTAACCAATGACGAGCGGATGAGCGGTAACTGGCTGCACTTTCTCTCAAACTGTCTAAACCTGGCATCGATAGCACCATACTCAAAAACCTGTGCAGGCCGCGGCCAGAAATTTCATGCTTTTAGGGCAATGTATTCTGCGCATAACTTTCATGCCGAAGCGTTTAAGACGTGCTTTGTTTTTCTGTTTTTGTATACGCTGAGGTATCAATTCAGACCACGCTGCATCGTTAACGACTGCTCAGGAAGCATGAAATGAAAGTACAAAAACTTGATCAACCCGCTTCAATCAAGACGCTGGAATCATGGGGGACCGTTGAGGGCCTTCCGGGATCGCCCGAGATTGCACTGGCCGGGCTGCAGACGGTGATCCCCGGCCAAGAGAGTATTGATATGGGCATTTTTGAATGCACGGCGGGCAGTTATCGTCGCGGCGTTAAGCAAGCAGAGATGATGCATTTCCTGTCAGGAACGGGTTCCTTCACAGCGGATGGCGAAGCACCACAGCATTTCAAACCTGGCGATACCTTGTTCTTTGAAGCGAATACAGAAGGGACATGGGTCATGGAGACCACCATGCGCAAGCTTTATGTGATTTTCGACACCCTGTAAAAGTTCGATCACTGATTCATCCCACTGAGGATGAATCAGGACAGCATAAAATCGACGGCATCGTTCGCATGAATGCGCGTTGTATCGAATACCGGTAGCGCGCTTTGTGCTTCTGAAATCAGCAAACCAATTTCCGTGCAGCCAAATATGACTCCTTCTGCACCTTGTGAAGCCAGTTCCTGTATCACCTCAAGATAATACTGGCGGGAGCCTTCCGAAAATTTCCCCATGCAGAGTTCATCAAAAATGATTTGGTTGATGACGTTACGCTGTTCTGCCGGTGGTACCAGGGTAGCAATTGAGAATTGTTTATTCAGGCGGCCCAGATAGAAGTCCTGCTCCATGGTATAACGCGTGCCCAGCAAGGCTACTCGGGTCATGCCTTTGCTCGTTATCGCCCTGCCCGTCGCATCCGCGATATGTAAAAAAGGCAAATGACAGCGAGATTCAATCGCCCCGGCAACCTTGTGCATCGTGTTGGTACATAAGACGATTGCGTCTGCACCGGCACCCGCCAGACCCACGGCCGCTTCAGCCAGTAGTTCACCAGCCCGATCCCAGTCGCCACTGCGCTGGCAGGCTTCAATTTCATGAAAATCCACGCTGTGCAGAAGCAGCTTTGCCGAGTGTAAACCGCCTAATTTGCTTCTGATTCCCTCATTGATCAACCGATAGTAAGGGAGCGTTGATTCCCAGCTCATGCCGCCTATAAGGCCGATTGTTTTCATCACTCTCCTTTGAAATACATCACTGCCAAAGCCTGTCGAGGATAATAAAACTGCGCGTTGCCTGAAAGGATTATGACGGATTAGCCGCGTGTTTTCAGGCGTTGCGCTAACCCGTTACCGCCAGAGCCTTGCCGCCGCCGGGCAGCGGAAATCCACTGCCCGGCAGGGATCTATCATCACGTTTTATTGCCTTTTTCACTCGCCTGCTGCAATGCCGTGATGACGATGCCCGGCGTTAACACCTGAGGCAGGACAACGGGTTTTCCGCCGTCAGCAGGATAAACCACATACAGCGGCAAACCGCCACGGCCAAAATCGCTGAGTGCCTGCTCAACGTCAGGATTGTACTTTGTTGAGTCAGCAATCATATAAATGGTGTTGGTACGCGCCATGGCCGTCTTGACTGCCTGGGTTGACAGCGAGGTACGTTCATTAACCTGACAGGTAATGCACCAGGAGGCGGTAAAGTTCACCAGAACCGGTTTACCCTGGCCTTTTATAGCGTCCACATTTTGGGGCGACCATGCCACCGCAGCCGCTGCCACAACATCCGAAGAATCAGGGGCTGCCGTTGAGGTTTTCAGCGTAAATAACGGTGGTACCAACAGGATAATTACAACAGCTGTGGCGATGTGCAGAGCCCAGTGCCGCCTTCCCATCATCTGCCGCTTCTGAGCCAGGCCATACAGCCAGGCGGCAAAACCCAGCAGCAGGCAGCAGGTCAGTATCGCTGCCAGCGCCGTCGAGCCAGCCTGCCGTTCCAGCACCCAGATTAACCAACCCGCCGCACCCAGCATCGGAAACGCCAGGCCATGTTTTAGGGTGATCATCCAGGCACCCGGCGACGGCAGTATTCGGGCAACGACAGGGAAAAAGGAAATCAAGGTGAAAGGCGCAGCAAAGCCCAACGCCAGAGAAAGAAAGATAATAAAGCTGATAACGGGGGGCTGTACAAGCGCATAACCTATGGCGCTGGCCATAAAGGGCGCGCTGCACGGGGTAGCAACAACAATAGCCAGCGCCCCCGTTAATGCGGACCCGGTCAATCCACCCCGCTCGCCCCCGACTTCGCCGGCCCGCTGAAGTGATAATCCCACCTCGAACAGGCCAAACAGATTAAGTGCGGATGCCAGCATCACCAGAACCAGCAACGCAATCACCAGCGGTGACTGCAGTTGAAAACCCCAGCCCACTGATGACCCACCGAATCTCGCCAGCAACAGCAGACCAACCAGTAACATCATGGTGACCACTACGCCAGCCAGAAAAGCGAGCCCTTCTGCACGAGCCTGTGCGGGCCTGGCGTGATGCCGTATCAGACTCAACGCCTTGAGCGAAATGACCGGGAACACACAGGGCATGAGATTAAGTATGATGCCGCCCAGAAAAGCGGCGGCGATAGCAGTCAACATGATTTATCTGTCCAGATCGGGAATTAAGCCGGGTTGGCCTGGCGGTATTTTTTCACGGCATCCAGCGTTTTCTGAATGTGTGATTCTGGATTTTTATCCGTATAACTCAGCAGGATTTTGCCATCCGGTGCAATAACATAAGACGTACGATCGGAAAGCGTTTTACCTTTCATCTCCATCGTACTTTTGTATTCTGCAGCCACTTTTGCGCCCGGATCGGCAGCAACGGTGAATTTATCGCGGCATTCAAGTTTAGAAAATTTCTCAATCTGGTCAGTATTACCTGCGGTGACGCCGATTACCGTTGCGCCCTCTTTTTTAAAGTCATCTGTCGCTTCTGCAAAGGCATGCGCCTCTAAGGTACAGCCTGCACTAAACGCCGCCGGGAAAAAATATAGAACGACCGGGCCTTTTTGCAGTGCCTGCTGTAAAGAGAAGGTGGTTTCTTTACCTGCCAGTGCGGCTTCCAGTTTGAAATCCGGCGCCTTTGCACCCACCGGCAGTGCCGCGAACGCGGAGGTCATTGGAAGGCTCAGTGCCAGTAATGATGCAGCCGTCAGCATTTTCAGGTGATTCTTGATACGCATTCTCTTTTCTCCGTCGACAAGCAGGCATAAGTGCCCCTTGCACGTTAATACTAGGTTCATTCACTAAAAATGAAAAAGTTTGCGTCATGGAATAACGCGATAGCGTCACCAGAGCGTTAATGCAAACGTGTCTGGCATCTACAGTAAGATAGTCTTACAACCGATCATTTAGATATGCGGTTAGGCGATAATTTTGTGTCAGACGGTAAATATTCAGGGAACAGAGAGATGCCCTACCTGATAACGCTGAAAATGGCCCGAATCTTGCGCGGGCGCCGTTGTCCAGAGACAAAAATCTATGTGGCGCCAGTGAAAGGTATCCAGAGCCGATACGCGTGCTAACGCCCCGGCTTGTTTTGGGGGCTGTGTTAACCCGGCGAGATCGGCGTAAGCAGGAACGGTGCTGACGTCCAGGGAAGCAAAACCGGCTTGAACCATCTCTGGCGACAGCCTGGCCGATAAGACCGGGTAGGTATGCACCTGCGGCCAGCCAAAATCCTCAGTAAGCTTTTTAAAACCTGCCCCAGACAAAAAACAGTGCATGCTCTCTGCGTCCTGCCAAAGATAAAAGGGCGCATACACATTTTCATCCGTGTTTGTGGGACCTTTGGCTTTGCACGCATAAAGCCAGGCTTTGAATATGAGACCAGGAAATCCCGCCATCTTATATCCGTTGTCATCAATCCGGCGTTGAATAATCGTCATGTCGTAATCGGCGGGAAGAACAAAACGGTATTGCATAGCAAGCATGGTTTTCTCCTTAAAGTTGGGGAATATCCACCAGGTCAAACATCTTCCCATGACTAAAAGACCAGTCTTCTGGCTGAGTGAAATGAAGAACGATCATGACATCATGGGGTTTTATACCCATCGATTTTTCAAGACGCCGGATGAGATCCTGATAAAAGGCCTGTTTCTGCTGCGTATTACGCGTTTTACCTGCGGTAATGGTAAACAGAAGAAAGTCATTGCTGCGGCCCGCCTCAGCACCACAAAGATAATGCCGATCAAAAATCCGGCTGTGCGCGTCATAACAATCAAAAAACTGAAAGCAGTCTCCGCGCGGTACGGAAAATGAAGCTTCAAGCGATTGCTGTAACGCAGCAGAAATTTTCTCTCGCCACTGCTGAAAACGCGCTGTTGAGATGGCTATATGGCTTACAGGCATCGGTATCCCTCACTCAGGCTGTGTGTTTTTGAAGACGGTCAACGCGGAAACGGCGTTGGGCCAGCCGCAATAAAAGGCAAGATGCGTTATCACTTCGATAATTTCATCGTCTGAAATGCCATTTTGGCGAGCAAATTCCAGATGCCAGCCCAGCTGTTCATTTCGATACAGTGCAACGAGGGCGCTGACCGTAATCAGACTTCTGTCCCGCGGTGAAAGCCCGTCCCGCTGCCAGATATCGCCAAATAAGACCTCTTCACTGAGACGTGCCAGCTTGGGGGCTATCCCGGCCATATTTTCCCGACTCACCTTTATCGTGTTCATTTTTGTTTCTCCTTGAGGATGTGGTAGAAAGATAGGATGCTTTGACGATCTATAAAATCAGAAATATTGGGACCCTGAATCCCATAAAACGGGATGAAAAATGGCGAAAAGACCGGTTACGTTCGATGCTGAAACATTACGAACCTTTGTCACCGGTATTGAGTTGGGAAGTTTCGCTGCTGCTGCAGAGCGCCTGGGGCGTTCAACATCGGCGGTAAGCGCTCAGCTTAAAAAGCTTGAGCAGCAGGCAGGCGCCGCACTGGTGCAAAAGTCAGGACGACATCTGGTCCTTACTGCCCAGGGGGAAATGATGCTTGCCTATGCGCGCAGGCTGATGAGTCTCAACGACGAAGCTTACCAGGCAGTGAAATCGGTGGGCATCCGTGGCGAGGTTCGGCTGGGATTGCAGGAAGATTTTGGAGAATCACTTCTCCCCTCTCTTCTTGGGCAATTTTCACGTGCGCACCCCGACGTTCAGGTCTCCGCGACCGTGACCCGCAACAAGCCGCTGCTGGATGCAATACGTCACAATGAACTTGATGTTGCCCTGAGCTGGCAGGGTGACGAGAGCACCGCCTACAGCGAGTCGCTCGGGTCATTACCACTCTGCTGGATTGGCGCAAAAGATTTCGATATCGGCGCATTTATCGATCGGAACCGACCTCTGCCGTTACTGGTTTTTGAAGCACCCTGTCTGATGCGTAGCGCGGCGACAGCGGCCCTGGACAGCATGAATATCCCCTGGCGCATTGCGTTTACCAGCAGAAGCCTGAGTGGGATATGGGCGGCCGCGGCGGCCGGGCTCGGAATGACGTTGCGAACACAAACGGGCATGCCGTCATCACTCGCGATATTTGACCAGCAAAAATTGCCAGATACTGGCGCGATTGGCATTCGTCTGCATCAGTCTGAAAAAAACGCATCAGCCGCAGCAGCCTCGCTTTGCCAGATGATAAAAACGCACTTTCGTGGCACATAAGCCAACTACCGCGCCTGAAGAAATCCAGCCAATAGACAGCATCAATCGATGACCGGACAGGCAGGTATTTCTGGCGGTTGAGGCTGAGCACAGGGCTGTCAGATTGTGGTCGTTTAAACAACGCCCTGCTTTTTGTCCGGCCCGGCTTTGGCACCTCTCCTGCTTGCTGCGCTAATCTTGACGCGGGCACCTGAGTAAGGCCACTTAGAGTATGATGTAACTAAAATCGTTACAGAAGATACTGTGCTCACACTTTTGTGACATTCATCGCCAATGCTGTTTACCCCCGGCTTATCTCTCCACCATAGCCTTGTACGCTGAGCGTATCACCGTCTGCTTCCACCCACGCGAAGGGCACAACTGAAGGGCCGTCGAGCATGCCCTTCATGATAAAAAAGTCGGTGTCCAGAATACGGGCATAGCCTCCGCGATGATCGTGTCCGGCAAAACAGGCGCGCACCCGGTAGCGGGTGAATAAATTAACCAGCGCGTCGGCGTTCATTAACATATGCGTATTCCCGGGAGCCAGCGGATAATGCCCGAATACCACGATGCTTTCTCCGCACTGCTGTGCCGCCTGTAACTGCTGCTCTATCCACACCAATTGTTGCGCGCCCACGGCACCGTTCCAGGGCTGCGCGTGGGGTTGATGCTCATGTTGCAGCCGGGCCAGCAACGCTGCCGCCTGTTGGCGATCGGTGCCGTTGAGCGCATTGCAGTAAAGACTCATATCATTGCCATCGTAGACAATGAAGCGCCAGCCGTTAAAACGGAAAGCGTAATAGCTCTTGGGTAGGGGAACCTTACCTTCAAGTCGTGTGGCAATCGTCTGCGCATCATGATTACCCAGCACCACGGCATGGGGATGCTTTAATTCTTGATATACCGGCAATACCGCAGCATAGCTGTACCAGTCGCGATCGACGAGATCGCCCAGGGTCACCACAAAATCGAGCGGCTGCGCGTTGAGCGCCGTGATGGCCTGGTGCAGTTTTTGTAGTCCGTTGCGATAGTAAAGATGGTTGTCAACATCCGGTTCGATATCCGCATATTGCGGGTCGGCGATCAAACCAAAACGAACAACGTTGTTCCGCGCAGGTAAGGGACGCAGCAACGGCGGTTGATACAGCGGTGCGACGTCCGCCAGCAGTTCGCGCTGCTGCAGACTAAGCGAGTGAGGCGTTAACATTGGCGTTCACCTTAACGTATACCGGCACGCATGAAAGACTGAATAAACTGACGCTGAAATATCAGAAAGAGCAGCAAAAGCGGCAGCGTTGTCATCAATGTTGCTGCACCAATAAGCGCCCACTGCACGCCCTGCTCTGGCGCGGAAAATAGCTGCAGCCCGACGGTTAAGGGCCGTACCTTAACCGAGTCGGTAATCACCAGCGGCCAGAGAAAATCATTCCAGTGAAAGCTGACAGAGACTAACGCAAAGGCGATATAAATCGGTCTGGCCAGCGGGATGTAGATCTTACGTAAGATATAAAACCGGCTGGCGCCTTCCACGATCGCCGCCTCTTCCAGCACTAAGGGGATGCTTTTAAACGTCTGGCGCAGCAGGAAGATGGCAAAGGCAGACGCAAAATACGGTAAGGCAATGCCGGTCAATGTATCGCGCAGGCCCAGTGCGCCAATGGTTTTATAGTTATTCAGGATCAGCACATCGGGGCTGATCATGAGCTGCAACAGGATAAGGGCAAACAACATGCCCGAATACTTCAGGCGAAAACGGACCAGTGCGTAAGCCGCCATCGTGGCCAACACCAGCTGGACTGTAACGATCATCATCACCAGCAAAATTGTATTCATGAAGTAACGGGCAAAGGGGGCAGCATGCCAGGCGTTAATAAAATTTTGCAGCGTCAGCGGCGCAAAAAGCCTGAAGCTGCCCTGCTCTGCCGCGGGATGCACCGCAACCCACATCGCCACCAGGATAGGGAGCAGCCATAGCAGCGCCGCTAACCAGATAATCAGATTCAGGCCGAGGCGGCCAACAGAAAAGGAAGGCTTCATTGATAATGGGCTCGTTTATCCATCAACTTAAATTTAACTAGCGCAATCGCCGCCAAAATCAGCAGCAACACCACGGTCATGGCCGCGGCTGCCGGTAAATCCCAGTAACTGAATGCTGTGCGATAGATGTAAAACAGCAGCAGGCTACTGCTGTTGTCCGGGCCGCCATTCGTCATCGCAATAACCTGATCGACAATGCGAAACGCATTCATGGATGCATTGATCAAGACAAATAACGTGGTCGGCATCAGCAATGGCCACTGGACGCGCCGGAAGAAATAGCCCTTTGATGCCCCTTCGATTTCCGCCGCTTCACGCAGGCGCGGATCAATCTGCTGCAGGGCAGCAAGATAGAAAATCATAAAGAAACCGGCCTCACGCCAGACGGAGACCGCCATCAGGCACCACAGGGAGGTGCCCGGCTCGCCAAGCCAGTTAACCGGAGCAATGGAAAACAGCGACAGAAGTTTGTTCAGTAAGCCCAACTGTGGCGTGTAAAAAAACAGCCACAGGTTAGCAATCGCAATCATTGGCAGAAGGGAGGGAATAAAAAAAGCCGCACGTATCACGGCGTTAGCCGCCAGTCGTCGGTTAACGGCCAATGCCATGAGCAGAGCCAGCATCACCGCCAAAGGGATAGTGACCAGGGCATAGAGCAGATTGTTCCACAACGACCGGATAAACACATCGTCATCCAGCAGCGCAGCGTAGTTATCCAGCCCAACAAACTGGGCCGGATGACCGTTACGTGAGGCGCTGAACAGACTTTCCCACACCGTCGCCAGAGCAGGATAATGGGTAAACAGCAATAAAAAACCCAGTGCCGGTAAGATCAGCAAATAGCCGCACAGCTGTAATGATCCGACGCCTGAGCGTAAAGCAGGGGATGCTGTTGCAAGTGTGTTCATCGCCATGGTATTACTGGTAAGCCTTCAGCAAACGATCGGCCTGCTTCTGGGCGGCTTCCAGTGCTTCTGCCGGTGTTTTCGTCTGGGTTATCGCGGCTTCAATGGCGTGGTTCAGCGCCTCCTGAATTTGCACGCTGTTATAGGTCGAGAGTTCTGGCTGGGCATAGTTAAGTTGCTCACGTGCCACCAGCGCCTGCGGAACCTGTTTCACATAGTCTTTCATGGCTGGCGTTTCCCAGGCGGCGGGTGAAGTCGCGACATAACCGGTAGCAATACTCCAGCGAGCAGCCTGTTCAGGGGCGGTGACCCAACGGATAAACGCCATGGCGGCTTTCTGCTGTGCCGGGGATGCATTTTTGAAGACATACAGATTACCGCCACCGGTCGGGCTTCCACGCTGTGTCTTTTCAGGAAGCATCGCGACACCAAACGGGAACGTCGCATTTTTACGCACCACGCTCAGATTACCCGTGGTGGTCACCATCATCGCGGTTTTGCCACTCAAAAAATCTTGTGGCGTGGTGCCCCATGCCACGGCGCCTTTAGGTGAAACGCCCTCTTTCTGACCGAGATCGGTTAGCCACTGCAGCGTTTCAATGTTCCCGGGCGTATTAAAATACACGGCCGTGCCCTTGCCATTATCAAGATGCGCGCCGTTGGTCGCAGCAAACCCCTGAAACACCCAATAGCCATTTGGCGTAGTCGGGATTTCGATGCCCCACTGGCTGACGTTTTGCCCGTCTTTCACGACCAGCTTTTTGCCAAAGTCCACCACCTGCTGCCAGTTCGCAGGCGGCGTATCAGCATCCAGACCCGCTTTTTCAAACGCCTGCTTATTCCAGTACAGCACCACGGTCGAGCGCTGAAAAGGAACGCCCCAGACTTTTCCGTTGATATGGCGTAAGAAAGCAGGATAGAAACTGTCGATCCATTTCTTACCCTCATCGTCTTTGGCCAGATCGCTGGCCGCGACAATCGCCCCCGCATCCATCAGTGAATAAGCTTCGATATCGCCAATAACGGCCATTTGTGGCGCATTACCGCCACGAAAAGCGGTCAATGCTTTGGTCACCGTCGTGGCGTAGTCACCGGTATAGACCGGCTGAATACTGACTTCGGGATGAATTTTTTCGAAATCAGCAACCAGTGCTTCAACGGTGTGGCTGATCGCGCCTCCCACTGCGATGGGATAATACATTTGCAGTTTTACCGGATCGGCAGCAAAAACTGACGCGCTGGTTGCGATAAGCAATGCAGGAAGCAGATGTGACAGACGAATAGCAGACATGATTTTCCCTTAGGTAAAAAGATCGTTAAACCGCGTATTTTTGGACGAAACAGACATCAGCTGTTCTGCATGCAAACAGCGTTTACCGCTATCGGTGGAAAACAGGTATTGCTTATCAGCAGGCCATTGCAGCCCCACAAGGCTTCCCTCACTAAACCGTTTCATTCCTGCTACCGTCACCGTTAATGTTTCGTGGCTGTGAGCAAGCTGACACATTAATAAGGTATCAGCCCCCATATATTCGTAACTCACCACGCTGGCCGTCAGCACCGCGCCATCAGCGTTAATAAGCTGAATATCTTCAGCCCGAATGCCCAGACTGAGTGCACCGGCGGTGAAACCTTCGACGACAGGCTCCCTGAGCGGACTCAGATAGTGGTTCGCGTTGTGGCAGGCGAGCGGCAGGATGTTCATGGGCGGTGCGCCAATAAACTGTGCCGCGAACACGCTGGCAGGGTTGTTGTAAAGATTATCAGGTGTGTCGTGCTGCTCAATTCGTCCCGCGTTCAGCAAAATAATGCTGTCCGCCATGCTCATGGCTTCCGTCTGATCGTGGGTGACATAGATCATTGTCAGACCCAACTTCTTCTGTAAGGCACGGATCTCACGGCGCATGCTTTGGCGTAGCTTGGCATCAAGGTTAGAAAGGGGTTCATCCATCAGGCAGAGCGTATTGTTGGCGATAACGGCTCGCCCCAGTGCCACCCGCTGTTGTTGACCACCGGACAACTGGGACGGCAAGCGATCCAGCAACGCCTCCAGTTCCATCAACTTACTGACCCGACTCAGACGATCGGCAAACGTGAGCTTATCTTCACCGCGGGCTTTTAAGCCAAATAACAAATTTTCTTTAACGCTCAGGTGAGGAAAAAGCGCATAAGACTGAAACACCATGGAGAGCTTGCGTTGGGAAGGGGGCAAATGGGTGATATCCACATGATTGAAACTCACCGAACCCGTGTCGGCCGTCTCCAGGCCGGCAATAGTGCGCAGCAGCGTCGATTTACCACAGCCTGAAGGCCCCAACAGAGCAACGAACGTCCCTTCGGCGGCGTCAAAATGGATATTATCCAGTGCGATTTTCTCGCCCCAGCTCTTGGTGATGTGATGAAGCGCCAGATGGCTCATACATGCGCCGCTTTGCAAATAAGAATTGCAGTAAGCTAGCCGAGAAAAATGAACGATTTATGGCTGAAAAATGACAGAAAAAAGATGCACCCATTGATTAATCATGCGGGCTTATCCTTCCCTGCCTTACCAGGCCGCCGTCGCGACCGTGCTTTTCCTCTTGTTCCTGACAGTGAATGAACGCAGAAAGCGGCATCCTGACAACCTGTCGTGCCCATAAGTGACGTTGAACGTCTTGATTGACCAGCCGAGACTGCATGCGATTATGCTGCACGACAGAGCTGGGGCTAACGTAATACGTTCGGCAGCACCCCGGATGCAATAAGAAATGACCAGACGCGTGCAAAGCGCCAGAGACTCACACAACGTCTCGGAATCCTCGCTGCAGCCACAGAGAAAGGGCTGCAACGACTGTTCACTGCCGGAAACAGACACAGGTTGAATATTTCCGCTTAGTAGGTAGACTGGTATACATACCACTAACAAAGGTTATCGTCATGCCAACTCAATCTGCCAGCGCAGAAACTGCTTATGATAAGTTGCTCAGTGCGGCGCGCGTGCTGTTTTACAACCACGGCATTAACGGGACAGGTATCGATGCCATCGTAAAGCGGGCCGGGGTCGCCAAAAAAAGCTTATATAACAACTTTGCCTCTAAAGATGAGCTGGTCGCGATTTATCTCAGGGTTCGTCACGAGGAATGGCTTGCTTTGTACAAAAATCGTCTGGACCTTGCCATGACGCCGAAAGAACGGGTACTGGCCGTATTCGCGGCTTATGAGGACCATGCTGAATTTGCCTATGAAAACGGGTTTCGCGGATGTGGCCTGCTGAACGCAGCGGCAGAGTTGCCCGCCAGCGCGCCGGGACGACAGGCCGTTCGTGAGCACAAGGAGGAAGTGGAGGCGATTCTGACCGCGCATCTGACAGACCTGATGATGGGTGATGCAGAAAGCGCGCGCAAGATGGCACGGCACTTCGCTTTTCTACTGGAAGGCAGTATTTCACGAGCCGGGCTGGAAGGTAACAGCGACTGCGTGAGTCAGGCCAGTATGATTGCTGAACAACTGATGGAGGCATACTGATGCCTGCATCCGGACACCAAACGGGTGGAGCAACGGCCGTCATTATCGCGGCTGTGCTCTGGGGAACGACCGGTACAGCCGCCACCTTTGCCCCGGCTTTAAGCCCGCTCGCCGTGGGCTCGGTGGCAATGGGTATCGGTGGACTGTTCCAGGGACTTATCGCTGCAACCCCGCTTATTCGACAGCGGCGACTGATTTTTCGACATTGGCCTTTTCTGCTGACGGGCGCCCTCGCAGTGGCGGTTTATCCGCTCGCTTTTTATGCGTCTATGCGCTATGCCGGGGTCACTGTCGGCACTGTCATTTCCATCGGCTCTGCCCCGCTACTGTCAGCCCTCATTGAGTACCGTCTTGAAGGCGTACGCCTCACAAAGCAGTGGGCAGGCGGTGCCGCTACAGGGCTTGCCGGCATGATCCTGCTTTGCCTTGCGGAAAGCGGTGGGCACAGTACTGGACAAGGTTCTGCAATGACGGGCATTACGCTGGGGCTGCTGGCTGGTTTTACCTATGCCCTTTATTCGTGGTCTGCGCGGCGGTTAATGCAGGGCGGCATAGCTCCACGCGCGGCAATGGGGGCGACCTTTGGGGCGGGCGGTATCCTGCTTGTCCCTGTCCTTCTGATGACCGGCGCACCGCTTCTGGAAACCTGGAATAATGCCGCCGTCGGGATATATATGGCGCTGGTTCCAATGTTTCTGGGATATCTCTGCTATGGCTACGGACTGGCGCGCATCCCGGCCAGCATGGCAACCACGATCACGCTGCTGGAGCCGGTCGTCGCCGCTCTGCTGGCCGTTCTGCTTGTCGGGGAAAGGCTGCCACTTTCAGGTTGGGCCGGTGTAGGACTCATTATTGCCTGCCTGGGTGTGATCACCTTTCCAGCGGGCAAGCGCGCCTCCCCTTCAGCCCAACGCCGGGCTGATAACCTTTAATCTGGCGACAGGAAAAAGGAGGAAAAAGCGGCCTTCGATGCATTCTGGGCTCTCGACATACGCACGGGCGCTCTCATTAAGCTTGAGGAAAGCAAAACCCGCCTGGAGAATGATAACTGACTCCGTCCCTGAACCTGAGCAGAGGTGTCCTGTGGCGCCTGTATCAACGATAACGTCCAGGATTTACAGGGCCCCAGGGTAATCTGCATAGTCAATCCGGGTACGATGAAGACAGGACCAAAGAAATCGAATGTTCTGCTGCCTGGCGTCTCCGAGGGTTCAGGCGGGACGATACCTTTCGCTTTTTGCTCATGGCTGACATTACCAACATCAGCAGCGATGTCTCAGCCCTCTCGGTCTGCCCTTATCAAATATAAAACGCCTGTTGCAGGGCATCAGGCGTTTAAAAGCTGCCAGATTTCGATCCTTATCAGAACCTTTTATGGCCTACTTTTATCAGAACTGCTCCCAGTTTTGATCCTGTCCGCCAACCACTGCGGTCTGCGGTTTCTTAAAAACCGGCGACGATACCGCTGCGGCGCGGTTTTGCTCCCGATTATTACTGGCTAACTGACCCGCAAGCGTAATCGTGAAGGCACCCACTAAATGACCCAGCGTGGAGGCCTGATCTATCAGAGAACGCGATGCTGCGGAGGCCTGCTCAACCAGTGCGGCGTTTTGCTGTGTCGCTCCATCCATCTGATTTACGGCCTGATGGACCTGGCTGATGCCTTGCGACTGTTCTCCGGCGGCTACGGATATTTCATCCACCAGATCAGTGACCTGCCGCACCGCATCATTCATGCGTGACATGTTAGAGCCTACCCCTTCCGCCTGCTCAGAACCGGCCTCGACAAAGCCCATTGATGACTCAATCAACTCCTTGATTTCACGAGCTGAAGAGGATGAGCGCTGTGCAAGATTACGAACCTCACCCGCCACGACCGCAAATCCCCGCCCCTGCTCACCAGCACGTGCAGCCTCAACGGCGGCATTCAGCGCCAGGATGTTGGTCTGGAAGGCAATCCCTTCAATGAGTGCAATGATGTCAGTGATTTTGGCTGAGCTTGCCCTGATGTCACTCATAGTGGACAGTAGTGTGCGGACACGACCAGCACTGTCTTCTGAGATATCCCGGGCGTTTTTCGCCAACTGACTGGCAAGACGCGTATTTTCAGCGGTCTGACGGACGGTTTCGCTAAGCTCGGACATACTCGCTGCTGTCTGCTCCAGGGAGGCCGCCTGCTCTTCCGTACGGGAGGACAGGTCTTCATTACCCGCCGAAATCTGTGCAGAAGCAGAGCTTACCGACTGAGCAGAAGCTTCCACCTTAGACAGTGAATCTGAAACATTCTCAATCAGATGGTTGAAGGCCCTTGCCGTCAGGCCGATTTCATCATGACGTGACTCATCAACCCTGAGAGTCAGGTCGAGTTTTTCACTGGCCTCTTCCATGGTCTGACGCATGCCGTTCAACTGACGGCGTATAGACATGATGGTTTTGATCGTGAAAAAACCCAATACAAGGATGACGGCGCCAGAGCCGGCAATCAGTCCCCATAGAGTCGTATAGTAGATATGGGTATTGGTTTCATCCAGTTGAGTGCCGATATCAATATTTATCTGCAGTTGCTTACGGTAACTGCTTGTAAGCGTGCGAATGGCTTCACTCAGATTTTTACTGCTTTCATCTGAGTTCGCCGTCGATGATGACTGGGGAATCCTGTTGGTCTGCAGGAAAGGCAGCAGCCTGTCATGAATGTTTTTAATCATGACGAACGCCTCTTTGGTCAGCCGCAGATCTTCGTCGCTGGATATATCATTCTCAAGATAATGCTGATTGAGGGTATTAAGGCGCTCAACCGTTTTGTTCATTTCTGATTCAATTTGCCCCTGCCTGGCAGGGTCTTTTGCGCCCTGATAGTCGTATAGCTTAATGAGAAGTTCATTGTTCTCATCAATCAGTACGTTTAAGTCGATGATCGAAGGTATGGCGTTAATCTGAACATAGTGAAAGCGATACTGGAAGCCAGTAACGACCACGATGGAAATAATAACCATAGAAACGAGAGAAGCTGAAAGCAGAGAAAACGTAAGATAAAGTCGCTGTGAAATTGTCATAACTCACCCTGTGTGTATTTAAAAAATAAAAAACCAACGCTTAGTAAATCGTCGAAATCAACGAAAACTTGATTTTTTTAGAGAGAGGCTGGTGAGTTATGGAGATGAGTAGAGTGAGAATGTGCAGGGCCTGAACATAAACGTGAATATCGCGTAAAACCCAGGGCTAACAAAGCCGCGAAAGGCTGCTCAAGTTTCGCTTTCTGCTGAATGTGGACATTGCGCAATAAGCTGGCTGTTTTTTGCCTGAATGGGCACGGCTCACCCTTTTCACTCAGTTAGGCTAATGCAGCTTTTCATCGCTTATGATAAAAAAGATAACCCGCACTAAGGAGATTTTTATGTATCTGGATGATATTCCTTCTTCTTTTCGGCAGCATGACATGCTTTATCTGACAGCGCCTGACCTGGGCCGTGCAGAAGAAATGCAACGAAAACTGAATGCGTTCAGCTCACTTCATCATGAGTTCTTACTCTGGTCTCCGGGTTTTCACTCTATTGATTCAGTTGAGAAAAACATGGCAGATGCCGCAGATAACTTCCTGAATGACAGAGACGAATATAAGTTTTTAATCATTGAACGCAAGTCAGATGAACTCTTAGGCTGCATAAGCTTGTTCATCCGCAATCAGGCTATCCCTTACGTCGAAATCGGCTACTGGCTTGCAACCAATGCACTGGGCAAAGGCATCATGCCCGAAGCGTGCAAACTGGCCACTAAAATAGCCTCCGATTTTTTGCACGCAAAGAGAATTGAAATTCGTGTCGCGGGACGTAATGTGCGGAGTCAGTCCGTTGCATTAAAATGCGGTTTCAAACTGGAAGCCAGACTGGTTAACGAGCGCCTCGACAGCATGGGAATGACTGACGATACCTTGATCTACAGATATGGCGGTTGACTCTCCCCATCCTGTGAAGTCAGCCTTTCGCTGAGCGCGGCTCTAGACTGTTACGCATGTCCGCTTTATGCCGGGACGGGTCGTTACCCTCAAATCAACCCATCTGTGTCCTCTCACCCACGGTTTCCCTTTCCGGCGAGCCACAGGAGAAAGAACGAATGATTAAGCGCGCCCAGGGTAAACAGTCAGGCTGCTTATTTGGTGAATGATGAGGAGATTAGTTTGATACCCAGTATGCCCAGGACCGCTGAGGAAACGCGATCAACTGACGTCTTGATACGTAAATATACCTGACGCGGTTTCTCGGCAGACAGCGCGACAGAAACGATGGAGTACCAGACAAAATCGATCAAAAAGCTCATCAGAGGGATGACGACATAAAACAGTAGCGGGATATTTTTAGGCAAAAGGGCACTAAAAATAGAGGCAAAGATAATGGCTGTTTTGGGATTGCTCAGTTGTGTTAATAACCCATCTCTGAATGTTTTTAGCCATGTCTTGCTGTGCCCATTTTGTCCATTCAACGCGAGGTGTACAGGCTGAGATGCACCTTTGAAGATGTTAAAAGCCAGCCATAATAAGTAAAACCCGCCCGCCACCTTCATAACCACAAACAGTTCCGGCACCAAAAGTAGCAGCCTCTGTAGCCCAAGCATCGCGACCAGGGCAAAAATCGCAGCACCAACGCCAGTGCCTAAAGCGGTCACGATTCCGTGAAGACGAGAATGCACAACAGCATTTCTGGCAACATAGATAAAGCTTGGGCCGGGGCTTATCACCCCCATAATCAGAACGGCAGCAATGGCCATAAGGCTTGAAATCAACATCCTGGACCTCGGTAGGGAATAATCAGAGCGGCTATTCTAAAGGAAATGATCCGTTTTCACAGGGTGGATTGTGTTGTCTCCGGGATTCGAAAACGAAACAGGCCCGATGAAGCAGCTTCTTGCTCGTCACTATCGTTCATCGCTCACCACCCAGGCGCATCGGTTTAATACCTTTGCTGGTTACCCACGAACAGCCTGACTCACCTGTTAAATTTGTTATTAATCGGCAGCTTAAAGCCAGTGCGGTTAAAGAGGTGCCAGTCTGTATTTGCTATCCTTGGGAAACGAATTCTTGGGTTACCCTTTTTGGAGCAATAATGAGCGATATTATTAATCTGTTCACCAGCCATAAAAGTGAGCGCAGCTTTACCGATAAACCTGTTGACGATGCCATCCTTGATCGCATTATCAGCACCGCCTATCGCGCCCCTACCTCCGTTAACTCACAACAGGTTTCACTGGTGGTTACGCGGGATGCCGCTCAACGTCAGGCCATTTCAGAGATTGCCGGTGGACAGCCCTGGATTGCCAAAGCGCCCGTTTTTATCACCGTCGTTCTCGATATGCATAAATCCCGGGTCGCCATGGCGGCTGTGGGCAAAGAGCAGGTTGCTCAGGACAGCATTGAAAGTATTGTTTCTGGCGCGACTGACGTAGGCATTGCACTAGGCAGTATTATGGCCGCTGCGCGGGCGGAAGGTTTAGGCATCGTGCCCATCGGGGGAATTCGCCGCGATCCGGACGCGATGATCGAACTGCTTAATTTGCCGGAATATACTTTCCCTGTCGCGGGCGTCGTTATCGGTTACGTCGACCAGCCCGCTTTCCAGAAGCCGCGCCTGCCTCTGCAGACCTTCCGTCACGAAGAAAGCTATCACACCGAAGGTCTGGAACAGCAGATCGCCGCTTACAATGCCGAAATGGTTCAGCACTGGCAAGCCACCGGGCGAGCAGACGGCGAAAGCTGGAGCGATAGCGTGAGCGGATATTACCAGCACATCTATTTCCCAAAAGTCCTGCCTGCACTGCACAAACAGGGATTTGGTAGCGACAAATAACCGTTATTCGTCCGGGCAATGCCCGGGCGATGTCTTTCCCTCTGGCTCAACTCTCACAGGCTAACCCCTTGCCCCGTTTCGCCCCTCGTGTTTGGCACGATAGAGCGCTTCATCCGCCCGTTTAATTAATCGTTCCGCCCTTTCTGGCCCTTCCCCTGCCACCGTTGTTGCCACGCCGGCACTCAGCGTGACGCACCCGGTTTCCAGCCCTGTCGAGCTGTGCGGTATCGCTAACTTCCTGACTGCCTCAACCACGCTTGAGGCTATTTTTAACGCATCCGCGGCGCAGGTGTCGGCTAACACGATGGCAAATTCTTCTCCGCCATAGCGTGCGGCGATATCGATGCGGCGCTGGGCAAACGTCTTCAGTAAGCGTCCTACTTGTTGTAAACAGGCGTCACCCGCGACATGGCCGTAGGTATCGTTGTAGCGTTTGAAATAATCGATATCGAAAAGGATTAATGATACCGGCCCACCGCTACTGCGGCCGTGCAGCAGGCTTTTTATCAGAAAGTGGTCAAAGTACCGGCGGTTAGCCAGCCCCGTGAGCCCATCGCCGTTTGCCAGATTCTCCAGTGAATGATTCGCTTCGGTCAGTTCATCCCTGAGATGGGTTAATTCAATTTGATAGCGTAAGCTACGTTTGGCCTCATGCCGTATCAACATCCACAGCAGAATGATCGCCATCAGAAGCACCAGGCTTAATACTACGCCCTGAACCCGGCTTTCGGCCCAGCTAATCAAAAGCCCCTCTTTGTCAAATCCTGCAGCGACAACCAAGGGGTAACGGCTTGAACTGGCGAAACCAAAAATGCGGGTTACGCCGTCAACCTTCGCTTTCCACTGGCCGCTGCCGCGTTCGGCATTGGCTAACAGCTGGTGAAAAAGCGGGCTGGAGGAGAGATTTTTACCAATGTAGCTGTTCGACAAAGGACGAGCATAGAGCACGGTGCTGTCTGCCAGCATCAGCGCCAGTAAGTCCTTGGGACCAATAACAAAATAATCGTAGTAGTGACGAAAGTAATCGATGCTCACCGTGGCAAGGAGTACACCACGGAATCCCTGGTAGGTATCACTGACGCGCAGCGAAACAGGAATAACGTAGCGGCCCGAACTGCGGCTTCGTAATGCAGGCCCCACGTGCAGGCTGTTGCGTGGATTGTTGCGATGATAGCTGAAATACTCCCGGTCGGCGTTATTTCCTGAAAACGACTGCATTAACGAACTGGCGACCCATCGCCCCTGCGCATCGTAATAGAAAATACCCTCCAGCTGCGGCAGGCGGCTCTGTAACGTCCGCATAATGTCGTTGAGGGTTGAGACATTTCCGCCCGTCTCTGCCTGAGACTCGATTTCACGCTGGACTTCACGCAGCGACAGTTCCGTTTGCAGAAAGGTATCTTCGGCCTGACGGGCCTGAGCCAAAGAAAGATCAATGGCGCGTTCTTCAGTGATACGAACCGTTCTTTGCCAGTCCTGGTAAAGCGTCCAGACATTGATCACAATAACGCCAATCGTCAATAAACTTCCCGCCAGGGTAATGCTTCTGAGCAGTGGTGAAAGGCGCATCATCGCCGCATCTTTTTTTCGACGTAATTCCATGCTGGTTAACCCTTCTCTCGCCACGGGATAATGCAACATATCAGAAACAACGTGTTATCAATAACATCCTGACAGGCCATTTATATCTGCCGTTTTCAGTTTAGATTAAGACAGGAACGCCGGCCTCGCCTTGCGCCTGTTCAGAGTACAGGCAGCAGGCTCTGATAGCAGGCTGATGGTGCCAGCCTCACCGGTCGGGCGTATCGGGGAACTCGCAGATGTCGCGGCAGCCTCCACGTCATCCATGACATGGAGAAGGAGAGGTTAACGTCGGCGGCGCCACCACCAAAACAGCAGCAGTCCGATCATCAGCACAACTACTGCCAACCCTGCGCGGGCTATCGGTAAAAGCAGTGACGGCTCGCCGCCCTGACGCAGTGATTTCACCCGTTCCGGGGTAATGCGCACGGCACTGTTGCCTATATCCTGCATGACATAATTCGTGACGTCGGCAATTTGCGTATTATCCAGCGTATGGGCAAAACCAATCATGCCCTGACCGTTTGCGGGCCAGACACCTTCAAGCACGGCCATGGCAACGTTATCGGCCGTAGGCTTTTCCAGGATCGGATGTTTACTCAGGGCAGGTAAACCATTCAGGCCCTGTCCCTCAAGGTTATGGCAGGCGGCACAGTTGTTGCGGTATACGCGCTCGCCATCCGTTAAATCGGACAGCATGTCTGGCGTATCATCTCCGGTCACCGGCGTGAGTCCGCTAGCCGGTTCCTGAACATCTGAATCCGCGTCAGCCTCGCCTTCTTCCTGATCGGCGGCAGGCATCAGGTAGGTTGCTATGGCCGCCCGATCTTCCGGCGTCATACGCGAAAAACTCTTGTCTATCGCTTCAAGCATCGGCCCCGCTGCCGTCGCACCGTTATCGGCGTGACCGCTCGCCAGATAAGCTGCCAGCGATTCCCGTGACCACTGATCGTCACTCTGTAAGGTATTGGCGGTGATGTCAGGCGCAAACCACGTCCCTAAAGAGGCGCCCTGTAACGATTTGCTCTGCTGCTCAGCCATCAAAAAATTGCGCGGCGTATGGCAGGTGCTGCAGTGCGTTAGCCCTTCGACCAGGTAAGCCCCCCTGTTCCATTCCGCGGACTGGCTGGGATCGGGCTTGAAGGGTTTTGTGTCCAGGAAGAGGAAATTCCACGCCGCCATACTAAAGCGCAGATTAAACGGAAACGGCAAATCGGTTTTTTCTGGCTGGCTATCGACCGCTTTCACACCATGCATAAAGTAAGCATAAAGCGCAGACACATCGCTATCACTCACTTTGGCATAGGCGGTGTAAGGCATAGCCGGATACAAATGACTGCCATCGGCACGAATGCCCCTGCGTAGCGCATCGGCAAACTGTTTTTCAGTATAGTGACCAATACCGGCTGTTTTCGAGGGCGTGATATTGGTGCTAAAAATAATGCCTAAAGGGCTACCGATGGCATGGCCGCCGCTGAACGGCGCTTTGCCTTCCTCTGTGTGGCAGGCCGCACAATCCCCAGCCACAGCAAGATATTCCCCTCGTTTTATGAGGTCAGTCTGGCTTTCCGCCCACGCGCTACTCTGAGTTGCAGTCAGCATTAGCAGCGTGGCGGGCAGCAATCGGCTCAATCGCTTACCCATGCTGTGTCTCCTGCAAAATCTTATCAGCGGTACGCAGCGCAAGCGCCATGGCGGTGAGCGTGACATTACAGGTGCCGACCGTTGGCATCACGCCGGTACCGACCATAAACAGGTTTTCATGATCGTGCGCCCGTCCCCAGACATCGGTTACGCTGGTTGCCGGATCGAGTCCCATCGACAACGTACCGATGATATGTTGACGGTTCGAAAATTTACCGCTTTTGCTGTGTCGGATATTGGTCGCACCCAGTTTTGCCGCTATCGCATCGTAGCACTCTCGCGTTTTTTCCGTGCCCTTCTGCACATAGTCATCCACATCCCAGAACAGCGCAGGCGTGGGTAATCCTAATGCATCTTTATTGCTGCTCAGGGTCACGCGGTTATCGGGATTGGGGAGCTGTTCCAGCGCATTTTTAATGCTCAGACGGCGGGCCGCACGAAAACGAACCTGCTCCTGGAGTTTTTTACCAAAGTACCCCTCTTCCAGCACTTCCTTCGTCACCGCCGCCACCTGTGATGCATTGGAGATATCCAGACGGAATGGCGCATGTTCGCGGCGGAATTCGCCGTCTCTGAACTGCCCTATTGAACAGGGACTGACAGGCCCCCGTCCAGGCCAAATCTCTTCATCCACGTCGAAGGTGACGCCAATGGCGGGATGGTCGCAGAGATTACGACCAACATTGTCACGGGCATTGCCAATCCCGTGCGGAAATTTATCGCTGGTCGACATCAGTAAAAGCTTTGGCGTTTCAATCGCATTGGCCGCCAGAACAAATGTCTGCGCCGTAATGCGATGGCTGGTTTTATTCCAGTCATAATAGTGGGCGGCAACAATTCTACCCTGCGCGTCATGCTCAAGCTTATACACGACCGCCTCGGTGATCACCTGAACGCCTGTGTCCTCAGCCTGCTGAGCGGCCAGACCGCCGTGATACTGAGCATCAATCGGACACACCGGCATACAGTTGTTGTTACCGCAGCAGGCCGGGCGACCATCGTAACTGCGACTGTTGCGTCCCGTGCTGTCGTCCAGCACGGTGAAGTCGGGTGCCAGTCTGGCCGTGACGCGTTGCTGAAGCCATGAAGCCGGCACGCGCGCCATCGGAAACGGTTTACTGCGTGGCGAGCCGTTATCAGGCGAACCGCCGACGCCAGCAATGACCTCTGCCTCATAGTAATAGGGCTCCAAATCCTGATAGCCGATCGGCCAGTCTTTGCCCACGCCATAAAGGGTGTGTTGCTGAAAATCATTTGGCACAAAGCGCCACAGCTGAGCAGCCCAGTGCCAGCTGGTGCCGCCAAAAATACGGATGTATTGCGCATTAAACGCCTGCGGACCGAGCTGTTGCAGATAATCATTAGGCTCAGGCGTATAGCGTGGCTGAGGTGCCATGGGAGAAAAGGGATAAGGTGACATAAAGTCAGACTTAAAGGCGGAACTGCGAAAGCGCTCGACCAGCTCATCGCGCCCAATTTTCGGCCCGGACTCAAGTAATACAACGGATTTACCCGCTTTGGCCAGTCGGGTAGCCAGCAAAGCGCCATTTACGCCCGCGCCTATCACAACGACACCCGCCGACTCATTCTTCTTCATTGATGACATTACTCATAAAAAGGATCACGGTTGACTCGCCCAGCTGCCGCAGACGCCATAGGAGAAGCTCGGCGGTACCAGTTTGTCATTCACAATTTGATTCGCGAGCGTGTTAATGTAGGTGATGTAGCGTGCATTTTTGCCTTTGCCCACAACCCCGGTGTACCAGCCGCTCAGGATAGTGCTCGCCAGCTTCGCGCTACCTGCGTCACTCTCAGCAAACGGCAGGCGTTCCTGTTGCAACAGATCGGGCTGATGTGCCAGCAGACTACTCAAACGCAAAAGCGCAGAGGAGAAATTCTTTTGGGTCTGACTCAACGTGTCATAAAGCGCAGCACCCACGGTTTCGTTAAGTTCATCCTGCTGAGTAAGCTGCTGAGAAACCTGCATAAAGATATCCAGCTCATCTGTCTGGGCATCGGGTTGGGCGGCGTTGAGGCGAGCAAGAGGGAGCAGATGTCCGGCAGCGCTGGTTACAGCAACCAGACCGACCATCTTCAGCACGCGTCGGCGTGAATAGTGATTCATCATATCTTCCAGTAAAAGCCACCTGTCGCTGGCAGCAAATCAGCCTGCGTAATACGGATTATTATGCTGGCAGCGCGCATAATATTTGGGCCAGGATTCACAGCCATTCCCTGCCGTGTTCGCACCTGAAGCCGCTGGTTAAGCGCCAATTCAACAGCATAATGGTTGGTGAGTCTGCCATCTGCCGCTTTCAGTCTGCGGGATCATGAACGTCTCTTTCTCAATGATCCACTGGTAATTAACTAAATGTTAACAATCCGCTGAGGATAAACCAGATAGTTGCTTGGGTTATAAATATATTAAATCGATATTAAACAAATTTGATACGAAGCGGAACTGAGAGCACGCTGGCCCATGTGGCATTTTCAGGCTATGGAGGGCGATCGTTGTCTTTGAAGCGGAGTGAAGTAAACTGCCATTCTGCCCTGCTGCAGCAGCACACGTTCTCAAGCAAACGGAGTTGATCATGCCCCCATTACGTTTACTGTTATCAGAATCGAACGATCCCTGGTTTAACCTGGCGGTAGAAGAGTGTATTTTTCGCCAGATGCCGGCTAACCAGCGCGTACTGTTTTTGTGGCGTAATGCGGAAACGGTGGTCTTATGATATGATTCACACATGATAAAAATTCTCATTTGACAGGCTCGCGTTGATGACCAAAGTTCACATCTACACAAGAGTTCAAAGGCTTACCAACAAGAAGGAAGCGGAATTGACGAGCAATTGTCCCGCATCAACAGCTACATTGAATCAAAACCAGAACTGAAAAATGGTGAACTTACACACTGGCAAGACATTGGCTTGAGTGCATACAAGAATAAAAACATTGTCGATGGCGAGCTTGGAAAAATCGTACAGTTAGTAGAATCTGGTGATATTGGTGTTGGACATTATTTGGTGATTTACAGTCTCGACAGGTTATCTCGCCGTTCTTCTTGGGATGAAGATACCATCCAAAAAATAGTTAAAAGTGGCGTAGTCATCCATGATGTATCAACCCCGGTGATTCTTAATAAGGACGAACCTTTTTCCAAAATTTTGATGGAACTTATAATTTCAAGGGTAAATAATGAGAGTAAAATCAAATCTGAACGCTCTATAGCAGGATGGGAAAAGAGGCTAACCGATACTTTAAAAGACGGTAAGGTGTTTACTAAGAAATTACCTCGATGGTTAAGTACTGATGATAACGGTTATACTCTGATAACTGAGCAAGTAGATATTATCAACAGAATATTCACTGAATACACAAATGGATTAACAAGCCCAATGATAGCCCGCCGTCTGAATGAGGAAGGTATAAAATCGACTGGCAGTTCTTTATGGCGACTTGGAACCATTACTAAGTTAATAAAAGATGAACGTCTTAGGGGTAAACTTAAACGTAATAGTGACGGCACATTAATTCCGAATGTATTTCCAGAGGTGATTGGAGAAGAAATATTCAAAATCGCCAATGATATACTTAAAGTTAACTCCGCTGGCGCTAAAGGACGCCCTAGTGAGAATGAAGCAAATAGAGAAGTACACAACATTTTAACTGGTATGATACGTTGTGGAAAATGTGGTTCAAGAGTCACAACATCAAAAAATACACGGGATGTTAGGTATGTTGTCTGCCGGAATCGACTCAATTTTAGAACTTGTGGGCAAGGTAGTAAGAGGTTAGATCTTCTTGAAAAAACCATAATCAGTCACATCAAACAGATTGATCTAACGAAAGTGCTTTCTCAAGAAGAATTTGACACATCTAAAGAAACCAAACTCAAAGTTGAATTGATTGCTTTAGAAGCCGATGCAGAACTTTACAATCAGAAGATTAAAAAACGTAAAGAAGATAAACTTATACCTTCCCTTCCATATGCTGAAGCGTTGACTGAAATCGAAGACAGAATACAAGAAATAAAAAACAAACTGTCACAAGCCCAACCCAACGAGCCTTTGGTTGATATTAAAGAGTTTGATATTGCTATGCTTATGGACTATGAAAATGTTGAACTCAGAATGAGCTTAAGGAAACTACTACTTCAAGTAGTAGACCGGATTACTTTTAGAAGTATTGACGATAAAAACTTAGTAGAGATAAAGTACAATCGAGATACTTATAGGCATGTCTTCCTGCTTGATAAAAAGCTTACGGAGGTAGAGCATGAAATCTCAATCAATAAGATCGGTAATGTGATTGAATACACTACTGATAGTTTTAAAATAGTTGAACATCTCGAAGACGCTATATGTACGTTTTCTAACATTATGAATGCGAAGACTGAAGACTATATTATACTCGCTGGATATATTAACGGACTAGCGGGTAAAAGCTGGATTGCTGATATCATGTATCATCCTGATAATTTAAAGATAGTAACTTCAAATTGAAAACTAAAGCCCCATTAGGGGGCTTTAGTACTCAACAGTAACTACCTCACATACAACATTAGTACCATGCCACTGATCCCGGTAAATCGAAGTATCGATACCGCAACCTGCTTCAAATACATACCCTGTCTGCTCTGAAAACTTCTTGTACTTCATGCTCTCTCTACGGTCATAGTACTGAGCACCGCTATATACGAACCCTGCACTAGCTTGTGGAACAATCCATACGCCATACCAAGCTAACGATGCACCATGAGTGATTACCTTGTACTCAAATTCGCCACCACTGTAACTGCCAGTTTGGATAGTACTTGTAGAGATCTTTGACCTGCTCCCCGTTGATTAATACACCGTGATGTTAGTAATGTCTTCATAAGCCACATGAGGACATCCCCATGAAGAAGCGATTTTCCGACGAACAGATCATCAGTATTCTCC
>NZ_JASCAK010000024.1:0-218920 GCF_029967885.1 Pantoea sp. V106_11
GCTGAACCGCGAACGATTGGTGTATCGTCGCCCGGGAAGTCGTACTGTGACAGCAGGTCACGAACTTCCATCTCAACCAGTTCCAGCAGCTCTTCGTCATCAACCATGTCACACTTGTTCAGGAACACGATGATGTAAGGAACGCCTACCTGACGACCCAGCAGGATGTGCTCACGGGTCTGCGGCATTGGGCCGTCAGTCGCAGCAACAACCAGGATCGCGCCGTCCATCTGCGCAGCACCGGTGATCATGTTTTTCACATAGTCGGCGTGGCCTGGGCAGTCAACGTGCGCATAGTGGCGAGACGGGGTTTCATACTCAACGTGTGCCGTGTTGATGGTGATACCACGTGCTTTTTCTTCCGGGGTGCTGTCGATCTGATCGAACGCACGTGCCTGGCCGCCGTTGGTTTTAGCCAGAACGGTGGTGATCGCTGCAGTCAGGGTGGTTTTACCGTGGTCAACGTGACCGATGGTTCCCACGTTTACGTGCAGTTTGTTACGTTGAAATTGCTCTTTCGCCATGGCGATATTCCTTACGTTATGCCTTCATCACTCTGGATGAAGGCATCAGTTCAAATTTAAACCGTAGCTTATTTGCTACGAGCTTCAATAACGGCCTGCGCAACGTTGCTCGGTGCGTCGTCATACTTCAGGAACTCCATGGAGTACGAAGCACGACCTTTGGTCAGAGAGCGCAGCTGAGTTGCATATCCGAACATTTCAGACAGCGGAACTTCAGCGTGGATCTGAACGCCAGTAGCGTTAGATTCTTGCCCTTTGAGCATACCACGACGACGGCTAAGGTCACCGATTACGTCACCGGTGTTCTCTTCTGGGGTTTCAACTTCAACCTTCATGATAGGCTCAAGCAGAACAGGCTGCGCTTTCTTAAAGCCATCTTTAAAGGCAATAGACGCGGCCAGTTTAAACGCCAGTTCAGAGGAGTCAACGTCATGGTAAGAACCGAAGTGCAGACGAACACCCAGATCCACAACCGGATAACCTGCCAGTGGGCCTGATTTCAACTGCTCCTGGATACCTTTATCAACGGCCGGGATGAATTCACCAGGAATTACACCACCTTTGATATCGTTGACAAATTCGTAACCTTTCGGGTTAACGCCCGGCTCCAGTGGGTACATGTCGATAACAACATGACCGTACTGACCACGACCACCAGACTGCTTGGCGTGTTTACCTTCGATACCGGTGACTTTAGAGCGAATGGCTTCACGGTAAGCAACCTGTGGTTTACCCACGTTCGCTTCAACGTTGAATTCACGCTTCATACGGTCAACGATGATATCGAGGTGAAGTTCACCCATACCAGCGATGATAGTCTGGTTAGACTCTTCGTCAGTCCATACGCGGAATGACGGGTCTTCTTTCGCCAGACGACCCAGAGCCAGACCCATTTTTTCCTGGTCAGCTTTGGTTTTCGGCTCAACGGCGATAGAAATTACCGGCTCTGGGAATTCCATGCGCTCAAGGATGATGACGTTATCTGGGTCACACAGGGTGTCACCTGTCGTCACGTCCTTCAGGCCGATCGCTGCTGCGATATCGCCCGCACGAACTTCTTTGATTTCTTCACGCTTGTTGGCGTGCATCTGAACGATACGGCCCAGACGCTCACGGTTTGACTTAACCGGGTTGAATACGGTATCACCCGTGTTAACCACACCAGAGTAAACGCGGAAGAAGGTCAGGTTACCTACAAACGGGTCGGTAGCGATTTTAAACGCCAGAGCAGCAAACGGCTCTTTGTCATCGGAATGACGCTCAGCCGGTGTGTCTTTACCGTCGTCCAGGATACCGTTGATCGCGGTAACGTCAGTCGGTGCTGGCAGGTATTCAACAACCGCATCCAGCATCGCCTGAACACCTTTGTTCTTAAATGCAGAACCACAGGTCACCAGGATGATTTCGTTTTTCAGAACGCGCTTACGCAGAGAAGTTTTGATCTCTTCTTCTGTCAGCTCTTCACCGCCGAAGAATTTCTCCATCAGCTCGTCAGAACCTTCAGCTGCGGCTTCAACCAGTTTCGCACGCCATTCTTCAGCCAGTTCCTGCATGTTGGCTGGAATGTCTTCGTAAACGAAGGTCACGCCCTGGTCTTCATCGTTCCAGTTGATCGCTTTCATTTTCACCAGGTCAACAACACCGGTGAAGCTGTCTTCTGCGCCGATAGCCAGCTGAAGTGGAACTGGGTTTGCACCCAGACGCGCTTTCATCTGGTCAACAACTTTCAGGAAGTTAGCACCCATGCGGTCCATTTTGTTAACGAACGCGATGCGTGGAACTTTATATTTGTTAGCCTGGCGCCATACGGTTTCAGACTGTGGCTGAACACCACCAACTGCACAGTAAACCATAACTGCGCCATCAAGCACACGCATAGAACGCTCAACTTCGATGGTGAAGTCAACGTGTCCCGGGGTGTCGATGATGTTTACGTGGTGTGGTTCAAACTGCTTAGCCATACCAGACCAGTAGCAGGTGGTCGCAGCTGACGTGATGGTAATACCACGTTCCTGCTCCTGCTCCATCCAGTCCATGGTTGCTGCGCCGTCATGAACTTCACCGATTTTGTGGTTTACACCGGTGTAGAACAGAACACGTTCGGTAGTTGTAGTCTTACCGGCGTCGATGTGCGCACTGATACCAATGTTACGGTAGCGCTCAATGGGTGTTTTACGAGCCATTTGATTCCTCTGATTCTTAGACGTTCTAAGTTAATAAAGCCCAGCAGGTAAGCCACTGGGACGCCCGCTGGGTTAATAACACCTACGCAGCTGTTACCAGCGGTAGTGAGCGAACGCCTTGTTGGCTTCAGCCATACGGTGAACGTCTTCACGTTTCTTCACTGCAGTACCTTTGTTTTCTGCAGCATCAGAAAGTTCGTTCGCCAGGCGTAAAGCCATAGATTTATCACCGCGTTTACGAGCAGCTTCTACGATCCAACGCATTGCCAGGGCATTACGACGAACCGGACGGACTTCAACTGGAACCTGGTAGGTTGAACCACCAACGCGACGTGACTTAACTTCGACAGTCGGACGTACGTTTTCGAGAGCAACCTCGAACGCTTCCAGGCCATCTTTACCAGCACGTTGAGCCAGGGTCTCAAGCGCGGTATAGACGATAGATTCAGCAGTAGATTTTTTACCATCTACCATCAGGATGTTTACAAATTTAGCCAGCAGCTCTGATCCGAACTTAGGATCCGGCAGAATTTTACGCTGACCAATGACGCGACGACGTGGCATGGAAATACTCCGTTGTTAATTCAGGATTGTCCAAAACTCTACGAGTTTAGTTTGACATTTAAGTTAAAACGTTTGGCCTTACTTAACGGAGAACCATTAAGCCTTTGGCTTCTTCACGCCGTACTTGGAGCGTGACTGCTTACGGTCTTTAACACCTGAGCAGTCCAGCGCGCCACGAACGGTGTGGTAACGCACACCTGGCAGGTCTTTAACACGACCGCCACGGATCAGGATCACGGAGTGTTCCTGCAGGTTATGACCTTCACCGCCGATGTAGGAGGTGACTTCAAAACCGTTAGTCAAACGCACACGGCAAACTTTACGCAGTGCTGAGTTTGGTTTTTTAGGAGTGGTGGTGTACACACGAGTACAAACACCACGTTTCTGCGGGCAAGCTTCCAGCGCCGGCACGTTGCTCTTTGCAACTTTGCGGACGCGTGGTTTGCGAACCAGCTGGTTAACTGTTGCCATTAAATAGCTCCTGGGATTTAGCTTTTTGCTTCGTAAACACGTAATAAATCACCTCGTAGAATTACGAGGAGGCAGAATTTTAGGGCTGTGTCAAAAGGGTGTCAAGAAATAACCAGGGGGTTAACGAATTACCAGGCCATTTGTTGTCGATGTTTTACCGTTAACGCAACGAAGAAAGTATAGTCTACTGGCTGCACAATGGGGGAAATTTGCTCACCCAGCCCGCGTGCATTCAGATCCGCTTCCAACGCCCACACGTTTACCCCACTGGCGCTCAGTTTTTCCAACGCCTTACTGCCCTGCATCGCAGCCAGCACGCCGTCCTGCAGCAATAACAGGTCGTCGTCCGGGCTGAGGAGCAAAGACAGCGAATCGATATCACTGTAGGCCGGAGAATGAAATAAAGTATGCAGCATTACACGCTCTTAGAAAGTCACAATACGGTCATAGCTCGCGAGTTTTTGACGCAGCAACGGCGCATCTAAAATCTCAGCATCCAAAATGCGCGGCGCACGTTCCGCTAAACCGCGATCCCGTAACGCGTCCCGACACAGGTAACATTGCTCAATATCGTACAGCGCCAGCACACCAAAGGTCGCGGCATAATGACGGGCGTGAATGCTTTCTGGCTGTTGCCCGCTGCAGAGCTGGAGCACGCCATCGCCGATAAAAAACAGGCCAATATCGTCGCTTAACGCGCCGGTGGCCAGCGCAGCATCCAGTCCTTCACGCCCCGCGCTGCTACCATGCGGCGCACGGGTAAAAACAAATGCAACACGATTCATTAAAACTGCACCATACGTTCGCAACGCAGCAGAGCTTCCGCCAGCGCGCCTAACCCTGCCAGCGTAAAGCCGGGTTGCAGATTAGCGCCGGGCAGCGCCAGCCGTGACGCTTCCTGCTGGTCGGTCACGCCGCGGCGTAACGCCGCCGCAACGCAGATATTCAGCGCGACGCCCTGAGTCTGACTGAGTGTCTGCCATGCCCTTACCAGATCAAACTCATCACTGGCCGGTGCCGTCAGCTGATTCGCATTCAGCACCCCTTCGCGGTAAAAGAACACGCTTTCCAGTTGATGGCCGGCTGCCAGCAACGCGTTGGCAAACAGCAAGGCGCTAGTCGCCTGCTGCGTGCCATAAGCCGGTCCCGTCACTAACAGCGCATAACGCATTAGCGATCCTGCCCCTGAAAGTCGCCATTTTTAAACTGACGGATGTACAGATACACGGTGTGTTTAGAAATATTTAAGCGGTCCGCCACCTGATTAATCGCGTCCTTGATGTCAAAAATACCTTTCTCATACAGGTTCAATACGATCTGACGATTTTTGGCATTATTAGAGACGTTGCGATCGGCGCTCACCTCTTCAATAGTAAATTCCAGCGTTTGCATCACCAGGTCGTCTACCGAACTGGCGAAGTTGACGTTGGAGTCAACCTGATGCATCTCAGGGGGAAGAAATGTCGACATAATCTGCGAAAACGGAACATCAAGGTTCATATTGATACACAGCAGCCCAATCACCCGCTGCTGTCGGTTACGAATCGCGATGGTCACTGACTTCATCAGCACACCGCTTTTCGCGCGGGTAAAGTAGGCACGGGAAACATTGCTGTCTGCACCCTGCATATCGTGCAGCATGCGCAGTGCTAAATCCGTAATGGGCGATCCCACTTTACGCCCTGTGTGCTCGCCGTTAGCAATGCGCACGGCCGAACAGTTCAAATCCTCCAGTGAGTGAAGGACGATTTCGCAATGCGAGCCAATCAACATGGCAAGGCCATCTACGACGGCCTCATACGACTTTAGAATATCGTAATCAGTTTGCTCGAACGGATGCTGCTCCAGAAGATCGAAGTCGCTCAGTTCACCGGGATTGAATGGATTAGACATTGAAGACATCACCCTACATGGCTGGAGCCTGTCTCAGCGGCTTACGGGCAGACTCAATATTGGGATAGTTATGCAGGCGATAGTCTGGCAAATGTCGCGGGCTTATGCCAGAGGTTTGTCATAAACAGAAACCGCCACCCGAAGGTGGCGGTAGACAGATTACTGCGATTTCTTCGCGTCAGCAGCAGGGGCCTGCGTTTTTTCATCCGCTTTCGGAGCAGGTTTGATATCAAGCAGTTCAACATCAAACACCAGGGTGGAGTTAGCCGGAATACCCGGAACGCCGTTTTTACCGTAAGCAAGGTTCGGTGGAATGACCAGCTTGATCTTACCGCCTTTCTTAACGTGCTTCAGGCCTTCGGTCCAGCCCGGGATCACGCCATCAAGACGGAATGACAGTGGCTCACCGCGCGTGTAAGAGTTGTCGAACTCAGTACCGTCAATCAGCGTACCTTTGTAGTTGACGACCACGGTATCGCTGTCTTTCGGCGCATCACCGGTGCCTTCTTTCTCTACTTTGTAAAGCAGACCGCTGTCAGTTTTCTTCACGCCGCTCTCTTTGGCAAACTTAGCGCTGTAAGCTTCCCCTTTCTCAGCGTTTTCTTTCGCGTCTTTTTCCATCTTGGCTGAAGCCGCGCCTTTCACACGCACTTCAAACGCCTGCAGTGTTTGCTCAATTTCTTCGTCAGACAGTTTGCTCTTGCCACCGAATGCATCCTGAACACCGGCAATCAGCTGCTGTTTGTCCAGTTTGATGCCCAGCTTCTCTTGTTCTTTCAGAGAGTTGTCCATGTAACGGCCCAGCGATGCACCTAATGCATATGCAGATTGCTGATCTTCGTTTTTGAAGGCAGCGTTTTTTGGAGCCTGGGGAGCAGTCTGAGGTGCATCAGCAGCAGCCGCCGGTGCCGCTGCAGTTTCTGCGGCCATTGCCAGCGGAGCATTTAGCGCAACGGCCATGGTGGTAGCTAACAATGTGACTTTGAACAGTGATTTCATCCTTTCTCCAAAACCGAAGCCTGACACCTCGGGAATCATTGCGGACTGCGGGCCCACACTATAACTTTACGTGGCAGTGGCGAACACTCCCACAGCGTAATTATCCTGGTCTACTTCCGACCTTTTTTGCATCAGGAAGTTTCACCAGAGATGATGCCATCTGGGCCATTTTCAAGCTAAACACTAAATTAAAGATAAAAAATAGGGCAATTCTGCAACGTCAGCCATTAGAATTGCGCGCTGAGTAGCACCTTAACAGGAGAACAGGTCATGCAACAGTCAGAGTGGGAACAACGTATTGAAACGCTTGAAAGTAAACTGGCTTTTCAGGAGATGACCATCGATCAACTGAACAATACCGTGGTCCAGCATGAACTTGAAATGAGTAAGATGCGCGAACATATGCGCCTGCTGCTTGAGAAGTTCAAAGCCAGCGCGCCATCGATGATTGCCGATCCTTCTGAAGAAACGCCACCGCCTCATTACTGATCCAGGCGGTTATCGACGCGCGCACCGCGACAGGCAGAAAAAAGTAAGGCCACCCGGAGGTGGCCTTGACATGCAGATTTGAACTTAGTGGCTGCAACCGCAACCACCGGTACCGCAACCACCCTGACCGTGGTCATGGCCGTGATCGTGGTCGTGGTCATGATCGTGATGATGACCATCGGCACCGTGAACGTGGCCATGGGCCAGCTCTTCCGGTGTGGCTTCACGAATCGCAACCACCTCAACATTGAAGTTCAGGTTCTGACCTGCCAGCATGTGGTTACCGTCAACCACAACATGCTCGTCTTCAACTTCGGTGATTTCAACCGGTACTGGGCCCTGATCGGTTTCTGCCAGGAAACGCATACCAACCTGTAATTCATCAACGCCCATAAAAACGTCTTTTGGTACGCGCTGTACCAGGTTGTCATCGTACTGACCGTAAGCGTCGTTTGCAGGAATGTGCACCTCAAACTTATCGCCCGCTACGTGGTTTTCCAGCGCGTTTTCCAGACCAGAAATCAGGGAACCATGACCGTGCAGATAGTCTAACGGTGC
Source organism: Pantoea sp. V106_11 (assembly GCF_029967885.1). NCBI lineage: Bacteria > Pseudomonadati > Pseudomonadota > Gammaproteobacteria > Enterobacterales > Erwiniaceae > Pantoea > Pantoea sp. V106_11. The sequence continues at coordinate 7,682 of NZ_JASCAK010000024.1, forward strand.
ACTCACCGGTGACTCGTCAACCAACACACCGTCTTCTGTACGTACCTGATAGGCCAGGCTTACCACCAGGTCTTTTGCTACTTTCATGATATCTCCTAACCGTTGAGAACAAAGATCCCGTCTCATTGGTCTATTCTTGCGTGCAATAACACCAACCAGAAAGGTTCGGGGCTGAGTACAAGAGGTTATCTTTTTCTCTTGCGACCACAGCGTTAATGGCGTCAATTGTAACGGAATTCAATCCCGCTGTGTGGTTAAGCTTAAAAAAAGCTGGGCCATTTCGCTACTCGGGATGGAAAATTCCGATCACCTGCTCATTGCTGCGAACCTGATCGCGTGCCTGTTTATCCGCTTCGCGCATTTGATGGCCGCACTTCACACACTCAACCACATCGACATTGTTTTCACGCCACATGGCCAGCGTGTCTTTTTCCTGGCAGTGCGGACAAACCGCACCGGCAATAAAACGTTTACGCATGATGCTCTACCTGCCTTCTCTGATTACTGATCGTCGTCCCAGTCATGGATCTGACGCCGTTCATGCTGCATTTCACGCTGGAAGATATCTTCAAGTTCCCGACGGGCTTCACGCGCACGAGAAATCTGTGCATTGTCGGAATGGGCGGGCATCAGTTCCCGTAACATGCGCATATCCAGCCGACGGAAATGCTGCTGTGCGCGGTGCGCCTGATGCGGATGCATACCCAACGACATCAATGTTTTACGCCCCAGTTCCAGCGCACTGGAAAAGGTTTCACGCGAGAACTGCGTAACGCCCGCCTGAAGTAGCTCGTGGGCTTCTACGCGGCCGCGAGCACGCGCCATGATGTGCAGATGCGGAAAATGCTGCTGGCAGAGATGGACAATCGTCATGGCATCTTCCGGATTACTGCAGGTAATCACAATGGATTGCGCACTGGCCGCCCCGGCTGCACGCAGCAGCTCCAGCTCGGTGGCATCGCCATAATAAACCTTGTAGCCATATTTACGCATCAGGCTCACCGCGCTGATATCGCGCTCCAGTACCGTGATACGTTTATTGTTCGCCATCAGCAAGCGGCCAACGACCTGACCAAAACGACCAAAGCCCACCACAATAACCTGCGGCTGATCGTCTTCAACGAACGGCTTTTCAGCATCTTCGTCGATTTCATTGAAACGACGTGCTAACAGACGGTCAATGCCTTGCATCAACAGTGGCGTCGTCATCATGGACAGCGTCACGGTTACCAGCAGAAGCGGAAGTTGATCGCCCGAAAACAGTTTGGCGGATGACGCGGCTGAAAACAGGACGAAGGCAAACTCACCGCCCTGACACAGTACACCGGCAAACTGCTGGCGCTCCGAGCTGCGCAGACCATAAATACGCGCCAGTACGTATAAAACCAGGATTTTTACCGCCACCAGCGCCAGTACGCCCAGCAAAATCGCGATAATATGGGTATAGAGCACGCCAAGATTCAGCGCCATGCCAACTGAGATAAAAAACAGCCCCAGCAGCAAACCTTTAAACGGCTCAATCGCCACTTCCAGCTCATGCCGGTATTCACTTTCCGCCAACAGAATGCCGGCGATAAATGTCCCCAGCGCCATGGACAATCCCAGCGCATCCATAAACAGCGCCGATCCTAATACCAGCAGCAGTGAAGCAGCGGTAAACACCTCGCGTACGCCCGATGCCGCGATATAACGAAAAATGGGGCGCAGCAAATAACGGCCACCCACTAACATGCCAGCGAAGGCCAGCACCTTCATGCCCACTTTCATCCAGTCGATACTGCCGCTGTCATTGCCTGCCAGCAGCGGAATCAACGCCAGAGCTGGAATGACGGCCAGATCCTGGAACAACAGTACTGAAAAGCCTAACTGCCCGGCTTCACTGCGATTCATTCCCTTGTCGCGCATCAGCTGGAGCGCCATCGCCGTGGATGACATTGCCAGACCAATGCCGCCAATAACCGCCGCTCGCCAGTCAAATTTGGTCAGCCACAGCAATACGCCGAGAATGGCCGCTGAAAAAATCACCTGCGCCGCGCCGATACCAAAAATAGAACGGCGCAGCGCCCAAAGCTTTGCCGGATTAAGCTCCAGCCCGATGATAAACATCAGAAACACGACGCCCAGCTCAGAAAAGTGCAGAATCTCATCGACGTCGCTAATAAACCCTAGTCCCCATGGCCCGATAGCAATACCGGCCAGCAAGTACCCTAAAACCGCGCCAATACCGAGACGCGCCGCTACCGGTACGATCAGCACCGCCGCAACGAGATAGATTACCCCCGCGGTCAGTAGCGTTTGTCCTTCCATTTATAACCCTCCATTTGGCAGAGGTGCTGCCAGCCAGTCGCTGTAAGCGCGGGCATAGTTTTTCAGTAAATCGGGATCCTGACGGCGAGCCCAGTAAATAATCATCGGCGGCATCCAGTGCATGCGGCACATCTGCGCCGTCAGCTCGAAGGGACGTAAAATGTCATTCATGGCGTAGCGATTTAGCCCCTGGCGCTGAAAGGCGGACTCTGGCTCACCGGTGGTCACAATACTGCGCCAGTATTTGCCTTCAAGCGCATTACCATCCACGCCGTTGGCAAAGCCGCGCGACAGCACGCGATCCAGCCACTCTTTTAACAGCGCCGGGCAGCTGTAGGTGTAAAGCGGATGTTGAAAAATAATCACATCATGCTCACGCAGCAGCTGTTGCTCGTGGTAGACATCAATAAAAAAATCCGGGTAGGCAGCATAGAGATCGTGAACGGTGACATGTTCTGTTTTCTCTGCCGCCTCCAGCAAAATGCGATTTGCCTTTGAATCCTGTGCTTCAGGATGAGCAAAAAGCAGCAAAATCTTAGGTGGCTGCGACATCCTTTCCCTCCAAAGCGTCGTCATTGGTGCAGATTTCCGCTACCATGCACAACGCAACAAAAACCCAATTATGTTGCAGGTAAATTAACATATTCTGACGATACGGCGCTTATGATTGTCTTCTCTGCCCTACAAATTCGCCGCGGTATTCGCGTTCTGCTCGATAACGCGACCGCCACCATCAATCCAGGCCAAAAAGTCGGACTGGTGGGTAAAAACGGCTGTGGAAAATCCACGCTGCTGTCGTTGCTGAAAGGCGAGATGACCAGCGATGCAGGCTCATTCACCTTTCCCGGCAACTGGTCACTGGCCTGGGTGAATCAGGAAACCCCTGCCCTGAGCCAGGCCGCCCTTGACTATGTGATCGATGGCGATCGTGAATACCGCCAGCTTGAGGCAGAACTGGCAGAGGCGAACATCAGAAATGACGGAAATGCCATTGCTTTGGTACACGGAAAGCTCGATACCATTCAGGCCTGGACCATCCAGTCACGCGCCTCGAGCCTGCTGCATGGACTGGGATTTAGTCAGGAGCAGCTTCAGCGCCCGGTAAGCGACTTTTCGGGCGGCTGGCGCATGCGGCTAAACCTGGCTCAGGCGTTACTGTGCCGCTCAGATTTGTTGCTGCTGGATGAACCGACCAACCACCTCGATCTGGATGCGGTTATCTGGCTGGAGCGCTGGCTGAAAAGCTATGAAGGTACGCTGATCCTGATCTCGCACGATCGCGATTTTCTCGATCCCGTGGTGGATAAAATTATCCACATCGAGCAGCAGACGATGATGGAGTACACCGGGAACTACAGCTCCTTCGAACGCCAGCGCGGCGCCAAACTGGCCCAGCAGCAGGCGTTATATCAGAGCCAGCAGGAAAAAGTGGCGCATCTGCAGAAATATATTGATCGCTTCCGTGCTCAGGCAACCAAGGCGAAGCAGGCCCAAAGCCGCATTAAGATGCTGGAGCGCATGGAGCTGATTGCGCCAGCGCACGTGGATAACCCCTTCAGCTTCAGCTTTCGTGCACCGGAGAGCCTGCCGAATCCGCTGCTGAAAATGGAAAAAGTCACCGCAGGCTATGGCGATCGCATCATTCTTGATGCCATTAAGCTTAACCTGGTGCCCGGCTCACGTATTGGCCTGCTGGGGCGCAACGGCGCCGGTAAATCGACCCTGATTAAGCTGCTGGCCGGTGAGCTCAGTGCCAAAGAGGGTGAGATTGGGCTGGCAAAAGGCATTAAGCTGGGTTACTTCGCCCAGCATCAGCTGGAGTTCCTGCGCGCCGACGAGTCCCCTTTACAGCACCTGTCCCGTATCGCGCCAAAAGTGCTGGAGCAGCAGTTACGTGACTATCTCGGCGGTTTTGGTTTTCAGGGTGATAAAGTCACAGAGATAACAGCGCGTTTCTCCGGTGGAGAAAAGGCGCGCCTGGTGCTGGCGCTGATTGTCTGGCAGCGCCCTAACCTGCTGCTGCTGGATGAGCCAACCAACCATCTGGATCTGGATATGCGCCAGGCACTCACCGAAGCGCTTATCGATTTCGAAGGCGCGTTAGTGGTGGTTTCGCACGATCGTCATCTGTTACGTGCCACCACGGACGATCTCTATCTGGTTCACGATGGCAGCGTAGATGTGTTTCCCGGCGATCTGGAAGACTATCAGCAGTGGCTGAGCGACCTGCAAAAACAGCAGTCTCAGCAGGATGCGGCACCCAGGCAGGATTCCGGCAACAGCGCTCAGGCGCGCAAGGACCAGAAGCGCCGTGAAGCGGAGCTGCGCACGCAGACCCAGCCGCTGCGTAAAGAAATTGAGAAGCTGGAAAAGCAGATGGCAAAATGGCAAAGCCAGCTCGCCGACGCCGAAGCCCTGCTCTCAGATAGCGCCCTCTATGAGCAAAGCCGTAAGGCCGATCTCAGCGCCGCGCTACAAAAACAGGCCGAGAGTAAATCGGCCCTGGAAGAGGTGGAGATGGCCTGGCTGGATGCACAGGAAAAACTGGAAGCCATGCTCACCGCCTGATAAAGGCGGTGATGTTTCTTGCTCTTGCCTTACTCCTCCGCACCGGCTCCAGCGCCGGGTGCGGATCAATAAGGCTGGTCACCTAGCACCGTCGCCCGCTGCATCACTCGCCTCGCCGGATAATAGTCCGCATTCGCATAGTGCTGTGTCACCCGGTTGTCCCAGATAGCCAGATCGTTTGGCTGCCAGCGCCAGCGCACCTGAAACTCGGGCCGGGTCACGTGGGCAAACAAAAAGCCCAGTAGCGCGTCGCTCTCTTTCTGACTGATATCCATAATCCGCGTCGTAAACCCCTCGTTGACAAACAGGGCCTTCTTGCCACTCACGGGATGGGTGCGGATCACCGGATGATAAACAGGGGGATTTTTCGCCACAGCCTGCTGCCACTGCCGATGCGCCTCTTCCGTCTTGCGATGCTTATATTCAGGAAACGCCTTGGTAAAGTCATGCTCTGCACGTAACTCAACCAGTAATGTCTTAAAAGGCGCAGACAGCGCCTCATAAGCGGCAATGCCGCTGGTCCACAACGTATCGCCGCCAGACTCAGGCAGCACTTTAGACGCAAGTAACGCCACGGCGGGCGGCGTTTGAATAAAGGTCACATCGGTATGCCAGTTGTCATTATCCGGCGGATTATCCTGGTGCGTGTCCAGAACGATAATCTCTTCCACGCCCTCGGCATGAGGGTAAACCGGATGAATATGGAGATCGCCAAAGCGAATCGCCAGTGCGCGATGCTGCTCGGGCGTAATGACCTGTTCGCGCAGGAACAGCACCTGGTGACGCAGCAGCGCATGATAAAGCTGTTCAAACTGCGCGTCGCTGAGGGGACGTGATACATCAAGGTTGCCGACCTGGGCACCGATAAAGGGCCCCAGCGGCTTGATGGCTAACTTTTCGTTCATTTTTGCTCTCCATTCCAGGGCGTTAACCGGCGTTGCAACGCACGCAGACTCAGCTCTAAACCAAACGCAATCACGGCAATGACCGCGATCCCTGCCAGCACCACATCCGTAGCAAGAAACTCGCCCGCCGACTGCACCATAAAACCCAAGCCTCGGGTTGCCGCGATTAACTCGGCAGCCACCAGCGTTGACCATCCCACGCCCAGACCAATCCGTAACCCGGTCAGTATCTCCGGCAGGGCACCAGGCAAAATGACCCAACGCAGCTGTTGCCAGCGGGTCGCTCCCAACGAGGCCGCCGCACGCAGACGAACCTGCTGAGCATGACGCACGCCCGCCACCGTCGACAGCACCACCGGGGCGAATATAGCCAGATAAATCAACAGGATTTTCGAGGTCTCGCCAATACCAAACCAGATCACCATCAGCGGCAAATACGCCAGCGGCGGTACGGGCCGGTACAGCTCAATCAGCGGATCGATCAGCGCACGCACGACCGGGCTGATGCCCATCGCGATCCCCACCGGGATGCCGATCGCCGCCGCCGCGGTTAAGGCAATCAGCATCCGCGTCAGACTGGCCGACAGATGCTGCCACAGCGTGGCGTCCATAAATCCTTGCGGGCCAGCCACCAGCAGCAGCTTACTTACTACCTGCTGCGGCGAAGGTAAAAACAGCGGTGCAATGAGGCCCAGCGCGGTCACGCTCCACCAGACGAACAGCAGCACAAGCAGGCTCAGGGCGCTCAGCGTAAACGAGGTGGAAAAAGGCCAGCGCAGGCGACGGTGGCGCCCGGTGGCCGGCTCATCGTTGATCAGCGCACTCATACAAAGGCCTCCCGCTGTTCAAATACCCGACTCAACACATATTCCCGCTGGGCAATAAAATCAGGATCGGATTTAATGCTCCGGCAGGGTTCGCCCTCCACGAAACGCTGACCAAAATTAAGCGTCATTTTTTCCTGCACGCGCCCAGGCCCGGGAGAGAGCAGCACCAGCTCGCTGGCCAGAAAGATGGCTTCTTCAATGTCGTGAGTGATAAGCAGAATCTGCTTACCGCTGTTGCGCCACAGGGTTAATAACAGGGTTTGCATTTGCTCACGCGTAAACGCGTCAAGTGCGCCGAAAGGCTCATCCAACAGCAACAGTTGTGGATTGGCCGCCAGCGCCCGGGCGATCCCGACGCGCTGACGCTGGCCTCCTGACAGCTGCCAGATAGGGCGTTTTTCCGCACCTTCGAGTCCGACGCTTTTGATGAAGCCCCGTGCAATCTCCTCACGCTGCTGGCGCGCCATGCCGGCTATCTGCAAGCCGAAAGCCACGTTATCCAGCACGTTACGCCACGGCAGCAGGCCTTCGTTCTGAAACACCACGCCACGCTCTGCGCCCGGCCCGCGCACAGGCTCCCCGTCCAGGGAAACCGTGCCGGACTCAACCGGTAAAAATCCGGCGATCAGGTTAAGCAGGGTTGTTTTGCCACAGCCTGACGGCCCCAGCACGACCATCAACGCTTTTTTATCAAGCTGTAACGTGATGTCCTGCAACACAGGCTGGCCGCCATAACTCGCGTTCAGGTGAGCGATACGTAACATGGCGTTCTCCTCAGGGTTTAGCCAAGGGGGCAACAAAGCGGCTGGTGACATAACGGCTGTAATCACTGCCAGCCTGCGGCACTTTTCCCTGCGCTTTCAGAAACTGCGCCGTATCCACGATGGCCTTGTTCACCGGCTGATCCAGCTGTTTAACCTGCTGCGCGGCCGTAAGGTAGGTATTGCCTTTTACCAGTTCCGGAACCGCTTGCTCTGGCACGCCGCTTAAACGCGAAAGCTTGCTGAGGTTGTCAGCCTGTTTCAGCCACTTTTCCGGGTCATCCAGATAGGCTTTCTGCGCCTCAAGGGCGCTGCGGGCAAAGGCGGTAACAATATCAGGATGCTGCTGCGCGAAGTCTTTACGCACGACCCAGACATCCAGCGTAGGCGATCCCCAGCGGCCAACCTGAGAAGAGTCTGTCAGGACCTTGCCGTCCTTTTCCAGTGCATTGACCGCCGGTGCCCAAACGTACGCGCCGTCGATGTCGCCCCGCTGCCAGGCGGCCACAATAGCGGGCGGCTGCAGGTTCACCAGTTGGACCTGGGAGGGTTTAATTCCCCAGTGCTTCAAGGCAGCAAGCAGGCTGTAGTGCGTGGTGGAGATAAAGGGGACGGCGATGCGTTTGCCAATCAGATCCTGAGGGCTGGCGATGGTTTTCCTGACAACAAGCGCTTCTGAATTCCCCAACTGAGAGGCGAGCAAAAACGCTTCTATCGGGAGTTGCTGCGTCGCCGCAACCGCTAGCGGACTGGACCCAATATTGCCTATCTGCACATCTCCGGATGCCAGGGCGCGCAATACGCCCGCCCCACTGTCGAATTTGCGCCAGGCTACCGTTGCGCCGCTCTCTTTAGCAAAAGTGTTATCTGCCTGCGCCACCTTGGCCGGTTCGGCAGAGGTTTGATACGCCACCGTCACGTCGACCGCGCCGGCCTGAAACGCCAGCAGTGCCAGCACAGTAGCCAAAATGGTTGACTGCCCTTTTAACATGATTTTCCCCATCACTTTTATGATGTGGGCAGTGTTGCTGGCAGGATTAATTTCACAAAGGAATTAAAAGTTATCCCTAATAGAAAGAAATTCTTAGATCATCATCTGCAATAGATTGCCGTTATATGCAAATTAAAATTCAGACAAAAAGCCATAAATTTGTCAGGCGCTCACATGCTGGGTGTGCTATTGATATGCGCTATTATTTGCTCCCGGTGAGGCCTGCGAGTTCGATGTCGATCGACAAAGTTGCCCTGTTAGCTGGCGTGTCTAAAGCCACGGTATCCCGCGTGCTTAACGCTCATCCAGGTGTGAAAGCGGATACGCGCCAGAAAGTGCTGGATGCCATTTCAACCAGCGGCTATCAGCCAAACCTGTTAGCGCGTCAGTTGCGTACCTCACAAAGCCATATGCTGCTGGTGCTGATTTCAGATATCACCAATCCCTTTTGTTCCAGGGTGGTGCAAGGCATTGAATCGGAAGCCGAAATGCATGGCTACCATATCCTGTTGTGTAATTCCGCCTCGCAGTTTAAACGCGAAGCCGCTTACCTGACGCTGCTCACAGGCAAAGTCGTTGATGGCGTCATTACCATGGACGCGGCGGCCGGTCTGGAAAGCCTTATCGATATCATTGGAGATGCGCCTTGGGTACAGTGCTCAGAGTTTGATCCTCAGATTGCGGCATCCTCGGTCTCCATCGATCATCTTGAGGCTGCGCGCGATACCGTACATTACCTTGCTGCCAGAGGCCGCCAACGCATTGCACTGGTCAACGGCGACATGCGTTATCTGTATTCCCAGTATCGTGAGCAGGGTTATCGCCAGGCCATTGAGCAAACGGATTTGGGCTGGTCTAAGGTCGTCTATACTGCGGATATTTCCTGTGAAGAAGGCAGTCGGGCTTTACGGGAGATGTTGCACTCGCCCGAGCGACCAGACGCGGTCTTTGCCGTGTCCGATGTACTGGCGGTCGGCGTCGTGCATGCGGCGCTGGAAGCAGGCTTGCGCGTACCCGAGGATTTGGCTGTGGTAGGGTTTGACGGTATTCCCTTTACCGGCAGCCTGAATCCGCCTTTGACCACCATAGAGCAACCGATGAATGAGCTGGGCGCCCGCAGCGTACAGTTGCTGCTGAAAAAAATCCGTCAGCCCCATGCGCCGGTTGTCAGGGAGGTGCTGCCCTGGAAGCGCCTGGAACGCGCCTCCAGTTAATGTCAGCGCCAGATGAGCAGTACGCAGGCTGCGGTTAACAGCCCCATACTGAGGTTAAATATCTTCCACGCGCGCGGACTGCGTAAAACACGGCCAATCATCGCGCCAAACCCCATCCAGATGATGCCCGCGACCAGATTGACCATCACCATCCCTACGCTGATTAACAGGACAGAGTGGCGATATCCGGCACCGGCCAGGCTAAAGCTGGCTATCGCCCCCAGGGCCATTAACCAGGCTTTGGGATTGATCAACTGCAACAATCCTCCCTGCCAGAAGGGCATGGGCGAGACCGGCGCCGCATCGGTCTCCAGCTTTTCGTATGCGGCGGTCGCAATTTTCCATGCCAGCCACAGAAGATAGAGGCTCCCGGCAACTTTCAGGATAAGGTGCAGTGAGGGATAGAGCAGGATCAATCCCCCTACGCCAAACGCCACCATCAGTAGCATCAGTTGCATACCAATCATGATGCCGACCATTAACGGAAGGGTACGGAAAAAGCCAAAGTTGGCGCCCGAGGCGGTGAGTAACATATTATTAGGGCCGGGTGTAATCGCCGCGACCCAGAGAAACCCTAACATTGATAAAAAAAGACTGAGTTCCATTAATCCGGGTTCTCCCTCCATTATGTGAAAACTTATCGAAGCTAACAGTGTGATATGGAACAGACAAGCCTTTACAACATGAAATTTTCGGGCCCGGACGGCGCGGCGTTCAGCCCCATGCGCGGCCTGACCAATCCGCATGTGCAAACCATACTGCCGCGCCTGTTCCGCCGTACTCTAGCGTTAACGCCTCACTGGCAGCGGCTGGATTTACCCGATGGTGATTTTGTCGATCTGGCCTGGAGTGAAGATCCACAGTTTGCCGCGCATAAACCACGCGTGGTGCTGTTTCATGGTCTGGAAGGAAGCTTCCACAGTCCCTACATCCATGGCCTGATGCAAGTCTGCAGGCAACGTGGCTGGCTGGCCGTAGTGATGCATTTTCGCGGCTGTAGCGGCGAGCCGAACAGGCTAAACCGGATTTACCACTCCGGCGAGACGGAAGATGCACGCTTTTTCCTGACCTGGCTGAAGGCCCGCTGGGGACAGGTTCCTACTGCAGCTGTGGGGTTTTCGCTGGGCGGGAATATGCTGGGTTGCCTGCTGGGCCAACAGGGCAGTGACGTTGCGCTGGATGCCGGCGTTATCGTTTCGGCACCCTTGATGCTTGAACCCTGTAGCGCCCGACTGGAACGCGGGTTTTCCCAAATTTATCAGCGTTACCTGCTGAGCCAGCTTAAAAAGAATGCCAGGCGCAAGCTGCACGCATGGCCCGACACCTTACCGGTCAATCTCAGTCAGCTGAATGCCCTGCGTCGCCTGCGTGATTTTGACGACGCCATCACGGCCCGGGCGCATGGCTTTGCCGACGCCACGGACTATTATCGCCGTGCCAGCGCCCTGCCGTTGCTGAGATCGGTGACAAAACCGTTGCTGATTATCCATGCAAAAGATGACCCCTTTATGAGCGATGAGGTGATCCCGCAGAATGACCAGTTATCTGCCACTATTACCTATCAGCTGACAACACACGGTGGTCATGTTGGATTTGTGAGTGGTACCCTGCGTCAGCCTGAATTGTGGCTGGAACAGCGCGTGCCGCAGTGGATTTCCCCTTATCTGGATAGCTAACCCTGTGATTATTCCCTGGCAACAGGTTTCTCCCGAAACCCTTGAAAACGTTATTGAAGCCTTTGTTCTACGCGAAGGTACCGACTACGGCGAACAGGAACTCAGCCTGACCGAAAAAGTCGCCAATGTGCGACGCCAGCTGCAGCAAGGTGAAGTCGTGCTGGTCTGGTCTGAGCTTCACGAATCGGTCAACATCATGCGCAAAAGTGAGTTCCGTGGCTGATGCACAGAATGAAAAATCGTGCTAACAATGCTCATCGCCTGATTTCACAGGGAGTTTCACTATGTCGGCACGTCATCCGATTATCGCGGTAACAGGTTCCAGCGGTGCCGGAACCACTACCACCAGCCTCGCATTCCGTAAAATTTTTCAGCAACTCAATTTGCACGCGGCCGAGCTGGAAGGGGACAGTTTCCACCGATTTACCCGGCCTGAAATGGATATGGCTATCCGTAAGGCGCGCGATCTGGGTCGCCATATCAGCTACTTTGGCCCGGAGGCGAATGATTTCGGTCTGCTGGAGCAGACCTTTGTTGAATACGGTGATCAGGGCAAGGGCCAGTCACGTAAATACCTGCATACCTACGACGAAGCGGTGCCCTGGAATCAGGTACCAGGTACCTTTACCCCGTGGCAGCCGCTGCCACCGGATACGGACGTGCTGTTTTATGAAGGACTGCACGGCGGCGTCGTGACGGCTCAGCACAACGTCGCTGAAAAAGTGGATTTACTGGTCGGCGTCGTCCCCATCGTTAACCTGGAGTGGATTCAGAAGCTGGTACGCGATACCGGTGAACGCGGTCATTCGCGTGAAGCCGTAATGGATTCGGTGGTGCGCTCAATGGAAGATTACATCAATTTCATTACGCCGCAGTTCTCACGCACCCATATTAACTTTCAGCGGGTTCCAACCGTCGACACCTCTAACCCCTTTGCGGCACGCACCATTCCTTCACTGGATGAAAGTTTTGTCGTCATCCACTTTCAGGGGCTGGAAGATATTGATTTTCCCTACCTACTGGCCATGCTGCAGGGATCGTTTATTTCCAATATCAACACGCTGGTTGTACCTGGCGGGAAAATGGGGCTGGCGATGGAATTAATTATGGCACCGCTGGTAAAACGGCTCATGGAAGGCAAACGCATTGAATAAAATCAGAGGCCGCGCTGGCCTCTGAATAATTACAGCTCGATAACTTCGTAACTGTGGGTAATTTCCACCCCTTTGCCTAACATAATGGCAACCGAGCAATACTTCTCAGCTGAAAGGTCGACCGCACGCGCCACGGCTTTATCTGAAAGTGCTTTTCCACTGACGATAAAATGCAGGTTGATGCGGGTAAAGATGCGAGGCGCTTCTTCCCGGCGTTCTGATTCGAGTTTTACTTCGCAATCAGCCACATCGTTGCGACCTTTTTGCAAAATTGATACCACATCAATGGCGCTGCATCCGCCGGCCGCCATCAGCACCATTTCCATAGGGCTGGGCGCTTTATCGCCGGAATTGCCGTCCATTAAGACCTGATGTCCGGACGAAGACTCGCCGAGGAATGTTAACCCTTCAACCCATTTGACTCTTGCCTGCATAATCTGGCCCCCAGAATGCCCTGTTTTTGCGTCAGAGTACGCTTTTGCCTGGTAAACAGCAATCCGGAGAAATCAGCCTTATTGCTGAAGCGAGACAACACAAGACAGTCGGCGAAAGCTGTGCTACAAACAGTGCTGAAAATATTTTTCGTCATCCGAAGACGAAGCCGGGAAGAATGATGCGCTCTGCGCAAATGCAGCCCGAATAATTTCCTGAATGGAAACACGCTTAACGCTTTCATCGCCTGGCAGGGAAACTGAGCCCTGTATTTTGGGCACGATTACAATAGAGGATAATAGCGAATGGTTCTCGGCAAACCGCAAACAGACCCTACACTTGAATGGTTCCTGTCCCATTGCCATATTCACAAGTATCCATCCAAAAGTACGCTGATTCACCAAGGTGAAAAAGCCGAAACGCTTTACTACATCGTGAAAGGTTCCGTCGCGGTACTGATTAAGGATGAAGAAGGCAAAGAGATGATTCTTTCTTATCTGAATCAAGGCGATTTTATTGGTGAGCTTGGCCTGTTTGAAGAAGGTCAGGAGCGCAGCGCCTGGGTACGTGCGAAAACTGCGTGCGAAGTGGCAGAGATTTCCTACAAGAAATTCCGTCAGCTCATTCAGGTTAACCCGGATATTTTGATGCGCCTTTCTTCTCAGATGGCTCGCCGTCTGCAGGTGACGTCAGAAAAAGTGGGGAATCTCGCTTTCCTGGATGTGACCGGACGCATTGCACAAACGTTGCTTAATCTGGCTAAACAGCCAGATGCCATGACGCATCCTGACGGCATGCAAATTAAAATTACTCGTCAGGAAATTGGCCAAATCGTTGGTTGTTCACGTGAAACCGTGGGCCGTATCTTGAAGATGCTGGAAGATCAGAACCTGATCTCCGCACACGGCAAAACCATCGTTGTTTACGGCACACGCTAAGCCTGACTGTTCACGGCGTGATGGCGACATTATGCCGTGAATGTCTTGTGTTGAGCCGATGTGGCGAAGAATAATCTATCACCCCGAAGTTAACTATGCGCTGCGCCAGACGCTGGTGTTGTGCCTTCCCGTAGCGCTCGGCTGGCTGTTCGGCGATCTGCAAAAAGGATTGCTGTTCTCATTGGTTCCCGCCTGCTGCAACATTGCCGGTCTGGACACGCCCCACAAACGCTTCTTTAAACGCCTGATCATCGGCGGCAGCCTGTTTGCCCTTGGCAGTTTACTGATGCAGTGGCTGCTGCTTAAAGACGTGCCGCTGCCGCTCATCCTGTTTGCCCTGCCTTTGCTGCTTGGCGTCACCGGAGAGATCAGTCCGCTGCACGCCCGACTGCTGCCCGGCACGTTAATCGCGGCAATTTTTACCCTCAGCCTGATTGGCCGTATGCCCATTTACGTTCCGCCCCTGCTCTATATCGGTGGAACGCTCTGGTATGGCCTGTTCAACTGGTTTTGGTTCTGGCTGTGGAAAGAGCAGCCGATGCGCGAAAGCCTGAGCCTGATCTACCGTGAGCTGGCAAATTACTGTGACGCCAAGTACAGCTTATTGACGCAGCTGACCGATCCGGAAAAAGCCCTGCCGCCCCTGCTGGCGCGTCAGCAAAAAGCGATCGATCTGATCAACACCTGCTATCAGCAAATGCATATGCTGTCTGCGAGTCGCGATCACAGCCACAAACGCCTGACCCGGGCGTTTCAGGTAGCACTGGATCTGCAGGAGCATATCTCCGTCAGCCTGCATCAGCCGGAAGAGGTCCAGAAGCTGGTCGAGCAAAGCCATGCTGAAGCCGTCATCCGCTGGAACGCCAGAACGATTTCAGCCCGGCTGCGCGCGCTGGCCGACGATATTCTGTATCACCAACTCTCTGGTCGTTTCGATATGGACAAGCAGTTGGGTGCGCTGGAGAAAATCGCCCTTCAGCATCCGGACAATCCGGTGGGTAACTTCTGTCTCTATCATTTCAGCCGTATCGCCCGGGTGCTTCGAACCCAAAAGCCGCTTTATCAACGCGACCTGATGGCCGATCGCCAGCGTCGTTTACCGCTGCTGCCCGCGTTGCGGAGCTATCTGTCGCTGCGGTCTTCCGCACTGCGAACGGCCGGGCGTTTTTCCGTCATGCTGATGCTGGGCAGCGCCCTGGCCGTGTTCTTTTCGATTCCTAAGCCCTACTGGATTTTGATGACCATCATGTTTGTCAGCCAGAGCAACTACAGCGCAACCCGCGTACGTATTCAGCACCGGGCCCTGGGAACCTTTGCCGGACTGGCTATCGCGGCGGCGTCGCTACGCCTGGATGTGCCTGAACCGCTGGTGCTGAGCATCATGCTGGTGATTACCTTTATCAGCTACCGTTTTACCCGCCAGTTTTACGGCTGGTCAATAGTGGGATTTACGGTGACGGCCGTTTATACGCTGCAACTGCTCTCCCTTAACGGGGCACAGTTTTTACTGCCCCGCCTGCTGGATACGCTGATGGGCTGCCTGATCGCCTTTGGGGGCATGTTATGGCTGTGGCCGCAGTGGCAAAGTGCCCTGCTGCGCCAGAATGCCCATGATGCGCTGGAGGCCTGTCAGGATGCCCTGCGAATGTTGCTGGGCCCGGAGCAGTCACCCGATGCGCTGGCTTACCAGCGGGTTAAGGTCAACCAGGCGCATAACGCCGTATTCAACTCCCTGAATCAGGCCATGCAGGAGCCGGGATTTAATTCACGCTACCTGCAGGATATGCGCTTATGGGTCACGCACTGCCAGTTTATCGTGGAGCACATTAACGCCATGACCATTCTGGCACGTGAACATACCATGCTGCCGCCCACGCTGGCTGAGCACTACCTGCAATGGTGCGAGATCGCCCTGCAACGGTGTCAGCAAAGGCTGGAATATGATGGGGAAAGTTCGCAGACGGATCTGCTACAGGGCGTGGAAGATATAAATGAGGGGCCGGTCACGGTACTGGAGCAGCACGTCAGGCGCATCCTGGAGCATCTGAAAGTCATGCACACGATCTCTTCTCTGGCCTGGAACCAGCGGCCTCATCATGGCCGCTGGCTGTTGCGCAGTCTGCGCCGCAAATAACTCAGGCAGACAGCACTTTCTCTACCGCACGGGCAAAGCGAGCCATGCCCTCTTCGATATCGGCAGGCTCGATAATCAGCGACGGTGCGAAGCGCATCACATCTGTTCCGGCCACCAGCACCATGACGCCTTCCGCAGCTGACGCATTCAGAATATCGCGCGCCTTGCCCGCATGCTGCGGCTTCAGGGCTGCACCAATCAGCAGGCCTTTACCACGGATATCACTGAACAGGTCGTGACGCGCATCAATAGCCTTGAGCGCCTCAACAAACTGCTGGCGGCGGATTTCTACCCCATTCAGTACAGCTGGCGTATTGATAATATCTAACGCGGTTTCTGCGATCGCGCATGCCAGCGGATTGCCGCCATAAGTCGTGCCATGCACGCCAGGCGCCATGGTTGAGGCTACCTCATTGGTGGTCAGCATGGCGCTTACCGGAAAACCGCCACCCAGCGCCTTCGCCGAGGTCAGAATATCGGGCGTCACGCCGTAGTGCTCATAGGCAAACAACTTACCGCTGCGCCCCATGCCGCTTTGCACCTCATCCAGTACCAGCAGCGCCTGGTGTTTGTCGCACAGTTCACGTAACCCCTGCATAAACGCTGGTGTTGCAGGCATCACACCGCCTTCACCCTGAATCGGCTCCACCACAATGGCGCAAGTGTGATCGTCAATCACCGCCTTAACCGCGTCCAGATCGTTGAACGGCACATGAACGATATCGGCGGGTTTCGGGCCAAAACCGTCGGAGTACTTGGGCTGACCGCCCACCGTTACGGTGAACAGCGTCCGGCCGTGAAAGGCGTTGTGAAAGGCAATGATTTTGCTTTTGAACGGGCTGTGGCGTTTACAGGCATAGTAGCGAGCCAACTTAAACGCGGCCTCATTGGCTTCTGCCCCCGAATTAGCAAAAAAGACCCGCTCCGCAAACGTGGCGTTGATCAGTTTACTGGCCAGACGCAGCGCAGGTTCATTGGTAAACACATTGCTGGTATGCCATAAGGTTTCGCCCTGTTTCTTCAGGGTCTCAACCAGCGCCGGGTGGCAATGGCCCAGAGCGGTCACGGCAATGCCGCCAGAGAAGTCGATATATTCTTTACCCTGTTGATCCCAGACGCGGCTTCCTTTGCCTTTTACCGGTACAAACTGAGCAGGTGCATAAACAGGCAAAATAACCTGATCGAACGTCTCACGCGTTACTGCCATATTTTCCGCTGTCATTGACAACCTCATTAACTGATTCGTTGAGTCACGATGAAATAATAATCATGAAATATGCATAAAAAATCACTTAAAGGCAAACACAACTTTACTGGTGCAGGAAATTAGCCAACAGCTGGTGTCCCTGTTCACTGAGGATGCTCTCTGGATGAAACTGCACGCCTTCCAGTGCGAGCGTTTTATGGCGAATCCCCATAATCTCATCCGGCTGGCCGTTACGCAGGCTCCATGCGGTCACCTCGAACTCATCAGGTAAGGTTTCCGTTTTGACAATAAGTGAATGGTAGCGCGTAACGGTCAACGGCTGATTCAGACCGCGGAAGACGCCGCAACCATTGTGCTGCACCGCCGAGGTTTTACCATGCATTACCTCGCGAGCGCGGACGATCTGCGCCCCAAAAACCTGGGCTATCGCCTGATGGCCCAGGCAAACGCCCAGTACAGGAAGACGGCCAGCGTAATGGCGGATGGCCTGCAATGAAATACCGCTCTGATCGGGCGTGCAGGGGCCGGGAGAAATCACCAAATGAGTCAGCGGCAGCGTGCGCATCTCATCAAGGGTAATAGCATCATTTCTTACTACCCGAACCTGAGCACCCAGTTGGCAAAAATACTGGTAGAGGTTCCAGGTAAACGAGTCGTAGTTATCAATAAGCAGCAACATGATTGTGATTTCAGGCAGACCGGAGGGATGCGCGGAGCGTTCAGCATCCAGAGTGATGACCAGAGCGCTATCCTATCATGCTGTTCAGGATGAGTGTGATGTGGGGATGCAGGATAACCGGTTTCGTGCAGGGCGACGCACCTGGGGCGCCGCCCTGTGGCGTAAGCGGATCAGGGGGCTTTGGCTTCACTGACGATACGGGCAAAGAGCTTTTCCAGCGGCTGCAACGCGCCGGCGGCACTGGCCTGATTTGCCGCAACCCAGTCTTCGGCGCTCAGGTTGTCCCATTCCAGCACGTAGCCGGCATGCAGCGCCAGCTGTTCAAAGAAAATACGCTGCGCCCTGCCGTTACCTTCGCGGAAGGGATGCAGCATATTGACTTCGCAATAGTACCAGGCAATCCGTTTTACAAACTCAGCCTGAGGCAGACAGGCCAAGGCTTTCTCCTCTTCCAGCGCCGCCATCAGTGCATTTCCCTCTTTTTCGATGTACTCGAAATGACAAAAAGGGGTTTCGTCGCGCCAGATGTCCAGCGTACGCAGTTCGCCGGCCCAGCTATAGACGTCCTGAAACAGGGTACGGTGAATATGGCAGAGGTAGGGCAATCCGATCTTGCACGGGCCCAGTTCAAGCGTGGCAAGGCGCGCGGCACTAAAGCTTAACTCGGCTTTACGCAGCTGCGCGGCATCGTGAATATCAAGACGGTTTTTCAGTACGGTATCGTTTTGCCACAGGTAGGGATCCTGAGTGACGGCAGTGTTAGCAGCCATATTGCCTCCTCAGTGAGGCCAGACGCGCTTCTGCATCTTCACCCTTGATTTCCGGTTCCGTCAGGGTAAAGCCTTCGAGCCGACAGCTTGCCCGATAGCTGGCATTTCGCCGCTGTTGCCAGAGCGCTGCTTTTTGTTTATCTGTGAGTTTGTTTGCCATACCGCCTCCTGCTCAGGTTTGCTCTAAGTATAAGAGCAAATTTTCCCTTTGCCGGAGACGAGATGGCATGGGATCAAATTACGGTAAGACTTTCGCTGACAAAATGACCACAGGTTTGGTTGGCACATTCTGATACGGGCCCACGTCTTTTGTCGGCACCTGAGAAATTTTATCCACCACGTCCTGGCCTTTGACAATCTTACCAAATACGGCGTAACCAAAATCACGTTGACCGTGATCCAGGAAAGCGTTGTCAGCAACGTTCAGGAAGAACTGGCTGGTGGCGCTGTCTTTATCGGCGGTACGGGCCATTGAGATGGTGCCACGCAGGTTGCGTAAGCCGTTGTCTGCTTCGTTTTTAATCGGCGCGTTGGTCTGTTTTTGCTGCATTTCACTGGTAAAGCCACCGCCCTGGATCATAAAGCCAGGAATGACGCGGTGAAAAATCGTGTTGTTGTAGAAACCGCTGTTGACGTAATCCACGAAGTTTTTAACTGAAACCGGTGCTTTTTGATTATTCAGTTCGAGTTCGATATTGCCAGCAGAGGTGGTAAGCAGAACATGCGTATCACCTTTAGCCGCTAAAGCTGAGGCGGAAACAGAAGAGAGCGCTAACAGGGCAACTGCCGCTGTCAAAGTACGTTTAAACATGAGTAATTCCTTACTTTGGAGAGCCAGCTCAAAAACGATATTGATTGTAAAGAGCATGTAATACAAGAGCCAGCGTTTTACCTATATTTACGCTAAAGGCACCCACCAGAGCCTGAATAAGGTTGCTTGCGCTTCGTGACTAAAATCACAGTATTGATGAAATGAATGACATCAATTTTCACTCTTAGTTTATTAAGATCACGGTTACGTTTACAATTTCTGACGCTTCAGGCTCTCCCGCTTCCTAACAGGTTCAGAACATGACAAATCGTAATCGTATCGGCCTTACCTGGATTAGCTTTCTCTCGTATGCGCTTACCGGCGCACTGGTGATTGTCACCGGCATGGTAATGGGCGATATCGCGAAAGATTTCCAGATTCCTATCGACAGTATGGGCAACACCTTCACCTTCCTGAACAGTGGCATTCTGGCTGCGGTTTTCCTTAATGCCTGGCTGATGGTGATTGTGCCGCTCAAACGGCAGCTGATATTCGGCTTTGTGCTGATGGTGTTAGCCGTCATCGGCTTAATGACCAGCCGCGATCTGTCGGTATTTTCTCTGTGCATGTTCGTGCTTGGCGTGGTCAGCGGCATTACCATGTCGATTGGCACCTTCCTGATAACCCACATGTACGAAGGCCGTCAGCGCGGTTCACGTCTGCTGTTTACGGATTCGTTCTTCAGTATGGCAGGCACCATTTTCCCCATCCTTGCCGGTATCCTGCTGGCGCGTCATCTGCCGTGGTACTGGGTTTACGTCTGTATTGGCGTGATTTATGTTGGCATTTTTATCATGACGCTGTTTGTTGAATTCCCGGTGCTGCGAAAGCCGGAGAACAGCCCGACCGTTGAGAAAGAGAAATGGGGGGCTGGCGTCCTGTTTCTGGCCATTGCGGCGCTATGCTACATCCTGGGCCAGTTAGGCTTTATTTCCTGGGTGCCAGAGTACGCGACCAAAGTCATGGGCATGAATATTGACGACGCCGGTCAGCTGGTGGGCAGTTTCTGGACCGCCTACATGGTCGGTATGTGGGTGTTCAGCTTCCTGCTGCGCTTCTTTGATCTGCAACGTATTTTGATGGTGCTGGCAGGCCTGGCAACGGTGTTGATGTACTGGTTCGTAAGCAGCCATGACGCCAGCATGCTGAGATGGATTATCTTAACGCTGGGCTTTAGCTCAAGCGCGATTTATACCACCATTATCACCCTGGGCTCGCTGCAAACCAAAGTGGCCTCACCCAAGCTGGTTAACTTTATTCTGACCTGCGGCACGGTCGGCACCATGCTGACCTTTGTTGTGACGTCACCGATTGTGAAAAACAGCGGCGTTCACAGCGCGCTGTTAACCGCAAACGGCCTGTACGCGGTGGTGTTTATTATGTGTGTGCTGTTAGGTCTGGTGACCAAACACCGCTCCCACGGTCATAACACCCATTAATCTCTCTGGGCGGCGCCACCATGCCGCCCTCGCCTTTCAGCGTTTAAACGTCACGTCTTCCCACTGTTCTAAACAGATTGCGCTTTTCGCAGGCTGAGTCTCGGCTATCACCTTTCCGCGACGCAGCGAATAGCGCACCGGTACCTGTCTTCTCACCGCGTCAAAGCCGTTTTCCGCTGGCAGGATAATCAAGCTGGCGTCATGCCCGCGTTGAATGCCGTATTCTGCAAGATTCATCGTTTTGGCACTGTGATGGGTGATGAGATCGAGCCCGGCATTAATTTGTTCATAGCCCATTAGCTGACACACATGTAGCCCCATATGCAGCACCTGGAGCATATTGGCCGTGCCCAGCGGATACCAGGGATCAAACACATCATCGTGACCAAAGCAGACGTTAATCTCCGCCTCCAGAAGCTCTTTAACACGGGTAATGCCGCGCCGCTTAGGGTAACTGTCGAAACGACCCTGAAGATGAATATTGACCAGCGGATTCGCTACAAAGTTAATCCCGGAGAGCTTCAGGAGTCGAAACAGACGCGATGTGTAGGCACCGTTATAGGAGTGCATCGCCGTGGTGTGGCTTGCGGTCACGCGTGCCCCCATGCCATCGCGGTGGGCCAAGGCGGCCACGGTTTCAACAAAGCGCGACTGCTCATCGTCAATTTCGTCGCAGTGCACATCCACAAGCCGGTCATAACGGTTAGCCAGCGCGAACGTTTTATGCAACGACTCGACGCCGTATTCCCGGGTGAATTCAAAATGAGGAATCGCCCCGACGACATCTGCGCCGAGCCGAAGCGCCTCTTCAAGAAGCGCTTCACCATTGGGATAAGACAGGATGCCTTCCTGCGGAAACGCCACGATCTGAATATCAATCCAGGGTGCCATCTCCGCTTTAAGTTCCAACATCGCTTTGAGAGCCGTTAAGGTGGGATCGGATACGTCCACATGGGTACGGACATACTGTACGCCGTTCGCTATTTGCCACTTAAGCGTCTGCATTGCCCGCCGTTTGACGTCCTCATGACTCAGCAACGCTTTGCGCTCTGCCCAGCGCTCAATGCCCTCAAACAATGTCCCGGACTGGTTCCAGGCTGGCTCTCCCGCGGTTTGCGTGGTATCCAGGTGAATATGAGGTTCAATAAAAGGCGCAAGGGCCAGGCCACCTTCCGCATCCAGCGAGGCGCCGTCCGCAGATATCTGCTGAGGCTGTGCCGTCATTCGGACGATTTTCCCTTCAGCAATTTCTATCTGCCACAGTCCGTCACGTGTGGGCAGACGCAGATTGTTTATCCATCGAAGTGGTGCGGTTGTCATTGCGGGCTCCTGATACGTTAAGCGCTGCTGATTAAAGCTAACACGATAGCGTTGCCCTGCTCCAGATGACTTTGTAAGTCAGTGACCTCACTTAAGGTAATGGGCTGAATCGTGCAGCACTCCCTTAAGAGGTATAGCGTACTGCGATTGATGTACATCAATAAGCACCAGACAGGTGATTCGCCGCTGTCGGACTGTCCTGCACGAAACATTACGCTGGTGGTAAAAACAAAACGGCGAGCCTATGCTCGCCGTTTACATGCCCGACTCGCCGATTAGGGCTGAGCGACAAAACCTACAGCGTCATAAACCTTTTTCAGGGTTTCCTGCGCCTGAGCACGGGCTTTCTGCGCACCGTCACGCATCACCTGCTCCAGCAGCGCTTCATCGTTACGGAAGCGATGATAGCGTTCCTGCAGATCAGTCAGCATACCGGACACCGCATCAGCTACTGCGCCTTTCAGATGCCCGTACATTTTGCCTTCAAACTCCTGCTCCAGCGCCGTTACGGGCTTGCCGGTCACGCCTGACAGAATGTCCAGCAGGTTTGATACGCCCGCCTTCTCTTTAATGTCATAGCGAATGACAGGTGGCTCTTCCGAGTCGGTCATCGCGCGCTTGATTTTTTTGACCACGGATTTTGGATCTTCCAGCAGGCCGATAACGTTATTGCGGTTATCGTCCGACTTAGACATCTTTTTCGTCGGTTCCAGCAGGGACATCACGCGTGCGCCAGATTTAGGAATGAACGGCTCGGGCACTTTAAAGATATCGCCATACAACGCGTTAAACCGGCTCGCAATGTCGCGACTCAGTTCAAGGTGCTGTTTCTGGTCTTCACCCACTGGCACCTGCGTCGTCTGATAAAGCAAAATGTCTGCAGCCATTAGCACCGGATAGCTGAACAATCCCGCGTTGATGTTTTCTTCATAGCGCGAGGATTTGTCTTTAAACTGCGTCATACGGTTCAGCTCACCAAAATAGGTGTAGCAGTTCAGGATCCAACTGAGCTGCGTGTGCTCGGGCACATGGGACTGAACGAAGATAGTGCTTTTCTCGGGATCGATACCACAGGCCAGATACAGCGCCAGCGTATCTAAGGTGGCTTTACGCAGTGCTGCCGGGTCCTGGCGAACGGTGATCGCGTGCAGGTCGACGATACAGTAAATGCAGTGGAAATCATCCTGCATCTGCACCCACTGACGCAGCGCACCCATATAGTTGCCAATGGTCAGTTCGCCGGACGGCTGTGCGCCGCTGAAAACGATGGGTTTGCTCATGCTTATGTCCTGATAAATTACCGCCCGATAGCGGGCAAAAGTTCGTCAAAAGAGTCAAGGGTGAGATCGGGTTGGCTGGTCGCAATAGGCTCGCCGTAGTTATAGCCAAAGGTCATACCAATATTGGGAACACCAGCCGACTGCGCAGCCAAAATATCGTTGCGCGAATCCCCGACAAACAGCAACTGCGCGGGCAGCAGGCCAAATTTACCCAGCACCAAAAAAATGGCCGCAGGATGCGGTTTTTTCGCTACGACGTCATCACCGCCAATAATCAGCGAAAACGCGTCATCAATCCCCAAAGACTTCAGCAGCGGGGCGACAAACGGCGTAGGCTTATTGGTCACAATCGCCATCGGTATCCCCTGCGCCTGCAGGGTTGCCAGCGTTTCCTTAACCTGAGGAAACAGCGTGCTGCCGGCTTCCACGGTACTGGCATAGTGCTTGTCAAAGAGCACTCGCGCATCACGCTGCTCATCCTGCTGTGGCTCACGCCCCAGCGCCCAGGTCAGCGCGCGGGCCATCATGATATCCGCACCGTTACCAATCCAGGTGGACACGCGCGCCACGCCAGCAGCCGGTAAACGCAGATCCGCAAGCGTCAGATCGATTGCGTCAGCCAGGCCCGGCGCGCTGTCGACCAGCGTACCATCCAGATCGAACGCCAGTGCGCGTATATCAGTGAAATGAGCCATTGGCTTTCTCCAGCTCGTTTCGCATGTCATCGATTACTTTTTTATAGTCCGGATGGCCAAAGATGGCTGAACCGGCCACAAACATATCCGCGCCTGCTGCGGCGATCTGGCCAATATTATCAATCTTCACGCCGCCGTCCACTTCCAGACGAATGCTGTAGCCGCTCTGATCGATGCGCTTACGCGCTTCACGTAGCTTATCCAGGGTGCCGGGAATAAATGACTGCCCGCCGAAGCCAGGGTTCACCGACATCAGCAGAATGATATCCAGCTTATCCATCACGTAGTCAAGATAGCTGAGCGGCGTGGCGGGATTGAAGACCAGGCCGGCTTTGCAACCGTGCTCTTTGATCAACTGCAGCGTACGGTCAACATGCTCGCTGGCTTCCGGGTGGAAAGTAATGTAGGTGGCACCGGCTTTGGCAAACTCGGGAATTAACGCATCCACGGGCTTCACCATTAAATGCACATCGATTGGGGCCGTAATACCGTAATCGCGCAACGCTTTCAGTACCATCGGTCCCATGGTCAGATTGGGAACATAGTGGTTGTCCATAACGTCGAAGTGAACCACGTCGCCTCCGGCCGCCAGTGCTTTCGCAGTGTCTTCACCCAGGCGAGCAAAGTCTGCCGAAAGGATGGAAGGGGCCAGCAAATATTGTTTCATCCGATTCTCCACTGTTGTGCGCCAGCATCGCTGCTGGCGAAATACCCTGGCCGCGGACGAAACAGACTAGCGATAGAGTGCCAGCAGTTCGTCGACCTTGGTGCGGCCGGTTATGCTTCGGCTAATAGAACGCCGGACTTTAACCACATGTAACACGGCATCCTGATACCAGCAACGCGTCAGCTCAGTATCATGATTAGAAATCAGTACCGGAATCTGGCTCTCAGACGCCAGCTTAGCCGCCAGCTGTGCCAGATGCTGCTGTTCATGCAGACTGAAACTATTGGTGTGGTAAGCCGTAAAGTTAGCCGTCGCGGACAGTGGCGCGTACGGCGGATCACAATATACCACAGAGCCTTTCCGGGCATTGTTCAGGGTAACATCGTATGATTCACAGACAAACGTTGCTTTCTGCGCACGTTCGGCAAACCACAGTAACTCTGCTTCCGGAAAGTATGGTTTGCGGTAGCGACCAAAAGGGACGTTGAACTCGCCGCGTAAATTGTAGCGACACAGGCCGTTGTAACAATGGCGATTAAGATAGAGAAATAGCAGCGCACGCTGATAAGCGTCCTGGCTGAGATTAAATTCAGTGCGGAGCTGGTAATAGCAGGCTTCGTTATTCCCTTCAGGCGTAAAGAGTAAACGCGCATCGCGGATAAAATCTGCCGTACGCGTTTTCACGATGTTGTAGAGATTGATGAGATCGTTGTTGATATCGGCCAGATGATAGCGATCAAAATCGGTGTTGAGAAACACTGAGCCAGCGCCAACAAAGGGTTCGATCAGGCAATCACCTTGCGGCAGGTAACGGTGGATCTCTTCGACTAAGGGAAACTTTCCCCCCGCCCATTTCAAAAAAGCGCGATTTTTTTTCATGCTGTCGTGGTAATTACATCTTATTGTGAGGCTGTGGTTAAACCGACAGCAGATCTGCGCTTAAAACGGGACCGGCAACGGCCGGTCCCACATCATTTATTGGCTGGCTTCTTTCCTGACCTGACTGACCGGTTTTACCCATGGGTTCTGTGCGCGGACGGCGGCAGGCAAGGTTGCTACAGCGCGTTTTGCGTCCGCGGGCGTTGCATACGCACCACTCACCAGCACGTACCAGGGTTGGCCATTGCGCGTCGTCTTATACACATGGTACGCGCTCAGATTCTGTTTCCTGGCCCATGCATTCAGGCTTTCTGCTTTGGAGGCACCGCTCAGCTGCAGAGTGTAATTGCCGCCAGGCAGCGATTTACTCGCCGCTGCGCCGCTGCCAGTGGCTTTAGCTGGCGCAGTATGCGCGGCAGTGTGCGCTGGCGTGGTGTGGGTTTTATGTTCGCTGGCTGCGGGCTTAGTCGCGGTTTTGACCGGTTGCTCACGCATGTGACGTGGGGCGACCGCGGTCTGACCTGAAGGCGCCCGGCCTGTTGTTGCTGGCGCTGAACCGGCTTTGCCGCTAACCGTGGCAGGCGCCGTAGGCAGTGAGCTGCTGTTTTCTGCTCCCTGCACCGCGCCATCAACCTGCTGCTGTTGATTGGTCAGGGCGCTGTTGAGATCGCCGGGTAACGTTACGCGCTGCTGATTTGCTGGGGTTTCAACGGGCGCTGCCTGCGTCGGCGTTGAAGCCACCGGCGGCATAGAAATATCGCGTGGCGCATTTGTCGCTCCGGCAGAAGAATCCGTACCCGGTGCATTCTGCGCTGTCGAAGAGGACGGCTGAGTCCCTGCGGCATTTTGTCCACCGCTCATGGCGGTAGATCCACTCAGATCAATATTTTTTTCGCTGCCCGTTCCCGCGGCTCCGCTGGCAGGCGCGTTCTTATTATCGCTGGCCGAAGAGGACTTACTGTCGTCAGAACCGTTGAGCGCAGAACCGATTCCCAGCACTAACAGCAGTAACACCAGAATCCCGACGCCCATCATGACATGCTGGCGCGATACCGGTGCTTTCGTCGCAGAAGACGATTTACGTGGGCGCGAGGGACGACGGTCGCTGGCGTCAGGTTTTAACTCATCATCCGGTTTGAACTCATCCATTTTGCCTCCTCCGTAAAGCGGCATCCCGCACTGCGCACCTGCGCGCCGCGTCACCACTTACCTGCTTAATATCAAGATTTCTGGCAATCATTAATTGCAGCCATCACCATATCATGAGCCACGCCACCGCGCACTTCAGCGCGACCAATGGACAGCGGCAGTATCAGACGCAATTCACCGGCCAGCACTTTTTTGTCACGCATCATATGCGGCAAATAGTCCTCTGCCTGCATCTCTACCGGCCCGTTCACCGGTAAACCGGCCCGCTGCAGTAAAGCAATGATGCGATCGGTGTCCTGTGCGCTGAACTGGCCCAGACGTTGCGCCGTGCGCGCCGCCATGACCATCCCGGCAGCAATCGCCTCACCATGTAACCAGTTGCCGTAGCCCATATGGGCCTCAATGGCATGACCAAAAGTATGACCCAGATTCAGTAATGCGCGCTGACCGTGCTCGTGCTCATCTGCGGCAACGACCTCCGCCTTCAACTCGCAGCAGCGGCGAATACACCAGGCCAGTGCAGATTCATCCAGTGCCAGAAGCCCATCAAGATTCTGCTCAAGCCACTGAAAGAATTCACCGTCCAGGATAATGCCATACTTGATGACTTCAGCCAGACCGGAAGCCAGTTCACGTGGCGGCAGTGAACGAAGACACACCGTATCGATCACCACCGAGGCGGGCTGATAAAACGCGCCGATCATGTTTTTGCCAAGAGGATGGTTAACGGCCGTTTTGCCGCCAACCGATGAGTCAACCTGCGACAGCAGCGTTGTCGGTACCTGAATAAAGCGCACGCCGCGCTGATAGCTTGCCGCAGCAAACCCCGTAAGATCGCCAATGACACCACCGCCAAGCGCCACCAGCGTAGTATCACGGCCGTGGGGTTTTTGCAGTAGTGCGGTAAAGACCTGATCCATCACGGTCAGCGTTTTATACTGCTCACCGTCGGGCAAAATCACCTGATCCGTTTTCACCCCCGCCGCCTTCAGCAGAGCCGATACCTTATCCAGGTAGAGCGGTGCCAGCGTCTGGTTGGTCACCAGCATGGCATTGTCACCCGCTTTTAACGGCCAAAAAGAAGCCGGATCGTTAAACAGTCCGGCGGCGATAGTGATGGGGTAACTACGTTCCCCCAGTGAAACGGTGATCTTCTCCATGATGCTCGATACCTGTCAAAGAGCCTTCAAACGTTGGATCAACTTTTTTCCAACATGTGGATAATCTGATTCGCCACCACTTTTGCACTTTGATCGTCAGTGCGGATAGTGACGTCGGCGATCTCTTCATAAAGCGGGTTACGTTCACCTGCCAGCGCTTCAAGCACTTCACGCGGCGGTGATTCTACCTGCAGTAAGGGGCGTTTTTTATCACGCTGTGTACGTGCCAGTTGTTTCTCAATAGTGGTTTCAAGATACACCACGACGCCGCGAGCGGAGAGACGATTACGTGTTTCCCGGGATTTTACGGAGCCACCGCCTGTCGCCAGGACGATGCCCTGCTTCTCGGTCAGTTCATTGATGATTTTTTCTTCACGATCGCGGAAGCCAGCTTCGCCTTCAACGTCAAAAACCCAGCCCACATCCGCTCCGGTGCGTCGCTCAATTTCCTGATCGGAATCGAAGAACTCCATATTGAGTTGCTGAGCCAACTGACGGCCAATAGTGCTTTTGCCGGCACCCATCGGCCCAACCAGAAAGATATTGCGTTTCTCTGCCATTTTGTCGGTATTACTAAGAATTCGTTAATGATACCCCGCTTTCAGCATTTTGCTGGCGGGACAGGAACTGAGACCTCATGAGCGTTAGCAAGAGTCAGACGAAAAATTATCTCAACACTCAAGGCTGTTTGGCAACCGATTATATTGCTTACAGCACATCCATTTCTGAATTGGCCCGTCGTTCGCGAAACTGTAATGCGTCAGTACAGCGTTGTGACATCACGGCGAGCAGAGGAATTCTTTCATCTGCTTGCCTGGTTTTTCCAACAAAGACGCTTACAACGTGTTAAAAATCGCTAAACCTTGTAAGCTAATTCCAGCCCTGCGTCAACGCAGTTGGACTTTATGGGCACATTTTCCGTTTTATCGTGCCGAAAGCGCTGCTTCCCTGACCAATCGCGGCGTCATGAAAATGACCAGCTCACGTTTTCTCTGCTCTTCTGCATGCTGCCGAAACAGGCTGCCCACAACAGGAAGATTACCGAGCAGCGGAACCTGGCGCTGCCCGCGAGTGCGCTGCTGATGAAAAATTCCCCCCAGCGCCAGCGTTTGCCCGTCACTGACCGTGACCTGAGTTTCAATTTCCTGCTTATCAATGGACAAAACCTGTGAATCGCCGGTCTGAACCGCCCGACCCGGCACGTTCTGACTGATGCGTATTTTGAGCTGAATGCGGCCATTGCCTAAAACGGCAGGCGTGACCTCCATGCCCAGCACCGCCTCTTTGAACTCAATGCTGGTCGCTCCGCTATTGCCGGCAGAGACTTCATAAGGGATTTCAGTGCCTTGCTTAATGGATGCCGTTTGTTGGTGGGAGGTAAACAAGCGCGGGCTGGCGATAATTTCCACCTGATTTTCCTGCTCCAGAGCGCTGAGTTCTAAATCCAGAAGTTTGCCGCCAATCCGCGACAGCGTGACGCCCACAGACACGTCGTGGGAATTCAGCCCCAATGGAATATCAAGTAAAGGATGACGTAATGCACGATTTATGACGTCGCCTTCGTTATACAGCCGCCAGTTGACGCCCAGTTCATGCAAGTGCTCTTCGCTGATGGTGACGATATGCGCCGCCAGTTCCACCTGCTCCAGCGGGACATCCAGTGCACGTATCCAGCGCGCAGTCTCCTCAAGCGCCGACGGGCTGTCGCGCAGCAGTAGGCTGTTGGTCCGGCTGTCAACCGTTGCACTGCCGCGCGCGGTCATCAGCGATGGCCGTTCACTCTGCAGGCTGCGATGGACGTCGCTGGCACTGGCATAGTGCAGGGGGATCCTGCGTTGTTGGAGCGGCTGTTGCTGTAAAGCTTCGGCCTGTTGTGCCTTTTCGGCCTCATGCCGTTGCTGCTGCCAGCTCTCAGGATAAACCAGCAGAACGTTCTCCTCTTCCAGTAAGGTCAGGCGAGCCATACGGCCGACCAGCGACAGCGCCTGTTGCCAGGGTACATTCTCCAGCCGCAATGACAGTCTTCCCTCAACCTCAGGCGAAATCATCAGGTTAATGTGCTGATAATCAGCCAGCGCCTGCAAAACACGTTCAACAGGTGCATCATCAAATGCCAGGCTTAAGCCGTCATCGTGGCTGGCGTGAGCGGGCATCAGGCATAGCACCAGCCACGTCAGAATCGCTGTCCTTATCATGCAGGCTTCCTTTGAGACGAAAGGTGAAACGTTGAGATGAACAACTGCCCGGTACTGACAGCTCAAGGGTACGCGACGTGAACTGCACGGTTTGCCACGGCCCCATCGGGAAAGGGCGATCGCTGAGAACTTTCACGCCATGACCCTGCGGCGTCACCAGCCAGCCCTGAAACCTCGGCGCACGACCCACAATGCCCTGTAAGCGCCATTCGCTGAGCGGCTCAACGTCTGCCAGACAAGCCGTACCGGGAAGAGGACGAAAAGGATCGCGCGCATGAACGGCGCCGCAGCAGAGCAATACCAGGATGACGCTAACGGGCTTCATCGGATTGCAGCCAGAGTTGCGCGACCAGATGCGCCGGATGTGCGGTGAGTTGAAAACGCCCCGGAAATGCCGTCGCTGATTGCGACAACGCTGAAAACAGCGGTTGAAACTGCACCCATTGCAGGTGGAACGTCAGCACCCGCGGCTCTTCATCAGTAAGCCACTGCATTAACTGCGTCCCCCGCTCCGCGATGATGGCCTCCAGCATGCGTGGCGCTGCAGGTTGTCTTGCCGTTTCCAGCACCAACTGAGCCTGTAATGTCGCAATGTCAGGATGCTGAGCCAGCTGAAACTGCCGCTGTTGCACCCGCTGCTGCTGCTGCGCCAACTGAAACCGGGCTTCGTGCGTTACCCGCCGCTGCGGCTGCAACAGCATCCACCAGGCAACAAAGAACAGCCCAAAGGCTGCCGCAAGCAGGCTGAGATAGCGAAGCGGCCAGGTTAACTGTAACCAGTGCTGCATAGCGTTACTCACTGACTTCCTCCTTGAGTGTAATGCGCAGCGTGAAGTGGTAATCCCCTTCTGGCTGGCGCTGCACATTGCCCTGCCGAATATGTGCAAAAAAAGCCACGCCCGTTAAGCGCTGACGAAAATGGCGGATAGCCTGCATTTGCAGTGCCCTGCCCTCCAGCAGCAACTGCGCATCGTGCTTTTCCAGCCGCGTTAACCACAGCCCATCGGGCAGCATGACCGGCAGGTCCTGCCAAAGCTGCTGCCAGACGCTGAATTGCCTGGACTGCTGACGAAGCCAGATACGCTGTTGCTGCAACCCGTCCAGCTGTTGCAGCAGATGTTTTTGCTGCTCTGCTCGCGCAACAAGGCGCTCAAGAACAGGACTGAGTTGAGCATGCTGCCGCCGGACATGAATGAGAGCCTGATGTTCCTGCCAGTACAACAGGAGCACCGCCAGCGTTAAGAGCAGTAATGTCAGGCCCAGCGCGATAATGCTCTGGCACCGTTGACGCTGCCAGCGCCACGCCCGCCAGGGTAAAAGATTAACCGCCACCATCAGCGATCCTCCTTTCGCAGCGCCAGCCCGGTTGCCAGCGCGAACGCACCGGGATTGTCAGGTAAAGGCGGCTGATAGCGAAGTGGCTGGAAGGGTGAAAAAGGACGCGTACCCTCAGGAGACGAGAGGTTGTCGGCATCGCAATAAAACAGGTGGCTTGCCTGCGGAAAGGCCTGCTCACGCAGAGCCGATAACCCGTCCACTTCAGCCAAAGATGCTGCACTGATGCCGTCACTCCACAGGTAACGTGCA
The DNA here is from genome assembly GCF_029967885.1 of Pantoea sp. V106_11. Taxonomy (NCBI): domain Bacteria; kingdom Pseudomonadati; phylum Pseudomonadota; class Gammaproteobacteria; order Enterobacterales; family Erwiniaceae; genus Pantoea; species Pantoea sp. V106_11. The sequence goes on from NZ_JASCAK010000024.1 coordinate 39,427, forward strand.
TCCTGTCGTAAAACCACTACACTTCCCGCTGCTAATTGCGCCTGCTCAGTCACCATTTTTAGCGCATGCGTAGCCAGTTCAAACACGCGGGGCTTGAGTCCTGCCTGCGTCAGCGGGGCCAGCCACTGTTGCACCACATCAAGCCGGGCTGCCGTAATACACAGCTGGTTATGGGTGGGATCGAGACGGTAATCCAGCGCCAGTTCGCGCACGTCAACGGGAAAAAGGCGTTGGGCCGCCGCCTGGATGAAACGGCTTAATGCGGGTTCTTTTAACGGCAGTTCGGGAAGGGAAAGCGGCTGCTGCAATACCAGCTGGGCAGGCAGGCCCACACGCAGTGAGTAGCGCAGAGGCAAGCGCTTGCGCCAGCGGGTTAACACGGTCAGCAATTCAGGGGAAGATTGCAGCACGCCGTTTCTTAACGTATCTTGCGCCAGCCGCTGCTGCCACCAGTGGCATAACTGCCAGCCCTGGCGGCGACGCAGGATGGCAATGGCGCAGCACTGCCTGTTCTGGATATCCAGCCCAATTTGCCAGGTGTGCAAAGTCATGCGCGCGATCTCCTTATCGTCCAGAAAAATGGACATATCAAAGCGTCTGGCTTGCCTTTATACTACTGCGCGGTTGCTTATAAACTGCCCAAACGACAACAGATGGGAAATCTCAGGTGAAGTTCGTAAAGTATTTATTGATCCTTGCAGTGTGTTGCATCTTGCTGGGAGCTGGCTCGATTTATGGTTTGTACAAATACATTGAGCCACAGCTGCCCGACGTTAACACGCTGAAAGATGTGCGTTTGCAAACCCCTATGCAGGTTTACAGCGCTGAGGGCGATCTTATCGCTCAGTACGGTGAAATGCGCCGTATACCGCTTAGCCTGCAACAGGTTCCGCCTGAAATGGTCAAAGCGTTCATTGCCACGGAAGACAGCCGCTTCTATGAGCATCACGGTGTGGATCCCATCGGGATTTTTCGTGCTGCCAGCGTTGCGCTGGTGTCAGGTCATGCCTCTCAGGGTGCCAGTACGATTACCCAGCAGCTGGCGCGTAACTTTTTCCTGAGTCCGGAACGCTCCCTGATGCGTAAGATAAAGGAAGCCTTCCTGGCGATTCGCATCGAGCAGTTGCTGAATAAAGACGAAATTCTTGAGCTGTATCTGAATAAAATCTATCTCGGCTATCGGGCTTACGGCGTGGGCGCAGCCTCACAGGTTTATTTTGGTAAGCCTGTCAATGAGCTGTCATTAAGTGAAATGGCGACCATCGCAGGCCTGCCTAAAGCGCCTTCGACGTTTAACCCGCTTTATTCGCACAGCCGTGCGGTAGCACGCCGCAACGTCGTCCTTGCCCGCATGCTGGATCAGCACTACATCACCCAGCAACAGTACGATGAAGCACGTAATACGCCTTTAGTGTCCACTTATCATGGGCCTAAAATCGTCTTCGCTGCGCCTTATCTGAGTGAGATGGTGCGTCAGGAGATGGTAAAACGTTATGGCAACAACGCCTATACCGATGGCTACAAGGTTTATACCACCGTCACACGTCGTCTGCAGCAGTCCGCGCAGGAGGCCGTTCGGAATAACGTGATGGCCTACGATATGCGCCACGGCTACCGCGGCCCTACCAGCGTGCTGTGGAAAGTTGGCGAGCCCGCGTGGGGACAGGCGCAAATTGTTAAGGCGTTAAAAGACCTGCCGTTATACGGCCCGCTTCACCCGGCCGTGGTCACACATGTCCAGAGCGATGAAGCCACCGTTATGATGAAAGATGGCAGCAACGTCTCGCTGACCATGGCAGGCGTGCGCTGGGCGCGTGCCTTTAAGTCGGACACGGCGCAGGGGCCAACCCCTAAGAGCATTACTCAGGTTCTGCAGCCGGGCCAGCAGGTTTGGGTGCGCCAGGTCGGTGAGACATGGTGGCTGGGCCAGGTGCCGGATGTTAACTCGGCACTGGTTTCGCTGGATCCTGCCAACGGTGCCGTGCGTGCACTGGTGGGCGGTTTTGACTTTAACCAAAGCATGTTTAACCGCGCCACCCAGGCCCTGCGCCAGGTCGGTTCGAACATCAAACCGTTCCTCTACACGGCCGCGATGGATCGGGGATTAACCCTGGCATCCATTCTTAATGACGTTCCTATTTCCCGCTGGGATGCGGGTGCCGGGGCTGACTGGCGTCCGAAGAACTCCCCGCCGACCTACGATGGTCCGATTCGTCTGCGTCAGGGCCTTGGCCAGTCGAAAAACGTGGTGATGGTGCGTGCGATGCGTGCGATGGGCGTGGACTATGCTGCAGAGTACCTACAGCGCTTTGGCTTCCCGGCTCAGAATATTGTGCATACCGAATCGCTGGCCCTTGGTGCAGCCTCGTTTACGCCTCTGCAGGTCGTGCGCGGCTACTCGGTTATGGCGAATGGCGGTTTCCTGATTGATCCTTACTTCATCAGCAAGATTGAAAATGAGCAGGGACAAACCGTTTTCGAAGAAAAACCGAGAATTGCCTGTCCACAGTGCAACCTGCCCGTGATTTACGGTGAAACCAAAAAAGCGTTGGCGCTGAACGCCGAAAGCGTTGAGAACGTTGCGCCTTCCGCTCAGCAGCAAAACCAGACGGTGCCGCAGCCTGAGCTGGAGCAGGTACCTGCACAGCCACAGTCAGGTGGCGAACAGCTGTATGCGCCACATGTGATTAATACACCGCTGTCATTCCTGATTAAGAGCGCGCTGAACAGTAACATTTTTGGCGAACCGGGCTGGATGGGAACAGGCTGGCGTGCCGGCCGCGACCTGAAACGTAATGACATCGGTGGTAAAACGGGGACAACCAACAGTTCCAAAGATGCCTGGTTCTCGGGGTACGGGCCTGGCGTGGTGACCTCGGTGTGGATTGGTTTTGACGATGCGCGCCGCGATCTGGGCCGCAGTACGCTTTCCGGCGCCATTCCCGATCAGATCTCGGGTTACGAGGGCGGCGCGAAGAGTGCACAGCCTGCCTGGGATGACTTCATGAAGGTTGCCCTGGAGGGCGTTCCTGTGCAGCCGCTGACGCCACCAGAGGGGATTGTGACGGTTACTATCGATCGCAGCACCGGCAAACTGGCCAACGGCGGGGGCAATACGCGCCAGGAATACTTTATCAATGGTACTCAGCCAACCGAGTATTCGGTACATGATGCAGGGACAACCATCATGGATAATGGCGAGAGCCACGAACTGTTTTAATCTTCAGGGGCGGCGCAAGTCGCCCCTGCTCACCGAAAACTGCTTTTACGGCCCATCAATAACTGATACGTCCCTGCTTAACCAGCCACTCACGCACCATAAACAATGCGCTGACGTTGCGTGCCTCGCGAAAATCAGGCTCCTGCAACAAAGCCAGCAGATTGCTCAACGGCCAGTGATGGACGACCAGCGGTTCAGGCTCATCGCCTTCCAGCTTCTCCTGATAAAGCCCTTCCGCCACCACAATATTCATCTTGCTGGAAAAGTAGGACGGCGCCAGGGTCAGTTTGCCCAGGGTGGTCAGTTGACCCGCACCAAATCCCGCTTCTTCTTTAAGTTCCCGATCGGCAGCCTGATTTACGGTTTCACCCGGATCAATTAAGCCTTTAGGAAAGCCCAGTTCGTAGCTCTCCAGGCCCACCGCGTACTCTTCAATCAGCACCAGGTGATCGTCAATAATCGGCACGATCATCACCGCTTCACGTTCCGAGGGCTTCATGCGCTCGTAGATACGCCGTGCGCCATTACTAAAGGCCAGATCTACCGCTTCAACAGTAAACAATCGTGACTTCGCCACGGTTTCTACATTGAGGATGTCCGGTTTTTTTAACGACTTTCTCATATCAGCCTCAAACTTGCTGCGCCAGCACTCAGGAACGAATTAGCATACCTAACCCTCCGCCATTGTGCGACTCTCAAGGCGCACGCGAAGCGTATGTTGTTTTTCTACGATAACACTGGTTTCTCAGGTACAAAAAATTTGTGTTAGTCAATATCTCACGCCAAAATTCAGACAATGCCGATACAATAACCTGTGCACTGTGGTTACTATTCTGGCAATGTGTGATGTAATAACGCCTAATTAAATGATTTACATTACTATTTCGTTTATTGTTAAACTTGTCAGCGTTGTTTAACCTCCCATAAGTCGTCTTAACTATCCGGCGCATCTGGGGATAATAAGTTTAAAGTGAAGGCAGTATTTTGGCTGAATTGAGCAAAGCATGAGCACAATAATTATTATATTGGCCGTAGTGCTAACCTGTTCAATTCTGGCAGGTATTGGATTTTGGTACGCTATGCGGCGCAGGCCGCCGTTGGCGAAACCGCTGCCATTCATTAGTCCGCCCTGCCGTAAACTCTCTGAGCGGGAGCGCAAGGCGGTTGAACAATACCTTGCCGCACTGGAAAAACAGCCCCGTATCCTCAGCCCGGGTGAAACCCGTCGTCGTCATGAAAAACTGGTGCTCACGGCACAAAGCAACAACGTTTACCCTGTTACGCGGGCGATAACCCGTTATGGCCTTTCCACGGACGATCCGCATAAGTGGCGCTACTACCTCGATGAAGTCGAAGTGCATTTGCCGCCGCTGTGGGAACAGTATATTACGGACGAAAACTACGTTGAGTTAATCCGCACCCAGTCGATCCCCTTGATCATCTCTTTGAACGGGCATTCTCTGGTGGATTACGCTATCGATCAGCAGTCGCTACCCAATCTGATACGTCCGTCCTCCACCAACGCCTCGATCCGTAAAGCCGAAAGTGAAAACGTCGAGCTGGTACGAGTACGCAAAGAAACGCTGGAAGAATACCGACTGTCTCGTCCCGATGGTACGCGCGAAGCCGTAATTATCTCATTTGCCCTGCTGCTGTTTTTTATTGGTTTGCTGCTGCCCGCGAGCCTGATGATCTGGCTATCCGTCCTTGCTGGCATGATGATTGTCGCCAGCCTGTGGCTGATGTATCGCGTACCGGGTGAAAATGGCCTGCGCGAAATTCACTGCCTGCGCGGGGCCCCTAAGCGCTGGGGCCTGTTTGGGGAGTCAAATCAGGAGCAGAGCAACATTACGCTGGGGATCATCGATCTGGCTTATCCTGCACACTGGCAGCCTTACGTCGCGCACGATCTTGGTCAGGTAACGGATGTCGATATTTATCTGAATCGTCAGGTAGTACGCCAGGGGCGCTTCCTTTCCCTTCAGGACGAGGTAAGGAATTTTCCGCTACAGCGCTGGCGGAAAAATGTTGTTCTTGCCGTTGGCTCGCTGATTGTTCTGGCCTTATTGATCACCTGGATCCCCCTCAGTATGCCCATTAAACTCAGTCTGGCATGGGCTAAAGGGACGGAGAGCCTGGATGTGAATAGCGTAAACCAGCTGAGTCGTGAAGATCTTAAAGTAGGCGACAGCCTTAAGGTCACCGGAACCGGTATGTGTGCGGTACCGGACAACTACCAAAGCAACCGCACCTATACTTATATGCCGTTCGATTGCTCGCAAATTTACTGGAATAACGCCACACCGCTGCCGCTGCCCCACTCAGATATTATTGAGAAAGCCTCGGCGTTGCTGGACACCACCACCAGGCAGCTCCATCCTGAAACGAACACCGATCCCAAACTGAACCCACAGTTAGCGTCGGCGATTCAGAAATCAGGCATGATTCTGCTGGATGACTTTTCGGACCTCGTGTTAAAAACGCAGGCGCTTTGCAATCAGGCACAGGACTGTATGCGACTCAAAAATGCGCTGGTCAATCTGGGGAATGCCAAAGACTGGGACACCTTAGTCAGCCGTGCCGATTCTGGCCAGCTAAACGGGATGAATGTCCTGTTGCGTCCGGTCAGTGCGGAGGCGCTGGAAAACCTGGTGCACACGGCAACCTCTACCTTCTTCTTCCGCGAAACGCGCCGCGCCGCAGAAAACCTGAACAGCCCACCGCCAGGCGGGTTTGTTATCGCCAGTGATGAAGGGCATCAGCTCGTCAATCAGCCTCAGCCTGCCGTTCCTCTGTTTGATCTGGATGCGGGTTCGCAGTGGCAAGAGTTGCAGCGTCTGTCCTCCTTATTGCTGCACACACCGTTTAGCGCTACAGGCATCATTACCGGCATTTATACCGATGCCAACGGCACGCGTCATATCGCCCTGCACAATGAGCCTGACGCCATGGCAAAATGGCGCTATCTGGGCGCCGCACTGTTGCTTATCGTGTTGCTGACCTGCGCCATTACCAACGGTCTGCTGGCACTGCGGCGCATCCATCTTAACCGCCAGCGAATGCTTGCTATCCAGCAGTATTACGATAAGTGCTTTAATCCCTCGCTTAACACTATACAGGGCGTGCGCTCCATATTCTGAGCCACCTGCAACTGTGCTACCCTGTTGCGCTGACAAGCAACGGGTGAATTGCCATGATGTTCAACGGGTCCGACATTGACACCGTGCTGCTCGATATGGACGGCACGCTGCTTGATTTGGCGTTTGACCGCTTTTTCTGGCTGGAGCATGTCCCCGACATCCTGAGCACCCAACGCGGCATCCCTGCTGCTCAGGCCCGGCTGATTATTGAAGAAAAATATCAGGCCGTAGCGCATACGCTAAACTGGTATTGTCTGGATTACTGGTCACAGGCGTTGCAGTTGGACATTCATGCCATGACCTGGGAACAACGTCACCGGGTCAGTATCCGCGCGGATACGCTGCCTTTTCTACAGGCACTGCGTCGCGCGGGTAAGCGCACCATCCTGCTGACCAATGCGCATCCCTGGAATCTGGATGTGAAACTCAAACAGACAGCTTTAGCACCACACCTTGATTTATTGCTTTCCACCCATACCTTTGGCTATCCGAAAGAAGATCAGCGTTTGTGGCAGGCGGTTGAGCAGCACACTGGCTTTGATGCATCGCGGACATTGTTCATCGATGACAGCGAAATCATCCTCGATGCCGCCAAATCATGGGGAATCGGCTGGTGCCTGGGCGTCAGTAATCCTGACTCTGGCCGTCCTGAACAACACTTTCAGCGTCACTGTGCGATCAGCGACTACCGCACACTGATTCCGTTCTGGGAGCAGCAATGAAAGAGAAACCCGACGAAGGCGTTCGTCTTGATAAATGGCTTTGGGCGGCACGGTTCTACAAAACCCGCTCGATTGCGCGCGAAATGATTGAAGGTGGCAAGGTTCATTACAATGGTCAGCGGAGTAAACCCAGTAAACTGGTCGAACGGGATGCTGAGTTAACCCTGCGTCAGGGCAATGAGGAGCGAACAGTCGTCATTGCCGAAATCAGCGAGCAGCGGCGCCCCGCCAGTGAAGCACAGCTGCTTTACCGCGAAACCGAAGCCAGTATTGAAAAACGTGAAAAAGTGGCTCTGGCACGCAAGATGAATGCGCTGACCATGCCCCATCCCGATCGCCGGCCCGATAAGAAAGAACGCCGCGATTTGATGAAGTTTAAGTTATCGGGCGATGAGTAAACCGGCTACTGAGCCGGTTATCGTCCGCCAAAAGAGAGAAAAACTATGTCTGTACAAGATCAACTGCGCCGCTATTTGTTTGAAAATGCTGCCGTCCGCGGCGAACTGGTTAATGTTTCAAACACCTGGCACGCTATCCTTAAAAATCACGACTACCCGCCAGCCGTACAAACGCTGCTGGGGGAGTTACTGGTGGCAACCAGCTTGCTGACCGCCACGCTTAAATTTGACGGGGAAATTACCGTACAGCTTCAAGGCGATGGCCCCCTGACCTTAGCCGTGATCAATGGTAATAATCAGCAGGAGTTACGTGGCATAGCCCGCATGAAAGGTGACATTCCTGACGACAGCACGCTCAAAAGCATGGTGGGTAACGGCTATCTGGTTATCACCATCACGCCTGAAAAGGGCGAGCGTTATCAGGGCGTGGTAGGACTGGAAGGTGACACGCTGAGCGACTGTCTGGAAGACTACTTTATGCGCTCCGAGCAATTGCCGACCCGACTGTTTATCCGCACCAGCGACGCAGGCGCAGCCGGGATTCTGCTGCAGGTCCTACCGGCTCAGGACACGAGTAAAGATGACTTTGAGCATCTGGCGACGCTGACAGAAACCATTAAAACCGAAGAGCTGATTGATTTGCCTGCAACCGATGTCCTGTGGCGGCTTTATCACCAGGAAGAGGTGACCGTTTACGATCCGCAGCCGGTTGTTTATAAATGCACATGTTCACGCGAACGCTGTAGCGAGGTGCTGAAAACCCTGCCGCAGGAAGAAGTTGACGAGATCATTGCAGAAGATGGCAAAATCGATATGAACTGCGACTATTGTGGATCGCATTACGTATTCGATGCGGTAGACATTGCCGGGATCCGCAGCAACTCCGTTGAGAACAGCAATCGACTTCACTGATCGGACCAGGGCGGTTATGCCGCCCTGCCTGCCTCACTGCTATGCCATTAATTTACTTAGCAAATTATCTTTTTTTACTTTCATAACATCTTAAAAACGTTCGAAACATATCCTTAACGCGCCCTAAGTCTCATTTTTAACGAACAAGCCTTTCTCGCCTGGCACAGTAGCGTAAACTGCGCGCGATCGCGTCTCCGCCCCTCACTCTGTGGCATTTTAAGGACGCGATCCCAAACTCTCTTTGCCCTACAGAACAGACACCGATTTAAGGAGCAGTAAAATGCGCGTTAACGGCCTGACCTCGAAAGCCCTTGCCGATCTGGGCATCACCGATACCACTGAGGTGGTTCATAACCCTGATTACGCTACGCTATTTCAGGAAGAGATGCGTCCGGAGCTCGAAGGTTTTGAGCGTGGCACCCTGACGCAGAGCGGCGCAATCGCCGTTGATACCGGGATTTTTACCGGGCGCTCGCCCAAGGATAAGTACATTGTGCGTGATGACACCACGCGCGATACGCTGTGGTGGAACGATCAAGGAACCGGAAAGAACGATAATCAGCCCCTGTCCCAGGAAACCTGGCAGGCGCTGAAAAAATGCGTGACCCGGCAGCTCTCAGGGAAGCGTCTGTTCGTTATTGATGCCTTCTGCGGGGCTAACCCGGATTCACGCCTGAGCGTGCGTTTTGTTACCGAGGTTGCCTGGCAGGCGCATTTCGTCAAAAACATGTTCATTCAACCGAGCGCGGCTGAGCTGGATAACTTCACGCCCGATTTTGTAGTGATGAATGGGGCTAAATGCACCAACCCTGACTGGCAGGCACAAGGGCTGCATTCCGAGAACTTTGTTGCCTTTAACCTGACCGAACGTATGCAGCTGATTGGCGGCACATGGTACGGCGGAGAAATGAAGAAGGGGCTGTTCGCGGTGATGAACTATCTGCTGCCGCTGAAGGGCATTGCCTCTATGCACTGCTCCGCCAACGTGGGTAAAGCAGGCGATGTCGCGGTATTCTTTGGACTGTCCGGCACGGGTAAAACCACGCTTTCTACCGATCCGGACCGCCAGTTAATCGGTGACGACGAACACGGCTGGGACGATGACGGCGTGTTCAACTTTGAAGGCGGCTGTTACGCGAAAACGATTAACCTTTCTGAACAGGCTGAGCCGGAAATCTATCGCGCCATTCGTCGTAACGCCTTACTGGAAAACGTCGTGGTACGTGAAGACGGCAGCATCGATTTTGCTGACGGCAGCAAAACCGAAAACACCCGTGTGTCCTATCCGATTAACCATATCGACAATATTGTTCAGCCGGTTTCCAAAGCAGGCCATGCGAAGAAAGTCATTTTCCTGACCGCCGACGCCTTTGGCGTGCTGCCGCCCGTCTCCAGACTGACGCCAGAGCAGACTCAGTATCATTTCCTGTCGGGCTTTACAGCGAAGCTGGCAGGCACGGAGCGCGGAGTAACGGCGCCAACGCCAACCTTCTCAGCCTGTTTTGGCGCAGCCTTCCTGACGCTGCATCCTACACAGTATGCAGAAGTGTTGGTGAAACGCATGGAAGCGGCGGGCGCGCAGGCTTATCTGGTTAATACGGGCTGGAACGGCAGTGGCAAGCGTATCTCACTGAAAAATACCCGTGCCATCATCAACGCCATTCTGGCCGGTGAACTGGACGATGCGCCAACGGAAACGCTGCCGGTATTTAACCTGCAGGTGCCAAAAACGTTGGGCGATCTGGATGCCGAAACGCTCGACCCACGTCGTACCTGGGAAAGCGAAGAGAAGTGGCACGCGGCGGCAGATGATTTAGCCCAGCGCTTTATCACTAACTTTGAAAAATATACCGATAATGCGGCCGGTGCCGCGTTGGTAAAAGCAGGTCCTCAGCGTTAATCACAGCGGCGCGGCTTAACAGGCCGCGCCGCTGCTGTTTAACTCAGTGCAAGGTTGCTGTTGTTGGCGCCCGACTCCGGGCTTTCCGCTAAGGGTAACCAGGCACGGATACGTAATCCGCCGCGTTCACTGTCACCGATCTCTAGCGAACCCTGATGCGCATCAATAATGCGCTGGACGATCGCCAGACCAAGGCCCGTGCCGCTGGTGCTGCGTGCGCTGTCACCGCGCACAAATGGCTGAAAGAGATGCGCCAGCTGATCCGGCTTAATGCCGGGACCGTCATCTTCAACCTGGAACCAGGCCCTATGCAGCTCGCGTCCGCTGCTGACTTTGATCCAGCCGTTGCCGTAACGCGCCGCGTTCACCACCAGGTTAGCCAGGGCGCGCTTAATCGAAAGGGGATTAATCTCCAGCATGAGCTCTTCTGCCATGACGGCGTTTTCAATTTCACGTTCATAACCGCTTTCTGCGGCCACTACTTCGCCCAGCACGCTGTTAAGATCGGCCAGCTCAGTCTGCATCTCCTGCCCGGTGCGCAGGTAATCGATGAACTGCTCGATGATGGCATTGCACTCTTCGATGTCTTTGTTAATCGACTCTGCCAGGTAGCCATCCTGTTCATTCATCATTTCCGTCGCGAGCCGGATGCGCGTCAAAGGGGTGCGTAAATCGTGGCTGACGCCCGCCATCAACAAAGTGCGGTCATCGGCAAGCTGCTTAACGCCCGCCGCCATTTGGTTAAACGCGCGCGTCACCGAACGCACCTCTGACGCACCGTATTCACGTAATGGTGGGGGAATAATGCCCTTGCCCACCTGTAATGCGGCATGTTCTAAATCGACTAACGGGCGGTTCTGGATGCGGATAAAAAGCCATGCGCCGCCTATCGCCAGCAACATTATCGCCAGGGTATAGCGGAACAGCGGCGAGAAATCACCCTGATGAATTTCCGTTAACGGCACCCGTACCCAAATGTCGGGCGATAGCCAGGTTTTGAGCCAGACAACAGGGGAGTTTTTGTTGACCTCGACGCGAACGTCTGTCGGGCCGCCAAGCTGCTGGCCCATCTGATCGCTAAGGAATTTGTAGTGCTGCGCCCAGCGCAGTCCGCTCTCCTCTGCCGCCGCATTGGTATAGAGCGAAATACCCAGTTCACGATAAATTTCGCGACGAAAAGCGGGCGGCACTTCCAGCTGCGTACCATCTTCCAGCTGTAAACGGTCGGTCATCAGCATACGCACTTCGTAGGCGAGGACTTTATTAAACTGTTGCAGGCTGGGAAGAATGGCAAAGTTCAGCACCACCAGGTAGGTCGTTACCAGGCTGACGAACAGCAAGGTAACGATCAACAACAGGGTGCGTGCAAATGAACTTCGTGGCGAGAAGCGCAGCCGCCTCATGCTTTACTGCCGTCCGGAACAAATACATAGCCCAGGCCCCAAACGGTCTGGATGTAGCGTGGATGGGCCGGATCTTCTTCCACCATGCGTCGCAGGCGGGAAATCTGTACGTCGATAGAACGTTCCATGGCGCTGTACTCCCGACCACGGGCCAGATTCATCAGCTTATCGCGCGACAGCGGCTCACGTGGATGGCTTACCAGCGCCTTGAGAACGGCAAATTCACCGCTGGTCAACGGCATAGGTTCGTCTTCACGGAACATCTCACGCGTGCCCAGGTTAAGCTTGAACTTGCCAAAAGCGATGACCGCTTCTTCCTGAGACGGCGCACCGGGCAGTTCATTGGCCTGACGGCGCAATACCGCACGAATACGCGCCAGCAGCTCACGTGGGTTGAACGGCTTTGGAATATAGTCGTCAGCACCGATTTCCAGCCCAACGATGCGATCCACTTCTTCGCCCTTGGCGGTCACCATAATGATAGGCATCGGGTTGCTCTGACTGCGCAGGCGGCGGCAAATGGAAAGACCATCTTCGCCAGGCAGCATCAGATCAAGCACCATTAAATGGAAGGATTCGCGGGTTAACAGACGGTCCATCTGCTCGGCGTTGGCGACACTGCGCACCTGAAAGCCCTGCTCGGTAAGATAGCGCTCTAATAGTGCACGTAAACGCATATCGTCATCGACGACCAGAATCTTGTAGTTTTCTTGCATTTTTAACTCCCAAAGGCGCTATTGCCTGAGCCGATATTGTTAAAAAAAGATGCGGCACAGTGACAGTGTTTAATGGTTTATATTCTAGTCAAAATTGTTACAAAGCATATTAAACAGCAGCTTATATTTAAATTTTGGTCTGACGGCCGGGCAAGCTGCGTAATGACCACGGCGTTGAACAGAATACGGCAAATCTGAAATATTGGGTAAAATTCCGCTATTCACTGGTTTAGACGCGGCACACCGTGGCACAGCACTTGCAAATTCAAGCGCTTGCCGGAAAATTTGACTTAAATTACGTTCGTATCTGACGACGAATCCCGGATAGTCCGGTTTTTTAGACTGATAACAGCATAATATTCGGAAAAAAAACAGGTTAATACGCGACCTCTCTCGGATTAGTTTGAGAAGCCTCCCGAACAAGGCCATCTGCAGGTAAAGAGAGATAAATCAAACAGTAAAGCCCGCTTTGCGGCCCAATGGATTTCACCCACACTATAGCGACACCAACTTGCCGCTTTACGGGGAAACCATAATGAAAAAAACGATTTTACTGCTGAGCGCACTGGCTTTGGCCAGCGTCGGTCAGACTTATGCCGCTACCGCAACCGGTGAAGCCGCGGGCGCACAGGCAACGACCACCGCTCAGGGTAACTCCAATGCGATTGGTATTGGCGCAGTCGCCGCTCTGCTGGGCGTTGGACTGGCAACGGCTGGCGGCGGCGGCGGTGACGGCACCAACAGCAGCACCTCGACGACCACCTCGACCAAAGCCGGTAAGTAATTCCTGCCGCCACGGAACCGCACCGGTCTGGATATGACAGCCCCCTCCTCTGTCATTGCCGTATAAGGGTTTTTTAACAGGTAAAAAACCCTTTTCCCACCTCTTTTTCGCCACGCACGATTTGCTTTACACTGATCCTCTTTCGATTTGACCGGCTTGTACCATGAGAACCCGACTGATTACCCGAGAAGGTTTCAACACCTTAAAAGCTGAACTCGATCACCTGTGGCGTGAAGAGCGACCTGAAGTCACCAAAAAAGTGACCTGGGCCGCCAGCCTCGGCGACCGCAGCGAAAATGCGGATTATCAATACAATAAGAAACGCCTGCGTGAAATTGACCGCCGCGTGCGCTATTTGAGCAAGAGCATTGAGCAACTGCGCATTGTGGATTATTCACCCCAGCAGGATGGCAAAGTATTTTTTGGCGCCTGGGTTGAAGTCGAAAACGATGACGGCGATGTGAAGCGCTTCCGTATCGTGGGTTACGATGAGATTTTTGGCCGCAAGGATTACATCTCAATTGACTCGCCCATGGCGCGGGCGCTGTTAAAAAAGGCCGTCGGCGACGCGGCGGTAGTAGAAACGCCAGCGGGCCCGGCATGCTGGTATGTCAATGAAATTAGCTATGTTGAAGGCTGATTCAGAATATCGCTGAAAGCAGGCCGCTTCTCTGGCAATTTCAGCCATCAATCCGTATAACTATCGGCTATTTCTCAACCCAGAAAGCATAATAGTCCGATGATGAATGTTCTTAGCCAGCTAATTGCAAGTGAGCTACAGGCGCGCCCTGAGCAAGTAGATGCGGCCGTCCGCCTGTTGGATGAAGGGAATACCGTGCCGTTTATCGCACGTTATCGTAAAGAGGTGACGGGCGGCCTGGATGATACACAACTCCGCCAGCTCGAAACCCGCCTCAGCTACCTGCGTGAATTATCCGAGCGTCGGCAGGCCATCCTGAAATCTATAGAGGAACAGGGAAAACTCACCGACGATCTGGCGAATGCCATCAATACCACCCTCAGCAAAACCGAACTTGAAGACCTCTACCTGCCCTATAAGCCTAAGCGCCGTACGCGTGGCCAAATCGCGATTGAAGCCGGGCTGGAACCCCTGGCCGATACCTTATGGCAGGATCCTTCACAGGACCCTGAGCAGTTGGCAACAGGCTATGTGAATGTGGATAACGGTGTCGCTGACGTTCGTGCGGCGCTGGATGGCGCGCGTTATATCCTGATGGAGCGCTTTGCTGAAGATGCCGCCCTGCTGGCTAAAGTCCGCCACTATTTGTGGAAAAATGCCCATCTGGTCTCAAACGTGGTGGAAGGCAAAGAGGAAGAAGGCGCGAAATTCCGCGACTACTTCGATCACCATGAGCCGCTGCACAGCGTCCCTTCGCATCGCGCGCTGGCCATGCTGCGCGGTCGTAATGAAGGTATTTTACAGCTGTCGCTGAATGCCGATCCGCAGTTTGATGAGCCACCGCGCGAAAGCCACGGTGAAACCCTGATTGCGGAACACCTGAATCTGCGACTGAATAACGCACCGGCTGACAGCTGGCGCAAGGCCGTGGTCAGTTGGACCTGGCGCATCAAAGTCATGCTGCATCTGGAAACCGAGCTGATGGGTACCGTTCGCGAGCGTGCGGAAGACGAGGCCATTAACGTCTTTGCCCGTAACCTGCACGACCTGTTAATGGCGGCACCTGCGGGCATGAGGGCCACGATGGGCCTGGATCCCGGCCTGCGTACCGGTGTGAAAGTTGCCGTGGTTGACGCGACCGGCAAGCTGGTCGCCACCGATACAGTTTATCCGCATACCGGGCAAACGGCCAAGGCGGCGGCGGCGGTCGCGGCGCTGTGCGTGAAACATCAGGTGGAACTGGTCGCCATCGGTAATGGCACCGCCTCACGTGAAACCGAGCGCTTCTTTCTGGATCTGCAAAAACAGTTTCCCCAGGTCACCGCCCAGAAAGTGATCGTCAGCGAAGCGGGCGCCTCAGTCTACTCCGCGTCTGAATTAGCTGCGCTGGAATTTCCGGATCTGGATGTCTCACTGCGTGGCGCAGTGTCGATCGCCCGTCGCCTGCAGGATCCGCTGGCCGAACTGGTGAAAATCGATCCGAAATCGATCGGTGTCGGCCAGTATCAGCATGACGTCAGCCAGAGCCAGCTAGCAAAAAAACTGGATGCGGTGGTGGAAGACTGTGTGAACGCTGTCGGTGTCGATCTCAACACGGCTTCGGTACCGCTGCTGACGCGCGTGGCCGGGTTAACCCGCATGATGGCACAAAATATTGTTGGCTGGCGCGATGAAAACGGCCGTTTCCAGAACCGTCAGCAGCTTCTCAAGGTCAGCCGTCTTGGGCCTAAAGCGTTTGAGCAGTGCGCTGGCTTCCTGCGCATCAACCACGGCGATAATCCACTGGATGCCTCGACGGTGCACCCGGAAGCTTATCCGGTGGTGGAACGCATTCTGGCCGCGACCGAGCAGGCGCTGAGTGAGCTGATGGGCAATCCCACCAGCCTGCGTAACCTGAAAGCGTTGGACTTCACAGACGACCGCTTTGGTTTACCGACTGTGACCGACATCATGAAAGAGCTGGAAAAGCCGGGCCGCGATCCCCGTCCTGAGTTTAAAACGGCACAGTTTGCCGAAGGCGTGGAAACCCTGAATGACCTGATGCCAGGCATGGTACTTGAAGGCGCCGTGACCAACGTCACCAACTTTGGTGCGTTCGTCGATATTGGCGTGCATCAGGATGGCCTGGTTCATATTTCTTCGCTGTCGGACAAGTTTGTGGAAGATCCTCATCAGGTCGTAAAAGCGGGCGACATCGTTAAAGTTAAAGTGATGGAAGTGGATCTACAACGTAAGCGCATTGCCTTAACCATGCGCCTTGACGAGCAGCCGGGAGAAGGCAACGCGCGCGGCGCTAAGAGCGGTGCGCCACGCGAAGAAAAACGTCCGGCCGCGAACAAAGGCCGCGCACGTCCTGCCAGCCAGCCCGCAGGCAACAGCGCCATGGGCGACGCGCTGGCGGCGGCATTCGGTAAAAAACGCTAGTTACGCACCACGCAGTCACCTCTTATCCCCGTCATGGAGAAGGAGGTGACTGTCATCCTTCTCTCGCTGGTCGCTCGTTTTATCTGAACAGAAAAAACGTTCCAGGCCGCCTCTGTTTACCTTCTGACGCGGGCGCAGTTGCCGATGTGGGGCTTCACGCCTGCTGCTTTGCACTGGCTTTTCAGGCCGACCTGGCACGTTTGAGTTGAAAATCCCCGCCCTGACGCTACGCTAAAAAGACGCCCGTCATAATAACGACACCTGCTGTGGCACCCTTTGATAATGGAAAAGATCACTGCTTTAATCGATAAGATTTATGCCGATGCCTTTCCTCAGGCTATGCGCGAACGCCTGCTCGCCACGATCGTTGAAGCCCGTGACACCACTAAGCTGCCGAGAAAGGCCCACTGGGATGAGCAGGACGTGGTGCTGATTACGTATGCCGATCAGTTCCGCGAGCCGGGCAAACCCACACTCAACACCTTTTCACGTTTCTACCAGCAGCATTTGCACGCCACGTTTCCGCTGGTGCACCTCCTGCCGTTTTATCCCTATTCGTCTGACGACGGCTTTTCGGTCATTAACTACCATCAGGTCGATCCGCTGTGTGGCGACTGGCAGGACATTGCCTTACTGCATCAGGAAACGCGCCTGATGTTCGACTTTGTCTGTAACCATATGTCAGCGCATAGTGCGTGGTTTAAACATTATCTTGCTCAGGATGAAGGCTGGGATGATTTTTTTATCAGCCTGCCGCCCACCACCGACCTCAGCGCGGTCACGCGGCCAAGAACGTCACCGTTGCTCACCCCCTTTACGCTGGAAAACGGTGAAATCCGCTTTGTCTGGACCACGTTCAGTGCCGATCAGATTGACCTTAACTTTGCCCGTCCCAGGGTGCTGGTGCGCATGGTAGAGGTGCTACTCGACTATCTGAAACGTGGCGCGGACTATGTGCGACTGGATGCGGTGGGATACATGTGGAAAACGCCAGGCACGAACTGTATTCACCTCGAAAAAACGCATCTGCTGGTCAAACTGTTTCGCGCCATTGCCGACGTGGTCGCACCCGGCACCGTCATCATCACCGAAACGAATGTGCCGCACAAAGACAACATCAGCTACTTTGGTAACGGGCAAGACGAAGCCCAGATGGTGTATCAGTTTTCCTTGCCGCCGCTGGTGCTACACGCCATCCACACCGGATCGGCTCGCGCTCTGCGTCAATGGGCCAGCACCCTGCAGGTGGGCAATGGCGATACAACCTTTTTTAACTTCCTGGCCTCGCACGATGGTATAGGTCTTAATCCGGCACGCGGGATTTTATCGGAGGTGGAGATCACGGCGCTGGTGCGCGATCTGGCACTGGAGGGGGCGCTGATCTCCTATAAAAACAATCCTGACGGCAGCACCAGCCCATACGAAATCAACGTGACCTATTTCGACGCGCTTAACCGCGAAGGCGATGACGACGAAACGCGCCTCAAACGCTTTATGCTGGCGCATGCTATTTTACTGGCCTTTCCGGGTGTTCCAGCCGTCTATATTCAAAGCATCCTGGGATCGCGTAATGACTATGACGGCGTACGTGAGGCAGGCCATAACCGGGCCATTAACCGGCAAAAATATTCGCTCTCCGCTATCGAAGACGCACTGGTGAACAGCGACGGCTTACGCCATCAGGTTTATACCCGGCTGAGCAAACTGATTCAGCAGCGTCGACGCCAGACGGCCTTTCATCCCGACAACCCGTTGACGTTGTTTCAGAGCGATAATGCCCTGCTCATCATGAAGCGTTATTCGCATAACGGCGGTGATGAATTACTGTGTGTGTTTAATCTCAGTGGCAGGCAGATTGAAGCCCCGTTACCGGAGGCGCATCTTTTTCAGGATGTGGTAAGCGGTGAGAAAATTGATGGCACCCAGCCAGTAACGCTGGATGCCTGGCAATTCATGTGGCTACGATAATTACTTGTACACTTCCGCTGTCGCACTGAACTTACCGTGTTCACGACCCGCGATCACCAGGAAGTATTTGCCACCCTTCTCATCAGCGGCCTCTGACAGCTTCTTCTTAGCATCCATCGGCGACGTGGTTTCGGCCGTGGTATTTACGGTGCCGATTTTGGTCAGATGCATCTTCTGCACTTCTTCTTTGGTGACTTCTTTCGCCGCCAGAGCAGAGAATGACACTGCGCCCATCATCATTGATGCAACAACCCATTTCATAACCTTCATTTGTCTACCCTCATTCATGATCCATTGTTGAGATGTAAGCAGCCGCAAATCGCTTAAGGCTATATCGAACGGCATAGTCATCTCCCTGACTAATCGCATAGAAGTGCAGCGGCCTTGCTCACTCATGAAGTATTGCCGCTGCGCAGAAATTTGCCAGTGAGGGCCAAGGTTATCTGTCTAATTTGCTGATAAATGAAACAATGTGCTGGCAGAACGCATCCGGGTGCGAAATAAAGGGGGCATGTGCCGCTTTGTCCGTTACGACAGACGGCGACGTGGGCAGCAGCGGATCGAGTTGCTGCACAATCCGGCGCGGCACCAGACCATCCAGCGCGCCATACATCCGCAAAAAGGGCAGCGTAATGGCCGTAAGCCTGTCACGCAAGTCATCGTCGCTCAGAATCGTCAGGCCGCCATTGAGCACGGCCACGTCTGGCATCGGCTGCGACAATACCACCTCCTTGAGCTTACGTGCATCCGCCCGAGCGGTTTCCGTTCCCATGGTCTGCAGCGCCAGAAAACGCTCGACGGTGCGCTGAAAATCGTGACTGAGCTGCTGCTGGAAGTTATGCAGGGTTAAGGGGGCAATACCCGGCCAGTCATCGCGGGCCGTAAAACAGGGCGAAGAAGCCACCGTAATCAGGGCGCGTAACCGCTCTGGCTCGCTCAACGCCAGCTGTGTGGCGACCAGCCCGCCAAGCGACCACCCCAGCACAATAGCGCGAGGCGGCAGAAAGGGCACCAGTGTCTGCGCCATCTGTTCCAGCGACAGGGCAGCAAACCCGCGGCTGCGACCATAGCCAGGCAGATCCACCAGGTGCAGGCGAAACTGTGCGCTGAGTCGCGGCACAATGTTTTGCCACACTTCCGCATTCAGTCCCCAGCCGTGCAGCAGCACAAGATCGTCATCTCCTTCGCCACAGGTATGCCAGTAAAGTGAGCTCATCCGTTACTATTCCATGATTGATAAGGAGGTCACTATGCTACCAATGCCCGCCCTGTGTTGGCTATGTCAGTTACCCTTGCGGATTGCCCTGCATGGACTCTGCAGCATTTGCCTGCGCCAGCTACCACGGCTGCCATCACTGTGTCCGTGCTGCGGCCTGCCTGCCGTATCCGATGCTCTGCCCTGCGGTCGTTGCCTGCTTAGACCGCCGCCCTGGCAGGCGCTAATCTGCGTCAGCCACTATCAGCCCCCGCTCAGCACATGGGTGAATCAATTAAAATTTTCGGGTATTACCGCACTCAGGGTGATGCTGGCCCGGCTGCTTTTGCTAAGCTGGCTCAATGCGTATCGCAGAGGACAGACCGTTCGTCCCGACTTACTGATGTGTGTTCCGCTGCATGCCCGACGCTGCTGGCGGCGCGGTTACAACCAGACGGCCCTGTTGGCAACGCCGCTGGCACGCTGGCTGGAGTGTGAATTCAGCCTGGCGTTATCCCGTCAGCGCGCCGGCGCCGTTCAGCATCAGTTGAGTGCCCGTCAGCGGCGCCGCAATCTACGCGGTGCGTTTTGCCTTGAAACGGATGTTAACGGACGCCATATCGCCTTAATCGATGATGTGGTGACGACCGGCAGCACGGTCAGAGAAATCAGCCGCCTGTTACAGGGGCGAGGCGCAGCCAGCGTGCAAGTGTGGTGCCTGTGCCGTACCTTGTAGAGCCTGAATGATGGGCGTATTATAACCAACTAAATTAGTCAACTATTGAGCAACTGACATGATCCGAATTACTGATTCTGCCCAAGAGCATTTTTCAAAACTGCTATCCAAACAAGAAGATGGCACCCAGATTCGCGTATTCGTGATTAACCCGGGTACGCCAACTGCCGAATGCGGTGTGTCCTACTGCCCACCGGATGCGGTAGAAGCGACAGATACTGAACTGAAATTTGAAAAGCTGTCAGCCTATGTGGATGAGCTGAGCGCGCCCTATTTGGAAGACGCTGAAATCGACTTCGTAACGGATAACCTGGGTTCGCAGCTGACGCTCAAGGCGCCTAATGCCAAAATGCGTAAAGTTTCCGATGATGCGCCGATGGTTGAGCGTGTTGAGTACCTGTTACAGGCTCAGATTAACCCGCAGCTGGCAGGCCACGGCGGTCGCGTTTCGCTGATGGAAATCACCGACGACGGTTTTGCTATTCTGCAATTCGGCGGCGGCTGTAACGGCTGTTCGATGATCGACGTCACCCTTAAAGACGGCATTGAGAAAGAACTGCTGGCGGCGTTCCCGCAGCTGAAAGGCGTGCGCGATATCACCGAACATCAGCGTGGCGAGCACTCTTTCTACTGATGTTTACGCGCGACAGCCCGGCTGTCGCGCGCATCCGTTATCCTGCCTTGCGTCGTTTAGTCACGGTTTCCAGCAGTTTATTCACGTTATCGTCGGCAAAAATGCGTTCCAGCGGCTGCGCGAGCTTGCGCCGCCAGTTGGGATATTGATCGACCGTACCCGGCACATTCACCGGCGTCGTCATCCCCAGCCAGTCTTCCGGCTGTAGCCCCAGCAGCGCACTGTTCGTGTCCGCCAGAAAACGGTGAACGGACTGATTCAGTTCGGCCGTCATCGCCAGAGCATCCGCCCGCTTTGCGCTGCGCGACGGTACGGCTCCCGCTTTATGCAGAGCATCCAGTAAGGCCTGTTTTTGCTTCATCCGCTGCTGCTGCAGGTTCTGTACCGTTTGCCCGTCTGGATAAAGCCCGATTTTCTCGCCAAGCTCTAAATCACCTGCACTCCAGAAGCCGGTCAACGTGGGAAGATCGTGCGTACTGGCGCTGGCAATGGACTGGCGTGGATAGGCCTGGGGGGCACGGTAAGTCCCCTGTTTTTCCTGCTCAAACCACAAGACTTTCCAGGAAAACACGCCGCTGTCGCGCAGCAGGCTGACGATCTCTTTAGGTACCGTACCGAGATCCTCACCAATCACCATACAGCGCAAACGCTGGCTTTCCAGCGCCAGAATGCCAAGCAGATCGTGCACAGGGTAAGCGACGTAGGCGCCTTTATCCGCCGTTTCACCTGCCGGAACCCACCAGAGGCGCAGCAGAGCCATGACGTGGTCAATACGCAGCGCCCCGCAGTCACGCATATTGGCGCGCAGGATATCAATAAATGGTTGATAGCCCCTGGCCTGCAATACGTGAGGATCCATTGGCGGCAGCCCCCAGTTTTGCCCCAACGGCCCCAGCCTGTCAGGCGGCGCGCCAATTGATGCCTTAAGGCGGTACAGCTCCGGATCGTGCCAGGTTTCGGCACTGCCTTCGGCCACACCGACCGCTAAATCACGATACAGCCCCACGCTCATGCCCAGCGCCTGGCTCCGTGCCCAACACTGAGAGAACTGCTGCTGTGCCAGCCACTGTAACCACTGCCAGAAGGCAATCTCATCCGCGTGCTGCGCGCACCAATCCTGAACGTCAGAAGACTGACTGTTACGCCAGCGCTCAGGCCAGGCCGGCCAGCCCGCGTGCGTGGCACCTTTCCCCTGCATTTCAGCCTGCAGACCCTCATAGGCCGCCTGATAGCGCAGGCTGTCGCCCCCCTGCTGGATGAAATCCGCAAACTGCTGCTTCTGTGCGTCTTGCGCATCGCGCGACTGGAACCGGGCCCAGCCGTGACGTAATGCCGTAATTTTCAGTGCCATAACCGCGTCATAATCCACCCATTCGCTTTCACGGGCTTGCTTTAACGCCTTTTGGGTTTTGGCACTTTTCCACCACTTCTGACCCGCGCTGCTTTGTTGGAAATCGGCAACCTGTGCCACATCGATGTAAATAATATTCAGCCAGCGGCGCGATGAAGGGCTGTAGGGGCTGGCAAAAGCGGGGCTGGACGGATAGAGCGCATGCAACGGGTTCAGGCCAACAAAGTCGCCGCCGCGTGCGGCAAGCTGCTCCAGCAACATTTCCAGATCGCCAAAATCACCGATGCCCCAGTTTTTCTCTGAACGCACGGTATAAAGCTGCACCAGCGCCCCCCAGCGTTTCTCTCCGGCGCGCAAGGCCGGTGGCAGATAACAACGGCGCGGTGTCACGATCACACGCGTCTGCCACTCACGCTTGCCCTTGCTCAAGGTCAGCTGGTGATAACCCTGCCCCAGAGGCGAAGGCAGTTTAAAGGGCGCACCGCCTTCGAGGGTTCCGCTAAGGGTTTTGCCTTTCTCTGTCTGCAACTGCCAGCGGAAGCTGCCGTCCATCTGAGGCGTCAGCTCGCGTTTACGGTTACCGCTAAAAACCACAACGGGGGGCAGCGGAGATTTACCGGCTTTCTGTGGGTTTTCCATTATGCCCAGTAAGGCGCGTTTGGTATCATCGCTGATGGCTTCAGGTTCACCGTTCGCATCGAAATACGTGAGCGCTATTCCCGCCGCCTGGGCGGCTTTATCAAGTGAAGTGGATTTCATCGCAATTCCTTAGCGTTGCGCCTGCCAGATGCGCTGTTGATAGTCCCGAATCGACCGATCCGAACTAAAAATACCGGTTCGCGCCGTGTTGAGAATGGCGGCGCGCGTCCAGGCTTCCCGATCGCGCCACAAGGCCTCAACCCGTTTCTGCGCATCGATATAGGCCTGATAATCCGCCAGCACCAGCCAGGGATCGCCATTTTTTGTCAGGCTATCCAACATTAGGTTGAATGCATGCTTATCGCCATGACTGAACGTTCCTTTTTTCAGTGATCTCAACAGTTCATCCAGTTCCTTGTTGTGCTTACGGACTTTTTGCGGTTTGTAGCCTCCGGCCTTGAGGGCTTTAACGTCATCCACGGTATTGCCAAAAATAAAGATATTTTCTGCCCCTACCTGCTCCGCAATTTCCACGTTGGCGCCATCCAGCGTGCCGATAGTCAGCGCGCCATTCAGTGCAAGTTTCATGTTGCCGGTGCCGGAAGCTTCATAGCCTGCGGTGGAAATCTGCTCTGACAGATCGGCGGCGGGAATCAGGTATTCGGCGGCCGTGATGCGGTAATCCGGAATAAAGACCACCTTCAGCTTGTCGCCGACAAGCGGATCGTTGTTCACCACCTCTGCCACCTTGTTAATGGCATAGATAATGTTCTTTGCCAGGTAGTAGCCTGGTGCCGCCTTTGCCCCAAACAGAAACACTCTGGGGATGATACTGGCGTCATTGGGGTTGTCGCGGACGTTTTTATAGCAGTGCAGAATATGGAGCAGACCCAGATGCTGACGTTTATATTCATGTAGCCGCTTAATCTGCACGTCAAAAATCGCGTTTGGATTAACCACAATGCCGGTGTGCTGAGCAATATAGGTGGCTAACCGCGCTTTGTTGTGTTGCTTAACCGCGCGAAAACGCTCACGGAAAACGGGATCGTCGGCGTAAGGCTCAAGGCCCTGCAGCGCGGTCAGGTTGTTGACCCATTCACGCTTCAGGGTGTCATCAATCAGGCCAGCCAGCGCAGGATTGCACTGCTTTATCCAGCGGCGCGGCGTAATGCCGTTGGTGACATTATGAAACTTCTGCGGCCAGAGCTGATGGTACTCGGGAAAAAGATCCGTCACGACCAGCCCGGAATGCAGGGCCGCCACGCCATTCACCGCAAAGCCACTGACAACGCAAAGATTAGCCATTCTGACCTGCCCCTCGGCGACCACAGCCAGTTTGTTCCAAAGCGCTTTGTCATCAGGCCAGCGCTGTTTAACCTGCTGTTTGAGGCGACGGTTGATCTCTTTGATGATCATCATGTGGCGCGGCAGCAGGCTGCGTATCAGCTTCTCATCCCAGCGCTCCAGGGCTTCGGGCATTAAGGTGTGATTGGTATAGGCAAACACGCGGCTGGTGATGTGCCAGGCCTCGTCCCAACTTAGCTGGTGCTCATCCAGCAGCAGGCGCAGCATCTCCGGAATGGCGATAGTGGGATGCGTATCGTTAAGCTGAATGACCTCAAAATCAGGCAGCGCATGAATGCTTCTCCCCGCCTGATGATGGCGACGCAAAATATCGGCCACCGCACAGGCACACTGGAAATACTGCTGCATCAGACGCAGGCGTTTGCCCTGTGGATGGTTATCATTGGGATAGAGCACTTTGGTCAGGCTGGCGGCATCAATCCCCTGCTTCTCAGCCTGCAAAAACTGACCGTCGTTGAACAGGGTCAGGTCAAAGGGATGCTCACTGGTCGCTTTCCACAGCCTCAACGGCAGGGTGACGCCATTGCGATAACCTGTTACCGGTAAATCCCAGGCTTCTCCACGAAGATAAATGGCGGGCTCCCACACTTTACGCCCGTCATCCTGCTTAATGACTTTTCCGCCCATCGCGACGCGGACATCCAGCGCGGCGTTATGCCGAAACCAGGGGTACGTCTCGCGCGCCCAGTCGTCGGGTTCCTCGACCTGTTTCCCCTCTGCAAAACGCTGGCGAAACAAACCGTACTGGTAGTTAAGCCCGTGCCCGGTAGCGGGCTGCCCAACCGTCGCCATTGAGTCCATGTAACAGGCAGCCAGCCTGCCCAGGCCACCGTTCCCCAATGCCGGATCAACTTCTTCTTCCAGTAATTCGCTTAACTCAACCTGGTATTCCGCCAGCAGGGATTTGACCTCGTCGTACCACCCCAGATTCATCAGGTTATTTCCTGTAAGGCGCCCCAGCAGAAACTCCATTGAGAGATAGTTAACGTGACGCTGGGGTTGCGCGCCCCGGACCGCCGGTTGGGCGTTGAGCAATTCGTTGACCGTGGCACTCAGTGCCTGCCACCACTGGTGCGGCGTCATTTGTTTTGCGGAGGAGAAACCAAGATGTTGCCAGTGGCGGGTTAACGCAGCCTGAAAACGGGATTTGTTGAATTTCTGCTGTGGCATATCACTCCCTTTTGTATCCATATGGGTAAAGCAAAAATGGAATGCGCATGGGCCAGCCATATTGCTGGCGGCCATGTTAATTAAATACGCGAGTGGAGAAAAAAGCGACAGGCAGGTTTGAAAAACGCCAGTGATCTGACTGGCGTGCAGGTCTCAGCAGAGTTCGAGGTGAACCTCATGCTGTTCAATAACTTTCATGATGCTGTTAGGCGGCATCTTATCGGTGTAGAGATAGTCGAGCTGGCTCATATTCCCCAGATTGACCATCGCGTTACGGCCAAATTTCGAGTGGTCTACCACCAACATGACACAGCGGGAGTTTTCGATGATGGCGCGTTTGGTACGGACTTCGTGGTAGTCAAACTCCAGCAGCGATCCGTCCATATCGATGCCGCTGATCCCGAGGATGCCGTAATCAAGACGAAACTGTGAAATAAAGTCCAGCGTCGCTTCCCCCATGACTGCGCCGTCACGCGTACGCACTTCTCCACCGGCGATAATGACCCTGAAGTCTGGCTTGCCCATCAACAGCATTGCCACGTTCAGGTTGTTGGTCACCACGCGTAAATCGCTATGGTTTAACAACGCATGTGCCACGGCTTCTGGTGTGGTACCGATATCGATAAACAGCGTCGCCCCGTCCGGTATCTGGCTGGCCACCCGCTGTGCGATACGCGCTTTTTCAGCTGACCACATCATCTTGCGATCCTGCCAGGCGGTATTCTCTGAACTGGAAGGCAAGGCCGCGCCGCCGTGGTGGCGCTGAATTTTATTTTGATCGGCAAGGTCGTTTAAATCACGACGAATCGTTTGTGGGCTGACCTCAAAATGATCGACCAGCTCCTCAGTACTGACATATCCCTGACGCCGAACCAGATCAATAATGGCGTCATGACGTTGCGTCTGCTTCACATTCCTCTCCTGTTTCGGGCTTATTCTTATTCGTTGTGACTACCGTTTACGCTTGCGTGTGTCGACAAACGCCATTGCCAGTCCGACAAGCAGGCCACCAACGTGTGCTGCGTTAGCGATAGCCAGACCAAATGCACCAAACCAGCCCACCACCAGCCAGACAAGTGCAAAGCCGATTAACCCACGCTCCAGATAAACACCGCTGTCGGGATCGCGTTCACCGCGCAGCCAGCAGTATCCCATCAGCGCATAGACCACACCGGACAGGCCGCCAAACCAGATACCGCTAAATTTCGACTGAAGCCAGCCGCTGAGCAGTGCAGAAATGATAAAAATAACAAAAAGCTTACCGCTGCCCAGACGTTTTTCTACGGCTCCACCGAGATACCACCACCACATCAGATTAAACAGGATGTGCAACAGTGAAAAGTGAAGTAGCACATGGCTAAACCAGCGCCAGATCTCAAAATGTTGATCGGCATCTGGCCACGCCAGCCAGTACATTACGGTACGATCGCCCAGTACCTGCATCAGCACAAATACCGCAATACAGGCAAACATAACCACCATGGTCAACGGCCCGGCACGCTCACGGATGTTTGCCCAGATATTGCTTCGCTCATAGCGCAACCCGCTGTCGGTTTTACCACTGTGCCAGCTTGCCGCCTGGTAGCGCGGATGGTTGGGATCGCGCACAAACTGCTGAAGTTCGTTTTCGACCATCGAAAGCTGGCTTTCATCATCCAGCATAATGACGTAATGACTTTCACGTTCAATACGCAATTTCACGCCGCGCGTTGCCATATAGTCAACAAAAGCCTGCGCCATGCGCGGCTGGTTAAATTGGGTAATGCGCATTACTCACTCTCCGTGTTACGCCTGACCAGTCACTCAGCGCCACTGGTCACCTGTTGAGGGAAGGCGGCGCGCCAGGCATCAAACCCGCCATCAATACTGTAAGCAGTGGTAAATCCCTGGGCGTGCAGATAATCCGCTGCACTTTTACTGCTGTTGCCGTGATAGCACATTACCAGCACCGGCAGACTTGTATCGGTTGAACTGATAAAATCATTAAGGTTGTTATTCGATAAATGCAAGGCGCCGTTGGCATGACCAAGAGCAAAACTTTGCGCATCGCGGATATCCACCATTACTGCGCCTTGTGCCAGCCGCTGTTGAGCCTGATGAACATCAATACATTGGTAAGTTTCCATGGTGTCTCTCATAACATCATCAAAATGACGTCTAGTGTAACCTGATAATCCTCACCAATAACCTGACAATCACTACGGCTATTCACCTTTGCGCCCAGATAATGTTATCCATATCACGCAAAATTGTTTTTAGGTGGTTAAATACTGGCATCAATGTTGGTTTGCGATTATGATTATGCTCGAAAACGAACATAAGTGAACTATTCCGAACATCGGAGGAGACAACGTGGAAACCAAAGACCTGATCGTTATCGGCGGCGGCATCAACGGTGCTGGCATCGCAGCAGACGCTGCAGGACGCGGACTGTCGGTGTTAATGCTAGAGGCGCGGGACCTGGCTTGCGCGACCTCTTCCGCCAGCTCAAAGCTGATTCACGGTGGCCTGCGCTACCTTGAACATTATGAATTCCGTCTGGTGAGCGAAGCGCTGGCCGAGCGCGAAGTGCTGTTAAAGATGGCACCCCATATCGCGTTCCCAATGCGCTTTCGCTTACCACACCGCCCGCATCTGCGTCCGGCGTGGATGATCCGTACCGGTCTGTTTATGTACGATCACTTGGGCAAGCGCACGAGTCTGCCGGGCAGTAAAAGCCTGAGCTTTGGTGCAGAGTCTGCACTTAAGCCTGAAATTAAGCGCGGTTTTGAGTATTCCGACTGCTGGGTGGACGATGCCCGAATGGTGGTACTCAATGCGCAGGAAGTGGTTAAACATGGTGGTGAGGTGCGTACCCGCACTCGCGTGACTCGCGCATGGCGTGAGAACGGCCTGTGGATGGTAGAAGCTGAGGATATCGACAGCGGCAAAACCTTCACCTGGCAGGCCAAAGGCCTGGTCAACGCCGCCGGTCCATGGGTTAAGCAGTTCTTCGACGATGGCCTGGAGCTGAAATCGCCTTACGGTATTCGCCTGATCAAAGGCAGCCATATTGTGGTGCCGCGCGTTCACAATGAGAAGCAGGCTTATATCCTGCAAAACGAAGATAACCGTATTGTGTTTGTCATTCCGTGGATGGATGAGTTTTCTATCATCGGCACCACCGACGTGGAATACAAAGGCGATCCGAAAAGCGTCGCTATTGATGATAATGAAATCGACTACATCCTGAAGGTGTACAACGGCCATTTCAAAAAGCAGCTGACGCCTGACGACATTGTGTGGACCTATTCCGGCGTGCGTCCGCTTTGTGATGACGAGTCCGATTCGCCGCAGGCGATCACTCGCGATTACACCCTGGATGTCCGCGATGACAACGGTCAGACACCGCTGCTGTCCGTTTTTGGTGGCAAATTGACGACTTACCGTAAGCTGGCCGAGCATGCGCTGGAGAAGCTGTCGAAGTATTATCCTGATGCGGGCGCAGCATGGACTAAAAACTGCGTGCTGCCCGGCGGTAATATTTCCGGCAGCAGCGACGATTACGCTGCCAGCCTGCGCCGCCGTTACCCGTTCATTACTGAAAACATGGCACGTCACTACGCCCGCACTTACGGTAGCAGCACCGAAGTGCTGCTTAAAGACGCGACATCGCTGGAAGACCTGGGTGAAAACTTCGGTCATGAGTTTTATGAGGCGGAGTTACGTTATCTTGTGCAGCATGAGTGGGTGCGTGAAGTGGATGATGCTATCTGGCGCCGTACCAAGCAAGGTATGTGGCTGAACGAAGCCCAGCAGGCACGCATTGCCGAATGGCTGGCGGCTAAGGCGAAGCCTACGCTGTCGCTGGCATCGTAGTCGCGCGTCAGCGCTGAAAGCGCGGTGCAACAGGTTGCGGCCTGTTGTGCCGTTTTTTTTGCCTGCGCGGCAACGTGTTGAGGTTCATTGCATGAACGTGGCTTTTGGTTGGTTGCCTGAGCGGCGTCCAGTTATGTAACTCTGAGAAGGTTTCGCTCGCCAGGCGGCGGGCAGTTTCAGTCCGCCCCGTGCGGGCGACCGACAAGGGGCCGCCAGTCGCCGCGGCCCCTTGACCCCAGGCTCCCGTCCTGCCCACCCGCCGCTGCGCGGTGCCTTCGCTGCTTCAGGATTTCTGCCGGACCGCCAGGACGCGCCGTCCCTGGCGCGGCCTGACTTTCGCCGACGTCCTGTCGGCTCATCCGGAAATCCTGCGTCCGCTCAGCGGGACGGGAAGGCCGGCCCACTCCCCCGCTTCAGTCTCTGGGTTAAGACCAACTTCCGTATCGCTTCAGGTGTCATAAAAGCATCCGCCCCATTAGTGTTCATTTTTTGTTTCATCAGAATTCCATTGCATGCTGTTAATAACAGACAAAACCAGCCTTTTGGAAAAACAGAAAATCTCACAGACGAGGGGTTTTCAGAAGGCATCCGCCGCGCTGAGGAAAGAACGGAGGCCAGGACGGCGCGGCACGGAAGCCGCGACGAGGACGGCTGCGCCAGGGATGGCGCATCCGGACGGTCCGTCAGGCCGCAGTGAGTGACGAAGGTACAGCGGCGGCTGCCGGACGCCGGGATTGTTAAGGGGCTGGCGCGAGCCCCTTAACCCGACCGCCTGCACGGACAGGCTGAAACTCCCCGGCGCCTGGTGGGCGGAACCTGCTCAATGCAAGACCGTGCCCCCACACCTGCCAGGTGCACAACCGTTGCGGGCGGAACCTGCTCAGAGCAGAAACGTTACCGCCAAACTACAACCTTACCGGCGAAATATTCCAAATCTCATCCGCATATTCCTGAATCGTACGGTCAGACGAGAAATAGCCCATGCCAGCAATGTTCATAGCCGCCCGGTGCTGCCAGACATCCGGCTGGCGATACAGTTCATCAACCTTATCCTGCGTATCCACATAGCTGCGGTAATCTGCCAACAGCTGATAGTGATCGCCGAAGTTGACCAGCAGGTCGAACAGATTACGGTAACGGCCGGGATCCTGCGGACTAAAGACGCCTGAGGCCAACTGAGTCAGCACCTGATGCAACTCTGCATCTTCTTCATAGTATTTACGCGGGTTATAACCTGCTTTACGCAAGGCTTCGACCTGCGGCGTTGTGTTACCAAAAATGAAGATGTTCTCTTTACCCACGTGCTCCAGCATTTCAACGTTGGCCCCGTCCAGCGTGCCGATAGTCAACGCGCCGTTGAGCGCAAATTTCATATTACTGGTACCCGATGCTTCGGTACCTGCCGTTGAAATCTGCTCAGAGAGATCGGCAGCAGGAATAATAATCTGCGCCAGACTCACGCTGTAGTTAGGAATAAATACGACCTTAAGTTTGTTTTTAACCTGAGGATCGTTGTTGATGACCTTAGCCACATCGTTAATCAGATGAATAATGTGCTTGGCAACGTAGTAAGCGGACGCGGCTTTACCTGCAAAAATGTTAACACGCGGCACCCACTCGGCGTCCGGATCGGCTTTGATGCGGTTGTAGCGCGTAATCACGTGCAAAACGTTAAGCAACTGGCGCTTGTACTCATGGATGCGCTTAATCTGTACGTCAAACAGCGCGTTAGGATCGATAACGACATCCAGATTCTTCGCCACCCAGATCGCCAGACGTTTTTTGTTTTCCAGCTTGGCTTCGGCCACTTTCTCAATAAACGCAGGATAATCAACACAGCTTTTGAGTTCACTGAGCTGGCTTAGATCGGTGCGCCAGTTACGGCCAATTTGTTCGTCCAGTAATTCTGACAGTGGCGGATTAGCCAGCGCCAGCCAGCGACGTGGCGTTACGCCGTTGGTTTTGTTACAGAATCGGCCTGGGAACAGCCGCGAGAAATCGGCAAACAGGGACTGAACCATCAGGTTCGAGTGCAGTTCAGAAACGCCGTTAACCTTATGACTGACAACAACAGCCAGCCAGGCCATACGTACCCGACGCCCGTCGTTCTCGTCGATGATCGAAATACGCGACAGCAGATCCCAGTCGTCTGGATAGTATTCCTGAATCGTTTTAAGGAAAAAGTCGTTGATTTCAAAGATGATGCTCAGATGACGCGGCAGGATCTTACCGATCATGTCTACCGGCCAGGTTTCCAGGGCTTCAGTCATTAACGTGTGGTTGGTGTAAGAGAACACCTGGCAGCACACATCAAACGCATCATCCCAGGTGAATTTATGCTCATCAATCAACAACCGCATCAGCTCAGGAATCGCTAACACCGGATGTGTGTCATTAAGGTGAATGGCGATTTTATCAGCCAGATTGTTCCAGGTGCGGTGCATCATCCAGTGGCGATTCAGGATATCCTGCACGGTAGCTGACACCAGGAAGTACTCCTGACGCAAACGAAGCTCACGCCCGGAATAGGTCGAGTCATCGGGATAAAGCACGCGCGACACGTTTTCTGAGTGGTTTTTATCTTCCACAGCCGCAAAATAGTCACCTTGGTTGAATTTACCCAGGTTGATTTCGTTACTGGCCTGCGCGCCCCACAAACGTAACGTATTGGTCGAGTCAGTGTCGTAGCCAGGGATAATTTGATCGTAGGCCATAGCGAGAATTTCTTCGGTTTCCAGCCAGCGCACTTTGGCACCTTCGTGCTGAACGCGGCCACCGAAGCGAACTTTATAACGGGTGTTAAAGCGCTGAAACTCCCACGGGTTACCGTATTCCAGCCAGTAATCCGGAGACTCTTTCTGCTCGCCGTCCACAATATTTTGTTTGAACATGCCGTAATCATAGCGGATGCCGTAGCCGCGTCCGGGCATGCCCAGCGTAGCCAGAGAATCCAGGAAGCAGGCGGCAAGACGGCCTAAACCCCCGTTGCCCAGGCCGGGATCGTTCTCTTCTTCCATGAGTTCGGCCAGATCGAGGCCCATTTCGTCCAGTGCCAGATTGAGATCGTCGTAGATCCCCATGGCCAGTAGCGCATTGCCCAACGTGCGGCCCATCAGGAATTCCATCGACAGGTAATAAACCTGACGCACATCCTGGGAAAGTTGAGCACGATTAGAACGCAGCCAGCGCTCTACCATGCGATCGCGCACGGCAAGCAACGCGGCGTTGAGCCATTCATGTTTGTTCGCAATCGAAGGGTCTTTACCAATGGTGAACATCAGTTTGTAAGCGATTGAGTGCTTTAAGGCATCAACCGTCAACGTAGGTGAAGCGTAAGTGAATGGTGTATTCATTTTCTGTTTCCCAATCCGTTACAACAAACGTTGGTAAAGATCGCGGTAGGCTTGAGCGGCAACCTGCCAGCTAAAGTCCATTCCCATCGCCTGACGCTGCACATAACGCCACAGTGAAGGACGAGACCACAACACAAAAGCACGACGAATGGCCCTTAATAAGGACCAGGCATTACTGTCTTCGAAACTGAACCCACTGGCAATGCCATCCGCTAAATTTTCTAGCGAACTGTCGTTGACCGTATCCGCCAGCCCGCCCGTGCGGCGGACCAGTGGCAGCGTGCCGTATTTCAGTCCATAGAGCTGTGTCAGGCCGCAAGGCTCAAAACGGCTCGGTACCATAATGACATCGGCCCCACCAACGATGCGATGCGAGAATGCCTCGTGGTAGCCAATCTGCACGCCCACGCTGCCGGGATGTTCGGCGGCGGCGGCCAGAAAGCCCTGCTGCAGCTCAGCATCACCCTGTCCTAACAGCACCAGCTGTCCGCCCTGCGCCAGTAAACCCGGCAGCGCTTCCAGCACCAGATCCAGCCCTTTTTGCCGGGTCAGGCGGCTGATCACGGCAAACACCGGTGCTTTATCGTCAACCTTCAGTCCCATCGCAACCTGCAGCTGGCGCTTGTTTTCCGCTTTAGCTTCCAGCGTATCCCGGTTGTAGCGGGAGCTCAGCAACAGATCGTGAGAAGGATCCCAAATAGCCGGGTCCACGCCGTTCAGAACGCCGCTCAGGCGACCTTCACGCATACGCTGTGCCAGCAACGTTTCCATGCCATAGCCGTACTCTGGCGTCGTAATTTCACGCGCGTAAGTTGGGCTGACTGCCGTCACGTGGTCGGCGTAGAACAAGCCGGCCTTCAGGTAAGAGATCTGGCCAAAGAACTCCAGACCAAACATGTTAAAAAACGATTGTGGCAGCTGAATCTGATCCAAATGGTGCGCCGAAAAAAGCCCCTGATAAGCCAGGTTATGCACGGTGAAGACAGACTTAGCCGGACGGCCACGCGCCTCCAGATAAGCACACGTCAGACCCGCATGCCAGTCGTGTGCATGAACAATATCCGGTCGCCAGTAGCTATCCAGCCCGCAGCCTAACTCACAGCCCATCCACCCCAGTAAAGCAAAGCGCAAATAGTTGTCGACGTAGGCAAACTGCGATTCATCATGATAAGGACTGCCCGGCCGATCGTAGAGATCGGGAGCGTCGATAAGATAGATACCTACCCCATCGAATCGCCCAAAAAGCAGGCGCACCGGACCGGCAAAGGTTTGCAGTTCCGCAACCACCTGCGTATCGGGTATTCCTTTACGTAATGCAGGAAACGCGGGTAACAACACACGCGTATCTGTTCCACCCGCAATTTGTGCCTGAGGTAATGCTCCGACTACATCAGCCAGCCCGCCCGTTTTCAGCAGCGGGAAAAGTTCTGAACAGACATGTAAAACCTGCATCCTCGACCTCATTAAGTTACCAGGCACGATCCTCGTGCCGATGGGTTGTGTGCCGCTTGTCGTTTATGATCCCGCGCTATTTAGTTTGGCCAGCATGGCGCGCGTAACCAGTACAATGCCTTCTTCTGAACGGAAAAACCGGCGGCTGTCTTCATCAGGGTTTTCACCAATCACCATCCCTTCTGGCAGCACACAGGCGCGGTCAATGACGCAGCGGCGCAGACGACAGGATCGGCCGACTACCACATCAGGTAGCAGTACCGTTGAATCGATATTGCAAAATGAGTTCACCCGCACGCGGGAAAACATGACCGAATTCACCACCACCGATCCCGAGATAATGCAGCCACCGGAGACCAGTGAGTTCATCGTCATACCATGGCTGCCGGAACGGTCCTGAACAAACTTTGCCGGTGGCAAAGGTTCCATGTGCGTCCGAATCGGCCAGGTGCTGTCGTACATGTCCAGCTCGGGTGTAACAGAGGCTAAATCAAGGTTGGCGCGCCAGTAGGCTTCCAGCGTACCCACATCCCGCCAGTAGGGCGGTGCCTCGTGATCGTTTTGCACACAAGAGATCGCAAACGAATGGGCGTAGCCCTCTCCACTCGCGACCACTTTTGGCAGAATATCTTTGCCGAAATCGTGGCTTGAACCTGCTTCATGCAGGTCGGCTTCCAGCAAGCCATAGAGGTATTCGGCGTCGAAGACATAAATTCCCATACTGGCCAGCGATTTGGTGTCATCGCCCGGCATTGTCGGTGGCTTCGGCGGCTTCTCTACGAAATCGATTACTTTATTGTTTTCGTCGACGGCCATCACACCAAATGCGGTCGCCTCATGCACCGGCACGGGCAGACAGGCGATGGTGCATCGCGCATCGTTCAGCACGTGGTCCAGCAACATCCTTGAGTAATCCATCTTATAGATATGATCACCGGCCAGGATGACGACGTACTGCGCGCCATAGCGTCGGATAACGTCAAGGTTCTGTGTTACTGCATCCGCTGTTCCGCGATACCATTGCTCCGTCGAGAAGCGCTGCTGCGCAGGTAGCAGGTCAACAAATTCATTCATCTCTTCGTTGAAGATAGACCAACCACGCTGAATATGTTGAGTTAACGTATGAGACTGGTATTGCGTAATGACCCCAATGCGGCGAATCCCTGAGTTCACACAGTTGGAAAGTGCAAAGTCGATAATGCGGAATTTGCCACCAAAGTGAACGGCGGGCTTGGCACGCTTAGCGGTAAGATCGACCAGACGCGTACCGCGTCCACCAGCCAGTACAAGGGCAACGGTTTGTGTAGGGAGCTGGCGCGCCAGCATGAGATGTTCTGCTCTTTCTAATTTGACCATGTCTGACTCCTTATCATTGCTTTTGGAACACACACACAGCGTGTGCGGGACCATGCCAGACAGTTAACCGGATGGGGTGACATTCCCCGGTGAAAGGAGGAAGGACGTGCCATTCTCCGTCTGGTAAGGCGATATCACATATCGAATCTGTCGCATTTATTGTTATTAACCAGCGGTCTGAAAGCAGAATCTGCAGGCTACACATGCCCTGCTTCCAGCCAGCTTCATCTACGGGATTACCCTGGGCGTCCAGCCACTGGACATTGCCGTCATCGTTCTGCCACCAGCGATCTGCTGTGAGTGCAGGAATTCGCTTGCGCAGTTGAATCAGCGACGCCGTAAAATCGACCAGCGCTTTTTCGTCATCGTGCCAGTTGAGCCAGCTCAGAGGATTGTCCTGGCAATACGCATTGTTATTGCCCTGCTGACTTTGACCCCGTTCGTCTCCCGCCAGCAGCATGGGCGTTCCCTGAGAAAGCAGCAGCGTGGTCAGCAGCCCTTGCATGCTGCGGCGCCGGCGCTGCGCCACCTCCGCACTGCTCTCCAGACCTTCTGTACCATGATTGTGGCTATAGTTGTTACCGTGCCCGTCACGGTTTTCTTCACCGTTAACTTCGTTATGTTTATTGTTGAAACTCACGAGGTCGCGTAGGGTAAAACCATCGTGAGCGGTAATCAGATTGATGGTCGCGTGCGGCCTGCGATCGTCATGCTGAAAAAGGTCGCTTGACGCGGCAAACCGGCAGGCAAATTCCCCCAGGCTGACGTCACCATGCAGCCATGCGCGCCGGGTCGTATCGCGAAATTGATCGTTCCATTCTGCAAAGGGCGCAGGAAAATTGCCTACCTGATAACCACCTGGACCGATATCCCAGGGCTCGGCGATCAGTTTGACTTTTGACAGTATCGGACAGGCGCGGATGGCCTCAAACAGAGCCGCATCGCGGTGATAATCCGGTTCGCGACCCAGCACCGGCGCAAGATCAAAGCGGAAACCATCGACGTGACAGACGCGCACCCAGTAGCGCAGCGCCTCCAGCGTCCAGTTCATTACCTGCGGATGGTTGAGGTTCAGGGTATTGCCGCAGCCGGTCCAGTTGTGATAATCGCCCTGTTCGTCCAGCCAGTAATAGCTGGCGTTATCAATGCCGCGAAAGGAAAGCGTCGGTCCGGTGTCATCCAGTTCCGCCGTGTGGTTAAACACCACATCCAGCAACACCTCAATCCCGGCAGCGTGCAGACGCTTTACCGCCTGCTGAAACTCTTGCAGAGGAGACAGGCCATCCTGACCCGATGCATAGCGGGGATCGACAGCCCAGAGGGCAAAGGGGTTATAACCCCAGTAGTTAGTCAGTCCCAGGCGCAGCAGGCGAGGCTCGCTGGCGAACTGCGCAATGGGCAGGAGCTCAATGGCGGTGATGCCCATTTTCAGCAGGTAATCCACCATCACCGGATGGCCCAGAGCAGCATAGGTGCCGCGCAGGGGTTCGGGAATGCCGGGATGCAGCTGCGTCAGACCGCGGACATGCGCTTCGTAAATGACGCTATCGCCCCACGACGTGCGCGGCGGCACATCCCCTTGCCAGTCGAAATCGTCCGTCACGACAATGCTCTTGGGAGCGAGGGCGGCGTTATCACGACCATCAGGCTCGCCATACCCGCAGTGAAAGCGCGGATCGTCGGGGACATCGCCCTGCACTGCTCTGGCGCAGGGATCGATTAACAGTTTGGCAGGATTAAAAAAGTGCCCCTGCTGGGGCGCCCACGGCCCGTGTACCCGATAGCCATAACGCTGTCCGGGCTTGAGTCCGGGCAGATAGCCGTGCCAGATATCGCCGCTTCGCTCAGTGAGTTCAACGCGCTGCTCAAGGCCGTTCTCATCGAACAGGCACAGTTCAACACGCTCAGCGTGATGGGAAAACAGCGTAAAATTGACCCCTTTCCCATCGTAGCTGGCACCCAGCGGTTGGGGATGTCCGGCACGTAATATCATTCCCCCTCCCGCACGAACCATACCGTCGCCAGTGGCGGTAAATTCAGGCTCAGCGATTGCGGGCGGCCATGACTTTCCTGCTGATCGGTGTGCACCAGATGATTGCGCACGTCGCTGCCGTGGTATTCATGCTGGTCGGTATTAAGCACTTCGCGCCAGCTGCCCGCCTGGTTCACGCCGAAGCGATAGCCCGGACGCGGGACAGGGGTAAAGTTGCTGACAATAATCACTTCATTGCCATCGCGGTCGCGACGTACAAACGCAAAGACGGAATGCTCTGCATCATCAACAACCAGCCACTCAAACCCCGATGGATCGAAATCAAGCTGATGCAGGGAGGTGTAATGCTGATAGGTATGGTTCAGATCGCGCACCAGACGCTGAACGCCGTGATGCCAGTTGTCCTCACCTTCAAGCAGGTGCCAGTCAAGGCTGACATCGTGATTCCACTCTTTGCCCTGCGCAAATTCGTTGCCCATGAATAACAGCTTCTTACCCGGAAACGCCCACATCCAGCCGTAGTAGGCACGCAGGTTAGCGAATTTTTGCCAGGCATCTCCCGGCATGCGATCAAGAATAGAGCGTTTTCCGTGCACCACTTCATCGTGCGACAGCGGCAGGACGAAGTTTTCGCTGTAGTTGTACATGATGCCAAAGCTCATCAGATTATGATGGTAGCGGCGATGTACCGGGTCGAGTTTCATATAGTCCAGCGTGTCATGCATCCAGCCCAGGTTCCATTTGTACCAGAACCCCAGGCCGCCACCTTCAGGCGGTCGTGAAACACCAGGATAGTCTGTGGACTCTTCAGCCATCGTCACTGAACCTGGGGCGACATGTCCCAAAGTACGGTTGGTATAGCGCAGGAAATTAATGGCTTCGAGATTTTCGCGACCACCGTATTGATTGGGGATCCACTCGCCTTCGGCGCGGCTGTAATCACGATAGATCATTGAAGCCACCGCATCGACACGCAGGCCATCAATACCGAAGCGCTCCATCCAGTACAGTGCATTGCCTGCCAGGAAGTTACTGACTTCCCGACGGCCAAAGTTGTAAATCAGCGTATTCCAGTCCTGATGGTAACCTTCACGCGGATCGCTGTGCTCATACAGTTCGGTGCCATCAAACTTTGCCAGACCAAAATCATCGCTCGGGAAATGGCCTGGCACCCAGTCCAGTAACACATTCAGCCCTGCCGCATGGGCGCTGTCGATAAAGTAGCGGAAATCATCACGGGTACCGAAACGGCGGGTGGGCGCATACATACCGAGCGGCTGATAACCCCAACTGCCGTCAAACGGATGTTCGTTAATGGGCAGCAGCTCGATATGGGTAAACCCCATCTCTTTAACGTAAGGCACCAGCTGCTCAGCCAGCTCTTTGTAACTGAGCCAGAAGTTGTCATCAGTATGGCGACGCCACGATCCCAGATGCACTTCGTAGATAGAGATGGGTTTATCAAACTCATTTGCCGCCTTGCGTGAGGCCGACATCTCCACTTTTTCGGGCAGGCCGCAAATCATTGATGCGGTTTGCGGACGCATTTGTGCTTCAAACGCTAAAGGATCGGCCTTGATACGGAGCTGTCCATGGGCATCGATGATTTCAAATTTATAGAGTTGCCCGTTAACAGCGCCAGGAACAAACAGCTCCCAGACGCCCATTTCCTGACGCAGACGCATCGGATGACGACGGCCGTCCCAAAAGTTGAAATCACCGACAACCGATACGCGGCGTGCGTTAGGTGCCCAGACACAAAAACGCGTACCAATCACACCATCAATGACGTCGCCGTGGGCGCCCAGCGTTTCATAGGGCCGCAGGTGCGTGCCTTCTGCCAGCAGCCACAAGTCCATCTCTTGCAACAAAGGGCCAAAGCGGTAGGCATCATCAATGAGGTTCTGCTGGCCGTGCCAGTTAACCGCCAGTTGATAGCGAAACGGATTTTTACGACGAGGAACGACGCCACTGAAAAAACCACGAGAATCATCACACTTCAGTTGGACCAGTTTGCGTCCTGTTGAGGTTTCAATGACCCAGACTTCCAGGGCTTCCGGAAGCAGCGCACGCACTTCAAGACCATTTTCGGTTTTATGCATCCCCAGCAGTGAAAAGGGGTCGGAATAATTACCCGCAAAAAGGGCATTGATCGCCTGGCGATCGGGTAGCTCTGACATGACTTTCTTCCTGTGATAGTTGGCAGGCGAAAAGACCACGACGTCGTGTTATCGCAGGTCTGTTGCGCTGCTCTTCATTGAGCCATGAGTACAGCGGCGTGGGTGTCAAAACGAAACGCTCCTCACCACGCGCCTCCTTAAATCACAACCAGTTAGCATCAAGCCTGTCTGCTCAATGCAAAGCCCGTAGTACCGCCAGATGCCCATCCGGCAAGCCTCCAGACATTAAATAACTTTTACTTTCACGTGCAAGCCGGCCCTGGCTAAAAAAGGCAGTCATCACCTACATCATCTGATGTAAGGCCGTTTTTAAGAGAGAACACCCGCCTTTTATTTTTGCGAACCGCCCCGCAAAAAATTAAATTATATTAATGTATAACAGATTCGCGTTTCATCTTATTTAATAAAAACCGGCCACTTTTCGCTAAGAGCCCGCCATTCCGCTTAAGCCGTTCTTTTTTTCGGAAAGACCGGCCGGGAGGAGGACGTTTTACCGCCCCGCTGCTGCACCGCGTATCTCAGGCGCAGCCGGGTTTTAACGCAGAGCGAAGCCGCCAGCATCGCGGGTTAAGCGCTGCCAGTCAGATATGATTTATCCGCCTCATCGGTTGGATGGACATCGGTGAAAAACAGTGCCAGTACGTTCCTCGAAAAAATGTCTTTCCCATCTACAACAACCATTTAGTTAATAAAGTAAAACAGTTAACTCGCGGCGCACCCTTGTTAAATCATAGCTTGATGACAGCGGTTATAAGAGCAGATAAGCAAAAATTTATTTCTGGACAGGCAAAAAGGGGAAGCGGATCACTTAGCGATCGTAACAGTAGAACAATTTGCAGTGAATTGTGGGAATAAGACCGGACAAGTCCGGTCTTTTGATGCTTTCAGATTTAGTCGATGAGCAAACGCAACATGCGACGCAGCGGCTCGGCAGCGCCCCAAAGGAGCTGATCGCCGACAGTAAAGGCAGAAAGATATTCTGGCCCCATATTCAACTTGCGGAGACGTCCTACCGGTGTATTCAGCGTACCGGTCACGGCGGCTGGGGTGAGTTCACGCAGGGTGAGTTCACGATCGTTAGGCACCACTTTCACCCATTCATTGTGGGAAGCCAGCAGTTGCTCAATTTCCGCCAGCGGCAGGTCTTTTTTAAGCTTAAGCGTAAAGGCCTGGCTGTGGCAGCGCAGCGCGCCCACGCGGACGCACAGCCCGTCAACCGGAATGACGCGCGGGGTCGCCAGAATTTTGTTAGTTTCGGCCTGACCTTTCCACTCTTCGCGGCTCTGACCGTTTTCGAGTTGCTTGTCGATCCACGGAATCAGGCTGCCCGCCAACGGCACGCCAAAGTTATCCGTTGGCAGCGTACCAGAGCGGGTGAAATCCGTTACGCTTCGCTCAATATCCAGAATCGCCGAAGCCGGGTTTTGCAGAGAAGTCGCCACGTGATCGTGCAACATGCCCATCTGCGTCAGCAGTTCGCGCATATGACGCGCGCCGCCGCCGGATGCAGCCTGATAGGTTGCCACTGAGGCCCATTCCACCAAATCCTGTGCAAACAGACCGCCTAGCGACATTAACATCAGGCTGACGGTGCAGTTACCGCCAACAAAGGTTTTTACGCCGCTGTCGATGCCCTGACGAATAACCTGATGGTTAACCGGATCGAGAATAATGATGGCATCGTCTTTCATACGCAGCGTTGACGCCGCATCGATCCAGTAGCCATTCCAGCCGCTGGCGCGCAGTTTTGGATAGATCTCAGAGGTGTAGTCACCACCCTGACAGGTGATAATGATATCCAGCGCGTTCAACGCCTCAATATCAAAGGCATCCTGCAACGTACCCTGCTGCTTGCCTGCAAACGTCGGGGCCGCTTCACCGTGCTGCGAGGTAGAGAAGAAGAC
Source organism: Pantoea sp. V106_11 (assembly GCF_029967885.1). NCBI lineage: Bacteria > Pseudomonadati > Pseudomonadota > Gammaproteobacteria > Enterobacterales > Erwiniaceae > Pantoea > Pantoea sp. V106_11. The sequence goes on from NZ_JASCAK010000024.1 coordinate 80,840, forward strand.
CGGATTGATCACATCAAAATCCCGTTCTTCGCTCATGCGGGACATCAGCACTGAGCCAACCATACCGCGCCAACCAACTAAACCTACATTCTTCATGTCATGTCCGTTTCAGGATGATAAACACCTGACTTTCTTATCGAAGGGAAAAGTGTCGTGGTACTCTCACGCCACTCTGCGTAATAATCAGATCTGCCTGTGATGATTTACTCTACAAAATGCAGCTTTTCTGGCAAGTGAATTAATGTAATCAGGCCAACTTTTTCAGCAACACCGCTAATAACCTGACTTTATCTATAACGAGAAGACGTAAAACGAATGACTGAAATGATCTCGGCAACAATATTATTGTTGTTAATAATGGATCCCTTAGGCAATTTGCCGATTTTTATGTCGGTTTTAAAGCATCTGGAACCGAAACGTCGGCGAGTCGTGCTTATTCGTGAAATGCTGATTGCGCTCATCATCATGTTGCTGTTTTTGTTTACCGGCGAGCGAATTCTGGCCTTTCTCAACCTGCGTACCGAAACCGTGTCCATATCTGGTGGCGTCATCCTGTTTTTAATCGCCATCAAAATGATTTTCCCGTCACCTGAAAGCAGTAGCACGGGCTTACCGGCGGGAGAAGAGCCTTTTCTGGTGCCGCTGGCGATTCCCCTGGTGGCCGGGCCGTCATTGCTGGCGACCCTGATGCTGCTGTCGCATCAGTATCCCAATCAAATGTCGCATCTGGTGGGTGCCCTGCTCATTGCCTGGGGCGTAACGGTCATGATTCTGCTGTTGTCAGGCCTGTTTCTTCGGCTGCTGGGCGATAAGGGCGTTAATGCGCTGGAACGTCTGATGGGATTGATACTGATTATGCTGGCAACGCAGATGTTCTTAGACGGGATTCGCGTGTATCTGAAGTTGTAACCATGGTCGATTGTAACCGGGCAGCCCTGCCCGGTTACAACGCATCAGGAAAGCAGCGTAAAGGCGATCATGCCGACTACGGCACCGACGGTGCCCAAAATGGTCTCCATCAATGTCCACGTCTTTAAGGTTTCCCCTTCCGTGGCGCCGGTAAATCGCCCAAACAACCAGAAACCTGCATCGTTAACATGGCTGATAATAATGGAACCGCCACCGATACAGATGGACAAGGCCGCCAGCTGCGCGCCGTTATAATGCAGTGGCTCAATCACAGGCATGATCAGTCCCACTGTCGTCAAACAGGCGACCGTGGCCGATCCCTGAATCATCCGGACCGCCCCAGACAGAATAAAACAGGCCAGCGCAACGGGCAGCCCGGCACCGGTCAGGGCATTTCCCAACACAGGCCCTACGCCGGAATCGACCAGTACCTGTTTAAAGACGCCGCCCGCACCAATCACCAGCAAAATAATGCCCGCTGGCTGCAGTGCGCTGCCGCAGATCTGCATCACTTTCTCTTTTTCCATGCCCTGACGATAAGCCAGGCCGTAAATAGCCACCAGGCAGGCCAGCAGAATGGCGATAAAAGGATGGCCGATAAATTCCAGCCATTGATAAAGCGCGGTGCCTTCCGTGGTGAAGCGTGCGCCAATGGTTTTTAACCCGACCAGCACGAGAGGAAACAGGATTAACGCCAGGCTAAAACCAAAAGAGGGCAGCTTGTTTTCATCAATATCCGGCTGATGATCTTCAGGAGGCGCGCTGAACGAAACGCGTCTGGCGATAAAATTACCAAACAGCGGCCCGGCAATCAGCATGCCCGGCAGCGCAGCGCACAGGCCGATTAAAATCATCCAGCCAAAATCTGCATGCATCTGAGACGCCAGCAACATGGGCGCAGGCCCCGGCAGCAGAAAGGCCGCGGCGGCCGCCACTCCGGCAAACAGCGGTATCACCAGCTTCACCAGATTATCCCCCGTGCGTCGGGCGACGGCGAAAGCAATGCTGATAAGCAGTACCACGGCAACTTCAAAGAAGAGCGGTAAGGCGCAGATTAGCCCGGCGATTCCCATGGCAAAGTGGGCGCGGTTTTCGCCAAAGGTCTTGAGCATGCGAATCGCAATTTGGTCAACGGCACCGGTTTCATGCAGGATCTTGCCGAACATCGCGCCCAGCGCCACCACAATTGCCAGAAAGCCCAGCGTGCCGCCCATGCCTTTCTGCATGGTTTCGGCGATGTTATCCAGTGGCATACCGGATAACAGCCCGGCCCCGACTGAAACCAGCATCAAGGCAAGAAAGGCATGCATGCGGGCTTTCATCACCAGAAAGAGCAGCAGCAGGACAGAGCCTGCTGCGGTTAAAATAAGTGTTGCGGTATTCATGGCCTAGCCTTGATTAATGGCGTCCTTGATGGTCGCAACCGTCGCCGCCACAACCTCATCCAGCGGGTTCGCGATATCCACGACCAGCACATCTTTTTCATCACTGCCCGGCTCTTCCAGGGTGGCAAACTGCGTCACCAGCATTTGCGGCTTGAAGAAGTGGCCTTTACGCGCCTTCAGACGGGCTTCGATGGTATCGAAATTCCCTTTCAGATACACAAAACGCAGGTTGTCATTGCCCTGACGAAGAATATCGCGGTAATGCTTTTTCAGGGCTGAACAGACGATGATGGAAATGGCCTGGGTGCGTTGCATCGCGAAAGCCGCGTCGTTCAGAGCCTGTAACCAGGGCAGACGATCGTTATCATCCAGTGGATGGCCTTCTGCCATTTTCAGGATATTGGCACGCGGATGAAGAAAATCACCGTCGAGAAACGCGGTGTTCAACTGGTGAGAAACCTGGTTAGCGACAACGGATTTACCGCTGCCTGAAACACCCATCAGAATAAAAACGTGATGTGGCGAAGATTGCGTGGTCATTTTTTACTCCGGCAAGTTCAGTCAGTCTGCCATGTTACCGATAACAATGGTGGAGCACATTGTCCTGGTGGCATTCCATGCTGGCAACCTTTTTACATCCCAAAGCGTTAAAGTGTGAGCTGCTTCATAAAATCGCGTTAATCAGATACTGCCACCTTCCAGAATCTCAAAACCGATATCCAGCGGTGGTGTAACGCTGTGTTCCCCGGCGATACGCGCCAGTAATAATGCAGCAGACTCACGTCCCATTCGGTCGCGCGGGGTGAGTACCGTTGCCAGCTGCGGCGTGACAACCTGGCTAATATCATGGCCGTGGAAACCGGCAATCGCCATTTGGGAAGGCACCTTGAGTCCCTGTCGCTGACACTCAAACATCGCGCCGACCGCCAGATCGTCATTGGTACAGAACAGGCTGTCTGTCTGAGGATAACGGCGCTGCGCTTCACGCAGCAGATCGCCGCCTGCGCTAAACGAGGAGGCTTCTTCCATCATCACGCTGCGCGGAGTTAATCCGGCCTCGCGCATGGCGGCTTCATAACCGCGCTGTTTTTGCAGCGTTCGCTCATCCAGACGCGCGCCCAGATAAACGGTGTGCCGATGACCTTTATTGATGATGGCCAGCGTCATCTGCCGGGCCGCCTCGACATTGTCAAAGCCGACCGCCATATCAAGACAAGGGGTAACGCTGTCCATCATTTCAATGACCGGAATCCCCGCCACTTCCAGCATGCGCAACGTGCCGGGCGTGTGGGTGCGTTCCGTCAGGATAACGCCGTCGATGTTCCAGCCCAGCAACGACCGTAGCTGACGCTCTTCTTTTTCCGGGTTATAGCCAAAGTGCGCCACCAGCGTCTGATAACCGGCCTCATCGGTGACGGCTTCAATGCCACGCAGTACGTCGGCAAAAACCTGATTGGTCAGGGAAGGCAGCAACACGCCAATGGCGCGGCTGGTCGCATTCGACAGCATATCCGGGGCACGATTCGGTATGTATCCCAGTTCGTCCAGCGCCACGGCAATCTTTTTCCCCAGCGCAACGGACACCTGCTCGGGATTACGCAGATAACGACTGACAGTCATTTTGGTGATACCGATACGATCGGCAACGTCCTGTAAAACCGGTCTTTTCTTCTTCATCGTAAGCGCCTGGATAGCCCTGAAAGCAAGTTACGACGAGTCTATCACTTTTTTGCAGCCAGATTGCCAGTGGGGCGAGATATGCCCGCCCCAACAGGCTTATACCGGCGGCAGATCAAACAGCAGGACTTCCGCGGCGCTGTCTGCTTCGAGCACCAGGCTGCTTTCGTCCCAGATGGCAAAAGCATCGCTGTTTGTCGCTGGCTGACCGTTTACCTTGACCTGGCCCTTCACCACCTGGATCCAGATACGGCGGCCCGCGTCGGGTACCACGCTGTCGCTGTCGCCCGCCGCAAATACCCAGCGCGACAACGTCATGTCCTGCCAGACTTTGAGCGATCCGTCACGGGCATCAGGCGTCAGAATATACTGGCGTCCCTGTACGTCGGGAAAACGGCGCTGAGCGTAGCGCGGCTCTATCCCTGTACTTTCTGGAATAATCCAGATTTGGTAGAGGTGCAGGGGTTCGGTTTGGCTGGCGTTATATTCTGAATGACGCACGCCCGTACCGGCACTCATAATCTGGAATTCGCCTGCCGGTATCTGTTCTTTATTCCCCATGCTGTCCTGATGTTCAACGGTACCTGACAGCACATAGGTCAGAATTTCCATGTCTTTATGGGGATGCGTACCAAAGCCCTGACCCGGATCGATCACGTCTTCGTTAATGACGCGTAACGCCGAAAAGCCCATAAAATTGGCATCGTAATAGTTGGCAAAGGAAAAGGTATGCCAGCTGTCCAGCCAACCGTGATTCGCGTGACCGCGTTCTTCAGCTTTACGTAAATAGATCATGTTCAAATCTCCTCACTGTTTTTTATAGTGTGGTATCCGGCGTAAAAGATTGATAGCTGAAAAACTTCACCTCTCTGTTCAAAAATTATGAACATTAAATCACGGGTTGTTGAAAGGGGCTGAAGGAGGCCTGGCGGGAAGAGGTAGCAAAAAAAAAGCCAGCACCCGGCTGGCTAAATAATACTGGAAGCAATGTGAGCAATGTCGTGCGTTCTACCGTGTCGATGACACGCGAGAAAGCATGACAATAATAATCATTATCATTCGCATCTGTAAAGTCTTTTTGCACATTCTTTTATTGACGTCATGCGTAAATACCTTGAAGTTGAAAGGGTTATCACCCTGCCAACAAGGATAAGCGCTATGAACACGGTAACCATTCGTCATGCTATCCCTTCTGACGCATCCGCATTAACGCGTCTTTACAGCCAGCCCGAAACGCAGGCGGCTACCCTGCACCTGCCTTATCCTTCCCCCTCGCTGTGGGAGCAGAAACTCGCCAACCCGCGCGCGGGCGTTTATATGCTCGTTGCCTGTCTCGGTGAGCAGGTCGTTGGGCAACTTACGCTTGAGGGAATGACGGCCGCACGGCGACGGCATTGTGCCAGCCTGGGGATGGGCGTCGATCCGGCGTTTCATCGTCGCGGGATTGGCAGCGCCCTGATGGCCGCGATGATCGATCTCTGCGACAACTGGCTACAGGTTACGCGCATTGAACTCACGGTGTTTGCCGACAATGACAACGCGATAGCGCTGTATCACAAGTTCGGCTTCCGAATTGAAGGCACCGCGCAAGGCTTCGCCATGCGTGAGGGTGCCTTGATCGATACACATTATATGGCGAGGCTGAAAACATAAGATTACGGGCAGCCAAAGGGCTGCCCGTTTTCATCAGTAACCTGCGCTCAGGTCATCTACGGTGCGTGGATCGGACGCGCCATACAGCGTACCGTCAGGCCCAATCATAATACTTTGGGTACTGCCCATCGACGGCAGCACTTTCACATGCTGGCCTTTGGCCTCCAGTAACCGCAAGGTATCCGGACTGAATCCCTTTTCAACACGCAGCTGATCGGGCAGCCACTGATGATGGAAGCGCGGCGCGTTGGTCGCCTCTGCCACGTTCATCCCGTAATCAATACTGTTCACCACCATCTGCAATACCGTGGTGATAATGCGGCTGCCGCCCGGGCTACCCGTTACCAGCCAGGTCTTGCCGTCTTTCACCACGATAGTCGGTGACATCGAAGACAGCGGACGCTTCCCGGCCTGCACGGCATTGGCTTCGCCGCCGACTAACCCGTAAACATTCGGCGTGCCCGGCTTGGCAGAGAAATCATCCATCTGGTTATTCATCAGAATGCCGCTGTTACCGGCGACGATACCGCTGCCGAAGTAGGTGTTAAGCGTGTAGGTGACAGCGACCGCATTGCCACTTTTGTCCACCACGGAGAAGTGAGTAGTTTGATTACTTTCGTAAGGGGCCAGTTTACCCGGCTTGATCTCGCTGGACGGGCGGGCTTTGGCAATATCAATCTGCTGCGCCAGTGACTTCGCATAGGCTTTGCTGGTCAGCGCCTGCCAGGGCACCTTAACGAAATCCGGATCGCCCAGATATTCGGAACGGTCCGCGTAAGCATACTTCTCCGCTTCCGCCATGACCTGCATCGCGTCCGCGCTGCCGAAGCCCATTTTGCCCAAATCAAAATTTTCCAGGATATTCAGGATCTGCACGATATGAATGCCGCCCGATGAAGGCGGTGGCATGGAAAACACCTCATAACCACGATAGGTGCCGCTGACGGGCTTACGTTCAACCGCATGATAGGCTGCTAAATCGGCTTTATTAATTAACCCGCCATGCTGGGCCATTTCGGCAGCGATTTGATCGGCAATTTTCCCTTTATAGAAGGCATCCGGGCCTTGCTGCGCAATCAGCTGTAAGCTGTGGGCCAGATTTTTTTGCACCAGACGGTCGCCCTTCTGCCACGGCGTGCCATCGGGCTTATAGAAAATGGCTTTGCTATTGGGATGCGTGATCAGCACTTCCTTACCGTAGGTTTTCAGGTCATCCGCCAGCGCATCGTTGACGACAAAACCGTCACGCGCCAGTTTAATAGCAGGCGCCAGCAGCTTGCTGAGCGGCAGCGTGCCATATTTATTGACGGCTAAAGCAAAACCCGCCACGGTGCCGGGCGTACCTGAGGCCAGGTGCGAAGTGAGGGAAAGCTTGCTATCGGCATTTCCCTGCTTATCCAGGAACATATCGCGTGAAGCCGCCGCCGGGGCCATTTCACGGAAATCGATGGCCGTGGTCTGTCCTGATGCCGTGCGCAGCAGCATAAAGCCCCCACCGCCCAGGTTGCCCGCCTGCGGATGCGTGACCGCCAGCGCAAAGCCCACCGCAACGGCGGCATCCACGGCGTTACCGCCCTGGCGCAGGATATCAACGCCGACCTGGGTTGCCAGCGCATCCACTGAGGCCACCATACCGTTATGCGCCTTAACCGGATGAAACGTATCGCTGTCGATACCATAAGAGACGGGCGGTGCCTGAACCGGCGCGGCACCCGCCCCGGTCACAACAGTAAAACTCATCAATAATGACCAGCCCAGCTGGCGCAGTTTGCCTTGCATCATCATGTTGTTTCCACTCTCCACTTTTATTTACATTTCTTTATTCTTTATGTAACTGACTACAAACACAGTCGAATATCAAGAATTAACGCAAATTCAGTGCACTCCTGGAGCAGGAATCTGAACCCGTGCATAGAATGACGATAACGACCTCGTGACCCGATTTGGGCACGCACACACAGCACCCGGTCGTTTACTGGAGGATAAAAATGAAAAAGTGGCTTATGGTTTTTGCCGCCCTGCTGCCGTTAAGCGGCATGGCGAACATGCTGAATAACACCAACAATCCTAATCAACCCGGCTATAACCCTAGCCAGCAGCGCATGCAAACGCAGATGCTCAACCAGTCGCAGCAACAACAGAACAAACTGCAACAGGATCAGCAGCGTCAGAATCAGGATTTACAGCGTAAACTGCAGGAACAACGAGACAGTGCCCAGCAGCGAGTGATTAAATCGCAGCCGGGCCAGCAGCAGAATCAACAGAGTCAGTATTAGCGGAAATCGGGGCCGATGATGTCGATGCTGTCCGTACAGATGGCATCAACGCCCCATTTCAACAGCGTTCTGGCCCGGTCAGGGCTGTTTACGGTATAAACCAGAATATGCAGATCGGCCTCTTTCAGTTCTGCCACCCGCGCCTCGGTTAACACCTTATGATTGAGATGAATGGAGGTGCAGTCGAGCGCGCGGGTTTTCGCTTTCCACGCGGTGTCCCAGCTATGGGATAACAGCCCACGCGGTAGCTGAGGTTCAGCCTGCATCGCGGCTTCCAGCGCCTCAAAGGAAAATGATGACAGCAATGGCAGCGTTTGTCCCTGCCACAGCGCGGCGGCTGCCTGAGCAATGGCGCGCCCGGTTTCTGCATCCGTTCCTGTTGTAGGTTTAATTTCGATATTGGCCATCATGCCATGCTGGCGACAGCGCTCGGCGACCTCATCCAGCCGGGCCAGCTTTTCCCCCTGAAATACATCGCTAAACCAGCCGCCCGCATCCAGCTGCGACAGCTTGTCCCAAGGCAGTTCACCCGCTACGCCCCAGCCGTTGCTGGTACGATCTAACGTATCGTCATGCAGCAGGAAAATATGCGCATCGGCCGACAGTTTGGCGTCGAATTCAATCATCAGGTGACCATATCTGGCGCCCGTATCAATTGCCGCAAGTGTATTTTCCGGTGCCAGCTTTCCTCCGCCCCGATGGGCGACGATGGGCGGATAAGGCCACTGTTTTTTGCTCATTCCAGACGTTTCCCGTGCGTTGAATCGAAGAAATGTAGCGACCCCACGGGCAGATGCAGCCACAAGGTACTGCCTGCTTCAGGGCGCTCGCTGTGGGGCAAGCGTACCACTAAACGTGCCTCGCCGATGCGGCCATGCGCCAGATTATCCGCCCCGAGCATTTCCAGGGTTTCCACCCGGAACGGAATTCCGCCCTGCGCCTGGCTGCTGATCTGAATATGTTCTGGTCGTACGCCAAGGACGACGGGACGGTTGGCCCACTTCGCTTTTCCCTCGCCAATGGCTATCCCGTGGGAGGCATCAATCGTAAAGCGCGTCCCCTCCTGGCTGATATTGCCATGGATCAGATTCATGGCCGGTGAGCCCATAAAAGACGCGACAAACTGGCTGGCGGGCCGTTCATAGACCTCTACCGGCGTGCCGATCTGCTCCAGTATGCCTTTGTTCATGACCATGACGCGCTGTGCCAGCGTCATCGCCTCGACCTGATCGTGCGTCACGTACAGGCTGGTGGTTTGCAGACGACGGTGCAGTTGCTGAAGCTCCAGGCGCATCTGGACACGCAGGCGGGCATCCAGATTAGAGAGGGGCTCATCAAACAGAAACACGGCAGGCTCACGCACGATAGCGCGGCCCATGGCCACGCGCTGGCGCTGCCCACCCGATAACTCACGCGGACGGCGCGTCAGCAGGTGATCCAGCTCCAGGCTCCGTGCGGCTTCCAGCACACGTTGACGAACATGTTCTTTACTCATGCCGCGGATTTTCAGGCCGTAAGCCATGTTCTCTTCGACGGACATATGAGGATAGAGCGCATAGTTTTGGAACACCATGGCAATGCCGCGGTCTTTTGGCTCTTCATGAGTGACACGTTTATCGGCAATATAGATATCGCCAGAGGTCACCCGCTCCAGTCCGGCGACCATACGCAACAGCGTGGATTTGCCACAGCCCGAAGGGCCCACCATCACCATAAACTCACCGTCGTTGATCGTGACGTTGAGCGGTTGGATGATCTGATTTTTACCGTCGTAAGACTTGGTCACCGCCTGAAGGGTTACGCCTGCCATCTTTATTTCTCGCTCTCAACCAGACCACGCACAAAGGCGCGCTGCATAACAAATACCACCACCACCGGTGGAATCAGGGTTAACAACATTGCCGCCATCACTTCGTTCCACTGGGTCGGCGAACCGCTGGTGGAGATCATGCTTTTAATGCCGGCCACGGCAGTGCCCAGGTTGGCGTTATCAATGATTAACAGCGGCCAGAGATACTGGTTCCAGCCATAGATAAAGGTGATCACGAACAGCGCCGCCAGGTTAGTTTTCGACAGCGGCAGCACGATGTCCCAGAAAAATCGCATCGCGCTGGCCCCGTCAATGCGCGCCGCTTCGATTAACTCATCCGGTAGCGACATAAAGAACTGCCGAAACAGAAAAGTGGCGGTAGCTGAGGCCATCAGGGGCAGGGTCAGCCCGCTGTAGCTGTCCAGCAGATTAAGATCGGCGATAACCTGCACCGTCGGGAAAATGCGCACCTCAACCGGCAGCATCAGGGTAATAAAGATCATCCAAAAGAACAGCGAACGCAGTGGAAAGCGAAACCACACCAGCGCAAAGGCCGACAGAATCGACACCAGGATTTTGCCAATCGTAATACCCAGCGCCATGATGACGCTGTTCATAAGCATCACGCTAAAGGCCGGACCGTTGCCGTTAACCCCGCGCGTCCAGATGTTTGAAATGTTTTCCCACAGGTGCGTGCCAGGAATTAGCGTCATCGGGACGTTATACACGGCGTCGTTATCCAGCGTAGCCGCCACAAAGGCGACATAGAGCGGAAACAGAATGGTCAGGATGCCCAGTACCAGCACCACATGGCTGAATATGTCCAGCCCGCGACGGTTTTCAATCATTGGTATTGCACCTTACGCTCAACAAAACGGAACTGAATGACCGTCAGGCCAATCACCAGCAGCATTAACACCACGGACTGCGCGGCTGAAGAGGAGAGATCGAGGCCGGTGAAGCCTTCCCGGTAAATTTTATAGATAAGCGTGGTCGTTGCCTGAACCGGACCACCGCCTGTCGCGGCATCAATCACCGGGAAGGTATCGAAGAAGGCATAGATCAGATTGACCACCAGCAGAAAGAAGCTTACCGGCGTGATCAACGGGAGCGAAATCGAGAAGAAACGGCGCACCGGCCCCGCGCCATCAATGGCGGCGGCTTCGACCAGCGATTTCGGTATCGACTGTAATGCCGCAAAAAAGAACAGGAAGTTGTAGCTCATCTGTTGCCACACCGAGGCCAGCACCACCAGAAACATAGCCTGACCGCTGTTTTGGGCAAAGTTCCAGTTATAGCCCATGTGGTTAAGCAGATAGCTGAGTAAACCCAGGCCGGGGCTGAACAGAAACATCCATAATACCGCGGCAATAACCGGCGCCACGGCGTAGGGCAACAGCAGCAGCATCTGATACAGCTTGCGCAGCCGCACGACATAGTCCACCAGTGCCGCCAGGAGCAAAGACGATACCATGCCAAAAAACGCCACCATCCCGCTGAACTTGATCGTGGTCCAGAAGGTATCCAGATAGAGGCTATCGGAAAACAGCCGTTTGAAGTTATCCAGCCCGACAAAGGTGCTGGAGATACCGAAGGGATCCAGGTTTTGCAGGGAATACCACAGCGCTTCACCCGCTGGCCAGACAAAGAAAATAGCGGTGATCAGGAGCTGCGGGAGCACCAGCAAATAGGGTAACAGGCGATTGCGAAACACCGGGCGAGATGGAGACATAACGTTCTCTGACTTTGGGGAAAAAAGGCCAGCCGGAGCTGGCCTGCACACCGGATTACTTGTTCTGTTGCTCGAAACGACGCAGCAGTTCGTTACCGCGTTTCACTGCGTTATCCAGTGCCGCCTGCGGTGACTGCTTGCCGGTCCAGACGCCTTCCAGCTCTTCATCCAGAATGGTACGGATCTGAGGCATATTCCCCAGACGCATGCCTTTGGTGTAAGGCAATGGTGGCTTGTTCATCATCTGGCGAATGGCGATATCCGCGCCTGGGTTTTTATCGTAGAAGCCTTCTTTCTTCGTCAGCTCATATGCCGCAGTGGTAATCGGCAGGTAGCCGGTTTTCTGATGCCATTCCGCCGCAATTTTTGGCTCGGTGAGGAATTTCATGAATTCCGCTGCACCTTTGTAGGTGTTAGCATCTTTGCCCTTCATCACCCACAGGCTGGCACCGCCGATAATCGCGTTCTGTGGCGCATTCGGGATATCCGCATCGTAAGGCATCATGCCTACGCCGTAGTTGAATTTGGCATAATGACGGATGTCGGCCAGCGAGCCGGACGAGGCCGTCGTCATACCACAATCCCCGTTGTAGAACTTGGCGGTCGATTCATCTTTACGACCAAAATAGGTGAAGTCACCTTTCTTGTTCATATCTTCCAGTAGCTGGATATGACGAACCTGTGCCGGCTTGTTGAACTCCAGCACGGCATCAGTGCCATCGAAACCATTGTTCTTGGTCGCCACCGGCAGACCGTTCCAGGCACTGAAGTTTTCAATCTGGATCCATCCCTGCCAGCCGCTGGCATAGCCGCAGCTCATGCCTGACTTACGCAGCGCGTCGGCATCCTTTGCCAGTTCCTGCCAGGTTTTTGGCGGCTGGTCCGGATTCAGGCCCGCTTTTTTAAACGCGTCTTTGTTGTAGTACAGCACAGGCGTGGAGCTGTTGAAGGGTTGAGAGATCAGCTGGCCTTGTGCGTTGCTGTAGTAACCGGCGACCGCAGGCACAAACTGCTTCTCATCCATTGGGATGCCAGCATCTTTAAACACCTGGTACACCGGCACGATGGCTTTGGAGGCCATCATGGTTGCCGTACCCACTTCGTAAACCTGTAACAGCGCAGGGGCTTTTCCTGTGCGAACCGCAGCGATACCTGCCGCCAGACTCTGTTCGTAGTTCCCTTTATACACCGGGACGATCTTGTAGTCGGGGTGCTCCTGGTTAAAACGTTGTGCCAGTGAGTCAACTTCTTTGCCTAACTCGCCTTCCATTGAGTGCCAGAAAGGGATCTCAGTTACGGCCAGTGCATTACCACTGATCGCCAGACCGAGCAGTGCGCTCATCAGGCTACGACGAAAAGTAACAACGGACATAGAATTTTCCTGTTCAGGTAGGTACGCGCGTTATCACGCATTTTTTGCTCGCGAAGTAACATGACACGCGGAAATGACGGAAAAATAACAGTCAGATGACGGAAAAATGACGGCAGAATGTCAGAAGATGACAGGGATAAGCGGGATTAATGCATGATGACGACAAGCGAGTGCAGAAGAATGCAGCTAAGGCAGCGCTGAGAAACAGCGCCCACACCTGTACGAGGAGGGGCGCTGCCGGATCCTGGCCTGACAGGAACGTCAGGCCAGAAAGCTAGGCGCCCAGATACGCGCTGCGCACGGCCTCGTTAGAAAGCAATGCCTCACCGCTGTCCTCCAGCACCACGTGACCGTTTTCCAGTACGTAGCCCCTGTCGGCCAGTTTCAGTGCCTGGTTCGCGTTTTGCTCGACCAGGAAAATCGTCATGCCTTCGCTGCGTAACTGCTCAATCGTATCGAATATTTGCTGAATAATAATCGGCGCCAGGCCCAGAGAAGGCTCATCGAGTAACAACAGGCGCGGCTGGCTCATCAGTGCCCGGCCGATAGCCAGCATCTGCTGTTCGCCACCGGACATCGTGCCTGCCCGCTGAATTTTACGCTCAGCCAGACGCGGGAACAGCTGGTAAACACGTTCGATGCGCTGCAGATACTGCTGACGACTGGCAAAAAAACCGCCCATCGCCAGATTCTCTTCCACGGTCATACGTGAAAATACGCGACGGCCTTCAGGCACGATGGCAATGGCTTCACGCATAATGCGCGCCGTTTGCCAGTCGGTAATGGCTTTGCCATCAAAAGTAATGGTGCCGCTGGTGGCACGCGGTTCGCCGCACAGCGTACCCAGCAGCGTGGTTTTACCGGCACCGTTGGCACCAATCAGCGTGACGATCTCACCCTGATCGATATGCAGGCTTACGCCATGCAGGGCCTGAATTTTGCCGTAATGCGCACTGACGTTATCAATGGTTAACATGGCCATATTACGCCTCTCCTAAATAGGCACGGATCACGTCCGGATTGTTACGAATCTCTTCCGGCGTGCCGTTAGCCAGCGGCGTTCCCTGATTAACCACATAGATACGATCGGAAATGCCCATGACCAGTTTCATGTCGTGCTCAATCAATAAAACGGAAACCTTATGTTCGCCACGTAACTCGGCAATCAATTCATCAAGCTCGTGCGTTTCTTTGGGGTTAAGCCCGGCGGCCGGTTCATCCAGCATTAAAATCTCCGGACGCGTCACCATGCAGCGGGCGATCTCCAGGCGGCGCTGCTGACCGTAGGCCAGATTACCGGCCTGGCGGTTGGCCATGTCCAGCAACCCGACGCGCTCGAGCCAAGTGGCGGCACGATCCAGCGCCTCGCCTTCACTGCGGCGAAAGGCGGGCGTTTTAATCAGGCCGGAAAAGACCCCGCTTTTCAGATGTTGATGCTGCGCGACCAGCAGGTTTTCTATCACCGTCATTTCGCGGAACAGGCGCACATGCTGAAAGGTACGGACAATCCCCATGCGCGCGATCTTCTGCCCGGATAAACCAGCCAGATTCTTGTCACGCAAGGTAATGCTGCCGCCTGTTGGCTTGTAGAAACCTGTCAGGCAGTTGAACACGGTGGTTTTGCCTGCTCCGTTCGGACCGATAAGCGACACGATTTCCTGTGGACGCAGTTCCAGTTTGACGTTGTTTACGGCTAACAGACCGCCGAAGCGCATCATCAGGCCTTCAACGGCTAATAAAGGCTGACTCATGCCTGCTCTCCTTGTTTACCCTGCCTGAGTTTCAGGTGTGGACGCTTCATCGGCAATAAACCCTGCGGCCGCCAGATCATCATCAGCACCATCAGCCCACCGAGGACCAGCATGCTGTACTCATTGAGGTCGCGCATCAGTTCACGCGACACCACCAGCAGAATGGCGGCCAGAATCACCGCAAACTGCGATCCCATTCCGCCCAGAACCACGATGGCCAGCACAAACGCGGATTCAACGAAGGTAAAGGATTCGGGACTGACAAATCCCTGGCGCGCGGCAAACAGCGTACCGGCAAACCCCGCAAAAGCCGCACTGATAGTAAAGGCAGTCAGCTTGATACGGGTCGGGCTTAAGCCCAGCGAGCGACAGGCAATCTCATCTTCACGCAGTGCTTCCCAGGCCCGTCCAAGCGGCATACGCAGCAGACGGTTAATCACAAACAGCGTCAACACCACTAACAGTAACGCCACCAGATACAGGAAAATCACCCTGTCGCTGGGATCGTACTTCATGCCAAAGACCTCGTGAAACGTGCCCCATCCCCCTTCACTGACGCGGCGGCCGAACTCCAGGCCGAAGAAAGTGGGTTTGGGAATCTGGGCAATACCGTTCGGTCCCCCTGTAATCGCGGTATTGTTAAGCAGCAGAATACGGACGATTTCGCCGAAGCCCAGCGTCACGATAGCCAGATAATCGCCGCGCAGCCGCAATACCGGGAACCCCAGCAGCAGGCCAAAGGCCGCGGCCACTAATCCGGCCAGCGGCAGGCTCTGCCAGAAACCGAAACCATAGTAATGATTGAGCAAAGCAAAGGTATAGGCACCGATGGCATAGAAGCCGCCATAGCCCAGAACCAGCAGCCCCGATAGCCCAACCACCACGTTCAGCCCCAGGCCCAGCATGATGTAGATGAGCGTCAGCGTCGCAATATCAACGCTGCCGCGCGAGACCAGAAAAGGCCAGATAACGGCAGCAGCGATCATTAACGCCATGACAAGTTTTTGCTTCGGCGTGGAACCATCAAACCCAGGCAGCACCAGACCGCCACTGCTGCGCTTCAGCTTGCCCTGAAGCAGCGGACGCAGCAGCTGGAACAGAAACACCACCGCACAACCGATAAATATCCAGTTCCAGCGCACGCTACCGGCATTGACCACCTGTAGCTTCGTACCATTCAGATCGAGGCGCATTCCCATAAAGAACGCGGCCAGAACCAGCAACATGACCGTAGAGATCAGCGCATTGACCAGACCAAGGCGTTTCATACTTTCTCTACCTCCGGACGGCCCAGAATGCCGGTCGGCATCACCAGCAGCACCACGATCAGTAAGGCAAACGACACCACATCTTTATATTCCGTGGAGAGATAGGCCGAGGTCAGGGCTTCAGCAATGCCCAGCACCAGACCGCCAATCATCGCGCCGGGAATACTGCCAATGCCGCCCAGCACCGCTGCGGTAAAGGCTTTCATGCCCGCCATGAAGCCGATAAAGGGGTTGATGGAGCCATAAAACTGGCCTAACAGCACGCCGGCCACCGCCGCCATCGCGGCACCAATCACGAAGGTCAGCGAAATGACGCGATCCGTATTAATGCCCAGCAGGCTGGCCATCTTCAGGTCTTCAGCACAGGCTCGGCAGGCGCGGCCCATGCGGGAATAGCGAATAAACAGGGTCAGTGCCAGCATGGTCAGGAACGTCACCACCCAGATCACCAGCTGCATCGTCGACAGCGTGGCCGCGAAACCATTGCTTTCTCCCAGCGTCCACTGGCCGGTAATTAAGCTCGGCAACGCAAGATCGCGCGAGCCCTGGGTGAGGCTGACGTAGTTTTGCAGGAAGATGGACATTCCGATGGCGGAGATCAGCGCAATCAGGCGCTTGGAAGAGCGAACCGGCCGGTAAGCCACGCGCTCAATGCTCCAGCCATAGGCGCTGGAAATAATCACTGCCATCACAAAGCCGGCGGCGATCATGAGCCATGAGGTATCAATGCCCATCATCATCAGGGCAGCAATCACCATAAAAGAGACATAGCTGCCGATCATATAGACCTCGCCGTGGGCGAAGTTGATCATGCCGATAATGCCGTAAACCATGGTGTAGCCAATGGCGATCAGCGCGTAGGTGCTCCCGAGGGTGACCCCGTTGAACATCTGCTGAATGAAATAGAGAAACTGCTCGGACATAATGAGGACCTACTCAGAAACCAGAAAACCCCTCTCCTGCCAGCAGGAGAGGGTTAGCAAGGCGAAAGCATTGCCCCACAGGGCGCATCGCTTTGGCCTGCTTCCCCGAGCAAAGGCTGCAGGGAAGCGTCATGACCTTATTTAACCGCGGTGGATGAACCGTCTTTGTGCCATTTGAAGACACCAAACTCGAAGCCTTTCAGATCGCCTTTCTGATCCCAGCTCAGGTCACCCATCACTGTCGGCACAGGCGCGCCGGTTTTCAGGTTCTTCGCAATCGCATCTGGCTCATCGCTCTTACTGCGTTCAATACCAGTCACCAGAGACTGAATCGCCGCGTAGGTTGTCCAGACAAAGGGGCCGGTTGGATCTTTGCGGTTAGACGCGGTATTCGCTTTAATGGCTTCAACAATCGCCTTGTTCTGCGGCAGCTGGTCGTAACGTTTTGGTAAGGTTACATACAGCCCTTCAGAAGCGTCGCCTGCGATGTTAGACAGCGAGGCGTTACCCACACCTTCTGGTCCCATAAAGCCGGCTTTCAGGCCTGCCGCTTTCGCCTGGCGCAGAATCTGGCCCAGCTCCGGGTAGTAACCACCGTAGTACACGAAATCCACGTTCTCTTTCTTCAGACGCGCAACCAGCGTAGAGAAATCTTTATCGCCCGCGGTGATACCTTCGAACATCACCACGTTGCCGCCTTTGGCCTTCAGGGTTTTTTGTACGGATTCCGCGAGGCCCTGGCCGTACTGCTGTTTGTCATGCACCACAGCGATACGTTTAGGTTTGATCACATCCAGAATGTAGTTCGCCGCCGTTGGGCCCTGGTCAGAATCCAGACCGGTGGTGCGCATCACATCTGCATAGCCACGTGCCGTGAGTTCAGGTGCCGTGGCCGCGGGGGTAATCATCAGCACGCCTTCGTCGTTGTAGATATCTGAAGCGGGCTGAGTTGAGGAGGAGCACAGGTGGCCGATAACATACTTAATGCCGTCGTTGATCACCTTGTTCGCCACCGCAACCGCTTGTTTTGGGTCGCAGGCGTCGTCATATTCCACACCGACCAGTTTGTCGCCGTTCACGCCGCCTTTGGCATTAATATCTTTAATCGCCTGTGCAGCACCGGTAAATTCCATATCACCGTATTGCGCGACTGGGCCAGTAGCGGCGCCTACGATAGCTATTTTAATCTCTTTCGCCATTGCCGCATGGCTCATCGCCAATGCAACGCATCCAGCCAGTAACGCGCGACCTGTCATTTTCATGCGAACTACCCCATCAGTTGTGTCGTGTTTGTTGTGAGTGGTTTTATTTTCTGCCAGATAAAGTGGAAAACTGATTTAACAATAATGAGTTAGCACGCTTTTCTGGCTTTTATTAATAATAAGGCTTTATATTTCAGTCTATTAAACAGGAAGTATATTCTGTAAAGCAACTGACATATTCATGATTCGCAGCCAAAAGCAGCATAATCCTCTGGAGCCAATGCGTGGCTTTTACTCACCAGGCCAGCGCGTTATGCTGCCTTTAAAAGCGGATATCATGTTTATAGCTATTATCCTGGCACTCTGTCGCTGTTTTGACCTGTTTTATTGCCTAAAATGTGCCAGGGTTCCGGTAACGGGAATTGACTACACTAACGACTTTTACACGCACAGGTGTTTATTATGAAGCTCACCATTTTGCGTCTCACATCGTTGACGCTACAGGACCGGATAGATCTGGGGAAAATCTGGCCTGAGATCGATATAGAAAAGCTGGAGACAGCGTTGAATGAAAGCCATCGTCTTTATGCGGCGCGCTTCAACGATCGTCTACTGGCTGCATTACAACTTGAAATTTCAGGTATTCACGGCAAAGTGCATCATTTGGCTGTAAGAGATGTTACCCGGCGACGTGGCGTAGGACAGTATTTGCTGGAAGAGACGATGAAGCAGAATCCATCGTTAAACGACTGGTGGATTGCCGATGACGGCAGTGACGATCAACGTATTCGGGCGGCGTTTATGCAGGCCTGTGGTTTTCGCGCCCAGGTTGACGGCTGGGTAAAATAAAAAAACAGACAATAAAAAAGGGCGACCTGAAGTCGCCCTGTCTCGTCAGGCTTCGATAGCCATTCGGAGTTTCTTCATCGCGTTCTTTTCAAGCTGTCGGACGCGCTCTGCGGAAACGCCATAACGATCGGCCAGTTCCTGCAGGGTAGTTTTGTTGTCCTCATCCAGCCAGCGGGCGCGAATGATATGCTGGCTGCGCTCGTCCAGGCCTTCCATTGCGTACGTCAGCTTGTCGGCTGCATGTGACTCCCAGTTATCCTCTTCGATACCGTCGGCAAAATCAGAGGTTTTATCCTGGAGATACAGCACCGGCGCCATGGATTTACCTTCACCGCTTTCGTCATCAGCGGACATATCGAAGGTCATATCCTGAGCGGCCATGCGCGATTCCATTTCCCGCACATCTTTGCTGCTCACGCCCAACTCGCGCGCGACCATTTCTACTTCGTCCTGATTAAACCAGCCCAGGCGCTGCTTGGTTTTACGCAGGTTAAAGAACAGCTTGCGCTGTGCCTTCGTGGTCGCCACTTTCACGATACGCCAGTTACGCAGCACATATTCGTGAATTTCCGCTTTAATCCAGTGTACGGCAAAGGATACCAGACGGACGCCAACTTCAGGATTAAAGCGACGAACGGCTTTCATCAAGCCGATGTTACCTTCCTGAATCAGGTCAGCCTGAGGCAGGCCGTAACCTGAGTAGTTACGAGCGATATGAACAACAAAGCGTAGGTGAGACAGGATCAGCGTCTTAGCCGCATCCAGATCGCCCTGGTAATGCAGCCGTTCAGCCAACGCCTTTTCCTCTTCTGCCGACAGCATCGGCCAGGTGTTGGCAGCCCGAACGTAAGATTCCAGGTTGCCCAGAGGAGCAATAGCTAAAGTTTGCATTTCTTTGGTCATTCAAACCCTCACAAAATCAGTGGAATTGCCGCATCTTTCCTTAAGCGCACGTCACATTATGTCAACGTCGCAGGAAAACCAAAAGCAATCTGTGCTACTTGGAAAACAAAGTTATCCACAAGTTCAATTTTAGCAGTGAATATTTTACACACAGATGACAGCGGGGCAATATCCTCTGCACCCATTGTCGGCAGCAGAGGATGATTATAACAAAAAAATGTTGCAGAGGTTTACTGCGGCGTAAATCGGCGTAAATGTTGTACCGTAGCCAGCCAGGCCGCAACCCATCCAATAATCGCCGCGATCAGCAGCAGCAACAGTGCCTCATCCCAGGAGAACCCTTCCAGCGAGAAGGTCGTGCCAAACACCGAGGCAACATGGGCCACCACGGACTGCAAACGCAGGACCAGCACTTCGGAAAGAAGCAGCGATAACACGGCACCAGAGAAACCTAACAACGCACCGCCATACAGGAACGGACGCAGAATAAACCCGTCGGTCGCCCCGATCAACTTCTGCACGTTGATGGTATCGCGCCGGGCAAAAATGCTCAGCCTGACGCTGTTACCAATCACCAGGAACACCGCCACGATCATTAAGATACCGATCATGGAGGCAATCTGCCCCACCAGCCCGGTCAGCGCCGCAAGACGAGCAAACCAACTGTCATCCATGCGCACTTCGTCAACGCCCTGCACTTTCGCCACCCTGTCGCGCAGCGTTTGTAGCGTGTCGGAATTCTGGAAGGTAAGTTTAGGCGTAATAATGACCACGGCCGGGAGAGGATTCTGCTCCAGCATATCCATCGCGCCGCCAAAGCCTGACCAGTTACGGAATTCGTTCAGGGCTTCTTCGCGCGTAAGGTAGTTAACGTGGTCCACGCCATCGACCTGCTTCAGCTGAGTCGTCACATTTTCGGCGGCGGCATCATCCAGCGTTTTGGAGAGATAGACCGTCAGCTGCGGCGCGGGATACCACTGAGTGGCGGCCTGGCTAACGTTTTTCCACACCATGTAACACACGCTGGGCAACGTCAGAGAGATCGCAATAACCATCACCGTCAGCAACGTCGCTAACGGCTGACGCCACATGTCAGACAACGTACCGCGCAGCGCATAGCGCCACTGCTCCTGCCAGCCGCCGCGTAACGCTTTGCTTTTCGACGGTTGCTTCGCCTTCGGCGCGGCCGCGCGTTTGTTGCGTTTATTGACCATCGTGGCCTCCGTGCAGGCGTCCTTTATTTAGCGTCATCACCCGATAATTTCGGCGACCGATTAGCCCCACATCGTGTGTCGCCATCAGGACCGTCACCCCAACGCGGTTAAACTCTTCAAACAGGCGCAGGATGTCTTCAGACAGCGCCTCATCCAGGTTACCGGTTGGTTCATCAGCCAACAGCACCGCCGGTTTATTCACCACGGCGCGTGCAATACCCACGCGCTGCTGTTCACCACCGGAAAGTTGAATAGGATAACTTTTCGCTTTGTCGAGCAGGCCCACTTTATCTAGCGCGGCTGAAACACGCCGCCGGATATCTTCCCCGCTGGCACCGGAGATGATCAGCGGAATGGCCACGTTGTCATAGACAGAACGATCCATCAGCAGGTGGTGATCCTGAAAGATCATACCAATCTGACGGCGCAGAAACGGCACCTCGCTGTTACGCAGGCGTGAAATATCATGCCCGCTAAACCAGATTTGTCCGGCGCTGGGACGCTCAATGCCACAAATAAGCTTCAGCAAGGTACTTTTCCCTGCGCCAGAATGGCCGGTCAGAAACGCCATTTCACCGGGACGTAGATGAAAATCTACGCCCTGCAGCGCCTGACGTCCGCCGAGATATGCCTTACTGACCTCTTCAAAGCGAATCATCCTAATTAGTCCTCTCGGGCAAACAATGCCTCAATAAAATCCTCGGCCTTGAACGGCCGTAAATCTTCGATGCCTTCTCCGACACCGATATACCGGATAGGGATGCCAAACTGATCTGCCACCGAGAAAATCACACCGCCTTTGGCCGTGCCATCCAGTTTTGTCAGGGTAATACCGGTCAGACCAACCGCTTCATGGAACAGTTTGGCCTGGCTGATGGCATTTTGCCCGGTGCTGGCATCAATTGTCAGCATGACTTCATGCGGCGCCTGCTCATCCAGCTTTTTCATGACGCGCGTAATTTTCTTCAGTTCTTCCATCAGGTGCGATTTGTTTTGCAAACGGCCTGCGGTGTCGGCGATTAACACGTCAACGCCACGGGATTTCGCGGCCTGAATCGCATCGAAAATCACCGAAGCGGAATCGGCACCGGTATGCTGCGCCACCACAGAAATGTTGTTACGCTGGCCCCATACCTGAAGCTGTTCAACGGCCGCTGCACGGAAGGTGTCGCCCGCCGCCAGCATGACCGACTTGCCTTCTGCCTGATACTGACGAGCCAGCTTGCCGATGGTGGTCGTTTTACCTACGCCGTTAACACCGACCATCAAAATGACAAAAGGCGTTTTGCCTTCAACATTAAGCGGTTCTTCCACTTTCGCCAGAATGTCGGCCATTTCAGTTTTCAGCAGGCCATAAAGCGCCTCTGCATCGCGAAGCTGTTTACGGTCGGCATGCTGCGTCAGGCTGGTGATGATACGGCGCGTCGTTTCGACCCCCACATCCGCAATCAGCAGTTGCTCTTCGAGCTCTTCAAACAGCTCATCATCAATCTTTTTGCCACGGAACAGGCCGATAAAACCCGATCCCAGGTTCTGACGGGTTTTCACCAGGCTGCGTTTCAGGCGGGCAAAGAAGCCCTCTTTTGTCGGACGATCCTGCTCCTGCGTCACCAGTGGCGCGGCGGCTAAAGGAAGATCGCTGACGGTATCTGTCGGCTCCACCCGATCGGCGTTTTCTGGAACATCCTCAACGGCATCCGCGTCGGCCAGCGCCAGTGCGGCGAGTTCGTCATCGCTGAGCGGCGCCTCGTCTGCCTCCGGGACAGGTTCGGACTCAAGGATTTCAGGCTCGTGAGGCGTAACCTCCACGATATCCGCATCGGCCAGCGCCAGCGCGGCGAGTTCGTCATCGCTGAGCGGTGCCTCGTCAGCCACCGGGACAGATTCGGACTGAAGGATTTCAGGCTCGTGCGGCGTAACCTCCACGATATCCGCATCGGCCAGCGCCAGTGCGGCGAGTTCGTCATCGCTGAGCGCTGCCTTGTCTGCCACCGGGACAGGTTCGGACTGAAGGATTTCAGGCTCGTGCGGCGTAACCTCCACGATATCCGCATCGGCCAGCGCCAGTGCGGCAAGTTCGTCATCGCTGAGCGGCGCCTCATCGTCCACAGGCTCGGACACAGGTTCTGCTGGCGTGATAACGCCATCATGCGGATCAGGCACGTTTTCAGCCGATGGGGTAATTGCTGTCAGCTTTACTTCGCTATCGGGATCCGCTGCGTGTTGCTGTTCAACGACTTTTTCAGTCGTTGCAACGGTCTCTTCCGCGTGGATCTCCGCCTGACTTATTGCCGGGGCTTCCTGTTCTGGCTGCTGGACTTCCGGTTGTGCAGTTTGTGATGCCTGCGCTTCCGTTGAGGGTTGTTTCTCTTCTTCTTTGCCAAATCCCAGCCAGGAAAAAAAGCCTCGTTTTTTCTCTTTTGCCATTGTGTAACCACACTCCTCGATGGCTTCATCCCGGTAGCACAATGTTCCCAGGGTTAAAAACAGTATTGGTGATAAACGCCAGATGAGCGTCAAACCGCAGAATTATGCATAACAGCAGCAACGCTGTAGTCTAACACTTTCCAGCCAGCTCACCACAGCACCCTTTTTTAACGTTTCTTCTCATCGTTTCGCCCGTTAAACTACGCAACAAATTATGAAGATTTGTGAGCAAGATGATAAAACCTCCCCGTAAGACTGGTGGTGCAGGCCAAATCCGCATTATTGGCGGACAGTGGCGCGGCCGCAAATTGCCGGTGCCGGACAGTGCCGGACTGCGTCCGACTACCGACAGAGTGCGTGAAACGCTGTTTAACTGGCTGGCGCCGTCTATTCAGGCGGCCAACTGTCTGGACTGCTTTGCCGGCAGTGGTGCGCTGGGGCTGGAAGCCTTGTCGCGTTTCGCCGCGTCGGCAACGTTACTGGAGCTGGAACGCCCGGTGGCGCAGCAGTTGGCCAAAAATTTACAGACGCTTCAGGCCGCCAACGGCCAGGTTGTGCAGACCAATACGCTGACATGGCTGGCGCAGAGCGGTAAGCCGTTTAATATCGTGTTTATCGACCCGCCGTTTCGTCAGGGCCTGCTGGAACAAACGCTGCAACTGCTGGAGAATAACGGCTGGCTGACTGCTGACGCACTCATCTACGTTGAAAGTGAAGTTGAACGCGGTGCTCCCCCGGTTCCAGCACACTGGGATCTATACCGCGAAAAAATTGCCGGCCAGGTGGCCTATCGCTTATATCAGCGCCAACAGGAGACACACGATGTTACTTAATTTAGGACGCCTGCTGATGCTGTGCGTATGGGGTTTTTTACTGTTTAACCTGATTCATCCTTATCCTAAGCCACTGACCTGGTTTATCAATGTGGCTCTGATATTTATGATTCTGATGCATGGTCTGCAGTTGGTCCTGCTGCGCACCACCCAAGGTAAAGATGCGCCGCCGATCGATCGTGTCACCCAGATAAAAGTCTTTTTGTTTGGCGTATTCGAACTGGTCGCGTGGCAGAAAAAAAACTTTCCACGTAAGTAAGTCGTCACGGCGGGCACCTGGCCCGCCGTCAGTGCCGGGCGGGCGTAAACTGAATAAAGCGCGAGCCCTGCAGAGTCAGTTCCCCTTGCGTGCCCTTGTCCATCAGATGGTAGTCGCTTTCACTTACCCGCATCTTAATATCGCTTTCGCCGTTCAGCGGATGAAACCAGGCCTCATAGCGCATTTCATCACCGGCGATCACTTCCCGTTCACGCGAGCGCCGGCTGGAAACAGAAAACTCACGTTTGGTTTTCACTTCGACTGTCAGGGTGCGAACCGGCGAGGCATCGTTGACGGCGGCTTCACGCCGCTGTTTGATGAACTGGCGAGTCGCTAAAACGGCGATAACAGCCAGCACAATGATAAAAAGTAGCGGTGGTTTCATAATATCCCAACGTTTCTCAGGTTACAGATGGCGTACATGGCGCGCTAAAGCATACAACCAGAGTTGACCGATTGTCACATCAGGCTGGCGTAACCTAGACTGACAGGAGTATTTCAGGAACTGTCACCATTTTTGGTCAATAGGGAGAAGCAATGCTCTGGTCCTTTCTCGCGGTACTTTTCTCCGGCTGGCTGTATGTGGATGCCTCTTACCGGGGACCTCAATGGCAACGCTGGTTATTCAAGCCGGTAACCTTACTGCTGTTAGTCGGCCTCGCCTGGCAAGCCCCCACGCGCAACACGTCAGACTATCTGATTGTGGCCGGGCTGGTCGCCACACTTGTCGGCGATACGCTGACGCTGCTTCCACGTCAGCAGACGCTCTACGCGCTGGGCGCGTTTTTCCTGTCGCATCTGCTCTATACGCTGTGCTTCGCCGCCAACATGACGATGAGTTTCTACTGGCCCATTCCGCTGACCTTTTTGATCATCGGGGTTGTCGTGATTGGCATTCTGTGGAGCAAGCTGGAAACGCTACGCTGGCCGGTCTGTACGCTTATTGGCATGACGCTGGTGATGAACTGGATGGCGGCAGAGCAATATTTTTTCCGTCCCAGCGATTACAGCTTTTCGATTCTCGTCGGTTCGGCCCTGCTTCTTTTGGCCAATATTGTGTGGTTTATCAGCCATTACCGTCGCCGCTTTAGCGCGGACAGCGCCATCGTCGCAGCCTGCTATTTCGCGGGCCACTTTATGATTGTCCGCTCCCTGTGGATTTACTAAGAAAGCGTCACAATAAATCTGAAGATGGAATAAACCGTCGGGTGTAAGATAAGGCGTGGGCATGGTGCCCACGTCTTCCGGAGGTTATATGCATCAACATCATGCTTGTGGCTGCGGTAAGCCCTGCGGTACGCACCGTGCCGCAAAACCGCTTTGTGCAATCCGCCCTGTTCGTTCCGGTACGCTGTCTGTTACTGCGGCAACGCCTGAAATTTCTGACGGCAATGGCTGCGGTGGTGACTGCGCGTGCGGCAGTTCATCCAGCAGTGAAGCCAATGACGAAGGTGACCGACGACGGTCCTCAGATGCTTTTCAGTTCAGCTGGCTGGTCAGCGGCATGGACTGCCCCAGCTGTGCCCGCGCTATCGAAACGGCCGTTCGTCAGCTTCCTGACGTCACCCAGGCCCGCGTCGTATTCTCCAGTGAGAAGCTGATTGTTGACGCCCGCGCACCGGTTCAAGGCGCGATAGAAGACGCCGTCAGAAAAGCCGGATTTCAACTCTCCTCCGCCGCTGCTTACGCTTCTTCACTCGCCTCCTGGCAAACACATATCCCCCTTTTTCTGCTCGCCGGGTTAATGCTGGCCAGCGTTGCGCTCAGCCAGATCAATGCTGTGTGGGGCGATCGATTATTTATTCTCACCACGCTGGTTGGCCTGGCACCGGTCGCGCGTAAAGCCTGGCAGCGTCTACGAACCGGCTCCGCTTTTACGATTGAAACCCTGATGACGCTGGCGTCGGCGGGCGCGCTGTTGATTGGCGCCCATGCGGAAGCAGCCATGGTGTTGCTGCTGTTCCAACTGGGTGAACGCCTGGAGGCCTATGCGGCAACCCGTGCGCGCAGTGGCGTGAGTCAGCTGATGGCGATCCGTCCCGAATCGGCCGTGCGCCTGCAAAATGGCGTTCGCAGTGAGGTTCCACTGGCGGCGCTGCAGCCAGGCGACCGTATAGAGGTTGCCGCCGGTGGTCGCCTGCCGGTTGACGGATGCCTGGCCGCGGAAAGCGCCAGCTTCGATGAAAGCGCCTTAACCGGCGAGTCTTTGCCGGTTCTTCGCATGCGGGGCGATAAGGTGCTTGCTGGCGCCACCAGCGTGGACAGGCTGGTGACGCTGGACGTGGTGTCAAAACCCGGCGAGAGCGCGATTGACCGCATTTTGCAGCTGATTGAGGAAGCCGAAAGCCATCGTGCTCCGGTGGAACGCTTTATCGATAATTTCAGCCGCATCTACACGCCAGCAATCATGCTGCTGGCGCTGCTGGTCATGGTCATACCGCCGCTGCTCGGCGCCGGTCCATGGCTACCGTGGATCTACAAAGGGCTGACGTTACTTCTCATCGGTTGCCCCTGTGCACTGGTGATCTCGACGCCAGCGGCCATTACGTCTGGCCTTGCGACTGCGGCGCGGCGCGGCGCTTTAATCAAGGGCGGTGCAGCCCTGGAACGCCTGAGTACGGTGCAGACGATTGCGTTCGATAAAACCGGGACGCTCACGGAAGGCAAACCGCAGTTAACCCGCATTTTGTCATTCGGCGATCTCAGTGAAGACGAGATTCTGCTGCTGGGCGCCGCCGTTGAACGGGGCTCCACGCATCCGCTGGCTACGGCAATTGTGGCTGCGGCCCAGGCGAAATCCCTGACAATTCCGGCAGCCGCACATCAACAGGCCATCGCCGGCAGCGGCATCAGGGCCGAGGTTGCAGGCCAGCGCATTGAACTGCTGGCACCGGCCTACGTCAACGCGCTGAACGCCCGGCAACTGGACATGATTAGCGAGCAGGAAGCCCAGGGCGAAACCCTGGTGATTGTGCTGCGTAATGGCGATGCGCTGGGTGCACTCGCGTTGCGCGATCGGCTGCGCAGTGAAACGCCTGCCGCGTTGCAGGCGTTAAAGGCGCTCGGCATCAACAGCATTATGCTCACAGGGGATAACCCGCGAGCGGCGGCTGTGGTGGCGCAACAACTGGATATCGCGTGGCACGCAGGCTTATTACCCGCCGACAAGGTTGAGCGGGTTCGCCAGCTCAGTCAGCATCAGGTTGTGGCAATGGTGGGCGACGGCATCAATGATGCGCCAGCCATGAAGGCGGCCACGCTGGGCATCGCCATGGGCAGCGGCACCGATGTCGCGCTGGAAGCAGCCGATGCGGCCCTGACGCGCAATCAGCTTAGCCATCTGGCTCCGATGATCGGTCTGGCGCGTCGCACCCGGGCAATTATTCGTCAGAATATCGGCATTGCGTTAGGGCTTAAGGCGCTGTTTCTGGTTACCACGCTTCTCGGACTGACCGGATTGTGGCTGGCGGTGCTGGCTGATTCTGGCGCCACCGCGCTGGTCACGGCGAACGCGTTGCGGCTGCTGCGCACGCGGGATTAACAACCTGACGGCGGCAGGTGCCGCCGTTATTCGCCCATCCCTTTCCTGATCAAAAACTGATAAGGCAACGTGTCGGTTTGCGCGACCAACAGGCGATGCTCCATAAAGCGGCAAAAACCGGGAATATCCCGCGTGGTCGCCGGATCGTCAGCCACGATCAGTAGCGTTTCACCGTCCTGCATCCCACGCACGGTTTTGCGAACCATCATGACCGGTTCGGGACAGCGCAGGCCTAACGCATCCAGTTGATGGTCGGCGGAAGAAAATGCATCACTCATCACGATCTCAATTCAGGTTGGCGGGCGCTTATTCTAGCGCGTCAGCCCTTTGACGCAAGGCGATAACGATTGCGTTAAAATTAGCCATTGCATTAATAGCACACCAGGGTAAGATGCGGCCGTTTTTTGTTCATGAAACCGTAGTGCGCGGACCGATCTGCGCCCTGCAATGGGTTCCCTCACCCCACGATTAAAAAGGCTAACTATGCTCGCATTTACCCCGCGTCAGCGCACTTATGCGCTTTTCTGGCTGTCCCTGTTTCACCTGCTGGTGATTACCTCCAGTAATTATCTGGTGCAGTTGCCCGTCTCCCTTTTTGGTTTCCATACCACCTGGGGCGCCTTTAGTTTCCCGTTTATCTTCCTGGCGACCGATCTGACCGTCCGCATTTTTGGCGCGCCGCTTGCACGGCGGATTATTCTGGCGGTCATGGTGCCGGCGTTGTTTATCTCCTATACCATCTCCAGCCTGTTTTATCAGGGCGAGTGGCAAGGCTGGCAGGCATTGCAGCAGGTGAACCTGTTTGTCGCCCGTATCGCCTGCGCCAGCTTTATGGCTTACGCGCTGGGCCAGATTCTGGATGTGCATGTCTTTAACCGCCTGCGTCGCCTGCCGCAGTGGTGGATAGCGCCCGGCTGTGCCATGTTTTTAGGTAATATCAGCGACACGCTGGCGTTCTTTTTTATCGCCTTCTATAAAAGCTCCGATGCGTTTATGGCGCAGCACTGGGTGGAAATCGCCCTGGTCGATTACAGTTTTAAGGTGCTGATCTGCATGGTGTTCTTCCTGCCTGCCTATGGTGTGTTGCTCAATGCGGCGTTGAAACGTCTGGCCGAACGCCAGGCTCAACCACAGATACATTTCGGCTAACCGGCAATACAGCCTTTCCTGACAATCCGCTAAAATCTTCTGACAATACTCAGGTTGCGTTTGCAGCCTGATTCCTGTTGTATAAACGCCTGAGTGGAAATTTAAAAAGGGATTCTGATGCGTAATTTAGTGAAATATGCGGGAATTGGTTTGCTGGTCCTCGGCCTTGCCGCCTGTGACCAAAAGAAAGATGACGCGGCAAACGACAACGGCGCATCTGCCAGTCAGTCGGCACAAACCGTGACGCTGATGGATGGCAAGTTAAGCTTCGCCTTACCGCCGGGCATGTCCGATAAGAGCGGCAAGCTGGGCTCACAAAGCACCAATATGCACGTGTATGCTGATGAAAGCGGCGCGCGGGCGATTATCGTCATTGCAGGTGATCCCACTAACGAAGGGCTGGATGTTTTATCACAGCGCATGGAACAACAGCAGCGTAACCGCGATCCGCAGCTACAGGTTGTCTCTAACAAAGCGGTCACCCTGGGCGGCGAACCTGCACAGCAGCTGGACACCGTGATCTCAGCCAATAACCAGACCTCCTGGTCTTCCGTCGTGTTGGCAAAGGTGGATGGTAAGCTGATGACCATGCAGATCACGCTGCCGGGCCAGAACCAGCAGCAGGCGCAAAGCGATGCTGAAACGGTAGTGAAGAGCATTAAACTGAAATAACCGCAACAGGCCCTTGCCTGATATGGGTGTTATTTCAGGTTCCCGCCCTGAAAACAGCGAGCCGCGTGGGAAAGCACGTCTCCACACGGCTCGATTCTGGTTCTTTTCACGCCTGCTCGCGTGCCGTGCGCCAGTAATCAATCAAACGCAGATAGTTATCTTTTACAGCCGTTACCAGCGCCGCGTCGTCAATTTCACCCTGCAACCACTGACTTGAAGGCTGGGCAAAAATCGTCCGTCCCACCGCGAAGCCTTTCACCCATGGCGCAGCCGCAGCCGCAGCGAAACCGAGTTTCAGCGTCTCCTCTGGCGCATCCAGCCCGAGCAACAGGATACCGCGACAGTGAGGATCCTGCGCCTCAATCAGGGTGCCAATGGCCTGCCAGCTCGCTGTTGACAGGGGCGGTAATTTCCACCAGTCCGGCTTGATTCCCAACGCATAAAAGTGGCTCAGAACCGCCAGATAACAGGCTTCGTTACGGTCTGGCTGCCCCTCTGGCAGAATCACTTCCAACAGCAGTTCATGCCCGCTTTTGTTACAGCCTTTCCAGACATCCAGCAACACGGCATCCTGCTCTTCACGCAGTTCGGCGCTGTCATGCGGGTGATAAAACACCAGACATTTTACCACGTGCTCCATTGGCCAGTTGGCAAGCTGTGTGCCGATATTGCCGTGTTCAAGGCGTAACGGTCGGGATCCCGGTAACTCTATCGGCCGCCCGATCCATCTGTTCTTGCCGGTAATGGCGTTAAGCGTTCGTTGCCCGAAGGTGGTATCGGCCAGAATGCCGCTTTTGCTTTCAATGCCTGCCTGCTGTACCGCCTGCTCTGCGGCCTGGAGCAGCAGGAGCTTGAGTTGAGGAATGTGGCTGACGTCAGCCCCCGCTGCCTTGGCCATATCGACCAGTTGCTTACGATGGTCAAAGGCAAAGATATTGAGTTCCGGCCAGGCACGCTGCCGGGTGGTCACGCGGTGCAGGTGCGTTAATCGACTGTCCAGATCCGGACGCTTGACGGCGTTTTCGCGGCTCAGAAAATCGTCCAGTTCTTCTCGGGTCGGCATCGCCGGCGCGCAACCGTGGCGTGAAACCACCAACGCACCGCAGGCATTGGCATAACGGCAGGCCTGCTCCCAGCCTTCATCATTTAACCAGCCACGCAGCAGGCCCGACATAAACGCGTCACCTGCGCCCAGCACGTTTAACACCTCGACGCGCACGCCGCTGTGCAGCGTTACCTGCTCCCAGCTTTCCGGAATCTCATGTTCAAAGACAACGCATCCCATTGCACCCCGCTTACAGACCAGCGTAGCCTCACTGACCTCACGGACATTTCTCAGCGCCGTCAGCGTATCGGTGCTGCCGCCCGCGATATGGAATTCTTCTTCGGTGCCTACGATAAGATCGAAATAGTGGACGACCTGCTGCAGTTGCGCCGTTACCTCTGACGATGCAATGAAACGTGTTTCACCGTCACCCAGCGAGGTTAATCCCCACAATACTGGCCGGTAGTCGATATCCAGCGCCGTTCGCAGGCCGTTTTTGCGGGCGAGCTCCAGCGCCTTTAGCACAGCCGCCCGGGTCTGGGGATGTGACAAGTGCGTGCCGGTGACCGCTACCGAGCGGGAGGAGGCGATAAAGGACTCCTCGATATCCTCTGGCACCAGCCCCATATCGGCGCAGTTATCACGATAAAAAATGAGTGGGAACGTTTCGTCGTCTTTGATGCCGAGAATCACCAGGGCAGTAAGGCGTTTTTTATCCGTTATCAGCGCATCGGTATTACACCCAACCCTTTGCAGGCTTTCACGTAAAAAACGGCCGTTATGCTCATCGCCCACGCGCGCCAGCATGGCTGAACGCAACCCCTGAATAGCGGTGCCATAAGCGACGTTACCCGATGAACCGCCAAGATATTTGGCAAAGGACGTGGTGTCCTCCAGTCGCGCGCCAATTTGCTGACCATAGAAGTCTACGGCGATGCGTCCAATACAAATCACATCAAGACGCTTCTGTTGTGTACTCATGCTTCTGGTTTCCTTCTGTGATGAGCAGACACTGTGGACAAGTTGGATATCGGGGTCTGAAGGTGTCTGATTAGCGATAAACACAGTATGAGGAACAAATATTCCAAACTCAATTCAAAATGAAACTTACAATGCAATTATGTGAACCAGTTAAAAATCTGTCGCTCCCCGGTACTTTATCGCCATGCCCTGCGCACCGCGTACCACAAGGCGGCAGACTCACCGCCCGTCTTTTAGGGCTGACCTGACAATGAAATGAAATATCTTAAAAAACGGCAACTCTCACCAATCATTCCAGTTCCCCCCTTTCCTGCGTATTACGTGGGATCGGCAGGAATGTAAATTTGATCCCCCTCGCAAAATGAAATATTTCTTCTGTAATTGTATTTTATGAAAAATGCATTTGTTTATAATCCTCTGACATTTCAGTTATCCCGGTAGCTCTCTCCGTTACGTCACGCCGTTTATACGCGGGGCCGGACGCCGCTACAGCCAGCACGTTGAGGAAAGTTTATGGCCACCATCAAACTGACTACCGCACAGGCATTAGTTAAATTTCTTGATAATCAATACATTGACGTAGACGGGCATGAGACGAAGTTTGTCCATGGCATTTTTGCCATTTTTGGCCATGGCAATGTACTGGGTCTGGGCCAGGCACTGGAACAGGACAGTGGGGATCTGGTGGTATACCAGGGACGCAATGAGCAGGGAATGGCGCACGCTGCAACCGGCTTTGCCAAACAATCCCTGCGGCGTCAGATCATCGCCTGCACCTCTTCTGTTGGCCCGGGTGCGGCCAACATGTTGACGGCGGCGGCCACGGCGACGGCGAACCGAATTCCCCTGCTGCTGCTGCCCGGTGACGTTTTTGCCACCCGACAACCTGACCCGGTGTTGCAACAGATTGAGCAATCCTGGGATCTGAGCATCAGCACCAATGATGCCTTCAGAGCGGTCAGTAAATACTGGGATCGCATCAGCCGCCCTGAACAGTTAATGAGCGCCTGTATTAATGCGATGCGCGTGCTCACCGACCCCGCTGAAACCGGGGCCGTCACGCTCTCTTTACCGCAAGATGTGCAAGGCGAAGCCTGGGATTACCCCGACTATTTCTTCCAGAAACGCGTGCACCGACTGGACCGTCGTCAGCCCACCGTGGCCCAACTTGAAGATGCGCTGAAGCTTATTATCCGCAAACGTAAGCCGCTGATTATCTGCGGCGGTGGCGTCAAATATTCGGGGGCGGGCGAGGCGCTGCAGGCGTTCGCTGAACGGTATCAGATTCCGTTCGCTGAAACGCAGGCCGGAAAAGGGACGCTGCTATCCGATCATCCGCTCAACGTTGGCGGCGTAGGTGAAACCGGCTGTCTGGCGGCAAACCTGCTGGCAAAAGACGCCGATCTGGTGATTGGGATTGGCACACGCTATACCGATTTCACCACCTCATCGAAATGGATTTTCCGGCATCCGGAAGTGAGCTTTCTTAACATCAACGTCAGCAATTTTGACAGCTACAAACTGGATGGCGTGCAGCTGCTTGCCGATGCGCGTGAAGCCCTGCTGGCACTCAGTCATGGGCTGGTTTCGCAGCACTACGGCAACGACTGGGGCACGCAGGTTGCCGAGGCGCGGCACCAGTTAGAAGAAGAAAGACAGCGCGTGTATCACGTTACACATAACGATGCTGAATTTGTGCCCGAGATTGCCGACCATCTGGACCGGGACGCCGTCTACGCCGAATTCAATCGCTTGACGCAGTCTCTGCTGACCCAGAGCAGTGTCTTGGGTACCCTCAACCAACATTTGCCTGCCGATGCCGTCATCGTCGGTGCTGCAGGCAGCCTGCCCGGCGACCTGCAACGCGTCTGGCGCACGCGCGGCTATAACGGCTATCACCTCGAATACGGCTATTCCTGTATGGGATATGAAGTGAATGCGGCGTTAGGCGTTAAGCTTGCGGAGCCCCAGCGGGAAGTCTATGCCCTGGTCGGCGACGGCTCTTTTATGATGCTGCATTCCGAGCTGGTGACCTCCATTCAGGAGGGTGCCAAAATCAACGTGGTGCTGCTGGATAACATGAGCAATGGCTGCATTAACAACCTGCAAATGGAGCACGGTATGGACAGCTTCATTACCGAGTTTCGCTTCCGCAATACGGACAGCGGTAAGCTAAACGGCAGCCTGGTGCCGGTAGACTTTGCCGCAATTGCTGCCGGTTATGGGTGCAAGACCTATCGCGTCAGCACGCTGGAACAGCTTAAGGCTGCGCTGGACGATGCGAAAACACAGCAGGTTTCTACGCTGATAGATATTAAAGTACTGCCCAAGACCATGATTCATAAATATTTCAGCTGGTGGCACGTTGGCGTTGCACAAACTGCCCAATCGGCGCGCACGCAGGATGTGGCGGACAAACTGAATGCGCATCTGGCACAGGCCCGCAAATACTGATTTCCGGGCCGTCTGACGGCCCTTGTTTCTTCTCTTCGATTTAACCCTACAGGTGTAATTATGACATTGAAACTTGGTGTGATTGGAACAGGCGCGATTGGTCAGGAACACATTCGCCGCTGCAACAATGTCTTACAAGGGGCAAGAGTGGTCGCGGTATCCGATATCAACGTTGAAGGCGCGCAGGCTGCACTGCAACGGCTGAATAGTGATGCGCAAGTCTGCAAGGATGGCTATGAGGTGATTCAGTCACCTGATGTGGATGCGGTGCTGGTGACCTCATGGGATCCGACGCATGAAGAGTTTACCCTGGCGGCCATCGCGGCGGGTAAGCCGGTGTTCTGTGAAAAACCGCTGGCCATGAGCGCAGAGGGTTGCCGTCGGGTAGTCGAAGCAGAAATTCAGCACGGTAAGCGGCTGGTTCAGGTGGGTTTTATGCGGCCTTACGATGCCGGCTACCGGGCGCTGAAAAAAGTGATTACCGACGGTGAAATCGGCGAGCCGCTCATGCTGCATTGCGCGCATCGCAATCCGACGGTGCCCGAAAATTACAATACGGAAATGGCGATCACCAATACGTTAATTCATGAACTTGACGTACTGCGCTGGCTGACGAGTGACGACTACAAAAGCGTGCAGGTGGTTTTCCCGCGCGTCAGTTCCAAAGCGCGTCCGCATCTGAAAGATCCGCAAATCGTCCTGTTTGAAACGCAAAAAGGCGTGCGCATCGATGTAGAAATTTTTGTTAACTGTACCTACGGCTACGACATTCAGTGTGAGGTAGTGGGTGAAGAAGGCATCGCCAGACTGCCGGAGCCTTCGTCAGTGCAGCTGCGCAAACAGGCCAAACTTTCCAACACCATTTTAGTCGACTGGAAAGACCGCTTTATCGAGGCTTACGACGTCGAACTGCAGGCGTTTATCAACGACGTGAAAGCCGGGCAGTTAACCGGTCCGTCTGCCTGGGATGGTTTTGCCGCCTCCGTCGCCGCTGACGCCTGTATCAAGGCGCAGAAAAGCGGTGCCATTGAACCGATTGAAATGCCCGCTCGTCCGGCATTCTATAACTAAATCTCTCGCCTTTGGCAGGTAAACAATGAACAACGATAACGTAAAGCTGGCGATAGCGCCCATTGGCTGGACAAATGATGATATGCCCGAGCTGGGCAGCGAGAATACTTTTCAGCAAACCGTCAGCGAGATGGCACTGGCGGGCTTCTCAGGGAGTGAAGTGGGTAGCAAATACCCACGCGATCCTGCCATTCTCAAGCCAATGCTCGATATTCGCGGCATTCAGATCTGCAACGCCTGGTTCAGCACATTTTTTGCGCAGGGTGACAAAGATGAGACCCTTGAGGGTTTTACGGCGCACATGAATTTTCTCTATGAAATGGGTGCCCGGGTGATCGGCTGTTCAGAGCAGAGTAAAAGTATTCAGGGCACAGCACGGGCAGTGTTCGATCACAAACCGGTGTTTAACGATGACGAGTGGCAGAGAACGGCGGAAGGCTACAATACGCTTGCCGACCTTGCCGCCGCGAAAGGGATGCGCGTTTGCCTGCACCACCATATGGGCACCGGCATTCAGACGCCCGCGGAAATCGACCGTTTCATGGCGCTCACGCATGACAATGTCGGTTTACTCTATGATACCGGCCACATCTATTATTCTGAAGGCTCACAGGACGTGATGCTGGCAGTGCTGAAAACCCATCTGCCGCGCATTTTCCACGTTCATCTGAAAGACGTGCGGGATGAGATTGTCGCAGAAGTGCGTGACCAGCACCTGTCGTTTCTGGACGGTGTGAAAAAGGGCACATTCACCGTTCCAGGCGACGGCGTCATTGATTTTAAACCGGTTTTCAAAATTCTTGATGACTACGGCTATCAAGGCTGGATGGTGGTTGAGGCTGAGCAGGATCCTGCGTTGGCCAATCCGTTCGAGTACGCGGTAAAGGCAAGAAAATATATTCGGGAGAATACCGGACTGTAAGACTGTTATCCGCCTTGAAGAGAATGACCAGGCCCTGTGTAAGGCTGTGCCCTCATCGGATGCAGCCTGTTATAGTGGCCAGCTCGCCCGCGCGTCGTCCCTGTCGCGGTGAATCTGTGAGTCATTTCATAAACCAATGAAATAAAAGCTGCATACATAACAAAAAAATGAAATTTTCCAACCATCTGATATCATAGCGTTCATTATCCAGCCACGTTTTCCGCAAATGAGCAGATGTCATGAGTAATAATCCCTCCCAACTTTCACTGCTGCAGGACGAGATTCGCCGTCGCTACGAAACGCTGAGCAAGC
Source organism: Pantoea sp. V106_11 (assembly GCF_029967885.1). Classification (NCBI taxonomy): domain Bacteria; kingdom Pseudomonadati; phylum Pseudomonadota; class Gammaproteobacteria; order Enterobacterales; family Erwiniaceae; genus Pantoea; species Pantoea sp. V106_11. The sequence goes on from NZ_JASCAK010000024.1 coordinate 117,430, forward strand.
GTCTGAAGCAGGTGGCTCGTTATATCCTTGATAACAGTAACAGTATTGCTTTTGACACCGTGGCCTCTATTGCGCAGCAGGCCGACGTTCCGCCATCTACGCTGATTCGCTTTGCTAATGCATTTGGCTTCAGCGGTTTCAATGAAATGAAACAGGTTTTTCGTCAGCATCTGATGGAAGAGACCGTCAACTATACAGAACGAGCGCGGCTGTTTCGTCAGACAGCAGCGGACGATGCTGCGAATTCGCCCGAAAGTCCGGCTGAAATTCTCAATGTTTTCACCATGGTCAACAGTCAGGCCCTGCAGCAGCTGGCCATGCAGGTGAGCCCGGACCAGTTAGACAAAACCGTGCAGCTTCTGAACGAAGCCGAAAATGTCTACGTAATCGGCCTGCGGCGGTCGTTTAGCGTTGCCTCTTATTTAGTGTATGCCCTGCGCCATCTGGAACGCCGTGCCTTCCTGATTGACGGGCTGGGCGGCATGTTTACAGAACAGCTTAATCTGGTCACGCCCAAAGATGTGGTGATTGCCATCAGCTGTTCACCCTATGCAAGGGAGGCGGTAGAAGTGGTCGAGTTGGGGGCCAAACGCGGTGCCAGCTTAATCGCGATCACTGACAGCCAGGTCAGCCCACTTGCCGCCTTCAGTGACGTCTGTTTCGTTGTACGCGAAGCCCAGGTTGACGGCTTTCGCTCTCAGGTTGCCTCGCTGTGCCTGGCACAAACGCTGGCCGTCTCCCTGGCGCTGGCGAATGCGCAGTCCGGTCAGCTCTCCTGACATGCCGCCAGCTGCGGCGGCTTTGCTTACAGGTCATACCTGAACACATGATACACGCGCCCTCAGTAAAGCCGGGAGCATGACGCCGCCGCGCGTCCCGGCGAGAAACGCCCTCTGCAGCAACAAAAAAGCAGCCCTCAGGCTTAATGCTGGTCACTTAGGGGGACCAGCCTTTTTTATCGGCATATTTCCGGGATCTTATTCGCCGCTCCCGCGGGGAGTTTCGTTCTCTTCGCCCCGGCAGTATCAGCCATCTCGCCCTTTTCATACGGCGTTCTCAGTTCGCCCGGAACCGTGCCCGGGGTAACTCATCAGGAGCCGCGATATCTCACTGATAGCTCTGCTGAAGCTCAGCGGGAATAAGATCAGAGAGCGAGCGGGCGCGTTCGGGAGAAGTGGAATGAATGATGCCCAGAGCCTGTGAGAGTTCTATAAAAAAGGGTTCATGATGAACATGAACCCCTTTGATACCTGCCACTGGATCGGTCAACCGGGCCTTAAATGACCCGCATTAGCCCTCAGGCTGCCGTTTTGCTTTCAGCCGTGATTAACGTGACGGATAGCGATCGCTGTTGATCCAGGCATGATCCTGTTCCCAGCTGAATTTCCACAGGCGAACCGGCCCTGCCATAACGTTAAGGTAGTAATTGTTATAGCCAGCCAGGGTTGCTACAGGATGGTAACCGCGCGGTACGGTGACGACATCCCGGTTATAAACAGCCATGCACTCATCCAGAGAACGATCGTCTGTATAAACGCGCTGCATCGCGAAGCCCTGTTCGGGTTCAAAACGGTGGTAATAGGTTTCTTCGAGATAGGTTTCGTTCTCGCTGTTTTCCTGGTCGTGCTTGTGACTCGGATACGAACTGGTATTGCCCTCATCGGTAAACACTTCCACCACCAGCAAGCTATTTGCCGGTTCACTGTCCGGCAGAATGTTGTGCACAAGTCGCTGGTTGTGGCCTTTGCCGCGCCGCTCAACGCCGACATCTTCTGGCGCAATCAGTCGAGCGGGCAGGTTGTCGCCCTGCCCCGGTGCCTTGCAGACCGCCAGCTCAAGATCGCTGTCCGCTCTTACCGTCACTGCATCATCATGAGGGACATACACGGAATAAGGCGGCGTACGTTCAAACGGCGACATTCGCTTACCTAACCCCGGAAAGTTTGCATGACGCGTGCTAATCGAGGCCAGGCCTGCCACCAGCACCAGGCAAAGCTCGCTGTCACCGCTGGCCATGTCGAGCGTCTGTCCTTGTTTTAACAGGAAAGACTCGAAACCCACATAGCGCCAGCCCGCACTGTCTGGCGTTACCTGCTGTATGCGCCCCTGCTCATCGGGTTGTTTTACCTTTGAGAGTAATGACATCCGCCGTCTCCTAATCCATCGCCCTTTATCGTCAATACGCTGTCACTCAGCGCCCACTCAACCCAACGTCGGCATACTGAATTCAGAAACCGTTTGCTGGCCGCTCGGCCAACGGACGGTCGCTGTTTTCATGCGCGTATAAAAACGTACGCCGTCCGGACCGTGGACATTCAGTGCGCCAAACACCGAGCGCTTCCAGCCACCAAAACTGTGGAATGCCATTGGCACCGGCACGGGCACGTTGACGCCGACCATTCCGGCTTCGACGTTTTGGACAAATTCACGCGCCGTGTGACCATTACTGGTAAAAATGGCGCTGCCGTTGCCGAATTCGTGACTGTTAACCAGTTTCAGCGCACTGTCGTAATCCGGCGCGCGCATGATGCTCAGCACCGGGCCAAAGATTTCTTCACGCCAGATCACCATCTCTGGGGTTACGTGATCGAATAACGTTCCACCGACATAGTAGCCGTCCTCATAGCCTGCAACCTTCTGGTGACGACCATCCACAACCAGCGTTGCCCCTTCCTGCTCGCCGATGTCGATATAACCCAGCACTTTCTTCTGATGGGCGGCCGAAACGACAGGCCCCATTTCATTCTCGTCACTGCCCTTACTCATGCCCGGCCCGACGCGTAATGCTTTAATCAGCGGCGTCAGGCGCGAAATCAGTTTATCGGCGGTGTCATCGCCTACTGCGACCACGACAGGCAACGCCATGCAGCGTTCACCCGCCGAGCCAAATGCGCCCCCCATGATGGCATTGACCGTGGCGTCCAGGTCAGCATCAGGCATGACGATAGCGTGGTTTTTGGCCGCGCCAAATGCCTGCACGCGTTTGCCGTGCGCGCTGGCCGTTTTGTAAATGTGCTCAGCCACACCCGACGAACCCACAAAGCTAACGGCCGCGATTCGGGGATCTTTGTAAAGCTGTTCTGCATTCTCATTCGAACTGTGTACCACGTTGAAAACGCCATCCGGCAGGCCCGCTTCTTTCAGTAACTCCGCCATGCGCACGGCGGCAGACGGATCCAGCGCCGGGGGTTTAAGTACAAAGGTGTTGCCGCAGGCCAGGGCAATAGGGAACATCCACAGTGGCACCATGGCGGGGAAATTGAAGGGGGTAATCCCTGCAACCACGCCAACCGGCTGCATGAGCGAGTAGCTGTCTACGCCGCCGCCCACGTTAGGCGAGTTCTCCCCCTTAAGCAGGTGAGGAATGCCGCAGGCGAACTCAATCACCTCAATCCCGCGCGTCAGTTCACCCAACGCATCAGACCAGACTTTGCCGTGCTCGGACACGATCAGCGCCGCCAGCTCATCACGATGCTGTTCCATTAAGGCTTTAAAGTTGAACATCACGCGTGCGCGGCGCAGCGGGGCGGTTTTGGACCAGGCAGGAAAGGCTGCATGCGCCACGTCGATTGCCTGGGCCACTTCGTCTGCGCTGCATTGGGTAAGTTCACGGATCACCTTGCCGGTTGCCGGATCGAACACAGGAATGGTTTCGTTGCTGGCACTGAACGTGGTTTTACCGCCAATAAAATTTCCTACGATAGTCATGATGTTGCCTCTTTGGTATGTACGGTTCCAGCAGGCAAAGCACAAGAAGTGGCATGCTGGCTGGGCAGGAAAAGCCAAAAGCATGCTGAGAAGCTATTACAATGGAATAAATTTTTCAAATAAATATTTTTGAAAAATTACTTTTTAGCGGGGCAGATCGCATTTTTGCATGTCGCTCTGAACGGCTCGCCAGCAATGGCTTTACATGACTTGTCTGGGGGGAAGTTAGTGCCTGTATGCTGTGACGACAAGCGCCAGCGTGAAGCCTGCACTGATGCGGTCGTCCCTTCCCGGTCAGGCGTCAAAATAAGCAGGGAGAGACAAAACACCGCCTTCCTTTTAAGTTTCATTAAATCGCATAGTGAAATGAACATTTCTTTTTACGCACCTCTTGCCCTCAGCCTGCCTTTGACAAGGTTCATTCTGTTGGCGCAATGCCCTTAAGCCAAACTGGTGCACGAGAGTGGTGCAAAATCCCTCACCCAGGGCCATTTCCTGAACCAATAATTTCCTGATAGCAAATCAGGAATCATGTGTTTCATCGCTTACCGCCTTTCCTGCATCGCAGGGTAACGGTCTATCTGTATGATTATTAGCATTATTTATGAGATTCCTCGACACAACCCAAAACCTGGCCTGCTTTATGCAATATCGTCGGACCTCCCTGCACCCGAAAGAGATAATCATGTCTGACCCAAAAAACAGCGGCTTACTGTACGGACTGGACCAGCGAATCCCACCACTCCAGGCTTTCTTCAGCGCTTCACAGCATGTGCTGGCGGGCCTGGTTGGCATTATTACGCCCCCGTTGCTGATCGGCACGGCGCTGGGTCTGGATGCGTGGCTGCCTTATTTGATCAGCATGTCGCTCCTTGCCTCCGGCATCGGGACGTTTCTGCAGTCAAACCGGGTATGGGGCATAGGTGCCGGCATGATATGCATGCAGGGCACCAGTTTTGCCTTTCTTGGTGTGGCCATCTCCGGCGGCCTGTGGGTCAAAGCACAGGGCGGCAGTCCAGAAGACATCATGGCGATGCTGTTTGGCGTCAACTTTGTCGCGGCGCTGGTGCCGGTCATCGTCAGCCGCTTCATCGATACCTTAAAGCGGGTCTTTACGCCGGTGGTGACGGGGAGCGTGATTGCGCTGATTGGTATCAGCCTGATCAAAGTCAGTGTGATTAACTGGTGCGGCGGTGAGAAAGCCCAGGATTTTGCCAGCCTCAGTAACCTGGCGCTGGGTGCGTTAACGCTTGGCGTCATCGTTGTGCTGAGCTGCTCCGGTAACCGCTGGCTACGCCTTTCATCGGTCGTGGCCGGCATTGCAGCAGGCTGTATTGCCGCTGCACTGAGTGGCAAATTTCAGGTTCACGATCTGGGCGAGAGCGTCTTTCGTTTACCCTCTCTGTTTCCGTTTGGCTTTCACTTCAACAGTACGCTTTTCATTCCGGTGGTGCTGGTCTCTCTGGTCTGCATCATCGAGGCGGTGGGCGATCTTACTGCTAACAGCCTGATTTCCGGTAAATCTATTACCGACAAGACCTTTAGCGCCCGTCTCAAGGGCGGCATTCTGGCAGACGGACTGAGCTGCATGATTGCGGCGATGCTGAGCGCCTTTCCCAACACCACCTTTGCGCAAAATAACGGCGTGATCCAGATGACGGGCGTGGCGAGTCGTTTTGTCGGCCGTTACGTCGGCGTCATTCTTATCCTGCTGGGGCTGTTTCCGCCTTTCAGCGAAGCACTGCGTCAGATTCCCACACCGGTGCTGGGGGGAGCCACGATGGTGATGTTCGGCTGCGTCGTCACGGCGGGGATTCGCATCCTAAGCCAGGCTCCGCTAACGCGCAGGGAAATACTGATTGTCGGTCTGGCGTTTAGTTTCGGGCTGGGAATCGAATCCGTTCCCGCTTCGCTTTCCCATCTGCCGCCCATGTTTGAGAATCTGTTTGGCTCCGCGGCCACCACCGGCGGCCTGGTCGCCATTGTCCTGAATCTTCTCATTCCTGGCGCAGACAAGCCGGCACGTGAAGAAGTAGAAGAGGGCGAATCCGCACAGTCATTGTAATCCTGCCACATTCGCCCGCGACGCAGTCGTTGCGGGTGACCGCCTGTGCGCTCAGGCCCCCTGCTCTTGATGTCTCCGACAGCTTTCTCACTGGATCCGCCCCAGAATCCTTTAACACCCAGACGGCAACACAGCAGGAAATCCGGCTTATTCCGCCATTTATCGGGTAAAAAACTCGCCTGATTTACCGTTTCCCTCAACAAATCAGACCGTTACTTTTCCTTCAACTACACTTTCATCAGTTATTTATGCGCAGAGATACAGAATGAACGCGTTACAGCAGGAAAAAATTGGACAAAATATCTTAATCAAACTCGCGATGCTGGTGATTATCCTTGCCGGGATAAGAGCGGCCTCCGACATTCTGGTCCCGTTACTTCTGGCGGCCTTTTTTGCCATCGTACTGAATCCGTTAGTCACGATACTGATGCGGCGCGGGCTGCGGCGGGGGTTGGCGATTACCCTGGTGATTACGGTGATTTTTATCGTGATTCTGCTGCTGGGAGCCATACTGGCAAGCTCGATGAGTGAGTTTTCCGACCTCTATCCTCAACTGCGCACCATTATGGAAAAGAAAATGGCGGTGGTTCAGCATCTGGCAGCCAGCATCCATCTCAATATCTCAACCGATGCCCTGGTTCAGCGTTTCGACCCCAATACCGTTATGAATCTGGCCAGTGTGGCGCTGAGTGGCTTTTCAGGCGCGATGACCAATACCGTGTTACTGATCCTCACCGTGGTCTTTATGCTGTTTGAGGTGCACCATCTGCCTTACAAAATGCGTAACTCGTTTGTGAACCCCAAAATTCGTATCGCCGGTTTACACAAGGCCTTAAAAGGGGTGACGCATTACCTGGCATTGAAGACGCTAATCAGCCTGATCACCGGCATCGCGGTCTGGCTGACGCTCTACCTGCTGGACGTGAAATTTGCGTTACTGTGGGGCGTGGTGGCCTTTATCCTTAACTTTATTCCCAATATCGGGCCGATTATTGCCGGTATTCCTCCTTTCCTGCAGGCGCTGCTGCTCAACAGCGTGTTTGACGCGGCAATGGTGGCGGCGCTGTTTACTGCCATTCACATGGTTTTCGGCAATATGCTTGAGCCACGCATCATGGGGCGCGGTCTGGGCTTATCAACATTGGTGGTGTTTCTGTCATTGATATTTTGGGGCTGGCTGCTGGGCCCGGTCGGCATGCTGCTGTCCGTTCCTCTGACCAGCATCACTAAAATTTTAATGGAAACTACCCCGGGCGGGAGCCGTCTGGCCATTATGCTGGGAACCGGCCGACCCAAGCCTTCGCGGCTGTTAACCAAGTAAACGCTGCTGCACATGCTGCAGATGATCTCTCATCGCCGCCTGTGCAGCCTGCTCATCACCGGACGCAATTGCCTCGGCGATGCGCTGATGGTCCGCGTTCATTTCATCTGCAAAGGTATTGTCGGCATAATGACGTTCCAGCCGGCGGAAATGGGCGCTGTCGCGTTTGTTCCACAGATTTTCCATCATTTCCCGCAACAGATCATTGCCGCTCATCTCGCTAATCAGCAGATGAAAGCCTTTGTCCTGCTCGATGAAAGCCGCGTCGTTTTCATTAAATGCCTGGAGCGCTGCGCTAAGGGACAGCAGCTGCTGACGCTGGGCCTCACTGCCGTTTCGCGCCGCCATGCCCGCCAGCATGCTCTCATAGGCTTCGCGCGCCTGTAGCAGATCCTGCAGGCTGAAGTTCTCGGTTTCTTTGCCTGCTGAAGGTTGCGGTAAGGTCTGAGCGACAAAAACCCCCGTACCGGTGTGGATGCTGACGTAACCCGTCATCTCCAGCGCTATAAGGGCTTCACGCACCGATGAACGACTGACGCCCAGTTGTCGGGCCAGTTCCCGTTCGGGCGGCAGCGCCCCGCCCGGCACGAAATCGCCGCCATGAATGCCCGCAATGATGGCATTAGCAATTTGCCGATAAAGCCGCTCAGTTTTCAGTACCGCTAACCCCATAACTCTCTCCTGTTGCAGGCCGCCTTTCTGGCATCAGATGATACGTATTTATATTGCTGCGATCCGGATCACGGCCTTAATTTACGCGCTATCTTACTCTTGGTCCAGCGGCCTGACCACTGGGCCACACGTCCACCAAGGAGCAATAATGGAACATACATGGCGCTGGTACGGCCCGAACGATCCTGTGTCACTTGACGATGCCCGCCAGGCAGGTGCAACAGGAATTGTCACAGCACTTCATCACATCCCTAACGGAGAAGTGTGGCCTGTAGCCGAAATCAAAGCGCGTCAGGCGCTGCTGGCGGAAAAAGGTCTTACCTGGTCAGTCGTTGAAAGCATTCCTGTGCACGAAACGATTAAGACCCAACGCGGCGATTATCAGCACTACATCGCCAATTATCAGCAGTCAATTCGCAACCTGGCAGCCTGCGGGATTGATACCGTATGCTATAACTTTATGCCGGTTCTTGACTGGACGCGTACCGATCTGGCCTGGGAACTGCCGGACGGCGCTAAAGCGCTGCGCTTTGATGCCGATGCCTTTGCCGCGTTTGAACTGCATCTGTTACAACGCCCCGGCGCGGAAAAAGATTACAGCGCCGCCGAACAACAGGCCGCCGCAACGCGTTTCGCCGCCATGACCGAGGAAGAGAAAGCCACGCTGGTGCGCAACATCATCGCAGGCTTACCCGGTGCAGAAGAGGGTTATACGCTCGAACAATTTCAGGCACAGCTGGCGCAATACGACGGTATTGATAAAGCCAGGCTGCGCGAGCATATGGCCACCTTTCTGCGCGCCATCGTGCCGGTGGCGGAAGAAGTCGGCATTAAGCTGGCCGTCCATCCTGATGATCCTCCCCGTCCAATTCTTGGCCTGCCGCGCATTATCTCCACGCAAGAGGACATGCAGTGGCTGAAAGAAACGGTAGACAGCCTGCATAACGGATTCTGTTTCTGTACCGGTTCCTACGGCGTACGTGAGGATAATGCCCTTATCGAGATGGCAGAAACCTATGCCGACCGCATTAACTTTGTGCACCTGCGGGCAACAAAGCGAGAAACGAACCCCAACAGCTTCCACGAGGCGGCCCATCTGACAGGCGATGTGGATATGGTTGGCGTCATCAAAGTGATCCTGGCCGAGGAGCAGCGTCGCCGTAGGGCGGGCGAACAGCGGGCCATCCCGATGCGCCCCGATCACGGTCACCAGATGCTGGATGACTTGCGTAAGCGCACCAACCCAGGCTATTCCGCCATTGGCCGCCTTAAAGGGCTTGCAGAACTGCGCGGCGTCGAAGTTGCCCTGAAGCAGATCTATTTCCAGGACTAAACGTTGTTGCCCCGACGTCGTTATGCTGTCGGGGCAAAGGGTAGTTTAGACAGGTTGCTGTACTCATATTTATGGCGCGTCATCAGTTGGTCAGCCGCGCTTTCCAGGTAACAAGAGGGTTCTCATTTCTCTCCCTTCTGGCTGCCGTGTTTTGGATTACTCCTCCCACGGCTTCGCTGCGGCACCCTTTTCAGGACGCCCCCAAGCTCACCTTTTCCACGACCGGTTTACAGCCGCCATCAAACTAATGTGTGAGCATTCACTAATAGCATGAATTTTTTGTCAATTAATTGCCTGCCAGGTCGATAATTGACCATATCGGAGAATAAGGGATTTCCGACCGTTCACCAGCGGCGTGAACTGGCGTGCTATGCTGCATTAACCCTTAGCACCTCTCAAAACACGATCACGATTCAGAGGTTTTTACGGTGCCGCTAATAAAAAGAAAACATGAGCATGCCAAATCGCTCATTGTCCTCGCAGGACTATTGCCGCTGCTCCTGGGGTTGTTGTTCACGATAATTGATGCCAGAAAAACAGTAAAAGAACAGCAAATTGATACGGCCGCGACCTTACTGTCTCAGGCAGAAAAAATCAGCGATAACGCCTGGAGCATGATCGCCTGGCTGCGCCAGTATGAGTACCAACCCTGTGAAAAGATAGAAAATACGCTGCGGATTAATAGCACTCTCCATCCCTATTTTCGCGGTATCGGCAAACTGGAAAGTAACACGGTAAGCTGCTCTTCTGCCTACGGTAACAAGCCCGCTACGCTTAAAGCCATGATTGGCGTCGCCCCGCCCGTGACCGGCAAAGACTGGTGGAGCCTGTCCATCGCGGGTTCTTACATCGTGCCAGACCGACCTGCCGTGATATTTGTGCGCCAGCTGGCAGCTGGCAGAGCCCTCTGGGTGATGGTTGAAGGGCAGTATCTTATTGATTTTATGAGCGCGCTGGGCAGTACGCATCATTATCAGATAACCATGCGTTTTAGTAACGGTGCGCCAATCGTGTCAGGCGATCGTGAAATGGCCGACGACAGGTGGCTTAAGCCTCAGGTCTATCATGCCACCTCTTCCCGCTATAGCATCAAGGTCACCCTGATAGCGCCCGGTGCTGAGCTGGTTAAAACATGGACGCAGCTTCTTTTCGTGTTTATGCCGATGGCGGCGATTTTTTCCGTGCTGTTTATGATTCTTACCGCCTCCTGGCTTCGCAGACGTTTTTCCTGGGGAGATGAAATTCGTCGCGCCATTCAGTCCCGTCAGTTCAGCGTGCATTATCAACCTACCTACAGCTGCACGCTGCAACGTTGCACGGGCGCAGAAGCCCTGTTGCGCTGGACTCTGCCCAACGGTAACAGCGTGCGCCCGGACACCTTTATTACCGCCGCAGAAGCGGAAGGGATGATTATCCCGATTACCCATCATTTGATGGCGTTGATCGTTGAAGACACGCAAAGCTGGGCGCCTAACCCCGGCTTTCATCTGGCGATTAACGTGGCTGCCGAGCATCTTCAGCACCCGGATTTTGTTGACGATATGCTTAATTTTGCTGACAGGATGGCGAGAACCGAATTCAACATTACTCTGGAACTGACGGAGCGGAGCCTGATCAAAGAAGGGAGCCTTGTCGCGGCTAAGCTGGCGCAACTGCGTCAGGCAGGCATGAAAGTCGCTATTGATGACTTTGGTACGGGGCACTGCTCTCTCAGTTACCTGCAAACTTTTACGCTGGACTACCTAAAAATCGATCAGGGTTTTATCAATGCCATCGAATCCCTGGAGGGGGAAACGCCGGTGCTGGACGCCATTATCAGTCTGAGCCATAAACTGAAGCTGCAGGTATTGGGAGAAGGCGTCGAAACGGCAATGCAGTTCCGCTATTTACAGCAGCATGGTGTCACCTTTATCCAGGGCTATTTTTACGCCAGGCCCATGGATAACCCCACGATCGTGGCATGGATGAAACAATATGGTCATTTGCCGGTTGAGGTTGAAAACACCTGAGCCGCAACTTACTGACGCACGCGGCACAATGACGGCGAAGAAGCGCTAAATCAACGCGCTTTTCGCTGTGCTGCACGCTGCTTACTCGCCGCCCGCATTGCCACCGCAATGGCCTCTTCCTGTTGAATGACGTGCTCAACAGGCGCACTGGCGCGCTGATTCAGCCGTTGCAGCGTAGGCATCGACTGCTGCAACAGTTGCTGGCACTCCTCGTATTCCGAGCGTTGCTTACCTGTCACGGTCGATGTTTGTAGTGCTTCGCTCAATTGAGCCAGGCGGTCAATCCAGTATTTCGTGCGGCAGCTAAGCCATCCAGAACTGAGCTGCGCCTCAGGAGACCGGGAAGCCGTGGGCACCTCAGAAGAATTCATTAATTTTCTTTCTACACTATCTATCTGCGCCACCCAAGGGCTCTGGCAAGTAAGGGGTGTTTTCCTTGACATTCTTCCTCCAAATCAAGGTGAAAGAGTATTGCCGAAGGCGTTCTGATAGGCAAGCCTCAAACCTTAACCCGCCCAATCCTTAATCTTTATTAATAGCTTTAAGCCAGACGGCTGAGTGAGCTCAAACCGCAGCGCTCACTTAACACGCAAACGCGCGCAGAACCTGACTTTTTTTCGCTTCAGGGGCTGCTATAAACCACCGGTAAAATTGTTCGTTTTCAGGTCAAACATGACAAATATCACACAAAAACGTTATACTCTGCGGCCGATAAATCAGATAACAACAGTATTTGTTGTTTTGATGGATCGACAGATAATGCTGTTTTACGGCTATGCTTAAATTTCCTCAACGCAGCGGTCTGAACGCTGTTTTCGGTTCGCGCCGTTGAGGACTTTCATGTTCCATTACAGGGTAATTCTATGAAATTGCGTAGGAAGCGTGTAAAACCGATTGGGATAGATGATGTCACCATCATTGATGATTCCCGTTTACGTAAAGCCATTACCGCCGCCTCTTTGGGTAACGCCATGGAGTGGTTTGATTTTGGTGTTTATGGCTTTGTGGCTTATGCCTTAGGTAAGGTGTTTTTTCCGGATGCCTCTCCAGGGATTCAAATGATTGCCGCACTGGCAACCTTCTCCGTTCCTTTCCTGATTCGTCCTTTAGGCGGCCTGTTTTTCGGCATGCTGGGGGATAAATATGGTCGTCAGAAAATCCTGTCGATTACCATCGTCATTATGTCGGTCAGTACCTTCTGTATCGGCCTGATTCCCTCCTATGCCTCCATTGGCATCTGGGCGCCGGTTCTGCTACTGTTGGCCAAAATGGCCCAGGGCTTCTCAGTCGGTGGGGAATATACCGGTGCCTCTATCTTTGTGGCCGAGTATTCGCCTGACCGTAAGCGCGGCTTTATGGGAAGCTGGCTGGACTTCGGTTCTATCGCCGGCTTCGTGCTGGGCGCGGGCGTCGTCGTCTTAATCTCTACCATCATCGGCGAAGAGAACTTCCTTGCGTGGGGATGGCGTCTTCCGTTCTTCCTGGCCCTGCCACTGGGTATTATTGGCCTGTATTTGCGCCATGCCCTGGAAGAAACCCCCGCGTTCCAGCAGCACGTCGACAAACTGGAACAAGGCGATCGCGAAGGCCTGCGTGACGGTCCGAAAGTCTCTTTCAAAGAAATCGCCACGAAACACTGGCGTAGCCTGCTAGCCTGTATCGGTCTGGTTATTGCAACCAACGTGACCTATTACATGTTGCTGACCTACATGCCAAGTTACCTGTCGCACAACCTGCACTACTCTGAAGATCATGGCGTGCTGATTATCATCGCCATCATGATGGGCATGCTGTTTGTCCAGCCCGTGATGGGGCTGCTGAGCGACCGCTTTGGCCGTCGTCCGTTTGTGATTATCGGCAGTATCGCCCTGATGATCTTCGCCATTCCGGCCTTCATGATGATCAACAGTGGCATGCTGGGAATGATTTTCGCTGGGTTGTTGCTGCTGGCCGTTATCCTTAATGCCTTTACCGGCGTGATGGCTTCGTCACTGCCTGCTATGTTCCCGACGCACATTCGCTACAGTGCATTAGCCAGCGCCTTCAACATATCGGTACTGATTGCAGGCCTGACGCCAACGTTAGCGGCCTGGCTGGTAGAATCGACCAATAACCTTTATATGCCCGCTTACTATCTGATGGTGGTTGCAGTCATTGGCCTGATTACCGGCCTCTACATGAAAGAGACGGCGAATAAGCCCCTGAAAGGTGCAACTCCCGCCGCCTCTGACATGGAAGAAGCGCGCGAAATTCTGCAGGAGCATCACGATAACATCGAGCAGAAAATCGAAGATATCGACGCCGAGATGGCCCGCCTGGAAGCCAAACGTAAAAATCTGGTTGAACAGCACCCAAATATCAACGAGTAACGCCCCTCTCTCCCGCCCCTGAGGCGGGAGAATCTTTTGCTGCCTCTGCACACCGCACACAAACCTTCATCGCCTGCACCTAATCGGAGTAGACTGTGCGTCTTATTTAAACTGGCTACGTGAGTGTCTATGTCTGATTTTTCCCTTACCCAACGTCCCAGAAGATTGCGCGCCAGCGCGTCAATGCGTGCAATGTTTCAGGAGTCCAGCCTTAGCCTGAACGATTTGGCCCTGCCCATTTTTGTTGAGGAAGGTGTTGATGACTATAAAGATATTCAGGCCATGCCTGGCGTAAGACGTATTCCTGAAAAACGTCTTGCCTATGAAATTGAACGTATCGCTAAGGCGGGCATTCGCTCGGTCATGACCTTCGGGATTTCCCATCATACCGACGCGACCGGCAGCGATGCGTGGAATGAAAACGGCCTGGTGGCGCGTATGTCGAAAATCTGCAAAGACACCGTGCCTGAAATGATCGTGATGTCGGATACCTGCTTCTGCGAATACACCAGCCACGGCCACTGTGGCGTGCTGTGTGACCACGGCGTCGATAACGATGCCACCCTGATCAATCTGGGCAAGCAGGCCGTTGTGGCGGCGGAGGCGGGGGCCGACTTTATCGCGCCTTCTGCCGCAATGGATGGCCAGGTTCAGGCGATACGCCAGGCGCTGGACGCCGCAGGCTTTACCCAGACAGCGATCATGTCTTATTCCACCAAGTTTGCATCATCCTTCTATGGCCCCTTCCGGGAAGCGGCAGGTACGGCCCTGAAAGGCGATCGTAAAACCTATCAGATGAACCCGATGAACCGTCGTGAGGCTATTCGCGAGTCGCTAATTGACGCGGCTGAAGGTGCCGATGCACTGATGGTCAAACCGGCCGGAGCCTATCTGGACATTCTGCGCGATATCCGCGAGCGCACCGAACTTCCGCTGGCGGCCTATCAGGTTAGTGGTGAGTACGCGATGATTAAATTCGCGGCCCAGGCGGGCGCCATCGATGAGCGTAATGTCGTGCTCGAAAGCCTTGGCGCGATCAAGCGGGCTGGCGCAGATTTGATTTTCAGCTATTTTGCACTTGAGTTGGCCGAGAACAACCTGCTCTGAGCCATGGCCCTTCTGCGACGGTGCCTGCACCTTCGCAGAAGGCGTTATTCCTGTCCGGTAAACGGGGAAATGAACGCGATGCTTATTGGCGTGAATTAATCACATCACTCATTACGCCCTCTATTCAGTAAACAAATAATACACAAATCGCAACGTAATATAATTTTTTAGCCTTTACTTCCACATCGCAGGAAATAACCATTCACTTCCTTAAGAATCTTTACGTATGTAATGTTTTGAGAAACACAGGATAATTTACAATCACCTTCGAAATTTAAGGGGGTGTTATGAATGAGAACAAATACAATGAGAGCGTGATTATTTCTGTTACTGACTGGATTAATAAGAATCTGGACCAGCGCTTAAGCATTGACGACATTGCTGAAAAGGCGGGTTATTCAAAATGGTATCTACAAAAGTTATTTTCCCGTTATCATAATGAAACGCTGGCCCATTACATCCGTAGAAAGAAATTAATTGCCTGTATTAATGATTTAAAATACAGCCATGCGCCCATTATCAGCCTGGCAGTTAAATACCACTTTGAAAGTCAGCAGTCTTTTACCCGCTCCTTTAAGCAGATGATGGGCTGTACGCCTAGCGTATGCCGTAAAAGCCAGCGACTGAACGTTACCGACAGCAACGCCCATCCTTGCAGCGTATGTAGTAAGGCTGAAAACCACCCAAAAAAGAAGTTATTTAGCGGAATAAACGAAACCTTCGGGGTTGGTCATTTAGTCCGCTTGCTTTAACCGTGGCAGCAAAAAACTAGTTATCATCAGGCTTATAGTACTGTACGCCAATCTGGATCCGCTCGCGACCACTGGCAACGCGATGACGATTGGTATCCCGTAGGGAGTAAACACAACCGCAATATTCCTGCTGATAAAAACTCTCACGCTTACTGATTTCAATCATGCGTGCCGATCCGCCGCCTTTACGCCAGTTGAATTCCCAGTAGGACAGATCGGGATAATGTGCGGCAGCACGGACGCCGCAGTCGTTAATTTGCTGCATGTTCTTCCAGCGGGAAATCCCCAGTGAACTTGTGATCACCGGGAAACCATTTTCATGGGCGTACAGCGCCGTGCGCTCGAAACGCATATCGAAGCACATGGTGCAGCGCTCACCGCGCTCCGGTTCCCACTCCATCCCTTTGGCACGTTTAAACCAGTCGTCACGATCGTAGTCCGCATCGACAAACGGCACGCCAAACTTTTCGGCAAAGCGGATATTTTCGTCTTTGCGCAGCTCATACTCTTTAAGCGGATGGATGTTCGGATTATAGAAATAGATGGTGTATTCAATGCCGGATGCCAGCATCGCCTCCATGACTTCTCCCGAACAGGGCGCGCAGCAGGAGTGCAACAGCACTTTTTTATGGCCACCCGGTAAGGGTAGCGGTTGTCGCTCGTAGGGCTGAGACATAAGCACCTTCAATCAATGTAATCAAAAGCGCAGTGTAATGCCGGGGCGTGGATGTTGCAAAATTTCACGCTGACGGGCTGCCATTATCCCTGTCAGCCCGTCAGCGTTGCTGCAACCTTTACCTCACCACTGAAGCGTTTTGCCCGCGTAGTCCAGATAGTGGTGGCCGCCACGTCCCCGACTGGCGGTTAACTGCGTGACAATCCCATTGGCGCTTTCTTCAGGCGTGAGCGGTGCCGCATCGCCTCCCATATCCGTTTTGACCCAACCGGGATGCAGGGTTAGTAGCGTGCCGTTTTGCGCCGCCACCGGTCTGGCCAGCGAGCGCGTGAGCATATTAAGAGCCGCTTTGCTGGCTGAGTAAAGTGGCGCTTCTGCATGTCGATTCTCATTCAGGCTGGCAAGTTGAGATGAGGTTAACGCCAGTACGCCGTGTTGCTGGTTCAGTAACGGCAGCAAAATTTCTGCGGTTCGTATCGGCGCAACGGCATTGGTCATAAACAGCTGGATTAGCTCAGCATCGTTGCTCTCTGACAGCTTCTGATGCGCAGGCCCGTAAATGCCGGCGTTGATCAGAATCGCGTCAAAAGGCTGCCCGCTCAGCCCAACCGCAAATTGCTTGACCGCCTCGGTCTGCGTCATATCGAGCCGACGCCAGTCAACCTGCGGGATTTCCCCCTGCGGGGGGACTTCACTGCGATGGGTTGCCGTGACCTGCCAGTTGTTGGCCGCAAACGCCTTGACGACCGCCAGTCCAATGCCACGTGATGCACCAATCACTAACGCTTTGCCTTGATAAGCCATAGAGTTTCCTCGTTGATGAACGCAGTAAACAGCGTAGATACGTATTGGCAAACACACTGCATCATCAATGCTATTTTGCATTCAGACAGCATTGATGGGGCAGTGAATACTTACGGACAGAGGTGTTGCTGTATTATTCAATTTGCTGGTCTGGCGGGGATGAATGGTCACCTTCACGACTTTTCTCAACGCTCTGCGGATGGTCTTCGCCCATTGACAGTGCAGTTGCGCTGGCGGGATCAAACAGTGAGAAGCTTTCAATCTGATCCACCATGATGACTTTTCGAAATGCCATCGCGTTTTTCGGCTCAGAATCCAGTGTGATGTCGTGCTCGGCATACCAACTGCTGTAGTTATGCTCGACCGACAGTTTCAGCGTATGGCTGTCGCGGTAGCCGCTCAGCATCGGGATGAGCACGATATTGGCCGTGCGCTCATATTCAAAGGTGGCAGCGTGTACCATGCCGATATAAATACGACGGGATTTTAAGGTGATCCACGCCAGCTCTCCTTCTTCCATGCACTGGAACAGCATCTGTTCAACACCATTGGATCGTGAAAGCTTCTGATAAAGATCTTTGCGACCTGACACGTTCAGTTGTGCGCTGCCTGCCCAGTTTGACCGGTAGAGACAGAAGAGGATGGCAAAGCCCAGCATGATTACCACTGGGGCCTGAATACCGAGAAAACTCCAGTTCATGAACTTCATTTGCAGTTGCAAATGATCGCCAGGAAACGCATACAGGAAATTGGAAACGCTTGAAATAATAAACAAGATAAACCAGATAAGGGCGGTGACGAAAACGCCCTGCAGTACAAAAATACAGCCGTAAAGTGCGACAAGAAAATAGACATCCCATCCTGAAGAACGACGCATTTTGAAACGGCTGGACAGATCCCGGCTGGTGTACCAATAACCACTCACCATCAGTACCATAAAAATTGCGGTTCCCACCTCAAACTCCCTTTAAGGTATTGACGTGCCGATTAAAATCTTCCTTTACTTCATCACTGAGAATATTGACGGCAGCATTGCCATTTTCATCAATAATTATGCGCTCACCATCCGCAATAGAGTCGTTTATGTCCTGGCGGCTCATTATCTGCAGGAATTTATCCGGGCTGGCGAACAAAGAACGAACGAAGCTAATCATGATGTGTCACTTAACGAGTCAAAAAAGCAAGTATGTGACTGAATCGTGTTTACTGCCATTTTATTGCCGGTAAACATTCTTAAAAGTCACTTTAGCGAAGCGGTAATCAGCCATAATTTTTTCTGCATGCAAAAGGCCGCCGTTTTTAAAAAATCACGCCAGAAACAGGTTATTTTAACGCTGAATTTTCCCCTTCGCGGCCACCGCTGATTTTTGCTTTACCTCACTCCCTGGGGTTCAAAACGCGACCTGAAAAACCGATCGTCTCTGGCTGGCCCTCAGCATGACGAGTAATGTCTCCGCATCGTTCAGGCCACTCAGGCCTTGTCCTCAGACCTCGTAGCGCAACGGCCGTAACCGCGCTGACCGGGTCCGCGCCGTGCTGAACCGTTTTCTTCACCTGCATCACATTTCCCGCCGATTTTGTTGCCCCAATGTGATGCAGGTTTCAAATATGTTGCACCCTAATTGCGCCAGATTGATGGACGGGCTATTCACTCCTCTCACTCCCTTTACTGAATCCTCTGACGTGCGGCTTATTTTCATGCACCTCAGAAATATGGCATGCATTGTGCTTGTTACCTGACTAACAACGCAGCGGACAATGACAGCCAGGTAACATTGAGGACAACATGAGCGCGAACGAAGCCCTGTTCAAAAAAATCGAAGCCGCTTTTAGCCTGCAAACGCCAAGCGAAAAGCGGATTAGTTCGTGGCTGTTAAGTCATCCCGAGCAAATTCCGTTTGAAACGGCTGACAGCATCGCCCAGGCGACCGGTACCAGCGGTATAACCGTAGGACGTTACCTGCGTAAGCTGGGATTTAAAAACCTTGATGATGTGAAAAACCTGCTGCGCGACGTCCCCAATACGCCCTACAAGCAATGGGGGGTTATTGACCGTCTTGATTCCTGGGAGCAGCAACGCACCCTGCCCGACCTGTCCAGCCAGTCCCTGCAGATGGAGCTGGATGCCATTCGCTATGTCTATCAGCTGGCCCAAACGGATACTTTCCGCCATATCAGCCAGCAAATCGCGGATGCCGACACGGTCATCGTGCTGGGTATTCAGTCTACACGCGGCATTGCCAACACCTTTTTCAGTCATCTGGAATATTTGCGCCCGCGCGTTACCTACGCCGATGGCAGCTCAGGCAGCTGGCTGGAGTCGCTGAATTCCGAGTCTTCAAGGCCTTACGTCATTCTTACCGATACCCGGGCCTATTCCACCGTAGCAAGGCAGTTTTGCCGGATTGCCACCGAGCGCCAGGTCGCGATGGCGCTCGTCACCGATATCTGGTGCCCATGGGCGCGTGATTACCCGGTTGATCTGCTTCAGGTAAAAACGGATACCGCCAATTTCTGGGACTCTCTTGCGCCCATCAGTTGCCTTTTCAACCTGCTGCTGTCTGCCATCGTGGAACGACTTGGCCCGGCGCTTTCTGAGCGTCTGGCACAGAACCGACTGTTGCAGCAGGAATTTGGCCAGTTTGAACATTAACAAAACAGGGATTACAGCATGATGCAGGAAACAGAGTTGGTCGATATTGCAGCGGCCTTTCCCGCGCTCACTATCGACCTGAAATATGCCACCGCCGATAACATCACAGGAAAGCCCATCTACAGCGTCGCCCGCTGTCTGCTGCACCCCGATGCGGTCAGCGCGCTGGCGAAAAGCATCGCGATCGCAAAAGTGGCCGGATTGAGTCTGCTGGTGCTAGATGCCTATCGCCCGCAAAAAGCCCAGGAGCTGCTGTGGCACGCCTGCCCCGATCAGAATTACGTGGTGCCTTTATCGCAAGGATCCAACCATAGTCGTGGTACCGCCATTGACGTCACGCTGGTCGATGCCGAAGGTCAGATCCTGGATATGGGTACCGGATTCGATGAAATGCAGGCGTTGTCCCATCCCTATCATCCCGACGTACCGCTAACGGCTCAACGTAACAGGCTGCTGCTTAATGCCGTGATGTTTGGCGGCGGCTTCACTGGCATTGCCACGGAATGGTGGCATTTCGAATTACCGGAAGCGGCCCGTTATCCGCTGCTCAATGATGTTTTTACCTGCATATCCCCAGCCCAGACTGACGGAGTATTACCATGAAAATGACGCACACAGCACCCGGCTATTTTCGCCCTTTGTTACTGGCCATGACCCTTGCTGCCACCACGACATCCGTCCTGGCGGCGGTTCCCAAAGACATGTTGGTGATAGGTAAAGCTGCCGATCCCCAGACGCTTGATCCTGCCGTGACTATCGATAATAACGACTGGACCGTTACCTATCCTGCCTACCAACGATTGATCAAATACAAAACCGAGGACGGGAAGGGTTCGACAGACGTTGAAGGCGATCTGGCGGAAAGCTGGCAGAGCAGCGAGGACGGAAAGGTGTGGACGTTTAAATTACGTCCCGGCGCCGCGTTTGCGGATGGGTCAGCCGTTAACGCGGAGGCCGTTAAGCTGTCGTTTGAGCGCCTGCTGCGCATTAAGCAGGGGCCTTCAGAAGCGTTCCCGTCCGATCTCAACGTTGAGGTCGTGGATCCGCTTACCGTGCGCTTCACACTGAAGACGCCGTTTGCGCCTTTCCTTTACACTCTCGCTAACGACGGCGCTTCCATCATCAACCCTGCCGTGCTGAAAGCGAATGCCGCTGACGACGCGCGCAGTTATTTGGCCGACCATACCGCGGGCTCTGGCGCCTACATGCTGCAGCGCTGGCAGAAAGGTCAGCAGCTCGTGCTGGTGCCGAATCCACATTTCTCCGGACCTAAGCCTGCCTTTAAGCGCGTGTCCGTAAAGATTATCAGTGAAAGTTCGGCCCGACGCCTGCAGCTGGCAAAAGGTGATGTGGACATTGCGGATGCCCTGCCGATGGACCAGTTTGCCGCCCTGAAAAAGCAAAATGAGGTGGCAGTGCGGGATTATCCCGCTCTGCGCGTGACCTATCTCTATCTCAACAACAGTAAACCGCCTCTGAACCAGCCCGATTTGCGCAGAGCGATCTCCTGGGCCACCGATTATCAGGGAATGGTGCAGGGCATTCTGGGCGGCAACGGTAAACAGATGCGTGGACCGATTCCGGAAGGCATGTGGGGCTACGATGCCAAGGCCATGCAGTACAGCTTTAATCTTGCGAAAGCCAAAGCGGAGATGGATAAAGTGGCCACTAAACCGCAGTCGCTGTCGTTCCTCTATTCTGACAACGATCCCAACTGGGAGCCGATTGCCCTGTCGATGCAGGCCAACCTTCAGGCTATTGGCATCAATGTGAAGCTGGAAAAACTGGCCAACGCCACCATGCGTGAGCGCATCGGTAAAGCAGACTATGACATCGCGATTGGTAACTGGAGCCCGGACTTCGCCGATCCCTACATGTTTATGAATTACTGGTTTGCGTCAGACAAAAAAGGCCTGCCGGGTAACCGCTCCTTTTATTCCAACCCTGAAGTCGATGCGCTGCTGAAAAAAGCGGTATCGACCACGAATCAGGCTGAGCGGACTGCCGATTACCAGCAAGCGCAAAATATCGTGATTAACGATGCAGCTTACGTTTACTTATTCCAGAAAAATTATCAGGTTGCGATGAACAAATCGGTTAAAGGCTACGTGTTTAACCCGATGCTCGAGCAAATATTTAACATCGCCACCATGCATAAAGAATAACACCGCTCACGCCCGTTCATGCAGGGCCTGCCTGGCCCTGCTGAGGAAGACATGATGAGTTACTGGAGTTTATTAAGACAGCGTAGCTGGGGACTGCTGTTGGTGGTCGCCGGCGTCTGCGTCATTACATTTATTATTTCGCATCTTATTCCCGGGGATCCTGCCAGGCTGCTGGCGGGCGACCGCGCCAGTGATGAAATCGTCCAGCACATCCGTCAGCAGTTGGGGCTGGATTTACCGTTATGGCAACAATTTATCCGTTATGTGGAGCAGCTGTTACATGGCGACCTGGGCACCTCTATCCGGACAGGTCGCCCGGTCCTGGACGATCTGCGGGCGTTTTTTCCCGCGACTCTGGAACTGGCCTTTTGTGCGCTGACCATCGCCCTGCTCGTTGGCGTGCCGCTGGGCGTGCTCTCTGCGGTGTATCGTAACCGCTGGCTCGATCATCTGGTTCGTCTGCTGGCGCTGACCGGGATTTCCACACCGGCCTTCTGGCTGGGCCTGGGGGCGATCGTGCTATTCTATGGCAAGTTAAACCTGCTGCCCGGCGGCGGACGGCTGGATGACTGGCTCGATCCCCCTACGCGCGTTACCGGCTTCTATCTGATCGATGCCCTGCTGGAAGGCAACATCGAAGTCTTCTTTAATGCGCTTCAGCATCTGATCCTGCCTGCCACCACCCTGGCCTTTGTTCACCTTGGCATTGTAGCGCGCCAGATTCGCTCGGCCATGCTGGAGCAGTTGAGCGAAGACTATATTCGTACCGCGCTGGCCAGCGGGCTGCCGAAATGGACTATCGTCGTGCGCTATGCCCTGCCCAATGCCCTGATTCCCTCCGTAACCGTACTGGGGCTGGCATTAGGCGACCTGCTGTATGGTGCAGTATTAACCGAAACCGTGTTTGCCTGGCCAGGTATGGGCGCGTATGTGGTGTCTTCTATTCAGGCGCTTGATTTCCCGGCGGTGATGGGCTTCGCCATCGTGGTTTCCTTTGCTTACGTGCTGGTAAACCTGTTCGTGGATCTTCTTTATCTGTGGATTGACCCGCGAATGGGTCGGGGAGCGTAGAACATGATGATAACGCAAGAGCAGCCCGCCGTGCGTCAGGCAAAACCCAGCCTGTTCGCCTGGAAACGCCGCCTGTGGATGCTAAGTAAAAGCCCTCTGACCCTGTTGGGTGCCGCCATCATCACGCTGATGCTGGGATTAATGGTGTTTTCACCGTGGATTGTGCCGCACGATCCCAACGCCATTAGCCTGACCGATCGCCTCCAGCCACCCAGTGCCGCGCACTGGTTCGGGACTGATGAGGTGGGCCGGGATCTGTTCAGCCGTGTCCTGGTGGGGAGCCAGCAGTCGGTCGCAGCAGGGCTGGCGGTCGTGCTGCTGGCTGGCATAAGCGGCTCGTTACTGGGCTGTCTGTCCGGCGTATTAGGTGGCCGCAGCGATGCAATAATTATGCGCCTGATGGACATCATGCTGTCTATTCCTTCTCTGGTGCTGACCATGGCGCTGGCTGCCGCGCTGGGGCCGAGCCTGTTCAACGCCATGCTGGCTATCGCCATTGTGCGCATCCCTTTTTATGTCCGGCTGGCGCGCGGTCAGACGTTAATCGTCAAACAGCATACCTTTGTTGAAGCGGCAAAAACGTTCGGTGCTTCGCGCTGGCACCTGATTAGCTGGCATATCCTGCGCAATGCTCTGCCGCCCTTGGTGGTGCAGGCCTCCCTGGATATTGGCAGCGCCATTTTGATGGCGGCCACGTTGGGTTTTATCGGGCTGGGCGCTCAGCAACCGACGGCGGAATGGGGCGCAATGGTGGCTAACGGACGTAACTATGTTCTTGACCAGTGGTGGTACTGCACCTTTCCCGGGGCCGCGATTTTGATCACAGCGGTGGGATTCAATCTGTTTGGCGATGGCATCCAGGACCTGCTGGACCCCAAAGCGGGAGGACGTAACTGATGCAAGAAAGAATTCTGACGATCGAGGATTTACGTCTCAGCTTCCCGGTTTATCAGGGAGAGGTGAACGTACTGAATAGCGTATCAATGCACATCAATCGCGGCGAGATTGTGGGCGTTGTCGGCGAATCAGGTTCGGGGAAATCCGTCACCGCCATGCTGGCGATGCGGCTCATTCCGGAACACAGCTATCACATCAAAGGCGGCAGGCTGGAGCTGGCGGGTCAGGATGTTCTCGCCGCCAGTGAAGTGGACATGCGCAAAATGCGCGGCAATCGTGTTGCCATGATTTTTCAGGAGCCCATGACCGCGCTGAATCCGACCCGCCGCATTGGCAAACAGATGGTCGATGTGATCAGACAGCATCGTCCTCTGTCTGTCCGTGAGGCAAAAGCCCGGGCGCTTACGCTGCTGGGCGATATGCAAATTGCGGATGCGAAGAACGTTATGGAGCGCTATCCCTTTGAACTGTCAGGCGGAATGCGTCAGCGCGTCATGATTGCCCTGGCCTTTTCCTGTGAGCCAGACCTGCTGATTGCGGATGAACCCACGACCGCACTGGATGTTACCGTTCAGCGGCAGGTACTGCGCCTGTTGAAACAAAAAGCCGAAGCGACCGGCACCGCCGTGCTGTTTATCAGTCACGATATGGCTGTGGTTTCACAGCTGTGCGATCGGATCTACGTTATGTATGCCGGGTCCGTCATTGAAAGCGGCGTCACTGAAACCGTGCTGCGTTCACCACGCCATCCCTATTCCATTGGTCTGCTGGCCTGCTCGCCTGACGCGATTGAACCGCGTGCTCCGCTGGCATCCATTTCCGGCACCGTGCCTAATCTGGCCTGTTTACCCGCAGGCTGTGCCTTTCGCGATCGCTGTTTTGCGGCAGGAGAACGCTGCACCACCACGCCGCGCTTGCATACTACCGACAACGCCGCGCAGCAGGTTGCCTGCTGGTATCCACAACAGGAGGCGCAGCATGTCTGACGCTCTGCTTACGCTGCAAAACGTACATGTCACCTTCCCGGCCAAAAAGAACTGGCGCGGCAAAGTCACGGAACAGGTCCATGCGCTGAATGGCCTGGATATGGAGGTCAGGCAGGGAGAAACGCTGGGGATTGTTGGCGAATCCGGCTGTGGAAAAAGCACCCTGGCGAAACTGTTGATGGGCATGCTCTGCCCAACCTCAGGCCAGCTCGAACTGGCAACAGCGCCTGCCGATAACCGGGGACGTCGCATGCAAATGGTGTTTCAGGATCCGCTCTCTTCACTCGACCCCCGCCTGCCCGTCTGGCGCATTATCACCGAGCCGGTGTGGATTCAGTCGCGTGCTTCAGAAAAAGCGCGGCGCGCGTTGGCGGAATCACTGGCTCACCAGGTCGGTATTCGCCCCGAATATCTGGACCGTCCGCCGCATGCGTTTTCCGGCGGCCAGCGTCAGCGCATCGCGATTGCCCGGGCCCTGTCATCGCAGCCCGATATTATCGTGCTGGATGAACCGACCTCGGCACTGGATATTTCTGTTCAGGCGCAGATTCTGAATCTGCTGGTAGAACTGCAAAAACAGCAAAACCTGACCTATATCCTGATATCGCACAACGTGTCGGTCGTGCGCCATATGAGCGATCGCGTTGCAGTCATGTATCTGGGACAAATTGTGGAGCTGGGTGAAACACAGCGCGTCCTGGACGCCCCGCAACATCCTTATACCCAGCTACTGATGGCGTCCGTGCCGCGCATCGGCGCAGTGCTGGATGGCGCGCCTGTGAACACCGAGCTACCGGGTAACCGCCACCTGCCAACGGGATGCTATTTCCGCGATCGCTGTCCGCAAGCCACCAGCGGCTGCGAGGCGCCTCAGTTACTCCTGTCGCAGGAAAAGGGCAGCGCGGTGCGATGCTGGCAGGCACAAAACCGGGTTCAGGCATAAGCCACAACGAGAACAGATGGCCCAGGCAACGCCTGCGCCATTGAGCGATAACGCATGCAGGATAACGATCAACATGAAAATTATTGTACTCGGCAGTGGTGTCGTGGGCGTAACAACCGCCTGGTATCTGCAGCAGGCCGGACATCAGGTGACCGTGATTGATAAAGAAGCCGGTCCGGCATTAGGCACCAGCGCGGCCAATGCCGGGCAAATTTCCCCAGGCTATGCCGCGCCCTGGGCCGCGCCGGGCGTTCCCTTAAAGGCGGTGAAATGGATGGTACAGCGTCATGCTCCCCTTTCCGTGCGCCCGGATGGCTCACGTTTTCAGCTTGCCTGGATGATGCAAATGCTGAAAAACTGCAATCCGCAGAGTTACGCCGAAAATAAGGCCAGAATGGTCAGGCTGGCAGAGTACAGCCGGGACTGCATCAGAGCACTGCGGGCCAGCACGGGCATTGAATATGAAGGGCGTCAGGGCGGCACGCTGCAGCTGTTTCGCACCGCTCAGCAGTTTGACAATGCGGCACGCGACATCGCCGTGTTGCAGGACGCCGGCGTTCCTTATCAACTGCTGGAAGCCTCACAACTGGCCGAGGTTGAACCGGCGCTGGCGGCGGTTAAGCATAAGCTGACCGGCGGGCTGCGACTGCCTAATGACGAAACCGGCGATTGCCAGTTATTTACCCAGCGGCTTGCGGCAATGGCGCGCGAGGCGGGCGTCGACTTTCGCTTTAACACCACCGTGGATGCGCTGCTGACACAGGGAGACAGGATCAGCGGTATGACCTTTGGTAGCGAAACGCTGACGGCGGACGGATACGTCATGGCGCTGGGTTCATACTCCACGCCATTACTCCGGCCACTCATGTCTGTTCCGGTTTACCCACTCAAAGGCTACTCGCTGACGATCCCCATTGCCGATGCGTCCGCCGCGCCGGTGTCCACGGTGCTGGATGAAACCTACAAAATTGCCATTACGCGCTTTGATGATCGCATTCGCGTGGGCGGTATGGCGGAAATTGTGGGATACAGCAACACCCTGCTGCCTGCCAGACGGCAAACACTTGAGATGGTAGTGAACGACCTTTATCCCCGTGGCGGTCGCGTTGAGCAGGCAACCTTCTGGACCGGGTTACGTCCCATGACGCCTGATGGCACGCCCATCGTCGGCCATACACATTTCAGCAACCTGTGGCTGAATACCGGCCACGGTACGCTGGGCTGGACGATGGCCTGCGGCTCCGGCCAGCTGTTGAGTGATGTGATTTCAGGCAAACCGCCCGAGATTGCCCATGCGGACTATGCGGTTTCGCGTTATGCCTGAGTGCAGGGCGAGATGGCGACCTTACAGCGCCTGGGCACAGGCCCAGGCCGAACTCCAGGCCCACTGGAAATTATAGCCGCCGAGCCAGCCGGTCACGTCCACCACCTCACCGATAAAATACAGCCCCGGTACGTCCCGCGCTTCCATTGTCTT
This sequence comes from Pantoea sp. V106_11, assembly GCF_029967885.1. Taxonomy (NCBI): domain Bacteria; kingdom Pseudomonadati; phylum Pseudomonadota; class Gammaproteobacteria; order Enterobacterales; family Erwiniaceae; genus Pantoea; species Pantoea sp. V106_11. The sequence goes on from NZ_JASCAK010000024.1 coordinate 144,438, forward strand.
CGATGACAGTTGAGTAGTATCAACGCCACCGAGGGTCACTTCGGCGGTGCGATAACCTTCGGTGCCGTTAGGCTGAACCTGCCAGCCGTGCAGCGTCTGCACCAGCTCTGTTTGCTGCTTGCGGTTAAGTTGCTTCAGCGTCACATCCGGCACGACGTTCATATCCTGTAGGACCTCCACCAGGCGCTTGGGCAGAATTTTCGCCAGGCTGTTTTTCAGGCTCAGATTCGGATGCGCCTCACGTTGAATCGTCAGGAAATCCTCAAGACGGGTGGCCGGAGAGAGGTCCACAGTGAGGTATTCGCCCGGCTGCCAGTAGCTGGAAATCTGCAACACTGCCGGGCCGGACAGGCCGCGGTGGGTGAACAACATCGCCTCTTTGAACAGGGTGCCGTCCTTTGCCGCAATGGTCGTATCCAGCGCAACGCCTGACAGCATCTGCAACTGTTCCAGGAGTGGTTTATGTAAGGTAAAGGGCACCAGTGCCGCGCGCGTGGGCAGCACCTTCAGCCCAAACTGCTCAGCAATTTTATAGCCAAACGGTGATGCGCCCAGGCCCGGCATGGAAAGGCCGCCACTGGCAATGACCAGCTTCTCAGCCTGAACCGCGCTGCCGTTGAGCTGCAGGCTGTAGCCCGCATCATCCCGGATTACGCTCAGTATTTCGCTGCGCAGCCGAACGGTGACGCCACCTTTGTCACATTCGGCCATTAATAAATCGACCACCTGCTGGGCAGAATCATCGCAAAACAGCTGCCCCAGGGTTTTCTCATGCCAGGCGATACCGTGGCGATTCACCAGATCGATAAAATCCCATTGGGTATAGCGCGCGAGGGCCGACTTACAAAAGTGGGGATTATTCGACAGGTAGGCGGCCGGTTCAGTGTAGAGATTGGTGAAATTGCAGCGCCCACCGCCCGACATCAAAATCTTGCGTCCCGGCTTCTTGCCGTTATCCAGCAGTAATACGCGGCGACCACGCTGTCCGGCCTGCGCAGCACAAAAAAGCCCGGCAGCGCCTGCCCCAATTACGATAACGTCAAACTGTTCCACTGCTTTTGCCCACCAGGTAAGAGAGGGGCAGATTGTAGTGATCTGCTCCTGTGGATGCCAGTGTCAAAATTTTGCCGTAAATATGTCACAATGTAACCAGCTAATTTTTATAGCTTTTGTATCTGTTCACCGGGTTAATTGACACTTTTAGTCCAAATCATGACTATATTTTCCTTTCCCAGACAGCATGTTGTCGCGGATAATGCGCCGCGTTCATGTCCTCCAAAAATGGCGTAACGTCTATGCTACATCTGTTTGCTGGTCTAGATCTTAGCACCGGCCTGTTACTGATACTTGCTCTGCTGTTTGTATTGTTTTACGAAGCAATTAACGGCTTTCATGATACGGCCAACGCGGTTGCGACGGTCATCTATACCCGTGCCATGCGGGCGCAGCTTGCCGTTTTAATGGCAGGCGTCTTCAACTTCTTTGGTGTATTGCTCGGCGGATTAAGCGTGGCTTACGCTATCGTGCATATGCTGCCTACCGATCTGCTGCTGAATGTCGGATCGGCCCACGGTCTCGCCATGGTCTTTTCCATGCTGCTGGCGGCGATTATCTGGAACCTGGGTACCTGGTATTTGGGCCTGCCCGCGTCCAGTTCCCATACCTTAATCGGCGCGATTATCGGCATTGGCCTGACGAACGCGTTGATGAGCGGCACATCGGTCGTTGATGCGCTTAACATCCCGAAAGTGCTGAATATTTTCCTGTCTCTGATTCTTTCCCCTATTGTCGGACTGGTGATTGCGGGCAGCCTAATTTTTCTTCTCCGCCGTTACTGGAGTAACACCAAAAAGCGTGCGCGTATTCATATGACGCCCGCCGATCGCGAGAAGATTGATGGCAAGAAAAAACCGCCTTTCTGGACGCGCACGGCACTGATTATCTCCGCCATTGGTGTCAGTTATTCACACGGTGCGAACGACGGGCAGAAAGGCATTGGCCTGATCATGCTGGTTCTGATAGGCGTTGCGCCAGCCGGCTTCGTGGTGAATATGAACGCATCGGGTTACGACATTACGCGTACACGGGACGCGGTCAATCATCTTGAGCAGTATTATCAACAGCACCAGGCCTCACTGAACCACATCATCGAGATGGCGCCGCCTAAGCTGCCTACGCCGGAAGAAGTGGCGCCGGTATCATCGACAGAGTTTCATTGCGACAGTGCACGTGCGCTGCAGGCCGTGCAACGTGCTCAGTTGCTGCTGAACAACCTGCAAAGCTACAGCGATCTGTCCGTCGAGCAGCGTAGTCAGATGCGTCGCCTGCTGCTGTGTATTTCCGACACCGCCGATAAAGCGGCGAAGCTGCCGGAAACCTCTCCAGACGATAAACGTTTCCTGGGCAAGCTCAAAGGCGATCTGTTGAACACCATTGAGTACGCGCCGGTATGGATCATCATGGCGGTTGCGCTGGCATTAGGCGTCGGCACCATGATCGGCTGGCGTCGCGTGGCCACCACCATCGGTGAGAAAATTGGTAAGAAGGGCATGACCTATGCGCAGGGCATGTCTGCGCAGGTGACGGCAGCCGTGTCGATAGGCATCGCCAGCTACACCGGCATGCCGGTCTCCACCACGCATATCCTCTCTTCTTCCGTTGCCGGCACCATGCTGGTTGACGGCGGCGGCTTGCAGAGCAAAACCATCAAAAACATCGCCATGGCGTGGGTATTTACCCTGCCGGTCTGTATTTTGTTATCGGGTTCGCTCTACTGGATAGCGCTGAAACTCATCTGATTCGGCGGCATACCAGGGCGACTTCGGTCGCCCTTTTTAATGCCAGATGGCCAGCGCAATCAGGCTGATAATCACCAATCCACACAGTGAACTGGTTAAGATAAACAGACCTCTCACCCGCTCACACCGGCGAATGAATTCGTCGTCATGATGATCAAGATAGCGCCTTGCCCAGATGTAACGCACCAGCCGCACCTGCTTGCCGGGCTGACCATGGGATGTGAAAAACCCCGCGCCATCAACATACTGATAGAGCAGCGGATCACAGCCACGCAGAACCACCAACAGCGCACGCAGCGATGAGAAATAGCGCGCCATATTCACAATACATACCACACAAAGAGCCCAAAAAAGCGCGATAGTGCTGATCATGTCATCCTCCTTACCGGCACCGCAGCAGGGTGCTGAGCGCGCACCCTGTTGAACAGTCCCTGCAGAATTAGCCAACAACCCCGTAAAGCGATTTGTAGTTTTATTTTGAATCATCAGAAAAGTAGCAACCGTGTGACGCAGGCTGCTTTTTCCAGTTTAGGAGAAATGTTCAATTTTTTACCAGCGAGGATTTTCGTTTTATACGAGTAAAAATCGTTCATCATTGATCTTATTCACAACCCAGGCGGCTTCAGAAGCATTTGTTAACACACAGGGCTATACTTTCAGGTATAACAACATCATCGCCTGTGCTGTACATTAATCATCTCGGTGGCGCTCATCGCCCGTTCGCGCAATGGATTTCGCAACTGTGACGCGTCTGGAAACCGCTGCCATTCTGAATCTCGTGGAAGGAGTAATATCATGGCTTATAAACATATCCTGATTGCAGTCGATCTTTCGCCAGAAAGCCAGTTGTTAGTGGATAAAGCTGTCTCACTCGCGCGCCCTTACGACGCAAAAATCTCGCTGATTCATGTCGATGTTAATTACTCGGATCTCTACACCGGCCTGATTGATGTCAACCTGGGAGATATGCAAAAGCGTATTTCTGAGGAAACGCATCTGGCGCTAAAAAGCCTGTCCGATGCCGCGGGCTACCCTATCACCGAAACCCTGAGCGGCAGTGGCGACCTGGGGCAGGTGCTGGTGGATGCGATTAAGAAATACGATGTGGACATGGTGGTGTGCGGTCATCATCAGGACTTCTGGAGCAAGCTGATGTCGTCTGCCCGCCAGTTGATCAATACCGTGCACATCGACATGCTGATTGTGCCGCTGCGTGACGAAGAGGATGAATAATTCGCGAGCGTTAAGCCGGTGCGACTGAGGTGCCGACCGGCTTAAAACCACGATTAAGACAGAGGCGGATAGATATCGAAGCGGTGGCTTTTGGTGACCACCGCAGACTGCGTGGCAACACCGGCCAGCGGTGGCGCGTAGTCGGGACGCTTCACCACAATACGTTTCTTTGCCAGACGGCGAGCCGGTGCCAGCAGTGCGTCGGCATCTTCATCCGCCCCCACCAGCGACTGAAAGACCCGCATCTCTTTTTTTACCATGGCGCTTTTTTGCCGATGGGGATACATAGGATCGAGATACACCACGTCCGGCTGCGGGGTAATATCGGTCAGAGCCTGAATGCTGGAAGCATGAATCAGCGTCAGGCGTTCGCGAAGCCAGCCGCCAATTTCTGCATCTTCATAGCCACGCGTCAGCCCGTCCTCCAGCAGTGCGGCCACCACCGGATGGCGCTCCAGCATGCGAACCCGACAGCCCAGCGCGGCCAGCACAAAGGCATCCCGTCCTAATCCGGCGGTGGCGTCCACCACATCGGGCAGGTAGGTCCCTTTTATCCCCACCGCTTTCGCGACGGCTTCACCGCGGCCACCGCCAAAACGACGTCGATGTGCCAGGGCACCGGAGGCGAAATCCACAAAGATGCCCCCCAGTTTGGGCTCATCCCGTTTGCGCAGTTCAAGATGTGTGGCGGTCTTCACCAGCGCCAGCGCGGCGTCATCACAGTGCGTCAGTTGCCAGCGTGCGGCTAAAACAGGTAAGGCGCCGTCACCGGCGCCTGTCTCATCAAGCAAACAGATTTTCACGTACGGCTTATCCCTGAATACCGTAGTGTTCCAGCATGGCATCCAGCTGTGGTTCACGGCCGCGGAAGCGTTTAAACAGCTCCATCGGTTCTTCTGACCCGCCGCGCGTCAGAATATTGTCGAGGAAGGACTGCCCGGTTTCCCGGTTGAAAATCCCCTCTTCTTCAAAGCGCGAATAGGCATCTGCTGCCAGCACATCAGCCCACAGATAGCTGTAATAGCCCGCTGCATAGCCACCCGCAAAGATATGGCTGAAGGCATGAGGGAAACGTCCCCACTCCGGGCTGGGGACCACGGCGACTTTGCTTTTCACTTCGCGCAGGGTTTCGAGAATCTGTGCACCTTTTTCCGGATTGAATTCGGTATGCAGGCGGAAGTCGAACAGGCCGAACTCAAGCTGACGCAGGATAAACAGCGCCGCCTGGTAGTTTTTCGCCGCCAGCATTTTATCCAACAGTTCTTTAGGCAGTGGCTCACCGGTTTCGTAGTGCCCCGAAATAAACGCCAGTGCTTCCGGCTCCCAGCACCAGTTCTCCATGAACTGGCTAGGCAGTTCCACGGCGTCCCATGGCACGCCATTAATGCCGGACACGCCCGCTGCCTCAATGCGCGTCAGCATATGGTGCAGGCCGTGACCGAACTCGTGGAACAGGGTAATCACTTCGTCATGCGTAAACAGCGCAGGCTTGCCGCTTACCGGACGGTTGAAGTTACAGGTCAGGTAAGCCACCGGTTTTTGCAGGCTCCCGTCCGCTTTACGCATTTGGCCCACGCAGTCGTCCATCCATGCGCCGCCGCGTTTGTGTTCGCGAGCATAGAGATCGAGATAGAAACTGCCGCGCAGCTCGCCGCTTTCATCGAACAGATCAAAGAAGCGGACATCCGGATGGTAAACATCGACGTCAGTGCGCTCTTTCGCGGTAATACCGTAAATGCGCTTCACCACTTCAAACAGGCCGGACACTGCACGCGACTCCGGGAAGTAAGGGCGCAGCTGTTCATCGCTGATGGTATAAAGATGCTGCTTCTGCTTTTCGCCGTAGTAGCTGAGATCCCATGGGTTCATGGTTTCTACGCCAAACGCTTTCTGCGCAAAAGCGCGCAGCTGCGCCAGCTCTTTCTCACCCTGTGGACGGGCGCGATCGGCCAGATCGTTCAGGAAATCGATCACCTGTGCCGGGCTCTGTGCCATCTTGGTGGCCAGGGATTTATCCGCGAAGGAGTCGAAGCCCAGCAGCTGCGCCAGCTCGTGCCGCAGCGCCAGCTCTTCCGCCATAATCGGACCGTTATCCCATTTACCCGCGTTAGGGCCTTGATCGGAGGCGCGGGTCGAATAGGCGCGGTACATCTCTTCGCGCAGCGCGGCATTATCGCAATAGGTCATGACCGGCAGATAGCTGGGGATATCCAGCGTCAGTAACCAGCCTTCCTGCCCTTTGGCTTCCGCCTGGGCTTTCGCTGCGGCCAGCGCGCTTTCCGGCATGCCCGCCAGCTCGCTTTCGTCCGTAATCAGCTTGCTCCAGCCCATTGTGGCATCAAGCACGTTGTTACTGTAGGCCGAACCCAGCTCGGAAAGACGCGCGGCAATTTCGCCGTAACGCTGCTGCTTGTCTTTTTCCAGACCGATACCGGAAAGCTCAAAATCACGCAGTGCGTTATCGACCGCTTTCTGCTTTGCCTGATCCAGCGAAGCATAATGACTGCCTTCTTTCAGATCGCGGTAGGCCTGATAAAGCCCTTCATGTTGGCCCACCCAGGTGCTGTACTCAGACAGCAGCGGCAGCGTTTGTTCGTAGGCTTCGCGCAGTTCCGGACTGTTTTTAACAGAGTTCAGATGGCTGACCGGTGAAAAGATACGGCTCAGGCGGTCATCGGTTTCTGCCAGCGGCTGAACCAGGTTATCCCAGGTGTAAGGTGCGCCTTGCGCCACCACTTTTTCCACCATTGCGCGGCATTCATTCAAAACGTCGGTTACGGCGGGCACCACATGTTCAGGCTTAATCGCTGAAAACGGGGGAAGTGTGAACGAGGTGAGTAACGGATTGGTCATAGCGCAGTCCTTTAACAATGTGTGGGGCGCGACGGCTCGCGCGACGCAATTTAATTAACATGCGGTCGGATATCACGAAAATCAATGGCGCGACCGGCGGTGATTTCAACAATGGTGCGAATAGTGATCCTTCTGACAATGAGATCAATCATAGCTGACGCCAAAACAGGCTATCACTTTCCTGTCGCTGAATACGTAACGGAGGTTAACAGCCTGTGGCAGATTGCTATGCAAAGTGTAAAGCGGTCTGAACAGGGAAAACCGGCCTCGCGGGCGACGGATGCGCGAAATGCCAGCAATTATTCCCGTCTGTCGGTATAATCGGGCCAATATCACTATTTTTAGCTTCAACCGCGGAAATCCCCTTTTTTATGCTGAGTTATCGCCACAGTTTTCACGCCGGCAACCATGCCGATGTGCTTAAGCACACCGTACAAAGCCTCATCATCACCGCCCTGAAAGAGAAAGAAAAACCGTTTTTCTATCTTGATACACATGCAGGCGCAGGACGTTATCAACTGAGCGGCGAGCATGCAGAGCGTACCGGCGAATATCTGGAAGGCATTGGACGCATCTGGCAGCAGCCGGATGCGCCCGCACTGCTGCAACCCTATTTTGATGCGATTCATGCCCTGAACCGCAGTGGAACGCTGCGTTACTATCCAGGCTCCCCACTGATCGCCCGCCACTTGCTCCGCCCGGAAGATAAGATTCAACTGACCGAGCTGCATTCCAGCGATTTTCCCATGCTGCGCACTGAGTTCAGTAAAGACAGCCGCGCGCGCGTTGAAAAGGCCGATGGCTATCAGCAGTTAAAATCAAAGCTGCCCCCGCTTTCACGCCGTGGGCTGGTGCTGATCGATCCGCCTTATGAAATGAAGAGTGATTACCAGGCGGTCGTCAAAGGCATTCAGGAAGGCCACAAGCGCTTTGGCACCGGCGTTTATGCCCTGTGGTATCCGGTTGTCATGCGTCAGCAAATCAAGCATATGCTGCGCGATCTGCAGGCGACCGGCATTCGAAATATCCTGCAAATTGAACTGGCCGTGCGTCCTGACAGCGATCAGCGCGGGATGACCGCCTCCGGCATGATTGTGATCAATCCCCCCTGGAAGCTGGCCGATCAGATGAATACGCTGCTGCCGTGGTTACACCAGAAACTGGTACCGGCAGGTACAGGTCATTTCAGCGTAAACCAGATCGTTCCTGAATAACGCCTTTCCCGTTTAGCGTCGCCGGTTCAGTTACGGCGGCGTGATATCGCAGGTCATTTTTATGTGGATTATTCTGGCAGGCGCCCTGGCGGCTCTGCAACCGGCGAAACGCCTCTCTCTGTTACTGCTGGCACTGGCAACGGCTCTGGGTGTGTACCAGAACGTGCTGGACTGGCCCGTTACCCTCGTTTTTGCTGCGGTGGCAGCGCTGGTCGCGTTTCGTATTTACGATCGCCGCAGTCGCGTGTGGCAGGGCATAAGCGAGGTGCTCCTGGTCGTGATGGCCGCTGCGCTGCTGCTGCATCTTATTCCCGGCTTTAACAATCCGCGTCAAATCAATGCCGTTCAGGTAGGCGCACGCAGCCTGCCCTTCTCTTTTTCATTTAATTTTGACAAAGCCCTGATCCCCTTCCTGTTGCTGGCCTGTATGCCGACGCTGTTCAAAGCTGAGGCGCACCCACCGCGCACGCCTCTGTTATGGCTGGTACCCGTGGCGGCGATTCCGCTGCTGTTAGTCAGCGCGGTAGGGCTGGGTGGCCTGGCGTTTGAGCCACACCTGCCTGACTGGCTGGGCGCGTTCGCACTGGCCAACCTGTTTTTTGTCTCGTTGGCAGAAGAAGCATTTTTTCGTGGCTATCTACAGCAGCGGCTGCGCCAGAGATGGGGCGGGACAATCGCCCTGGTGGCCACCGCCTTGCTGTTTGGCCTGGCGCATGCGTCCGGCGGCGTACTGCTGATGATATTTGCCGGGCTGGCCGGGCTCATTTATGGCCTGGTCTGGCACTGGAGCGGCCGGCTTTGGCTGGCAACAGCCTGCCATTTTGCACTCAACATGGTTCATCTGTTGTTGTTTACCTACCCGGCACTGATGCATTAGTCGTTACAGCGTAAAGACGGCCAGGTCATACGCCATCTCGGTTTCGGGGAAAATGGCCTGGCACTCTGCCAGCAAACGCGTCATGTCTCTGGCGAGATAGCGTGAGCTAAAATGCGTGGCGATCATCCGTTTTGCACCGGCCTGCTTTGCTACTGTAGCGGCCTGCACGGTAGTTGAGTGACCGCGCCCGTTGGCTTTTTCCGCCAGCGCATCCTCCAGCGTGGTTTCGTGCACCATCACATCCACATTGGCCGCCAGCTGTAACGCCACCTCGGTGGGCGCCGTATCGCCAAAAATCGCCAGGGTTTTTCCTTTAGTGGACGGCCCCAAATACGCCGCGCCATCAATGGTGCGTCCATCTTCCAGCGTGATACTTTCTCCCTGCTTCAGCTGTTGATACCAAGGGCCACGGGGCACACCTTCCGCTTTGAGACGTGCGGCATCCAGAAAGCCGGGCTTGTCTCGCTGTTCAATACGATAGCCAAAGCAGTCAATAGTGTGATTCATCGGCCAGGCCGTGACACGAAACTCGCCATCATCCAGCACCTCGCCCGCCGCAATCTCGATCACCTCAAGCGGATAGTCGGTGTACGAGCTGGACAGGGAAAGTGCGCTATCGACAAAGGCTTTCAGTCCTTTTGGGCCGTAAACCGTCATCGGCGTGGTCAGACCGGCCATTGAACGGCTGGTGAGCAGGCCCGGCAGGCCAAAAATATGGTCACCGTGCAAATGGGTAATAAAGATTTTATCGAGCTTGCCGGGTTTAAGATCGGATCGCATAAACTGAAGCTGAGTGCCTTCACCACAGTCAAACAGCCAGGTGTCGCCACTGCTTGCCCGGGTGAAGGCAATGGCGGTGACGTTACGCTGCAAGCTGGGCGCGCCACCGCCCGTGCCAAGAAAAGTCAGGTGCATGCTATGCTTCTCTGTAAGTAGTGGGAAAATATGGCCTGTTACAATCATAGGCGCAATTTTTGCGACACCGTGCCCTGCGGCGTTACACTCTATATCAATTTCCATGTAACCGGATGATACTTCAATGACCCGACATTATGACTATCTCGCCATCGGCGGCGGCAGCGGCGGTATTGCTTCGATTAACCGTGCAGCAAGCTATGGCCAGAAGTGTGCCTTGATAGAAGCCAAAGCGCTGGGCGGAACCTGCGTCAACGTAGGCTGTGTGCCGAAAAAAGTCATGTGGCATGCCGCGCAAATCGCCGAGGCCATTCATCTTTACGGGCCTGATTATGGTTTTGATACTACGGTAAACCGCTTCGACTGGGGCACGCTGGTCAAAAACCGCAGCGCCTACATCGACCGTATTCACCAATCATACGACAATGTTCTGGGGAAAAATAAGGTCGATGTCATCACCGGCTTTGCCCGTTTTATTGATGCGCATACCGTTGAAGTCAATGGCGAAACCATTACGGCCGACCATATTTTGATCGCCACCGGGGGACGTCCGAGCCATCCCTCTATCCCCGGAGCGGAATACGGAATTGATTCAGACGGCTTCTTTGAACTGGGCGCGCTGCCAAAACGGACCGCGGTGATCGGTGCCGGTTATATCGCGGTTGAGCTGGCAGGCGTGGTCAATGCGCTGGGCTCGGAAACCCATTTATTCGTTCGTAAACATGCCCCGCTGCGCAGCTTTGATCCGCTGATTACCGATACGCTGGTTGAGGTCATGAATGCGGAAGGCCCAACGCTGCATACCGAGGCGACACCAAAAGCCGTCGTGAAAAATGCCGATGGTAGCCTGACGCTGCAGTTGGAAAACGGCAGTGAATACACCGTGGATTGCCTGGTCTGGGCGATTGGCCGGGTGCCGGAAACCGACAGCCTGAATATCGAGGCGGCGGGCGTTGCGCTGGATGAAAAAGGCTATATCAAGGTCGATAAATTCCAGAATACCAACGTGCCAGGCGTTTATGCCGTTGGTGATAATACCGGCGCCGTTGAGCTGACGCCGGTAGCGGTGGCGGCAGGTCGTCGCCTGTCTGAGCGGCTGTTTAATAACAAACCCGATGAGCACCTGGATTACAGCAATATTCCTACCGTGGTGTTCAGCCATCCGCCGATCGGCACCGTGGGCCTGACGGAACCGCAGGCGCGCGAGCAGTACGGTAATGACCAGGTAAAAGTCTACAAATCGTCCTTTACCGCAATGTATACCGCGGTGACCCAACATCGCCAGCCGTGCCGCATGAAGTTAGTCTGCGTCGGCCCGGAGGAGAAGATTGTGGGTATTCACGGCATCGGCGGCGGAATGGACGAGATGCTGCAGGGCTTTGCGGTGGCGTTGAAAATGGGCGCGACCAAGAAAGACTTTGATAACACCGTGGCGATTCACCCGACGGCGGCAGAAGAGTTTGTGACGATGCGTTAATCCGCTTACGCGCATAACGTAGCGCTGCCCGCTGACCCTGTGGTCTGCGGGCAGCAGCCTCAATTAAAATAGGTCTCCCGCAGCGGCGTCAACGCCGCCCCCAGCGCCGAACTGTCCCCTTCGATCTCGCTCAGCAGAATATCCGGATATTCCGCAGAAATATTCCAGCGTTTACCCGAACTGATGCGCGGCATGGCTAAAAACATTTCGCCCAGCTTACGGGGAATCTCGCCCCCTAATATGATGGCTCCGGGATCGATCACCGCATTCATGGCATCCATTGCCCGATGCAGGTTTGGCGTGACGTCTTCTACCCACTGTTGCGCAATCGGCCAGGCCGGATCGAATTTATGATTGAGATCGCGAATATCTTTAATTTCAATACCACCGTTACGTAAGCGATCGATCAAGATCCCCAGGGCCGGGCGCAGCTTGCCCTCTTCCGGCGTAAAAATACGGCTGATCTCCCCCGCATTTCCAAACGCACCCTGGAACGGTTTACCGTTAATCACGATGCCACCGCCAAAACCATAATTAAAAGAGAGATAGCCAAAGGTATCGTATTTCAGCCCGGCGCCTAAAAAGGCTTCAGCGTGCGCCGCCGTTGTGGCGTTATTTTCAATCCATACTGGTCGATCAAATAACATGGTAATTTCACGGCGCAGATCGATGCCCATCCAGTTTTTTAAAGGTTCAGGCGGATTGAAATACTTTCGTGATTCATAAAGAAAGCCCGCCATGCTGTATCCCACACCACAGACTTTGTCCGGCGAAATACCGTATTGTTTCAAGGTATCCAGATAGTGATGTTTGATATTGAGTAAGGTACGGGCAGGATCGCGCGGATGCGTATCCAGTACGCAGTATTCTGTAATACCGCCCCGGAAATTAATCAGGCTGGCGGCAACGCTGTCTGAGTTAATAGAGATGCCGTAACCATAACGCGCATTCGCATTCAGTGATAACGATGGGCTGGGCTTGCCTCTTCCCTGGGACGGTGATTCCCCCAGGCTGAGAAAGCCGTTTTCGGTCAGCGTATCAACAATGCGGTGAACAGATGACTGATTCAGAATGGTTTGCGAAACCAGCGAGGAGCGGGAAATGCCATCGTTGCGGCGGACAAGCTCAAGAATGAGTTTTTCACTGCGATTAAGTTCGACTTCATGACCAGCGGAATATCCATGAACCACAGCGTTGTCCTCACCGTATTTAATAATGGGTTCTGTTAATACCCTAGCATGCTTTTATGCAGGACGAATAGTAAAGGCCCCTGCCTTTACGTTTTAATAAAATGTGCTGCTTTTCAGCTTCTCCGGCCCGGTTTTTCCCGATCATAAAAGCATCATAATAGTGAAACATAACGGAGAGACACTCTAATATCATGCAATGAGCATTATATTAAAAGCGAGCCTTATGTCCGGATGGGCACTTTCATTTGCGTAGGGTTCTGTCTTCATTCACATGCTTCTTCTTATACATCAGGTAAACAATGGAAACGCGCTTAAAGGTTGCTGAACGCATCGCACAAGAGGCTTCACTTTTGGCTCTTGACTATTTCAGACAGCTGAGTGAATTAGCGATCTGCGAAAAAAGGCCGCAGGATGTCTTCAGTGAAGCCGATCGGGAAGTGGAAAATCTGATTCGGCAGCGCCTGGAACACCATTTCCCACAGGATTCTGTTGTTGGGGAAGAGCATGGCGGTGAGCTCAGCGCCAGCTACTGGTCTGTTGATCCTATCGATGGTACGAGTAACTTCCTGCGCGGCTCGTCATTGTGGGGGATTTCTGTTGGCTATGTGCACAATGGCGAGCCGGTTATGGGCGTGATCGTCCATCCGGTATTAAACCTCATGGTGAGCGGCGGCAAAGAGACAGGGGTTTATCTGAATGGTGAACCCTTTGAACGGCCAGTGGTCACCGAGGCGCTGAAAACCGTGGCGATTGGCGACAGTCCATCATGGGATTTCACCCATCAGCTCTGTATTGAAAAGGCCTATCGGGACGACGGCTGGAATGTGGTGCGCTATCGCTGTGCCACCGTAGGCTTAACCTTTAGCGTGCTGGGTTACGTTGACGGTTATCAGGAATGTTTTAGCAGCATGTGGGACGTTTCTGCGGGTTATGCACTCTGTAAAGCGGCCGGACTGGATGCGCATCTTGCCGGCACACAGGAAAAAAGCAGTACACATGTTAGTGTCGGTACGGCTGAAATGAACCGCCTTTCCGCCCAGTTTATCCCTCACCCTCGTTTTACTCCCGCCTGACCACGCATTGCCCCCGGCTTACCTCATCACTGCATTTCAGGACAGCGTTCCCACGCTGTCCTGCCCTCTGTGCGCTTGCTGATACAACGACCTTGTTCTTCGCCTCAAATATTAATCACAACGCATTAAAATAGTTAGCGCGTTAAACGTACGATTTCAAAGTAACCCTTCATTTAACTGTTATATATAGGTTTTAAAAAATTAATAAATTCTTAACCTGTCTGAAATTGCTTAAATTCACTACAGCAAATTATTATGCGTCTCGCATTAATTAAGAAGTCCCTGGCATTATATGACGGAGCAGCCCAACGTGAACACGCTAGAAATACACAATGCCATGCTGACGTTCGACGATTTTGTCGCGCTGAACGGCATTTCACTGCAGGCCAAAAAAGGACAATTTGTTTCCCTGCTTGGCCCATCTGGCTGTGGCAAAACCACGCTGCTTAAAGTTATTGCCGGCTTTTACAGTCTTGATAGTGGCGAAGTACTGATCCACCAGCAGGACATGCATCATGTAAAACCTGAACATCGCGACACGGCGATGTGCTTTCAGTCCTATGCGCTTTTTCCTCACCTTTCCGTTGCTGAAAATATCGGGTTTGGCCTCAAGCAAATGAAGATGGCGAAAACGGACATTCACGATCGCGTCGCGCAGACCGCCGCTCAGGTATCGCTGAATGCGCATTTGCCTAAACTGCCAGCACAGTTATCCGGCGGTCAGCAGCAGCGCGTGGCGCTTGCCAGAGCGCTGGCCGTGCGTCCGGAAATCGTGTTGTTTGATGAGCCGCTGTCAAATCTGGATGCCAAATTACGCGACAAGGTACGACTGGAGATCAGACAGCTTCAGCGCTCCCATGGGTTTACCGCCATTTATGTTACCCACGACCGTGCAGAAGCCTTGTCGATGTCCGACATTGTAGTGGTCATGAATGCCGGAAAAATTGAGCAAACCGGTACGCCGGATGAGATCTATTATTCCCCGGTAAACCGCTTTGTCGCCGGTTTCGTCGGTCAGGCTAACGTCATGAAAGCCCGCGTAGTGAATAGCGACAGCAGCACCGGTATTTATCGCATTGCGTGCGCACTGGGCGAAATGGAGATCCATAGCCATGTGCCGCCCGTCTCGGACAAGGTCTATACCTTCTGGCGCCCTGAGGATGCCTTACTCAGCGAACACAGTGCCGGGAAAAACACGCTGGCCTTCGAGATCGGTGCGGTGAGTTTTCTGGGCAACCTTTCTGAACTCCAGGTTCATCCGCTGGGCCATGAAGAAACGGAATATCAGTGGTGTATCCAGTTGGTCGGTAAAAACCACATCCGCGAAGGTGACAACGTTAATTTCTCTATTGCGCCAGACAAGATCCGCTTTTTACGGGAAAGCTATTCATGAAAACGCGCAACCGGAACAGGCTCTGTTGGTTGCTGGTCCTGCCTGCGGTCGCGCCGGTCATCATCACTCTGGTGCTGATTGTGATCATGGCGTTGGCGCAATCCGTTGGCCTGTTTAATTTTGGCGCACCGGCGCACTTCACGCTTCAGTACTGGCAAACCATTCTGAATGACAGCCAGCTGTGGCGCGCGACAGGTTATTCGCTCAGAATCGGCGTGCTCAGTGCGGTGCTGTCCGTTGCCCTGGCGCTTCCGCTGGCACTGTGGCTGAGAAAGCCGTTTCCCGGCTCGATGCTGATGGGCGGCTTACTCAAAGCCCCGCTGATGGTACACGGACTGGTGGCTGCGCTGCTGTTTATCAACCTGATTTCCTGGCAGGGCTTTATTAACCTGGGCTTGCTCAAGCTGGGGATCATCTCGCACCCCATCAGAATGCAGAATGACCGCTGGGGAATTGGCGTGATTATTTTGCAGGTCTGGAAACAGCTTCCCTATGCGCTGCTTATCATTACCGGCAGCCTGCGCGCGATTGGTGACGAAATTTTTAATGCCGCGCGGGATTTAGGCGCCGGCAAGACTGCCCGGTTGTTACAGATCATCCTGCCCTTATCTATCAAGTCCGTTCAGGTATCGCTGGTGCTGATCTTCATCGGCGCCTTGGGAGACTTTTCATTTCAGGTCGTTGCGGGGCCAACCAGCGTGTTCTCTCTTTCGCAATACATGCTGCGCTTCCCTGAAATCAGCGCGCAGGGCTGGAATCTTGCGGCCGTTGTCGCGGTAATTTTGATGCTGGCGGCTTTTATCGGTGCAGTGGTGCTTGCCACCCTGGCGAAGTGGTTACAACAAGCCGGAGAACAGAGATAATGAAAGCCAGAGAGACGTTATCCCCGCTGCGAATCGTCATGATGATCCTTATCACCGCCCTGTTTATGCTGTGGCTGGTTATTCCCTTTATGTTGACCGTCCTGTGGTCACTGGTCGATAAAACCCATCCTTGGGCATGGCCAGATGCCCTGCCGCCGGTTCTCTCACTGGGACGCTGGGTGGAGGTATGGACGACGACCGCGTTACCCCAGGCGCTCAGGAACAGCTATTTACTGGCGGCAACCGTCTCCGTCTGCACGCTGATGTTGTCTCTGCCTGCCGCGTGGGCGTTTGGCAGAATGTCGTTTACGGGCAAACACCTTTTACAGAATGCGATCTTACTGCCGCTTATCGTTCCGGGCTTTGTCGTCGCGCTGTTTTTTTCCATGTTGCTCAACGTGGCGGGCATTCACAGCCGGTTTGGTGGCATTTTGCTGGGGCATATTATTATCTTGATGCCTTATGCCGTGCGCATTCTGACCCTGTCATTTTCGCAGATACGCCAGGACACGCTCGATGCAGCACGAGATATGGGCGCTTCGGTGATCAACCGTTTTTTAGTGGCCTGCCTGCCCACCATCAGACCGGGAATATTTGCCGCATTAATTATTGTCTTTACGTTATCAATAGAAGAGTTCGCCATAAGTTTCATTGTTGGCTCACCCGATTTTATTACCGTCCCTACCATTCTGTATTCTTATCTGGGTTATAACTTTATTCGACCCAACGCGGCGGTTATTTCTTTAATGCTGGTTGTGCCAAATGTCATGTTGATGTTGATTGCAGAAAAATTACTGACAAAAAATCCTGTCGCCTCCTTTGCAGGAAAAGGCTGACAGTCTTTAACACGCGTTATTGGGGAAAAATATGTTCAGACTCGTTGCTGCAATATTATTGCTGGCCGGGGCTTTCTGTAGCCAGGCTCAGGATTTAACCTCGATGAACTGGGAACAGATTGTCGAACAGGCGAAAAAAGAAGGGAAATTAACCTGGTATCAATGGTATTACCAGGACCGTTTAAAAGAGCAGGTCAGCCTGTTTGAAAAACAGTACGGTATTAACGTTACCCTGTCTGAAGGCACATTACAGGGCAACATTAATAAACTCATGGCTGACCGGGGACGGGAAACGGGCGATATTGATGTGTTTTCGATTGGTGGGGGCGCATTCGGTACCGTATCGCCTCAGCAAACGTTTTTTGGCCCGCTTAATACACTGCTGCCGGAAGGCAAAACCCTGAACTACACCATTGAGGGAACGGACAGTAAAGGCTATGGCGTGGCATTTTGGGGCAACCAGACCGGTCTGGCCTACGATTCGCGCCGCCTGAAAGAAAGTGAGTTGCCACGAACCCTGCCGCAGATTACGTCCTTCCTGCAAAGTCATCCTCAGGAATTTGGCTTCAACGTTGAAAACGGCGGTTCCGGCCCGGCCTTTATTGAATCGGTGACGCGCACGCTGGTACCGGGTTTTGATTTCACCAAAGGCGACGCAGATGTAAAAAGCCTGACGGCTCTGCAGCCCGCCTGGAACTGGTTCAAACAGCAGCGCCCCAACTACATCATTACGGCCTCCAACGCCGACAGCGTCACCCGACTGGTCAGCGGTGAGTTCCTGCTGGTCCCCGCCTGGGAAGATTACCTGGTGGGATTAGAAAACCACGGTGAGGTCCCGAAAACTATCCGGCTGTATATCCCCGATTTCGGCATGCCCGGCGGCGGAAATATGGTGGCGATACCTAAAAACGCGCCCCACAAAGCGGCAGCGTTGCTGTTTATCCACTGGTTGACCCTGCCTACCACCCAACGGCTGTTCCAGCAGGTTTATGGCATTACGCCTCAAAACAAAGAAGTGAATCGTGATGCCGGGCTGATCAATAGCAAAGAGCGCGTTCATGGCACTCAGTTCATGCCTAAACCGCTGGGTGATGAAGTCAGGACCGAATTCTCTAACCAGGTTTTGCTTAAGTAGACCTGCGATAAAACCCTAACAGAAGGTAAAGCCAAGAATGTCGACCAAAAAACACCCTGCACGCGTAGTGAACGCCCGCCTGATTGCCCATCGGGGAGCACCGCTGCTGGCACCGGAAAACACGCTGCCTTCGTTTCAGGCGGCGGTTGAACGCGGAGCGACGTGGATAGAGGTGGATGTCAAACTCACCAAAGATATGCACCCGGTCATTATTCATGACGATTCCGTAGACCGGACAACGAATGGCAAAGGCTATGTGGCAAATTTAACCCTGGATGAGATCCGGTCGCTGGAGGCTGGCGTGTGTTACGGCCACCTCTTTAAAGGCGTGAAAGTGCCTACGCTGGCTGAAACTGTGGGCTTTGTACTGGATAAAGGCGTCGGGCTGCAACTGGAAATCAAACCCACCTCCGGGCAGGAAGTGGAAACGGCGGAGATTGCGATCGCTCAGTTGAAGTCGTTGTGGCCAGCGAGCGAGAAGAAGTTATTTATCAGCAGCTTCTCTGAGATTTCGCTGCAGGTTGCCGCCAGGCTGATGCCTGACGTACCGCGTGGGCTGGCAGTTTGCGTCCCGCCAAAAGACCCGGCGGCGCTCCTCGCCAGAACAGGTTGCCAGATCCTGCATTTCCTGGGTGACTTCGCAACGGACGAAGACCTGACGCGCCTGGCCCGTTCAGGTATTGAATTCGCGATTGCCACGATCAACGACCCGGTGCTTGCCCGAAAATATATTGATGCGGGCGCACAAACGGTATTAAGCGATATACCCGACTTGGCATTTTGAATAAAAAGTTCATCAGGATCTTCTCTGCCTGAATGCAATAACACCAGGGAAAGCCATTATAAAAAATGGCCATAAATTTTATGGTCGCTATACCCATTTTATTATTTAGTCATTAAATAAGACGAAAGTGATATTGAAATAAATACCGCCCTGAGCGGTAACATCCTCATGCTTCAGTTAACTGATAAGGGTAGATGATATGCACAATAAAATAAAAAAAGTCGCGCCGTATGCAATGTGTTTTCTGGTCTCATTTTCTGCATGCTCCGCCGAGATTTATAATAAAAGTGGAAATAAGCTCGACCTGTACGGTAAAGTCGATGCGCGCCATGTTTTCTCAGATAATATTGCAGAAGATGGCGACAACTCTTATGCGCGCCTGGGTTTTAAAGGTGAGACGCAAATTAATGATAAGCTTACCGGTTATGGTCAATGGGAATATAATTTCCAGCTGAATCACAGTGAAGGCGGTAGCGATGCGCAAACGGGTAATGCCACACGCTTAGGGTTTGCCGGTCTGAAACTCGCCGACTTCGGCTCGTTCGATTATGGCCGTAGCTTTGGGGTACTGTATGTTGCCTCTGCCTATACGGATATGGCACCGATCTACGGTTCCGGCACCATGACCACCAACGATAACTTCCTGTCAAAACGCTCAACCGGCCTCGCGACCTGGCACTCTCCGGACTGGGGCGGGTTAAAGTTAACCCTGCAGTATCAAGGGAAAAATGACCGCTCAACCGCCAAACTGGCTAACGGAGATGGTTACGGTGCTGGCCTGACTTACAGCATTACCGATGGGCTGAGCATTGCGGCAGCAGGGATGAAAGCAAAACGGACACTGACTCAGCAAGCTGACGGTCAGGGAGACGATGCCACCGCCTGGGTAACCTCTGCAAAATATGACGCCAACCAGATCTATCTGGCCGCCATGTATGGCGAAGCCAATGACGTTACGCCTTATGGACAGCTGGCACAGGTCGCCGACAAAACCCATAACTTTGAGGCGATTGCACAGTACCAGTTCCTGAACGGTTTGCGCCCTTCTGTCGGTTTTGTCACGCAGCGTGGCGAAAACCTGCAGGGCGCTGGGAATTTTGCCGGGGGCAGCCAGACGATGCAGAAATATATTGCGGTGGGCACCTATTACTATTTCAACAAGAACATGCTGACCTACGTGGACTACCGCATTAACTTACTGAAGGAAAACGATTTTACGCGCGCCACCGGCATTACGACGAAAAACAGTATCGGTATGGGCCTGACCTATCAATTCTGATCCGCCTGTTGCTGCTTCGTCCTGTGTTGCTTCAATCCTGATCATCGCTCATTTAGCGAGGCCGGCAAATGCCGGCTTTTTTTACGCCTGCCGCAGGAAGCGTCAGTCAGGACAGAACGGAGGCGTGCCTGACCGCCAATGCGCCCTGACTGAGGTTTTCCAGCCATTTAACATAGGCCTGATCCCACAGCGCGGCAGGTGTACCCGCTTTGCCGAGTCCAAAACCATGCCCCCCGCTGGACAGCTGAATCAGCTGCACCGGTACGCGGTTGCGGCGACAGGTGTCACGCATGAGCTGGGTGTTAAAGGGTTTTGAGGTGTGATCGTCTCCGGCCTGAGCCAGGAACGTGGGCGGATAGAGATTCGTCACATAGTTTTGTACTGACCAGCTGGCTTCTTCTTGCGGACTGGCGTCATTGCCTACCATCATCAGGTGCGTGTTGGTATGCTGATAGGGCGCTTCAAGCGTAATCACCGGGTAAATCAGCCCAACACTGTCGGCTTTAGGGACTTCCTGATCCAGCCTGTCCACCGGCGGATATGACTGAAATTCCGGGCGCGCCGCCGCCATGCCCAGTAAATGCCCCCCAGCCGAAAACCCCAGGACATGCACTTTTCGTTCAAACGAACGTATCAGGCGCAGCGCGCGCTGTGCATCCTGTAAGGGCGCGAGGTTGCCAGCCTGCCATTTCTCGCGCGGTAAGCGGTAGCTGAGCACATAGGCGGTATAACCGTTAGCATTTAACCAGTGCGCGACGGGCCAGGCTTCGCGTCCCATACCAATCCACCGGTAGCCTCCCCCGGCCGCAATCAGCACCGCTTCGCCATTGGGATTTTCTGGCCTGAAGCGTTGAATCGCCGGGCTGACAATATTCGACCACGAACCCCAGGCGTCCACGCGCAATGTTCCAGACGGCCCACCGCCGCCGGGCGGTTCGTCCGGCCAGAGAGGAATAATATCATCGCGGGCAAACAGTTTGCTGGTAGCCAGTGAAAGCGCAAGCGCTCCTGTGCCGAAAATAAAGCGTCGACGCGTAATCATGATGCCTGTTAAATCAATGCCATAAAGGTCAGCCGACCCTTTTGGCCCGCTGCGTTTTTATTATGTATCGCACATTTGGTTAAGACGCTGGCGATTATGTACGCAATCGGTAGGGAAAATCCATTAAAAAACGCGCCATTTTAGCGCGTTTATTGGCGAATTAACTGCGGTTAATCTTCCTGCTGAAACTGCGTCATCACCGTTTGTTCACACTGTTGGGTATTGGTGCGGAGTTTGGCGCGTTCTTCATCACCCAGTTGCAGCCAGGCGCTGGCCACTTCATTGGCCAGCTCTTCATCAAATTCAGGCTTGCTGACGGCAGAGGAGGACTGCGATCCTGCCACGCTGGCCTTCATTTTTTCCACATACTGGTCGGCTGTCGAAACGCTTTTTTCACTGCTGACAATGTGACACAGCTGGCTTGCATACACGCTTTCTTCACTATTGTCTTCCGCCAGCGCGCTGCCCGACGCCAGCATGCTCAGCAACAGTATCTGAGATATCTTCATCATCTACTCCCGTTATCAGTTAATTCACTCTCATGACTGGCGTTGTTTCGCCTCCAGTCGAGCCTGGCGCCAGTTGAGCAGCGGCGTCACCGAAATGCCGTGAACCACGATACTGCACACCACCAGCGTCAGCGCCATATCAGCCATTATCGTTGCTTCTGCGCCCCCCATGCCATGGACCCAGGCGAACGCAATATAGTTAAGGCTCCCAATACCGCGGATACCCAGCCAGCCAATCAGCAACCGCTGAGGAAGCGGCATGCCCGTCCCGAGGGTAACCAACCATACTGCCAGGGGGCGCACCACGATAAACAGCAGCAGTCCAAGGAAGATGCCCTGAATGTTCCAGTGGTATGCCATGGTTACGCCCAGTACCACCATCATGATGGCAGCCAGCAAACGTTCAATAGTATCGCCAAAAGAAAGCGCGTCGCCTACTACTAAACCAACGGATTTCACCATGCCACTGCTGCGTTGCTGCAGGCGCTTGTTGGGATTGACCAATGCCTCTGCGGGCAGTAACCGATCGTCGTCCGGCATATCGTCTGGCTGGTAACGCTTAAAGACGCCCAGCTCAGCACGGCGCAGCCCAAGACCGGCGGCAAAGGTGGCCAGAAAGCCTGAAGCACCCAGCCATTCCGCCAGGGCGTAGCTGAGCGCGATCAACGCCAGCGCCAGAAAGTCGTTGGGGGCGCAATCCCCATGCGCATTGCGAAGCCGGGTGGCCAGTAAGCCAACGAGTCGGCCCAGGCCAAATCCCAGCAGGATACCGCCGCCGATGGCCCACACGACGTCGACAGCAGCCCAGTGCGCCAGCATGCCTGCACTGAGGTTTTCGCCGTTGAACAGCAGCAAAGCCAGCACCAGCAACGGCAGCGCTGAACCATCATTCATGCCCGCCTCGCTAGAAATGGCGACGCGCAAGGCGTCATCGTCCTGCGCGTCGCTCACCGAAATCAGGCTAGCCAGTACCGGGTCGGTGGGCGCAACAATTGCGCCAAACGCCAGTGCAACGGGCCAGGACAACCCGACCAGCCAATGAGACAGCAGCGTCATGGCCGCCACCGTCATCAACATCGCCGGAAAGGCCAGTAAGCCTCCGGCTCGCCAGCTTTTCGCTTTAAGCGGCAAGCGTAATTTGAGCCCCGTAATAAACAGTGACGCAGCCATCGTGATTTCGGTAATGTGCGTCACCAGTTCCGCATGGCGAATGATATCAATCTCGATAACATCAAACATCCACGGCCCACAGGCGATCCCGGCTAACAAGAAAAGACCAAAAGAGGTCACTGGGCCACGGTGGATCCACCCTGATGCCAGTGACATTAATAACAGAAGACAGCCCGTCGCGGCGGTCCAGGCAATAAAGTTCATAACGCACCGTTTTAATTGAGTTTATGACTAAGCCTGGCACATTTGCTGACGGGCGGAAGGATCAGTCCTTGAGGTGACGACTGGCGAGCCGCACCATCAGGCTGGCAGCGGCGGCGAGCGTGGACAACACCACAACGCCATTCCAGCCCCAGTGGGCAAGCGCCAGGCTGCCCAGCGCCGCACCGCTGGCCATGCCGATAAACACGATGGTAAACAGTAGGGCGTTAAGACGACTACGTGCATCGGGTACCAGACCATAAATCAGCGTTTGATGGGCGACCAGCGTGGCCTGCACGCCTAAGTCGAAACCAAGCGTGCTGATAACGATGACGACCAGCTGACCGGGGAGCGACAGCAGCGGCAGCAAAAACATCAGGGCGAAGGCCGCCGTGACCAGGCCGGCACCAAACTGGGTCACGCGTGCCGGGCCGAGTCGATCGGCCAGGTTACCCGCCAGCGGCGCGGCCAGTGCACCCGCCGCCCCTGCCAGACCAAAGGCACCGGCGATGGCACTGTCAAAGTGAAAACGTTCGCTAAGCATGATCGCCAGCGTAGACCAGAAGGCGCTGAAGCTGACAGAAAGCAGCCCCTGAGCCAGGGCCGCGCGTCGCAGGGTCTGGTGTTCGCGCCACAGGTGAACCAGCGATAAAAGCAGGCGGGGATAGCTTACCGACGTGCCGGGCGTAAAGCGCGGCAGCACACGCCACAACGTCAGGCT
Organism: Pantoea sp. V106_11; assembly: GCF_029967885.1. Classification (NCBI taxonomy): domain Bacteria; kingdom Pseudomonadati; phylum Pseudomonadota; class Gammaproteobacteria; order Enterobacterales; family Erwiniaceae; genus Pantoea; species Pantoea sp. V106_11. The sequence continues at coordinate 168,001 of NZ_JASCAK010000024.1, forward strand.
AATCAGAAACACAGCCAGGGCCGCGATAATATACATGGTGCGCCAGCCAAAATACTCTGCCACCACGCCGCTGACGACCCGGGAGAGTAAAATGCCTACCAGTAATCCCGTCATTACCGTACCCACGGTTTTACCCCGGCTGTGCGCCGGTGCCAGCGCCGCCGATGCCGGAACAATATCCTGCGCCACGGTCGCCGTCAGGCCGGTGACAAAGCTGGCGATGAGCAGCGCGCTGATGCCGCCGGAAAACCCACACAGCAGCAGCGCCATCACCAACAGCAGCCCTTTGATCAAAATTATCGTGCGGCGATCGTGGCGATCGCCAAGCGGGGCCAGCAGCAGAATACCTAAAGCATACCCGGCCTGCGTTAACATCGGCACCATGCCTACGGTGCTCACACTGACCTGAAACTGCTTACCGATGATATCCAGCATCGGCTGACTGTAGTAAATCGAGGCCACGCTCAGGCCCGCGCCGGCAGCCAGCGTAAAGACCAGGGGGGCGGGCAGGCGTTCAGTTGAGTGGGGAGTCATAGTTTTTACCGCTGACATGGTTACATCCTCAAAAAATAGTGTGGCAAGTAAAGCCTGTTTTTGACATACGCGGTAGACTAATAAAAAGCAAAACGGTTATACGTGGAACGCATGAGCAATTTCAGTAACAGCGATCGTATCGAACTGATGCACACCTTTATTCGCATTGTCGAAAGCGGCAGTTTGTCTGCCGCAGCGTTGCAACTGGGTATTACGCAACCGACAATCAGTCGCCGGTTGCAGTCTCTTGAACAGGGGCTGGGGCTGAAACTGATTCTGCGCACCACCCATGCGCTAAAGCTGACTGATGATGGTGAGCGTTGCTATGCACAGGCCCGGCAGCTCCTGGCAACCTGGCACGCGCTGGAAGATGAACTGACCGGCGCCGGCAGCGATCCGGTTGGCATTTTGCGGGTGCGCGCGCCCCACGCTTTTGGCCAGGATCAGCTGGTCACACCGCTGGTGAACTTTATGCGCCGCTATCCGCGTTTGCGCATTGAATGGATGCTGAACGACAGGACGCCAGACTTCGTCGCCGAGAACGTGGACTGTGCGATTCAGGTGGGGGCACTGACCGACCCTTCTGTTGTAGCCGTGCTGCTGGCCGAAGTGCCGCGCATTGTTGTCGCTGCGCCCGCGCTGCTTCAGCAATATCCCCCGATTAACCAGGTGGCGCAACTGGGCGATTTGCCGTGGCTGGCGCTGACGAGTTTCTACCGTAACGAGATCGCATTACAACATAAAGACAAGGGGGAACCGATGAATCTGCCTATCGTTCCCCTGCTCAGCAGCGACAGCCTCTTCGCCGTGCGCAAAGCTGCGCTGGCGGGGCTGGGAACCGCTATTCTGTCGACATGGGTCATTCAGGAGGATCTGGCACAGGGCAATCTGATTCAGCTTATGCCGGAATGGCAGGCTCCCCCGTTGCCAGTCTGGCTGACCTATCCGTGGGCGAGCTATTATCCCGCCAGGCTGACCGCCTTCTTTGCCATGATCAAAGCGGTATTTCCGCATCTGACGGGCGCGCGGCCCGCTTCAGGCTGAAAAAGGCCTCCCCCACCGGGGAAGCCGTGTCACCGGACGGCGTCCAGGGGGTTGCCGTCGATCAGACGTTTTTCTTTTCCGCTCGCGACATGTTGTCCAGCCAGCCCATCACGAAGGCAGACAGGACAAAGGTCAGGTGGATGATGACGTACCACATCAGCTTGTCGTTTTCGACATTGCGCGCATCCATAAACACCCGCAGCAGGTGAATGGAGGAAATCGCCACAATCGAGGCCGCGACTTTATTTTTCAACGAGCCGGAATCCATCTTGCCCAGCCAGCTCAGCTTCTCTTTGCCCTCGTCAATGTCGAGTTTGGACACAAAGTTTTCGTAGCCTGACAGCATAACCATGACCAGCAACCCACCCACCAGCGTCATATCCACCAGCGACAGCAGCAGCAAAATCAGATCGTTTTCTGCAATGCTAAAAATGTTGGGCAACAGGTGAAAAATTTCCTGGAAAAATTTGACGGTGAGCGCCAGCAGTCCCAGCGAAAGTCCAATGTAAACCGGAGCCAACAACCAGCGCGATGCATACATCAGGTTTTCGGTAAAACGTTCCATAATTTCCCAATCATAATCAGTAAGGTCGCGCATTATAACCGATCATCTGTGAAGTTATTTCAAGCCTTCAGGAGAAATTTCAGGAACGGGTGGAAGTGGTAAAGAGAGACGAAAGCAGGCACCGCCTTCAGCACGATTTTCCGCCCAGATCTGACCGCCGTGGCTTTCGATAATCGTTTTACAAATCGCCAGTCCCAGCCCAACGCCCGGTACGGCCGATTCTTTATCACCGCGTGAAAATTTATCGAAAATCCGCGTCAGGTCGTTTTGGGCGATGCCCGGCCCGCCGTCCCAGATGGCGATTTCCAGCCGGGTATTTTCACACCAGGCACGTATGCCGCGGGGCGCACAGTTGCCAGCGTACTTCAGGCTGTTTTCAATCAGGTTGGTAAATACCCGCTCCAGCAACGTACTGTCGCCTTTGATCAGGACAATATCTTCAGGCAGGTCGAGTTCGACCTCTCTTCCCTTGAGCGACGGCGCCATGCTACTGAGCGCGCCGCCAATCACCTCTTCCAGCGCCAGCCACTCTTCGCGTAAATTCAGGCCGCCTGACTGAATACGCGCCATATCCAGCATGTTGCTGACCAGACGAATGGTACTCAGGGTTTGTTCACGAATCTGGCTGGCCTGGGGCACATACTTTGAGTTATCGCTGGCCAGGTCCAGCATCAGCATTTCTGCCTGACCAAACAGCACCGTCAGCGGGGTACGTAAATCATGGGAGAGCGCCGACAGCAAAGCATTACGCAGCTGCTCACGTTCAGCTGACAGCCGGGAAGCCGCCTCACTCTGGGACAGCGCCATCCGCTCCAGGGCATTGGCAATCAGCACGGTGAAGGTTTCCAGCAGCCGTTGCTGTTCCGGCACCATCAGCTGACGCACATTCTGCGGTTCAACCACCAGCAATCCGCGACACAGATCGCCCACTTTCAGCGGCAGAATCTGGTAGGGCACCGCCGGTAAGGTGTCCGTGCCTGCGCCTGCTGGCTGGCCCTTGCTGAAGCTCCATTTCGCGATAGCCCAATCCGGTTCGTTGCCCGGCAGCGCGTTGCCCAGCGTGTGCAGTTCGCCCTGCTCATCGGGTAGCAGCAGCAGGCATCGCGCCTGTAAGGTCGCCTCCAGCACCCGCTGGCTGGTTGCGGCGATATCTTCAGGCGTCAGGCCGCTTCCCAGCGACTTGGCCATTTCATAAAGCTGCCGCGTGCGCTGCTCCCGGTAACGGGCAACCCGCGCCTGGTAGCGAACGCCGGCCGTCAGGTTGCCAACAATAACCCCGACCGCCAGCATCACCCCAAAGGTCACCAGGTATTGCAAATCCGAGACCGCGACCGTGCCGGTAGGTGCGACGAAAAACAGGTCAAAGGCAATGATGTTCATGACGGTGGCGATAACGGAGGGCCATCGTCCATAGCGCAACGCGACGATCACCACCGCCAGCAAATAGATCATCACACAGTTGGCCGGATCGAAGCTGATCAGAACCGACTGCCCTGCGGCGGTGACCACAATACACAGCACCAGCGCCATCAGTACGCCGCGCAGCTGCAGCCGCCATTTGTCGCTGTTAACCCGATCCTCGGCTAACGGATGGGGCGCATCCTGGATAGGCTCATTGAGCGCCACGACCAACAGATCCAGATCGGGACCCAACTGCCCCAGCCGCTCGGCAAAGCTGTCACGCCGCCAGCGGCGCGCCGGGCGTCGGCCTGTCACAATCTTACCCAGATTGTGTTCCCGCGCGTAACGCAGGACCGCCTGCGCCTCATCAGGGTCGGACAGCGTCGCCGTTTCCGCCCCCATATCCTGCGCCAGCTTCAGCGTGCGTAAAATGGCCCGACGCCGCGCTTCCGGTAGCCGGTTAAGCCGGGGCGTTTCCACGTAAACGGCATGCCATTCGCTGCCCAGCCTGGCGGCCAGCCGCGCCGCCGTCCGCACCAGTTTTTCGCTGCCGGTATCGTCCCCAATACACAATAAAATGGCATCACGCGTGTGCCAGACCCGATCGCGGCCTTGACTGTCGCGCCAGGCGCGCATCTGGTCATCGACCCGGTCGGCAGTGCGGCGCAGCGCCAGCTCACGCAGGGCATACAGGTTGCCCTTACGAAAGAAATTTTCGATGGCGCGTTCGGCACGATCGCCAATGTATACCTTGCCCTCTTTCAGGCGCTGGCGGAGATCGTCAGGCGGGAGATCAACCAGTACCACTTCATCGGCAGCGTCGAAAAAGGGATCGGGAACGGTTTCACGCACCTGAATGCCGGTGACACCACCGACCACATCATTCAGACTTTCCAGATGCTGAACATTCACTGTCGTCAGGACATCAATGCCCGCTTCCAGCAGTTCCTCAATATCCTGCCAGCGTTTGGGATGACGTGAGCCCTTCACGTTCGTGTGCGCCAGCTCATCCATCAAAATTACTGCCGGATGGCGCGCCAGCGCGGCATCAAGGTCGAACTCCGCATGCCGCGAACGGCCCGTCGCCCGGCGCGGCAACAGCACCAGTCCGTTAAGAAGCTGCGCTGTTTCCGGACGTTCGTGCGTTTCCACTACGCCCACCAGCACATCCAGCCCCTGGGCACGCAGCCGCTGCGCCTCCTGCAACATGGCATAGGTTTTTCCTACGCCCGCACAGGCGCCAAAATAGATTTTCAGTTTGCCGCGATGGCTGTCGCTGCTGGTCTGCAGCAGCGCATCCGGATCGGGGCGCAGCGGTTCGTGGTTCATAGCGTCCTTACAGTTATTTGAGGTCGTTCAGCGCCAGATTAAGCTGCAGCACATTGACAGTCGGTTCGCCGATAAAGGGCAGCAGCGGGCGCTGCGTCATGCTGTCTACCAGGGCATCCACTTTCGCCAGCGGCAGCTGACGTGCCGCCGCGATACGCGGTGCCTGCCACAGCGCAGCCTCAGGCGAAATCTCCGGGTCCAGTCCACTGGCCGAGGTGGTTACCAGCTCGACCGGTACCGCCCCGTTAGCCTGCGGATTCGCCGTGCGCAAAGCCGCCACGCGCTCGGCTACAGCCTTATCCAGCGCCGGGTTGCTGGCCGCCAGGTTGCTGCCGCTGGAGGCCAGAGGATTATAAGGCTTATCACCGGTTGCAGAAGGACGCCCCCAGAAATAACCGGGCTGGCTAAAATTCTGACCAATCAGCGCTGATCCCCGTTCTTCGCCATCGACATTCAATACTGACCCGTTAGCCTGCCAGGGAAACAGCAGTTGCGACAGTCCCGTGGTAAGCAAAGGATAAACGACGCCGCACACAACCGTTAGCAGCAAAAGCAGGAAAATCGCCGGACGTAACTGACTCATTTTAATCTCCTCAGGCCATACCAGACAGCACGAGCAACATATCAATCGCTTTGATGCCGACAAAGGGCACCAGCAGCCCACCTAACCCATAAATCAGTAAATTACGGCGCAACAGCGATGCGGCACTCAAGGGGCGATAGCTGACACCTTTAAGCGCCAGAGGGATCAGGAATACAATCACCAGGGCGTTAAAAATCACGGCCGACAGGATGGCCGATGCGGGCGAGTGCAGCTGCATCACGTTGAGCATATTTAACTGTGGATAGGTTGCCGCAAAGGCGGCCGGGATGATGGCGAAATACTTGGCAACGTCATTGGCGATACTGAAGGTGGTCAAGGAACCGCGCGTCATCAGCATCTGCTTACCAATGTGCACCACTTCCAGCAGTTTGGTGGGGTTCGAGTCCAGATCGACCATGTTGCCCGCTTCTTTCGCCGCCTGAGTACCCGAGTTCATGGCAACCGCCACGTCCGCCTGGGCCAACGCTGGCGCGTCATTGGTGCCGTCACCGGTCATCGCGACTAAGCGCCCCTCCGCCTGATACTGACGAATCAGTGCCAGCTTGGCTTCCGGCGTCGCTTCTGACAGAAAGTCATCCACTCCCGCCTCTGCCGCGATGGCGGCGGCGGTGAGCGGGTTATCACCGGTGATCATCACGGTTTTAATGCCCATCTTGCGCAGTTCCGCAAAACGTTCTTTGATGCCACCTTTAACGATATCTTTTAGCGCCACCACGCCCAGCACCTTTGCGCCTTCCGCCACCACCAGCGGTGTGCCACCGGCCCGCGCCACCTCTTCAACCCGGGCGTTCACCTCAGCCGGAAAGGCACCGTGGCTGGCTTCAATATGACGGCGCACCGCATCGACCGCACCTTTACGGATCAGGCGGTCCTGTACGTTGACGCCGCTCATACGGGTTTGAGCCGAGAAGGGAATAAAGCTGGCGCCCATGCTGCTCAGGTCACGTTCACGCAGGTTAAACTTTTGCTTCGCCAGCACCACGATGCTGCGCCCTTCCGGCGTTTCATCCGCCAGGGACGCCAGCTGCGCCGCATCGGCAAGCTGTTCTTCCGTGACGCCGGGAGCCGGTAAAAACTGCGTTGCCTGACGGTTACCCAGCGTGATGGTGCCGGTTTTATCCAGCATCAGCACATCCACGTCGCCAGCGGCTTCAACAGCGCGGCCACTGGTGGCAATGACGTTAGCGCCCAGCATCCGGCTCATCCCGGCCACGCCGATAGCGGACAGCAGACCGCCAATGGTGGTCGGGATCAGGCATACCAGCAGCGCCACCAGTACGGTGATGGTGACCGGCGTGCCGCCCCAGGCTGAAAAAGGCCACAGCGTGACGGTGGCTAACAGAAACACAATGGTGAGCGACACCAGCAGAATGGTCAGGGCAATCTCATTCGGGGTTTTACGACGCTGTGCGCCTTCGACCATGGCGATCATCCGGTCCAGGAAGGTTTCGCCTGGGTTGGCGCTGCAGGTAATGACCAGCCAGTCAGACAGAATGCGTGTCCCGCCGGTCACCGAGGCGAAATCCCCGCCCGATTCACGGATCACCGGTGCCGATTCACCGGTGATCGCGCTCTCGTCTACCGATGCGCCCCCTTCCACGACTTCACCGTCGCAGGGGATCACATCACCGGCCTCTACCAGCACGGCATCCCCTTTACGCAGCGCATCGGCCGCCACCTGCTGCCACGCTGCACCGTAGTGCGCCGCCGACAGTTTTTTGGCGAAGCTGGTCTTTTTAACGCCTTTCAGGCTGTTTGCCTGGGCTTTACTGCGCCCTTCCGCCAGGGCTTCTGCCATGTTGGCAAACAGCACGGTGAACCATAGCCACAGGGCAATCGCGCCGGTAAAGCTGGCGCTGCCGCTCTGGTGTCCGATAAACATCATTATGGCCAGAATCGAGGTCAGGATACTGCCCAGGTAAACCACAAACATGACCGGATTGCGAAACTGCACGCGAGGATCGAGTTTTTTTACCGCATCGATCGCTGAGGTACGTAACAGCGCTGCGTCAAACACCTGTTGTTGACGACTCATGATTATTGTCCCTGAATAAGTTGCAGATGCTCGGCGACCGGACCCAGCGCCAGAGCAGGAATAAAGGTCAGCGCGCCGACCAACAAGACGGTACCGACCAGCAGTGCGATAAACAGCGGACCGTGCGTAGGGAGCGTGCCGTTACCTACCGGCTGCACTTTTTTCACCGCCATTGCCCCCGCGATCGCCATGACCGGAATAATGATGCCGAAGCGACCCACGAACATGCACACCGCCAGCAGCAGGTTCCAGAACGGCGTATTGGCGCTCAGGCCCGCAAAGGCGCTGCCATTGTTATTGGCGGCCGACGAAACGGCATACAGGACTTCACTAAAGCCATGCGTTCCGGGGTTTGCAATACCTGCGCGTCCGGCGTCGGTCATCATCGCAATCGCCGTACCGATCAACACCAGCGCGGGCGTGACCAGAATCGCCAGGGCCGTCATTTTCATTTCCCATACGTCGATTTTCTTGCCGAGGAATTCCGGTGTGCGGCCAATCATCAACCCGGCAATAAACACCGCCAGTAAGACAAACAGCAGCATCCCGTACAGACCGGCACCCACGCCGCCAAACACCACCTCGCCCAGTTGCATCAGCAGCATCGGCACCATACCGCCCAGCGCCGTAAACGAGTCATGCATCGCGTTTACCGCACCGCAGGACGCCGCCGTCGTAATCACCGCAAACAGGCTGGAGTTGAGAATGCCGAAGCGCGTTTCTTTGCCTTCCATATTGATGGCGCTGTCAGCCCCTAGCGTCAGAAAGTGCGGGTTGCCACGTAGTTCGGCCCACATCACCAGCGCAGCAGCCACGACAAACATCAACGTCATGGACCACAGCAACATTGAGCCCTGGCGCCGATCTTTAACGCTTTCGCCAAAGGCAAAGCAGAGTGCTGCAGGAATCAGGAAGATACTAAGCATCTGTACGAAATTGCTCAGCGCGGTAGGGTTCTCAAACGGATGCGCAGAGTTGACGTTGAAAAAGCCGCCGCCGTTGGTGCCCAGCATTTTGATGGCTTCCTGAGAGGCAACCGGCCCCATTGCCAGCGTTTGCTGCGCACCTTCCAGGCTGGTGACGTTGTGATACGGCAGGAAGTTCTGGATGCTGCCCTGGCTGACAAAAAACAGCGCCATCAGCAGGCTGATCGGCAACAGGACATAGAGTGTGATGCGCGTTAAATCGCGCCAGGCGTTGCCCAGGGTTGCCACCGAACGATTAGCAAAACCGCGAATCAGCGCAAACGCCACGGCGATGCCGGTGGCGGCGGAAACGAAGTTCTGCACCGTCAGCCCGACCATCTGGCTGAAGTAACTCAGGGTGCTTTCACCGGCATAAGACTGCCAGTTGGTGTTGGTGACAAAACTGATAGCGGTATTCAGCGCCAAATCCCAGCTCAGTCCGGGAAGATGTTGCGGATTGAGCGGCAACGCTCCCTGAAACATCAGGATGGCGAGCAGCACCACGAAGCCAAGCAGGTTGAACACCAAAATTGCCAGCAGGTAGTGCTGCCAGCGCATACCGCCTTCTTGTACACCCGAAAAACGCCACAGCAGGGCTTCAGCACGTGCAAAGAGGGGTTTATCGGCAACCAGCGCGGCCAGCCCACGCCCCAGCGGTTGCGCCATCACCATCAGCAACAGCAGATAAACCGCGATCAGTAAAAACGCATTGGCCGCCATCAGAAAGCCTCCGCATTTAACAGGGCATAGATCAGATAGCCCAGCAACAACACTACCAGCACAATGCCGGTTATTACGCCTGCACTCACAGCAACCTCCAGAGGATTGGATTTGCTGAGTAGCTTGCGCTGGCGCACATAAAGAAAGGGTTAAAATGCGGGTCGGGGATGTAAAAAATGTATAAAAACGACCCGCAATATCAGGCGGCGTCCAGCAACCAGATTCGGCGCAGATCGACGTTGTCCCAACGGCCGTTATCTTCGGCACACACAATGCTGTCAGTACAAAAACTGTCGCCCAGATCCAGCACCTCGGGTTTGATTTCCCGCTGCGCGTGCAGTGACCAGAAGACATGCACCGTAGGTCGCTGTAATGACTTATCGCCGCCCTTCACCACCAGCGCAATGCGTCCAGACGCCAGGCGAACCAGGGAACCGACGGGATACATCCCTATCGTACTGACGAAAGCGTGCAGTAAGGTACTGTCGAAATGCCCCGGCCAGCTCAACATCATTTGCAGGGTTTTGGCTGGGGTCCAGCCTTTACGGTAAGGCCGCGTTGAGGTCAGCGCATCGTAAACGTCACAAATCGTCGCCATGCGGGAATACACGCTGATCTCATGGCCTTTCAGGCCATAGGGATAGCCGCTACCGTCATATTTTTCATGGTGATGCAGCGCGATATCCACAAGATCATCGCCTGCCTGTGCATCCATCAGCATTTGCGCACCGGCAATCGGATGTTCACACATGATCTTAAACTCATCGTCGTTGAGCGTGTCCGGTTTGTTGAGGATAGCGAGTGGTACGGCTGCCTTGCCCAGATCGTGCAGTAATCCGCCCATCCCCACCCGCTGAAGCTGCTGAGCATCCAGCCCCAGTTTTTTTCCAAAGGCGATCATGAGCCCACAGACCGCCATGGAGTGCAGGTAGGTGTAATTGTCATGATCCTTTAGCTGCGCAACGCGTAACAGCGCGGAGGGCTCACGCTCAATAGAGCCCGCAATCTGATCGACAATGGCAATCATATCATTGAGATTCAGACCATGGCCCAGGCGTGCCTCGCTGAACATGGCCAGCACTTTTGGCTTTCCCTGTTCAAAGATATGCTGCGCCTGCTCCATTTCCTGAGAAAAAGGCGCACGCAGGCCTGAATCGACCTTTTTCGGCACAGATGGCGTCACTGAAATCGATTTCTCCATATCGATCCATAAACGCTGTATGCCCTCATGACGAAACATCGAAACCTGACGTTGATCGGTGATCAACATCTGATTACGAATGCGTTTGTCTTTAAACCACCAGACTTCAAGCTTGTGGACGAACATACCCGGTTTTAGTTCGTCAATGGTGATGAGTTTAATCACAATCTCCCTCCAGAGTATCAGCGGGTGATATCGTGATATCGGCAGGCACTCGGTTTTGTGCAGGTCATTTTGTGCGAACTGCGGCACAGCACAAATTTTAGTCGTCGAAGGGAGATTTTTCCTGTTAACCGGTAAAAAAGAGCGTGGTCAGGCTGTCTCAGTGAGCAATTTTGCCATCATCACCACATCGTGAAATTTGCCTTCACGCAGTGACGCCTGGCGGCGGATGCCTTCGCGTTCAAAACCCAGTCGCTCATACAGCGCCAGCGCCCGGTGATTATCGTGAAACACCTCCAGTTCCATACGGGTGATGCCCAGCCAGTTGCGCGCATAATCCATGGCGTTACGAATCAAATGCTCTCCGATTCCCCGACCAGAGAAGGCGGGATCGACGCCAATACCGAAACTGATGCAGTGGCGGGTACGCGGATTATGATTGGTAAACAGCGTGAGTTCGCCCACCATTTCCCCCTCAACTTCGGCGATAAAATTGATAAAGCCTTCCGCATCCATCTTTGCAAACTTCTTTTCCCAGGTCGCGACGCTGGGGAAAGGCAACTGAAGCGTCCAGGGATAAACCGCCGGATGACCGTAAAGACGTTGGTATGCCGCAGCATCGCCAGGCTCGCGGCCGCGCAGAGTGATATCCATATTTAATCCTTTTTAATCGGGCGTACACATGCACTAAGCTGTAACTCTTCCCGAACGGAAAGAGTGACTCTATGTTGTATCGTCGTTTCGAACGTTTTATCAATATTTTTCAGGATGCGCCAACCGATATGCCGCCTTCACGGGTCTGGCCATTTTACTTTTACTATCTGCGTCAGGTGTGGCCGAGCTTCGCCGCACTACTGGTGGTGGGATTAATTGGCGCACTGATTGAGGTTGCACTGTTCAGTTATCTGAGCCGCATTATCGATTTGGTGAATCACGCTACGCCAGCAACGTTGTTCAGGGATAACTGGCAAACGTTGTTATGGATGGGCTGTGTTGCGCTAATACTGCGCCCGGTATTTATTGCACTGCACGATATGCTGGTCCATCAGAGCATTAACCCCGGCATGACCAGTATGATCCGCTGGCAGCACCATAATTATGTCCTGCGGCAGAGCATGAACTTTTTTCAGAACGACTTCGCCGGGCGGATTGCGCAACGTATTTTGCAAACCGGTAATTCGCTGCGCGACTCGGCAGTACAGTTGGTGGATGCGATCTGGCATGTGCTGATCTATGCCGCAACGGCGATGGTCCTGTTTGCAGAAGCCGACTGGCGTTTGATGATTCCGCTGATAATCTGGATTGTGGCCTACGTTGCCGCGCTGCGCTTTTTCGTCCCCCGGGTAAAAGCCCGTTCGGTGGTGTCATCGGAGGCCCGTTCGAAGCTGATGGGCACCATTGTTGACGGCTATACCAACATCGCCACCATCAAGCTTTTCGCGCACAGCGATCTTGAACGTCAGTATGCCCGCGAAGCGATTCAGGAGCAGACGGATAAGACGCAGCATGCTAACCGGATGGTGACCAGCATGGACCTCACCTTATCAACGCTGAACGGAATCCTGATTGTCTCAACGTCAGGACTGGCGCTGTGGCTGTGGAGCGAGTCGCTGATCAGCGTTGGCGCCATTGCCCTGGCAACCGGCCTGGTGATCCGCCTGGTCAACATGTCCGGCTGGGTGATGTGGGTGGTAAACGGGATTTTTGAAAACATCGGTATGGTGCAGGACGGACTGAATACCATTTCACAACCGCTTAGCGTGCAGGATTCCTCAAAGGCAACACAGCTAAAGGTGACGCAGGGCGAGATTCGTTTCGACGCTATCCGTTTTGACTATGGCGGCGGCCGCCAGGTCATTGATGGCCTGAACCTGACCATCAAACCCGGTGAAAAAATTGGCCTGATTGGGCCTTCCGGTGCGGGTAAATCCACCCTGGTGAACCTGCTGCTGCGCCTGTACGACCTCAACGGCGGTCGTATCCTGATTGACGGTCAAAATATTGCTGAAGTGACGCAGGAGAGCCTGCGCAGCCAAATCGGGATGATCACCCAGGATACCTCGCTGCTGCATCGCTCTATTCGCGAAAACCTGTTGTACGGGCGGCCAGATGCCAGCGAAGAAGAACTCCAGTTAGCCATTCATCGCGCCCGCGCCGATGAGTTTATCCCGTTGCTGTCGGATTCTCAGGGCCGGTTTGGCCTGGATGCACATGTGGGTGAACGCGGCGTGAAACTGTCAGGCGGGCAGCGCCAGCGCGTAGCTATCGCCCGTGTCCTGTTGAAAGATGCGCCGATCCTGATTATGGATGAAGCGACGTCCGCGCTCGATTCCGAAGTGGAAGCCGCGATTCAGGAAAGCCTGGAATCCCTGATGCAGGGCAAAACGGTGATTGCCATCGCCCACCGCCTGTCCACCATTGCCAAAATGGATCGTCTTGTGGTGCTGGAAAAAGGCCAGATTGTGGAAATCGGTAGTCACTCTGAGCTACTGGCTCAAAATGGCCTGTATGCCCGTCTGTGGCAGCATCAGACGGGAGGATTTGTTGGCGCAGATTAATCGCCGCGTCGATATGGCAGGGCGTCACGGGCTTCTTCGGCCCAAAGATGGACGCCTTGCCGCTCCTGCTGCAGAAAGTCATCCACGGCCGCGCGCAGGCCGGGATGGCACAGATAGTGCCAGGAGTGGGTCATCTGGGGTTCAAAACCACGTACCAGTTTGTGCTCGCCCTGCGCGCCCGCATCAAAGCGTTGCAGCCCTTCCGCAATGGCGAAATCCATCCCCTGATAAAAACAGGTTTCGAAGTGAAGCCGGTCAAATTCCGCCAGGCAGCCCCAGTAGCGGCCATACAGGCTTTGGCCGTCCTTGAGGTAAAAGGCCATCGCCGCCGGTTGTTGCTGCAGACGGGCAATGACCACGCGAATATTGTCCGGCAGCCTCTCAGCCAGCAGGCTGAAGAAGGCGCGGGTCAGATAGGGCCGCTGGCCGCGCACTGCATAAGTATTGGCGTAGCAGGTATAGACAAAGTCCCACTGATCCTCGCGCAGTTGATCGCCGCGATACCAGTCAAATTCAAAACCGCTCTGCACCACCTGCTCGCGCTCTTTTCGCAGCTGTTTACGTTTACGCGACATCAGCGTATCCAGGAAATCCTGAAAGTCGCGATAGCCTCGATTGTGCCAGTGATACTGGCAGCCCAGGCGTGACAGCCAGTCAGGTTGCGCCGCCAGCAAGGCGTTCGCTTGCGGGTCGGTGAAGTTGATATGCGCACCACTCAGCCCCTGTTCAGCCAGCGCGTCCGGGAGAGCCGCAAGCAGTCGGGCGGCGGCATCCGCTGCGCCGAGTACGCGTGCCCCTGTGACCGGGCTGAAAGGAATCGCGCCCAGCCATTTCGGATAGTACGGAATCCCGGCGCGCTGACAGGCATCTGCCCAGGCGTGATCGAAAACGTATTCACCCTGAGAATGAAACTTTTGATAACCGGGAAGCGCGGCGCGAAGCACACCGGCCTCACGCCAGAGAAGGTGATCGGGCTGCCAGCCCCTTTCCGGCCGGACGCTGCCACTTTCTTCCAGGCTCAGCAAAAACGCGTGGCGTAAAAAAGGCTGTTGATCGGGTAACAGCGCATCCCATTCAGCGGCAGAGATATCTGAAAGCGAACTCAGGTGGAACAACGACATGCATAACTCCAGACAGCAACCGATGACACGTCAGTCAAGCAGGTTTTAGGGTTCAGGGAAAGCAGAACGGCACGGAATGCCTCATGCCAACGCGCGACCTGAAGCGTCGTTAGGTTTTGACGTTAATCCCGCCAGCTGTTCAAATGCCTGCAGAATCTGACAAAACAGCGAAGGAACGGACATGGCAAAAGCATTGGTGATCTTCCTACACGGCGTGGGCAGTAACGGCGACGATCTGGCCCCCATTGGCGACGACTGGGCAACCCTGCTCCCGGATGTGGCCTTTGCCTCACCGGATGCGCCTTACGCCTTTGAGCATGGCGCGGGCTATCAGTGGTTTAGCCTGGCCGGGATTACGCCGGAAAATCGCCCGGGTCGGGTGCGTGAAGCCCGCGAGGCCTTTGACCGCGTTATTCGTCATCTGATGGCGCAGCACGGAATGGCAGATCGCTGGGAAAACGTCATTCTGGTGGGCTTTTCGCAGGGCTCAATTATGGCGCTGGATCTGCTGGCTTCCGGGCGTTATCCGCTCGCGGGCGTGGTGGCGTTTTCCGGACGCCTGGCCTTTGACGGCCCGCTGACGCCAGCACCTCACACGCCAGCCCTGATAATTCATGGTCGTGCTGATACGGTCATACCGGCCAGTGAAAGCGAGTCGGCGGCCACTCGCCTGAAGGCGGCTGGCGTCCTGGTCGAAGCGGTATTTGAGCCGCAGACCGGTCACACGATTTCGGGTCAGGGCGCGATGCACGCCGCCGGGTTTATTGCTCAGTGCTTGCAGGACTAAACCGCAGACATGCCGGTTTGGCCCTCAGGCTAGCCCAACAGGTTAATGAGCGCGAAACCGGCAAAACTCATCAGTAACGAGCCAATGACATGCACCAGCGCACTGCTCATCGCCCACAGGTATTTGCCGGTCTGCAATAAGGTCATTAACTCTGCTGTAAACGTGGAAAACGTGGTGAGCCCGCCGCATAAGCCCGTAATGATGAGTAACCGCCAGGCGGGATCGAGTGAGGGATTTTTGATAAACCAGGCCATTGCACCGCCAATCACGAATCCGCCAATCAAATTCACCAGCAAAGTCCCCGGTGGCAGATTGGGGAAAAACGCATTAAAACGCATACCGAACCACCAACGCAGTACACAGCCCACACTGCCGCCCAAAATCACAGCCAATAGCGGTTTTAACATCACAGACTCCATTTCAGGATTTGCGCAGAAGAGGGTGGAGGGCCAGAAAAAATGCATGCACCTGACACTCCAGCTCCCGCGAAAGGATTAAGGATAATGTCAGGCGTCATCAGCCGCAGGTTACGCCTGCAGGCGGTTGGGAAAGGTGGAACGCCATCACCTTATGCGCGCCATAATACGACGCCTTTTTCTGACTGGCAACCACAGTTGAGCGGGGAAATCAGCAATGCCAACCGACGCCGTCTGGACAGATGCCCCCGCTCAGGCTGCCGCAAAGCAGACGGTTTTGGGCCACACAATTCAGGTTTCCTCTTGAGCCGTTTTCCGCTTAAATGGTGACCTGCCAGCGGCCTTAAAGGGCCGTTTAATGCCCTTCACGCATAGCGAAGGGATGAGCCTGTTCTGGAGCGGCCTGTGCGAACTGTCATTTTAGATACTGATATCGGCGTAGACGATGCCTTTGCTCTGGCTTATGCCGCCCGCACCCAACATTTGCTGGGCATTACTACGGTGTTTGGCAACGTTGCCGTGGGACAGGCCGTGAAAAACGCCCGGCTGTTTTGCCACAAAATGGCGATTGAGGTGCCGGTATACCGGGGCTGTTCACGTCCATTAGCCCAGGCGCCGAGCGCGCCTGCCCGACTGCATGGCGAAGATGGTTTAGGGGACGCGTTTGATAATCCCTTCAGCGATGAGGCACCCGGTGCCGTTCAGTTTATTATCGACAGCGTGCGGGCCCGTCCGGGTGAAATCACGCTTGTCGCGATAGGTCCGCTGACCAATATCGCCAGCGCAATCAATCAGGCGCCGGATATTATTCCGCTGGTGAAAGAGCTGGTCATAATGGGCGGCGCATTTGGCACGGATGGGCACAGCGGGAATGTCACGCCCTTCAGCGAATTTAATATCTGGAAAGATCCTCACGCCGCCGATCAGGTTCTCTCTTCCACCTTGCCGATCGTGGTGATCCCGCTCGATGTCACGCATAACGTCTTGATCCACAGCGATGAGGTCGATCGACTTCATCAACCCGTCCTGCATGCGATCTGCCGCCCCTATCTGGCATACAGCCTTGAGAAGGAAGGCTTTTCTGGTATGGCGCTGCATGACACGCTGACGATATCCTGGCTGTGTTTGCCTGACGCGTTCACGCTGGTGGAAAGCCCGCTTCGTGTCATTACGGAAGGCATTGCCTGCGGCCAGACGGTGCGTCAGTTGAGTGCCCTGGCGTCCCGGCATGATCCCTTCCGCAATCTGCCTCGACAGCGCATCGCACTGGGGGTTGATGCGGAGGCCGTGCGGAAACACTTTTTTCAGTTGCTCAGCCGATAAGCCTGGCGGCGAGACGGCTCCTGTCATCCACCGTTAGCGATCAAAATCGATAACGCCTTTAATCAACTCACGATTGTTGATAACCGCTTCCTCAAAGTGCTCTGCCAGCGTAGAGAAGGCGAAATGGCGGTTCAGCATCATTTCTGCTCGCAGTTTCCCGGCGGCCATGAGTTCACGCACCCGGTCAAAATCTTCGCGCGTAGCGTTCCGGCTGCCCATCAACGTACTCTCTTTTTTGTGGAATTCACTGTCGGGGATGACCAGGTCGCCTTTGTGCAGGCCTACATAAACCACCGTACCGCCATGCCGAATCAGGTTAACCGCCGCGTTCATGGCCGCCGGGTTGCCCGTGGCATCGATCAGGGTTAACGCCAGCTGACCGTTAAATCCAGCGCGCAGCTTGGCGATGAAATCGGCGTCAGCCGGGTTAAGCGCGGGAAGACCCAGCTGTTGACTGACGTGCTGGCGGCGGTATTCACTGGTGTCCGCCACGATGACCTGCGCGCCATTGGCCGCCGCGATGGCCGCCGCCCCCAGCCCAATAGGGCCAGCGCCCACCACCAGCACGGCATCGCCCTGTGCCACTGCCGCACGCCTTACCGCATGGGCGCTAATCGCAAAGGGTTCAATCAGCGCCGCCGCCTCAGGTGCCAGCGCGTCCACGGCCAACAGGTTTGACGCAGGCACGCTCAGATAGTCACAAAAGCCGCCATCCTGATGTACGCCAATAACTGAGATATGTTCACAACAGTTGGTTTTACCGCTTTGGCAGGCATCGCACTGATAACAGGAGAGATAGGGGATCAGCGCCACGCGCTGGCCAACGGCAAACCCCTCCACGGCGCTGCCTGTTTCAACAATGTCTGCGCAGAGTTCATGCCCGAGTACCCGTGGATAGCTAAAAAAAGGTTGGTTTCCCGCCCAGGCATGGATATCCGTGCCGCA
This sequence comes from Pantoea sp. V106_11, assembly GCF_029967885.1. NCBI lineage: Bacteria > Pseudomonadati > Pseudomonadota > Gammaproteobacteria > Enterobacterales > Erwiniaceae > Pantoea > Pantoea sp. V106_11. Next base: position 185,711 of record NZ_JASCAK010000024.1, read on the forward strand.
GATGCCCGCGCTGACAATTTTAATCAGCACCTCCCCTGGCGCGGGTTGAGGCGTTGCGCGCGTGGTCCAGACCATATTGCGTGGTTCGGCGATGACTAATGCTTTCATTGTTGTCATGGTAAGACTCCCGTTATCGTTAGCGCAGTTATGGCTAATCTTGCCGTGACAAGGCATTTCCTTTGCGCGTTCTGTGAAGCGTGACGGTTTTTTTGGGCCTTCAATGGTTTTTAATGCATAAAAAACCGGAGCCGCTCATGAGCCGTAGTCAGAATTTACGTCATAACGTGATCAACCATATGCTGGAAAGCATTGCCCAGGGTCATATTCAGTCGCCCCTGCCGCCACAGGCCGCCCTGGCTGAAATGTTTAATATCAGCCGCACTACGGTGCGGCATGCTCTGCGTTATCTGCACCAACGCGGCGTGCTGGAGAACGTAAAAGAGAGCTGGGTCATCGTGCGCGAGCCTGAAGAGCAAGACAGCCTCAGCGCCGTCACGCCAGCCATTGAGCTGCAGGCCAGCCAGGTGGAAAAACGCTTTTTTGATATGATTAATCAGCGACTGCTGCAGCCCGGTGACACGTTCAGCGAACTGCAACTGGCAAAACAGGCCAACGTCAGCCCGGTAGCGGTACGGGAATTCCTGCTGCATTTTATGCGTTATAACCTGCTGGAACCGGTTAAACGCGGCCACTGGCAGATGAAAAAGTTTTCACAGGAGTACGCCGAAAAGTTATTTGAGCTGCGCGAGATGCTGGAAACTCATGCGCTTACCCGCTTTCTAAATTTGCCCAGAGAGGATGAACGCTGGATCCAGGCCAGAGATCTACTGGATCGCCACCGATCGATGCGCGAAACGATCGCCAGCAACTATCGCCATTTTGCTGCCCTCGATAAAGAGCTGCACTGGCTGATCCTGTCTGCCGCCAACAACCCCTTTTTTAATCAGTCGCTGGAGATTATTTCAGTGATTTTTCATTCGCATTATCAGTGGGATGAAAGCGATCTTAAGCAGCGCAATATCGTCGCGCTGGAAGAGCATATGGCGATTCTGTCCGCCCTGATTGGCCGCCGGGATGTGGATGCGCTGTGCGCATTGCATAACCACCTGGCTACCGCCAAGCGCTCTATGGTACGGAGCATTAATCAGTACAATTAAAACCCGATTAAAAACCACAAAGCATTAGCTCCCGCACGATTTTGAAACAACTTTACAACATATCCTGTTCATTCCCCCTACTCTCAGCGCAACGCCCCGACGGCCTTGTACCGCCGGGCGACCGTAATACTCACAATAATGATGAATCGCCTGCCCGGGGAGATTGCCATGGAACACAGATCGGTTGTTGATCACGCGAACCCGTCCGACACTTCGCCCGATGAGGCGTTTGTGCCGTGGCGCAGTGATATCGTGCGCTCGCCGCGCATTCGTAAAGTCCAGATTACCGCCATGCTGCTGCTGCTGTTTGCTGCCGTCATTAACTACCTGGATCGCAGTTCGCTGTCTGTGGCCAACATGACCATTCGTGATGAAATGGGGCTGAGCGCCACCGAGATCGGCGTGCTGTTGTCTGCGTTTTCGCTGGCCTATGGGCTGGCGCAGTTGCCCGCCGGTGCGCTGCTGGACCGTAAAGGACCGCGCATTATGCTGGGCCTGGGAATGTTTATCTGGTCCCTGTTCCAGGCCGCGTCCGGACTGGTGCATAACTTTACGCAGTTTGTCCTGGTGCGTATTGGGCTCGGCATTGGTGAAGCCCCCATGAATCCGTGCGGGGTCAAGGTCATCAACGACTGGTTTAACATTAAAGATCGCGGTATGCCGATGGGGATGTTTAACGCCGCCTCGATGATTGGCTTATCCATCGCGCCGCCGATCCTGGCGGCCATGATGCTGGTTCTGGGCTGGCGCGGCATGTTTGTCACCATCGGGATTCTGGGTGTGTTTCTTGCCATCGGCTGGTACCTGGTTTACCGCGATCGCGATAACAAACAGCTAAGCGCTGAAGAGATCCACTACCTGCAGGCAGGCAGCGTGGCATCGCGTAAAGAGCCGATCAGCTTTCAAGAATGGCGTGGGCTGTTTAAACAACGCACCATGTGGGGCATGATGATTGGCTTCAGCGGCATCAACTATACCGCCTGGCTGTATATCGCCTGGCTGCCGGGCTATCTGCAATCCACCTATCATCTCGACCTGAAAAGCACGGGATTACTGGCGGCCATTCCCTTCCTGTTCGGTGCCGCAGGCATGCTGTTAAATGGCTATGTGGTTGATGCGCTGGTCAGGCGCGGCTGGGATGCGGTAAAAACCCGTAAAGTCTGCATTGTCAGCGGTATGATTCTGTCTGCCGGGTTTACCGCTATCGTGACGCGCGCGACCGACACCACCAGCGCCGTGACGCTGATTGGGATGGCGCTGTTTTGCATCCACTTTGCCGGTACTTCCTGTTGGGGTTTGATTCATGCCAACGTCACCGCGCGTATGACGGCGTCCGTGGGCAGCATTCAAAACTTCGCCAGCTTTATCTTTGCCTCGTTTGCGCCGGTCGTGACCGGATGGGTGCTGGATACCACCAAATCATTCAGCCTGGCGCTGATGATTTGCGCCTGCGTCACCCTGGTTGGCGCCCTGGCGTACCTGCTGCTGGTGCGCAAACCCATCACGGACGGCGCCTGATATCCCCGATTCAGGTCAGCGGGTGGAGGGTCACGCCATGGCGCGCACCATAACGCTGAATGCCCGCAATCGCTTTATCAATACTGAGCGGCGGCGGCGCAGGCAGTAGCGGGGCGCGCTCCCGGAGCGCCGAATCGAACCGGGAAAAGGTGGCAAAATCGTGGGGGAAGCGCGTTTCATCTACCCCGACTAATGCGCCCTCTTCCCTGGCGAAGGCCAACAGCTGTTTCCAGCGATCGACGTCCGCCAGGCCAATGCTGTCGGTGCCGTGCGAATACAGCATCATATCGATATGGTTGAAAGGCGGCTGCTTTTCAAGAAAGCGCTGTAGCGCATCAGCCGACGGCACGGATGGAAACATCAGCCAGAACGGAATTGCGTGCTGCTGCATGCTGCACCAGGGATCCATAAGTAAAAAGCTGTCTACCGTCAGCCGGGCAGGCAATATGCCCGCCGCCAGATACCAGTCGCGATAAATTTCAGCGACCACGAAACTCAGCGCTTCGGGATGGTCGTAGCGAATCTCCATCAGCCGCCAGCGCTGGGCTTCTGCCAGCTTTTTCAGTGGCGAAATCAGGTAGCCATCCAGCCCCCATTCGGCTTCAGGGACGTGGTCGGTGATAGCAGGCGGTTCCCAACGCGCCCGATCCACGCCTGCCCGCGCCAGATATTCCGCCACTCTCGGCCCGCCCTGCAAATACTCCTTTTCGGTTGCGCCGCCGGGGGCGCCAAACTGAAAGAAAGAGCGGTCACTGGTGCGCGTTACCGGCCACTGTCGCGTACAGTGATTAATGAACAGTGTTGATCCCGCCGGTAATCCTCCCAGCAGAAACTCATTGAAGGCCAGCGGCATGTCGCGCAGCTTCAGGCGGAAATAGTGCATTTTTTCCAGCAGGAGGCGATCCTGACTCGGATCCTGCATGTGGTGCACGGCAAGCTTAGGCCAGGTCGCCAGCAACGCTGCTGCCACGGCCTTGCCGTTTTCAAATTCGGACTGGGCGTCATCCGGATCGCTCTGCTGTACCCGCACCGGGCACAAAAACGTTTGCGGTAGCCACGGCGTTCCCATCGCCGCGGCCAGATGCACCATGGCACCGTTAGTGGCACCGACAAACGCAGCCGGATAATCGCGCTGCGGATAGGTACTGACCATCCATTCGGCGATGCCTTCGACGTCCAGTTCACTGGCCTGTTTGTGACTGATGCCCTCGGCCAGGCCACTGACCGCATAGCCCCACTCACGCAGCCGGGTCGGTAACCGATCAAGTGAAGGCAGTAAGCGGTCTAACATGGGCGACTGGCCTGGACTGGCAAAAGGCCGATCGTGCAGCGCATTCGCTAAGGCCAGCAGCATCGTGGCGGCTGAATCAAACCGGGCAATGCCCTTGGGAGGTTTACTCATGCTGGCTCTCCTGCTGAATACGCGCCAAAAAAGGTCGGATGGCGTGGCAGAAACTCCACGGATAGACATAGTGCAGCCGGTGCGTGCCGCCGCGCAGGGTGATTTTTTCACTGTGCGGCAGCAGCCCCGCCAGCTCATCCAGCCAGCGCGCCGGGCAAACCGGATCGCGCGAGCCTCTCAGCAAGAGGGTTGGCGCGGTGAGATAGGTCAGGTGGTGTTCGATAGGATCGTTCAGCATGGCGCGCAGGGTGCCAAAGGCTCGCGGCAAACCGGCTTTCGCCCAGTCAATTCGGGCCAGCGAGTCGGGCGATCGATGCGCTTCCATTCGGCTGTTACGCCAGCCTCGCCATATCTGACGAACCACGCTGCGCGCGTGGCGATCGGCGGTGGGCCCCTGTAATACCAGGCCTGCCACCGCTTCGGGGTATTTATCCGCCAGAGCCGCCAGCACCTGGCAGCCAAAAGCGCTCCCAACCCAGATCGCCCGCTGAAATCCGTTATGCTGTAACCATTGCCACAGGATATCGGCCAGCGCTTTCACCGAAAGAACCGGTGCGGATGCGGGCAACGCACTACCGCCAAAGCCTGGCAGGTCGGGCACCAGAACGTGATAATCCCGTCCCAGCGCCAATGCCAGTGATTCCATCGACCGCCCCGACATTACCAGGCCGTGAATCAGCACCACGGGCAACCCCTGAGGTTCCTCAGGCGTGACGCGGGTAAACATGCGCCAGTCACCGATCTGTTGATAATAACCCGCCAATCCCGCGTGATGACTGCGTGGTGAAACCGGCGGCGTTTGCTTCATTTGCTGCCAGCGTTTCGTGCCCCACATGACCGCCGCGACACCTAAGCCGATCCCGGCGGCAAGCGCCATGCCCTGCCGCTTTCTACACTGGATGGTACGCCTCATCAGCTGCTCCTGTTCCTGGGTATCCATTGAGTGTAGGACGGGAATGGCAGAGGCAGGCGGTTAATGCATTGGGTCAGGCAATGGTATGGCGCAGGCGGCCGATTTTTTCGATCTCAACCTCAACCACATCGCCACTGAACATGAACAGCGGCGGCGTGCGTTTTTTACCCACGCCGCCCGGTGAACCCGTGATAATCACATCGCCTGGCGACAGCGGGCTAAAGGCGGAAACGTATTCAATAATGTTGGCTACCGGATGCACCATGCTGCCGGTGGTATCGTTTTGTACTTCCTGACCGTTCAGCACCGTTTTAATGGTCAACTGCTGCGGATCAGGGATCTCGTCGGCGGTAGTCATCCAGGGCCCGAAGCCTCCGGTTTGCGGCCAGTTTTTCCCTGCGGTAAACCAGGTAAACTGCATGTCGCGCACCGTCGCATCCATAAAGCAGCTGTATCCTGCCACCGCGCTCAGCGCCTCTTCCGCCTTAACCTGATGCGCAGGCTGGCCGATGATCACCGCCAGTTCCCCCTCGTAATCAAACTCCTGGGTGGTGGTGGGTTTTTGCAACGGTTGCTCATGGCCGACCAGGGAGTCAGCAAAGCGTACAAATAACGTGGGGGCATCCAGCGTGGCGGCGAATTCCTGGCGTTTATCGGCATAGTTCATGCCCACGCAAAACACTTTACCAGGCTGCTCGATGACGGGCAGAAACTGTACAGTTGACCAAACATGATCGGCGGGCATCGCCTCAAAAGCAGTCAGGTCGGCCAGTGACGAGCGCGTCAGGAAGGTTTTTAAATCCGGGCAGGCTTTTCCCAGGCGCATACCGACATCCACTACGCCTTGAGCCTTAACGATACCAAAGCTTTTCTTCCCCTGTTCAGGAAGGTAAAAACTGCATAGCTGCATGACCGCCTCATGATGATTACGGGTTATAACCGCATGTTTTACAAGAAATTGGCGCGCAGAGTAGCAAAAACAGCGATGAAAATCGTACCTCGTTTGGCACATCGGATGTCCAGATGTATCACGTTGTGTCAACAGGAGGATGTCAGGAAGGTCACGCAGATAAGGTTGTCGTTATGACAGGGGACAATCAAAAGGGGGGCGAGATAACGAGGTGATAATCACCGGTCAATCCCTGACCGCGACTATCGAGGGTATTCGGTGGGCGCTTAGTTCAGCGCGCCTGGCGGTACGTGTTTAAAGGTTTCGACATAAGCGTGGAACACGTACTTAAAAAAACGTTTCATACATCATCCGGTTAAAAATTTGTTGAATATCTACAGCAAAAGTATAGCGCCTGCTGTTTAAAGCATCAATAAATTTTGAACCAGATCACAAAATTCACTTTTAACTGCGTTACTGAAACAGGGCCAGGTGCTCTGCAAGAATGGTTGACCCAATAGCAATCAGGACCAGGCCGCCCAGCACTTCAGCCCATTTGCCCAACACCGGTCCGATAAAACGCCCAATCAGCACGCCGGTGGTGGCCATTACGGTGGTTGCAGCACCGATAGTCAGGGCCGTGGTCACGATATTTACCTGCAGGAACGCCAGTCCAACCCCGACGGCCAGGGCATCAAGACTGGTTGCGACCGCCGTGGTAGCCAGTACCATGAAGCCGTGACTCTGCGGTGCTTCACAAGGCTCTGTGGCTGTTTTGCGGAAGCCTTCCATCATCATACGCGCGCCAAGAAAGGCCAGCAGGAAAAAGGCAATCCAGTGATCCCATGCCGCTACGTACTGGCTGGCTGCCAGGCCCAGCGCCCAACCGATAAGCGGCGTCAGGGCTTCGATACAACCGAAAATCAGACCGGTCCGCACGGCTTCCTTCAGGCCAGGACGATGCAAGGTTGCACCTTTGCCCAGTGCGGCGGCAAACGCGTCCATTGACATTCCAAAAGCAAGAATAAGCGTGGCAATAAAGGTCATGATTCGTTCACTTGGGATGAAAAAGCACGGCTTCATGCTAAATCCATCACACAATTTGCTCGGTTATTTAAAAAGTGCGCGCAGTCTATCACGCGATAATCGATATAAAAAGACAATAAAATCAGGGATTTAAGTATAGCAAAGGCTATAACTCATAACAGTCGCTATGAATGCCGCTAAGTTAATGTCATTTAAGCCTTTTCTCGACAGCTTTCCTCTGGGAATGACAGGTAGCGGCAGAGCATGATTGAACCTCTGCACGGAATACCGGAAAATGTCCGGCTGATAAACAGAGAACACTGCTCATGAATAACCCTTTCGAGTCCTTAATCCTTCCCGGTGGCATTTTACTGCTGGGCTTTCTGTCTGCCCTGCTGCTACCCGCACCGGCTTTTAGCCTGACGGTGGCGCAGCATTTGCAGCAGCTGTTTCATTTACAGGATCTGAGCCAGCTGTACACCCTGGTGTTCTGCCTGTGGTTCCTGGTGCTGGGCGCGCTGGAGTTTTTTGTTATCCGCTTTGTCTGGCGTCGCTGGTTCAAGGTGTGACAACGCTGTCCTGCAAAAACGGCCTGGATACAGGGCTGCCGGGCGGTTGGCCCTGGCCGGTTTTCTGTTCTGAAGAAAATCTTAAAATTACGCTGTCACGCGTATTTCCTGAGGCGTCGCAACCGTGCTGGCATCCTGCATGGGGCCACTCCTGAGGCCACAAAAATGTAACATTTGTTTTACACAAATGGGCCAGATACACCAACGATTAAAAATTCACCTCAAAGAATAAAATTAAATAAACGCCATTTTTCATAAGTTTAAATTATTCCTTCCCTTGGGTGACATTTTCACCCTGCACCATAAAGAGGCAATCTCGCAACATCCATTTTAACTTAACTCACTGAGTTAAAAGAAAAATCCCCCTTATACCCAGCCAGGCATTATGATTATTTCTTATGCTGAATCATTTCTGCATTTAAAAAATAAACAAATGTTTAAATCCGATACGAGAATGTTATATTTGGGCAACAAAGCATAACGTTGAGTTAACTCGTTATCGTCGCTTTAACCCATACCTGAGTCTTAACCCGGAAATAGCGCAACGCGCTCATCAGAAGCGTGACTATTTCGCCTGCAACGCTGTTGAGCTTCAGGTCAACAGAAGAGGAGATGTCGCCTCATGTGCAAATCAGCTGTAAATCTTGCGCTCATGATGAGTGTTAGCGGAAAGGACACCACCAGGGCGCAGGAGCGTAAAGACGTTGATGTACTGCTTATTGGCGCAGGCGTCATGAGTGCTACGTTAGGAACCTGGCTTCAGGATCTGGAACCTGACTGGTCCATCGAAATGGTGGAGCGGCTGGGGCACGTAGCGGAAGAGTCTTCAAATGGCTGGAACAACGCGGGTACAGGCCATGCGGCGCTGGCTGAGTTGAACTATACGCCTCAGCGAGCCGATGGCAGTATCGATATCGCCAAAGCCGTTGCGATTAACGAGTCATTCCAAATTTCTCGCCAGTTCTGGGCTTATCACGTCCAGAAAGGCAACCTGCATACGCCGAAAAGCTTTATTCACAGTACTCCGCACATGAGCTTTGTCTGGGGCGATGATAATGTCGCGTTCCTGCGCAAGCGCTTTACTGCCTTACAGAAAAGCACGCTGTTCCGCGGCATGGCTTACTCTGAAGATCCGCAACAAATCGCACAGTGGATTCCGCTGGTCATGAAAGGCCGTGCGTCGAATCAGAAAGTGGCAGCAACCTGGACAGACATGGGCACCGACGTCGATTTCGGTGAAGTGACGCGCCAGCTGATTGCTTCACTGGAGCAAAAAGCCAACTTCCGTTTACGGATGCATCAGGAAGTGCGCGAGATTACCCGCCTTAATGATGGCCGCTGGCAGGTGACGCTCGTCTGCATGAAAGAGGGTACGCGCCGCACGTTGACGGCTGGAAAGATCTTTATTGGCGCGGGCGGTGCGGCGCTGCCGCTGCTGCAGAAAGCCGGCATTCCGGAAGCCAACGGCTATGCGGGCTTCCCGGTTGGCGGTTCCTTCCTGGTCACCGAGAATCCAGACGTCGTGAAACAGCACATGGCGAAAGTCTATGGCAAAGCCAGCGTGGGCGCGCCACCGATGTCCGTGCCCCATGTCGATACGCGTGTGCTGAACGGCAAGCAGGTGCTGCTGTTTGGTCCCTTTGCGACCTTCTCGACCAAATTCCTGAAGCAGGGCTCGCTGCTGGATATGTTTGCCTCACTCAACAGCACCAACGTAATGCCCATGATCAAGGTCGGACTGAAAAGCTTTGATCTGGTGAAATACCTGATGGATCAGGTGCTGCAAAGTGACCGCGATCGTATGGATGCACTGCGTGCTTATGTGCCACAGGCGAAACAGGAAGACTGGCGCCTGGTGACGGCCGGGCAGCGCGTGCAAATCATCAAGAAAGATGAGAAAGAAGGCGCAGTGCTGCGTTTAGGCACGGAAGTGGTGTCGTCCGAAGACGGCTCTGTCTCAGCGCTGCTGGGTGCCTCGCCAGGTGCCTCGACCGCCGCGCCGATTATGCTGGAGCTGCTGCATAAGGTCTATCCGGAGCAGATGGCGTCGCCGGAGTGGCAAAATAAAATCCGTGCCGTGGTGCCGTCCTGGGGTCGTAAGTTGAATGGCGATGTGGCGCTGACTGAAAAAGTACTGGCAGAAACCAGCCGTATCCTGCAGCTCAAATACACGCCGGTTACGCCAGTGGCTGCCAACGATGAAGGCCGTGAAACCGCCTATGTCATAGGCAAATAACCCACGGCAGCTCGCAAAACATCATCGCTACGGGCGCATTCGTGGCGATGATATGTCGGAAATCCAGAACGAAACGTCGCCCTTGACGACCGCGTCAGGCCCACCGAACTAGAGAAGCCTGAAGGCATCGACCAGCATCCAGATCGTGGTCGCCACTAACGACAGCGCCATAAGGCTGTTAAACAGCTGGCGTTTCCAGTTGATTTGCAGGTGACCGCGCAGGCGGTCACCCAGTGCAGCCCACAATAAAATGCATGGCAGATTGAGCAACATAAAAGCCCCCATCACGGTCAGCACGCCACTGCTGGCGCTGTAGAGCAGTGCCACGTTGCTGGCCATTAACCAGGCTTTTGGATTGATAGCCTGAAAACAGGCCCCACCCACCAGGGTCATGGGCTGCGGCTTTGCACGCGCTTCGGGGGCATTCGCCCGAAATATTTTCCATGACAGCCATAACAAATAACCACATCCCACCAGCGTCAGCGGCAGACGCACAGATGCCATCCAGTGCAGCAGGACTTCCAGCGCCAGCCCCGCAATGACGGTTTGTAGCGCACAGCCAATCAAAATGCCAAACACCATCGGTAACGTCCGGCGCATACCAAAGTTAACACCGGAAGTGGCGAGCAACAGATTATTTGGCCCCGGCGTAATCGACATCACGGTGACATAACTAAAGAAGGAAGGATCGAGCATAGTGGCGTTCCTGATGAAAGAGAGAACACCATGCTACGATCAGAAAAGCTATGGTAACAGAGACAAGAAATCGCTATTTTGATGGGTACAATCAGAACTGATTCCAACTGTACCTGTTACCTGCGGAGGCAATTGTGTCCCCTGAAACTCAGTCCGAGCACAGGCTTTATCAGCAACTGGCCGACAGCTTTGCCGAGGCCATTCACAAGGGCACGCTAAAACCGGGCAAGCGCTTACCCGCCATCCGGCGCGTTGCTCAGTCACATCAGGTCAGCGTGAACACCGTGCTGAATGCCTGGCAGCTGCTGGAGAATCGCGGTCTGATTGAGGCGCGCCCGCAATCGGGCTACTACGTGCGCGGCGTGCTGCCGGTGGTGACGCGAGATGCCCAGCACTCTGCCCGGGTGGTTCGCGATCCAGGCAACGAGAAGCTGGACTTGATTGATAAGGTTTTCGCCGCACAAAATCATCCGGATTACACCAATATTTCGCTGGCCTGTCCGCAGGACAGTGACCTGTTTCCGTCAGCCAGACTGGCGCGCATTACGGCCTCTCTGCTACGTCGCGATCCACAACTTATTGGTCGCTACGCGCTTCCGCCGGGTAGTGAGCGCTTACGGGAGGAGATTGCGCGACGTGCCTTGCATAGTGGCCAGTCGCTCGCCGCCGATGAGATCACCCTTACCCATGGCTGCATGGAGGCACTTCAGCTGGCACTCAGGGCGGTGACCCGGCCGGGTGATTGTGTCGGTCTGGAATCCCCCACCTATTTCTTCCTGTTTCCCCTGCTGGCATCGCTGGGCCTAAAGGCACTGGAGATTCCTACCGATCCTCAGCGCGGCCTGTCGCTGGATGCACTTGAGATGCTGCTCCAGGAAAAGCGTATTCAGGCGCTGGTTGCCATGCCCTCTGCGCAGAACCCGCTGGGCTTTGGAATGTCGTTGCCCGACAAGAAAAGGCTCGCAAAGTTAGTGAACACTTACAACGTTCCTTTGATTGAGGACGGGCTTTACGATGAGTTGCAGTTTGACTGGCCGCTGTCTCCTACGGTGAAGTCATTCGATCAGCATGGCTGGGTGCTCTACTGCACCAGTTTCACGAAAACCGTTGCGCCCGATTTTCGCATCGGCTGGATTGCAGCCGGCCGCTTTCATGATGCCATTGCACGCCTTAAAGCCGTGTCATCCATGGCGGAATCGGCCCTGCTGTCTGAAACGCTGGCAGAATTTCTTGCCAACGGAGGTTACGACCACCATCTGCGCAGCCTGCGCCGTAGCTATGCCAGCAATCTGGATGAAGCGCGCGGTTTGATTGCGCAGCATTTTCCTCAGGGTACCCGGGCTACGTTACCGCGCGGCGGCTTCGTTTTTTGGGTCGAACTGCCCGGCAATGTGAATACCACAGAGATGTTTACCCGTCTGTTGAAAGAGCAGATTTGTGTCACGCCAGGTGCACTGTATTCGCTGAGCGAGCGCTATAACCATGCATTGCGCCTCTCATGCTGCTATCCGTTTGATCAGCGCTATGTTCGCGCCATCATCCGCGCGGGGGCGGTTGCCTGCGAACTCGCTGGCCTGCCGCCGGGCCGGGATCAGGGCGTGCCATTACGTCCCCAAATGGTATAGCCATGCCGTTCAGTGAGGCGTTCGTAGTAGGTCCGCACGGCCGGTAAATCAGGATGGTCAAGCGGCGTTTCAAACCAGCGGTTAACGGCCAGCCCAATAGGGATGTCCGCCAGACTGAAGTTACGCCCGGCAACGTAGCGACCGGTATGTTCCAGCTGCTGATTGAGGATGCCCATGGTGTGGGACCAGCCTTTACAGGCGGCGGCCAACAGTCTTGGGTCCTGATGGGCGGGCGAATTACGCACCAGTGACATAAACGCATAGCGCCATGAGGTGTTAAGTTCCGTCGACTGCCAGTCCATCCACTGATCCACCGGCGCACGCGCACGCGGATTGTCGGGATAGAGCCAGTCGCCACCGTAGGCGGTGGCCAGATAGCGTAGAATGGCGTTGGACTCCCACATCGTCAGGTCTTCATCAATCAACACCGGGATCATGGCGTTAGGATTAAGCGCGATAAATTCAGGAGAGTGCGTGGATTTGTACCCTTCTCCCCACTCTTCACGTTCGTAGAGCAGGTCCAGTTCGTCACACAGCCAAAGTACTTTGCGCACGTTGATTGAGGAGGCGCGTCCAAGAATTTTTAACATAGCAGGCTCCATCCAGTTGCTTAACTTATTCATAGCCCTGTTAACTGACATAAGCAATTGCCGGAGCAAGAAAAAACATCTTTACCTCATTCACAAGGAGTCAAAATGCACGTTGCGTTTAAACAAGTAGATGTATTTACTTCGGCCGCGTTTAACGGCAATCCCCTGGCCGTCATCATGGATGCACAAGGTCTGGACGACAGCCAGATGGCGGCCATCGCACGCTGGACTAACTTATCTGAAACGACCTTTGTCCTGCCGCCGCAGGATAATCAGGCCGACTACCGCGTGCGTATCTTCACCGTAGAGGGCGAACTGCCCTTTGCCGGCCATCCGACGCTCGGTACCGCTCATGCTTTACTGGAAGCGGGCTTCCAGACAAAAACGCCGGGGGTAATAATTCAGGAATGCGGCGTAGGCAACGTGAAGATAAAAATTGCCGACGACAGCACGCTGGCCTTTGCCGCGCCAAAAGCCACCTTAACACCGTTTCATGATGCGCTTATCAGCGCGGCGCTCAACACCCATGCGCTCGATACCGCGCAGGATGCCGTGGTGGTCGATATGGGCATCCGCTGGCTGCTGATCCCGATGATCAGTGCCGATGCGGTCCTGGCAATTAAGCCTGATATTGCGGATTTACAGCGGCTTGTCCATCACGCCAACGTCACTGGCATTATGCCATTCGGCCCACTGCCCGCAGGAGAAGCGGAACAGTACGAGGTTCGCGGCCTGATAATTGAGCATGGAAGCCTGACCGAAGATCCGATCACCGGCAGCGCCAATGCCTGTCTGGCACGTTACTTCGCCGCTCAGGGCAAAACGCAGGATTATCGCGTCCGTCAGGGTACTCAGGTAAACCGACAGGGACGCGTGACGGTGGAATATCAGGGCGATACGATCTGGATCGGGGGGAAAACCGTGACGGTGATAGAGGGCACCATCAGGCGCTAACCCGGAAGCTGGCACAAGGGCGGCAAAGCCGCCCTAAAATTACAGCGCCTGACCACCCGATGCTTCGATACGCTGCGCAGTGATCCAGCTGGTTTCCTCACTGAGGATGGCGCAAACGGCATCGCCGATATCGTCTGGCAGGCCCACCCGGCCCAGGGCGGTTAATGCGGCGATAGTGTCATTGACCGTTTTATCATCGCGCACGCGCCCGCCGCCAAAGTCGGTCTCAATGGCACCCGGCGCCAGGATGTTAACGCGAATGCGCCGCTCGCCCAGTTCTTTAGCCTGATAGCGCGTCAGCACTTCCATCGCGCCCTTCATTGAGGCATAGGTTCCGGAACCGGGGTACGTCAGGCGGGTTAATCCGCTGGAGATATTCAGAATGCGCCCGCCGTCTGCTATCGCAGGCAATAGCGTCTGAGTCAGGAAGTAAGGCCCCTTGAAATGCACATTCATCAGCGCATCAAATTCAGCCTCGGTGGTCTCAATAAAAGGTTTATAGTGCCCATGGCCGGCATTGTTCACTAAATAATCAAACGTCTCACGCTGCCAGTGCTGTTGCAGTGCATTTTTCACTTCAGACATGAAACGATCAAACTGGCTCAGGTCGCCGACATCCAGCTGGAGCGCCACTGCGCGGCCGCCTGCGCTTTCAATTTCCCTTACCACGTCCTGCGCTTCATGTTGATGACTGCGGTAGGTCAGAATGATATCCCGGCCCTTAGCCGCCAGTTTTACCGCTGCATTCCGGCCTAAACCGCGATTAGCGCCCGTGATCAAGACGATTTTACGATTCATGTTGATTTCCTGTTGCAAAATTGAACACAGGTTGAGGATATTCTTTAATAATTGTTCTATAAACGCTTAAGAACGAGCAGCACTGTTCCACTTACAACAACAATCGGCAGGCCATATGGATAAAATTCATGCAATGCAGGTTTTCGTCAGAGTTGCAGAGATGGGCAGTTTTACGGCAGCAGCAGAAAGTCTTGGGCTGCCAAAAGGAAGCGTCTCGCGACAAATTCAGGCGCTGGAAAATCAGATGGGAACGCGTCTTTTGCACCGCACCACTCGTCGGGTGCAACTTACCCAGGATGGCTTAGTTTATTACGACCGCTGTCTGGATTTGCTGTCGATGATTAGTGATATGGATAGCCTGTTCCAGCACGATCCCGCCACTTTAAGCGGTAAGCTACGGGTGGATATGTCCGCCGCGATGGCGACCGATCTGATCCTGCCCCGCCTGCCAGAATTTTTGCAGCATTATCCCGGCGTTGAAATCGAGCTCAGCAGCAACGATCGCCAGGTTGACGTTATCCGCGAAGGGTTTGACTGCGTGATCCGCGTTGGCGAGCTGAAGGATTCGGGCCTCATCGCCCGCCGTATCGGCACCCACACCTTAATTAACTGCGCCAGCCCTGGCTATCTTTCACGTTTTGGCCGGCCGATTCGGCTTGAAGAGCTGTCGCAGCATGCCATGGTGCATTACAGTCAGCAGCTCGGCCAGCCTGCCCAGGGCTTTGAGTTTTTCGATGGCAAGCAGTGCCACTATGTGCACACCGGCGGCGTTGTCACCGTCAACAGCACCGAAACCTATCGCGCGGCCTGCCTCGCGGGGCTGGGCATTATCCAGGTGCCGACCGTGGGGATTCACAAATATCTGGAAAGCGGTGAGTTGGTGGAGGTGCTGCATGCCTTCCCGGCAAAACCGATGCCGATTCATTTACTTTATCCCCATCGCCGTAACGTCGCCCGTCGCGTTCGGGTATTTATGGAGTGGTTAAGTCAGGTGCTTCAGGAGTATGTCACCTGAGAGGCTATAATGTGTTTTTTACGTTTAACAGGAAGTGAATGTCTATGACAGACGAACAGGACAACGCAAAAGACGCACAGTCACCCAAACCACTGATTGATATCAAAACAGGCAACAAGTCTGTCGATCGTTCGATCGTGCGGGTTTCACGTTTTGCCACCTGGTTTCAGGCCATACCCGCCGTTGCCCATTTTATTCGTGCGCTTGACCGGTTTAACGATCGTCTCGGTAGCCAGTTTGGCGCAGCCATTACCTATTTTTCATTTTTATCATTAATCCCGATTTTAATGGTGTCCTTTGCCGCCGTGGGTTTTGTGCTGGCATCGAATCAGGATCTGCTGACCGATATCATCAACAAAATCGTCAGCAGCATCAGCGATCCCTCACTGGCAACGACCTTGAAAAATACCGTCAACACGGCCATTCAACAGCGTGCGACCGTGGGGATTACGGGTCTGCTGTTGGCGCTATATTCGGGCCTGAACTGGATGGGCAACCTGCGGGAAGCGATTCGCGCTCAGTCGCGTGACGTCTGGGAACGCCAGCCCGACGATAAAGAGAAAATCTGGAAACGCTATATTCGCGACTTCTTATCGCTGACAGGATTGATGCTGGCTCTGGTTATTACCCTGTCGTTAACCTCTGTCGCAGGCTCTGCCCAGGCGATGATCGTGAGCGCGTTAGGTCTGGATGGCATCGAATGGTTACGTCCTGCGCTGACAATTATCGCGACCTCGATTTCCGTAATGGCAAACTATTTGTTGTTCCTGTGGATTTTCTGGATTTTGCCTCGCCATAAGCCCCGTAAGAAGGCGCTGCTGCGCGGTACGCTGCTGGCGGCAGTGGGTTTCGAAATCATCAAGTTTGTCATGACGCTGACCTTACCAAAACTGGCCACCTCGCCCTCAGGTGCCGCATTTGGGTCGGTATTGGGATTAATGGCCTTCTTTTATTTCTTTGCTCGTCTGACGCTGTTTTGCGCCGCATGGATTGCCACCGCGAAATACAAAGACGATCCGCGTATGCCGGAAAAAGGCGCGCTAACCACTCACAAATGACAATACTGCGTTAAACCAGCGAAAAATATCCCCCTCCGGTTATTTATTCATCAACTTACAGGATGAATAACTGAGGGGTCACTTTTCTTCAGCGCTTTCTTAGAGTATCTCGCCATATTTGCGTCACTTAACGCTGCCATTCTCCGGCATTTAACACATCACAAAAATTTTCCACTTTTGCCGGCGCAACGTCGCTAACCACGCGGCTTTCCGCCATTGAATGCCGTAATACAGGTGCGTAAGATTCCCTATCTGTCATTAAAAATAAGAAACATTTATGCAAGCCTCCATCTCAGAACCGCTCGATCAGCAAAACGATCCCACGCCAGTAAACTCACGAAGTAAAGTGGTTATCGCCTCGCTGGTTGGCACCGCTATCGAATTCTTCGATTTCTATATTTATGCCACCGCAGCCGTCATCGTTTTCCCTCATATCTTCTTTCCTCAGGGTGATGCGACCGTCGCGACGTTGCAGTCGCTGGCCACCTTTGCGATTGCGTTCATCGCCCGTCCCATCGGCTCTGCCCTGTTTGGTCACTTTGGCGATCGCGTAGGCCGTAAAGCCACCTTGGTTGCCTCACTGCTGACGATGGGGATCTCGACCGTGGTTATCGGTTTATTACCCAGCTACCAGAGCATTGGCGTTCTGGCTCCGCTGCTGTTGGCGCTGGCGCGTTTTGGTCAGGGGTTGGGCCTGGGCGGTGAGTGGGGCGGCGCAGCCCTGCTGGCGACGGAAAATGCACCTGCCAAAAAGCGGGCGCTGTACGGCTCCTTCCCGCAGCTGGGCGCACCGATTGGCTTTTTCTTTGCCAACGGCACCTTTCTACTGCTCTCCTGGCTGCTGACCGATGAACAATTTATGCAATGGGGCTGGCGCGTCCCTTTTGTTCTGTCTGCCGTACTTGTCTTGATTGGTCTGTACGTACGCGTATCGCTGCATGAAAGCCCGGTATTCGCCAAAGTACAGAAAGAGAAGAAACAGGTACGTGTGCCGATTGCCTCGCTCCTGAGCAAACATCTGACGGCAACGATACTTGGCACCTTTATCATGCTTGCCACCTATACGCTGTTTTACATCATGACCGTTTACTCAATGAGTTACGGCACCGCCGCCGCACCAGCCGGACTGGGTATATCCCGTAACAGTATGCTGTGGATGCTGATGATGGCGGTGATTGGATTTGGCGTGATGGTGCCGATTGCGGGCCTGCTTGCTGACCGCTTTGGTCGCCGTAAAACCATGATCGTCATTACGCTGATGATTATTGGCTTTTCATTCCTGTTTCCGGCCATGCTGGGCTCCGGCTCTCAGGCGCTGGTGATGGCGTTCCTGCTGCTGGGCTTGAGCATTATGGGGCTGACGTTTGGCCCGATGGGTGCGCTACTGCCTGAGCTGTTCCCGACGGAAGTGCGTTATACCGGCGCATCCTTCTCCTATAATCTGTCGTCGATTTTAGGTGCGTCGGTTGCGCCCTATATTGCGACCTGGCTGAACGCGCACTATGGCTTGTACGCTGTCGGATTGTACCTGGCTTCCATGGCTTTCCTGACGCTGATTGCACTGATTGCCTGCAAAGAAACCCGGCATCAAACGCTGTATGAAGTGTGATACCCGATAACGCTAAAGATACTCAACCCGGCTCAGGCCGGGTTTTTTATCGTTTCCGATCACGCTATTTCGCTTTAAGCCAGGCCATAAAATCGTCGATAAAGACACGGGTTTTTAGTGGTAACAGACGGTTGGGTAAGGTAATGGCGTAAGTGGTCATTGAGAGCGTATTTTCAATCCGCCAGTCTGGTAACACGCGGCGTAACTGCCCGTTGAGCAAATAACCATTTGCAATAAAGGTGGGGATTAACGCAATACCTACACCCTGCAATATCGCATCGATCATGGCATCACTGTTATTTATCATCAGCCGGGGCGTAAGTGTAACGCTCTCCATCGTGTCGTTTAACCAGAAACGCCATTCACCGCGAAACTGTGCGTCGTCAGGGAAGAAAATATTATGCTGTTTGAGGTCGCCCGGCATATCAGGCAGCCTTTGATCGTAGTGCTCTGCACATACTAAAACATAGTCAACAGGCATTAATGCCCGCGCTACCATATTGATGGGTGGCGTATCCGTGACGCGCAATGCCAGGTCGTACGACTCATGCGTGAGGTTAATCAGATGGTCAGTGAGATTGAGCTCAATATTGATTTCAGCATAGCGTCGCAGAAAACCAGGCAGGAACGGCGTCAGTAAAATCTTCCCAAGCGTTGTCGGCGCAGTAATACGCAGTAACCCCTTAGGGACATCGCTGTAACTGTCTGCCTGAGAAAACAGGGATTTAGTTGCGGCGATAACTGATAAAGCCTGGTGATATATTTCCTGTCCGGCCTCGGTCACAGCGAGCGCGCGCGTCGAGCGGGTAAAGAGTAAAACATTTAGCCTTTTTTCCAACCTGTCTATCATACGACTCACTGAAGACGGCGTCATGGATAGCGCTCTGGCAGCTGAGGAAAAGCTCCCCCTGTCGACTACCTGAACAAAGACCACCAGCCCCGGGAGAACGTCTGTTAATTCATTTATGTTCTTCACGCACAACTCTTTTGCGCCTGTTACGTCTAGCCAGGCTAGCACTGTAAAGTATGATATTCAATTATTCGATGCCATTACGGCGGCTTCGCCTCTGCGCGACAAAACCGTAGTGATATAAGCAAGTAAGAGCGTGTGCTTACGGTTCAATGGTATGCGCGAATGCGATCAGGGAGTGCGACAGCGGTGGACAAGTCTGATTTTAGTTTAAAGCGTTTTATATTTTCTCGCTTCACCGGTGCGTTGTGCGATCAGTTTTTATTGTTTGCTGTACCTTTGGCGATTTTGAAAACCACCGGTTCGCTAACGCTTTCTTCTCTGGCGTTTGTGGTCGAGTGGATTCCCCGCGTCCTGTTTTTCCCTCTCTCAGGTTTTCTGGCCGATCGACTGAAACCGCGCTTTATCTTTTTTAACGTCGATATTGCCCGTATGGCATTGATGATTTTGGCTTTTATGCTTTTAGCGGTTTTTCCAGACTCTACCTTTGCCATCCTGGCCGGTATGATGAGCTTACTGTCTGTCGCTTATGTATTGAGCTTTGTCGCCGCAGATGCGCTGCTGCCGCGGCATGTGTCAGCCGAGGCACTACCCAAAGCCCATTCCCTGTTACAGGGGATCGATCAGGTTACGATGGTACTTGGTCCGGCGCTGGCGGTCGCTATCTCGGCCTGGGGCGGTATTCGCGGTATTCTTAGTATTGCCGCCGCGCTGTTTTTCCTGTCAGCCATCAACTTTCTTTTTTTGAAAACTCGCGATCCCCAGGTAACCGATAAACTTCGGTTACGCACCTTACTGCAATCGAACCGCACAGCGTTAAGGGTACTCAGAGAAAACAAAATCCTGCTGCATTTGTGTGCCCTGACCTGGGTTGTCAATCTGGTTTACGGTTCGGCACTGGTAGTCAGTGCTGCCGTCATCCTTAAAGAATTTCATCTTGCCGACCATTACTTTGGCGCGCTTCAAACCGTTGCCGCGGGAGTGAGTATCGTGATGTTTTTCTTTATTCCACGCTTTTCACACCGTTTTGGTTTATCCGCACTCGGCACCTTTTCGTTTTGTGCGATGATCTTTTCGGGTGGCGTTATGGCACAATCGATGGATTACGCTATGTATCTGATTGGTTATGCGTTATTGATGGCGTTCGATGGGGCATTCAGCGTTTATCTGCGTACGTTACGCAGCCAGATTATTCCCGAGGCGCATTTAGGGAAAACGCTGGGATTGATCGGTCTCATGAATCTGTGTTCCATACCCGCCAGTGGGGCGTTGGTATCGCTGCTGTCCCCACATTTTATGCCGCTGAACATAATCAGCATCATTCTGCTGTTAGCGTTATGCACAGGCGTGATGTTAATTATCGCTGGGCGACAGCGCTTCGGTTACAAAAGCCTGCTGCCGCCTGTGATTGCGGCAGAATCTTCCTGCTAAATGAAAAAGGGCGCAGCCAGATGGCTGCGCCCTTTTTGCATGTGCTGTTTTGCTGAAAACAGTGGCGGTGCGGCTTAGCCCGCAACCGCGATGCGTTTCATATCCGTCATGTAGCCACGCAGTTTGCGACCTACCTGCTCGATAGGATGCTGACGAACGGCTTCGTTAACGTCGCGCAGCTGTGCGTTATCCACCTGAGTGCCTTCAATGGCTTTGCCCAGATCGCCCGGCTGCAGCGTGGTCATGAACTCTTTCAGCAGTGGAACGGCCGCGAAGGAGAACAGGTAGTTACCGTACTCAGCGGTATCAGAAATCACCACGTTCATTTCGTACAGGCGCTTACGGGCAATGGTGTTGGCAATCAGCGGCAGCTCATGCAGCGATTCGTAGTAAGCCGACTCTTCGATGATGCCTGCATCAACCATTGTTTCAAATGCCAGCTCAACGCCCGCTTTGACCATCGCAACCATGACAACGCCTTTATCGTAGTACTCCTGCTCTTCGATTTTGCCATCGAACTGAGGTGCGGTTTCGAACGCAGTTTTACCGGTCTCTTCGCGCCAGGTCAGCAGTTTCTTATCGTCGTTAGCCCAGTCGGCCATCATGCCCGCAGAGAAATCGCCGGAAATGATGTCATCCATGTGCTTCTGGAACAGAGGGGCCATGATGCCTTTCAGCTGCTCAGACAGCGCGTAAGCACGCAGTTTGGCCGGATTCGACAGGCGATCCATCATCAGCGTAATGCCACCAAACTTCAGGGATTCGGTGATGGTTTCCCAGCCAAACTGAATCAGTTTTTCGGTGTATGCCGCATCGTGACCTTCTGCCACCAGCTTGTCGAAGCACAGCAGAGAACCGGCCTGCAGCATGCCGCATAGAATGGTCTGCTCACCCATCAGGTCAGATTTCACTTCCGCAACGAAAGAGGATTCCAGCACGCCAGCACGGTCGCCACCGGTGGCAGAAGCCCAGGCTTTGGCGATCGCCATGCCTTCACCTTTTGGATCGTTTTCCGGGTGAACCGCGATCAGCGTCGGAACACCGAAACCACGCTTGTATTCTTCACGCACTTCGGTGCCGGGGCACTTCGGCGCAACCATCACGACGGTGATGTCTTTACGGATGGTTTCGCCCACTTCAACAATGTTGAAACCATGTGAATAGCCCAGCGCGGCACCGTCTTTCATCAGTGGCTGTACAGCCTGAACAACGGCGGAGTGCTGTTTGTCCGGCGTCAGGTTGACCACCAGGTCCGCCTGTGGAATCAGTTCTTCGTAAGTGCCAACTTTAAAACCATTTTCTGTCGCTTTACGGAATGAGGCACGTTTTTCAGCAATCGCTTCTGCACGCAGCGTATAGGACACATCCAGACCCGAATCACGCATGTTCAGGCCCTGATTCAGACCCTGAGCACCACAGCCCACAATCACAATCTTTTTGCCTTTCAGGAAGCTGGCGCCATCCGCGAATTCGTCACGCCCCATAAAACGACATTTGCCCAGTTGCGCTAACTGGTTGCGCAGATTCAGTGTATTGAAGTAATTGGCCATGGGTACTCCGGTTAAATGTTGTGTTTGCTTTTGTCTGATGACGGCATAAGGTTCAGCGCCGCGAATGACCCCATCATATGACAGGATTTCTGTTGCTTAAATTGATATATTAACAACGTTACATTGCAATAATTGCAATGCCGTCCTGAGGTGGACCCCCTATGGATTTACGCGATCTCAAATTGTTTTTGCATCTGGCAGAAAGCTGCCATTTTGGCCGCACCGCACGCGCCATGCACGTCAGCCCTTCCACGCTGTCGCGCCAGATCCAACGCCTGGAAGAGGATGTGGGCCACGCCTTATTTCTGCGCGATAACCGCACCGTGGCGCTCACCGAAGCGGGCGAAAGACTTAAGCTGTTTGCCCAACAAACCTTACTGCAGTATCAACAATTGCGCCACGCTATGGATCTCAATGGTCCTTCACTTAGTGGTGAACTGCGCCTGTTTTGCTCGGTGACCGCCGCGTACAGCCATCTGCCCCCTATTCTGGATCGCTTTCGCGCCGAGCATCCTCAGGTCGAAATCAAACTCACCACCGGCGATGCGGCGGATGCGATTGAAACGGTGCAGTCGGGCAATGCAGACCTGGCTATCGCGGGCCGGCCTGAGTCGCTACCGGCCAGCATCGACTTCACCACGCTGGGGCTGCTGCCGCTGGGGCTGATTGCGCCTGCGCTGCCCTGCCCGGTACGCAGTCAGGCAACGGAAGAGGCACCTGACTGGACGCAGATTCCGTTTATTTTGCCCGAGCAGGGGCCGGTTCGTCGGGCCATTGAACTGTGGTTTCGTCGTCACCGCATTGTTAACCCGTTGATTTACGCCACGGTTGCGGGCCATGAAGCGATCGTTTCCATGGTGGCGCTTGGCTGTGGCATTGCCCTGTTGCCGGATGTGGTGCTGGAAAACAGCCCTGAGCCGGTACGTAACCGGGTGTTACCGCTGGAGAACGTGGAGTCCGTTGCACCGCTAGAGCTGGGGGTTTGCGTACAAAAAAAGCGGCTCGGGGAGCCGCTTATCAGTGCGTTCTGGCATCAGTTGTAGTTACTGACCGGCCAGGAAAAAGCGGAACGCCGGGTTATGGGTTTCGTCGTGGAAATCATAGCCCAGGTCGGTAAGGTGCTCTTCAAAACGTGGCTCATCGCTGCCGAGCTCAAACGCCGTGAGCACCCGACCATAATCCGTGCCGTGGCTGCGGTAATGGAACAACGAGATATTCCAGTGCGTGCCCAGCGTTTGCAGAAATTTGAGCAACGCACCGGGCGCTTCCGGGAATTCAAAGCTAAACAAACGCTCACGCAGCGGCTTGGAAGGCCGTCCGCCCACCATGTAACGCACATGCAGCTTCGCCATCTCATCGTCAGACAGATCCACCACCTGATAGCCGTTTTCCGTTAACTGACTAATGATCTCTGCTCGCTCTTCCATCCCGCGCGTCAGGCGCACCCCCACAAAGATGCAGGCTTTGTCGGTGTCGGCATAGCGATAGTTGAATTCGGTAATCGAGCGACCACCCAGCGTCTGGCAGAACTTCAGGAAACTGCCCTGCTGTTCCGCTATGGTGACGGCCAGAAGCGCTTCACGTTGTTCACCCAGCTCGCAGCGTTCAGAAACGTAGCGCAAGCCATGGAAGTTAACGTTAGCACCCGACAACACGTGCGCCAGGCGCTCGCCTTTGATGTCATGCTGCTGAACATATTTTTTCATGCCTGCCAGCGCCAGCGCCCCTGAAGGCTCCGCCACGGCGCGCACATCTTCAAACAGATCTTTCATGGCCGCGCAGATCGCATCGCTGTCCACGGTGACGATATCGTCAAGAAATTCCTGACACAGGCGGAAGGTTTCATTACCGATGCGTTTCACCGCCACACCTTCGGCAAATAATCCCACGCGCGGTAAATCTACCGGCTTACCGGCGTCCAGCGCTGCCTTTAGGCAGGCTGAATCCTCTGACTCTACGGCAATCACTTTGATTTGCGGCATCAGCTGTTTGATCAGGACGGCCACACCGGCAGCCAGACCACCGCCGCCCACCGGGACAAAGACCCGATCGAGATGGGCGTCCTGCTGCAGCAGCTCCATCGCCAGCGTACCCTGTCCGGCAATAACCGCCGGATGGTCAAACGGTGGGACAAAGGTGTAACCCTGCTGCGTCGCTAACTCAATAGCTTTAGCTTTTGCCTCATCAAAGTTGGCACCAAACAGAAAGGCTTCTCCGCCAAATGCACGCACGGCATCCACCTTAATGTCGGCAGTGGCAAGCGGCATCACGATCAGCGACTTGATGCCCAGCTTCGTGGCGGATAAGGCAACGCCCTGAGCATGGTTGCCCGCAGACGCGGTGACGACGCCGCGTGCTTTCTGCTCTTCGTTAAGTCCGGCAATCATCGCGTAAGCACCGCGCAGTTTAAAACTGTGCACCGGCTGGCGATCTTCTCGCTTGACCAGAATGGTATTGCCCAGACGCGCCGAGATTTTTTCCATCTTCTGCAGCGGGGTAACCTGTGCCACTTCGTATACCGGTGAACGCAATACAGCGCGCAAATACTCGGCGCCGCAGGGCGCCTCGGGTAGCGGTTGAGCCTCAGCCATTTTAGCCTCCCAGCTTACTCTTATCGCGCACGGCACCTTTGTCGGCACTGGTGGCAAGCGATGCATAGGCGCGCAGGGCAAACGACACTTCGCGCTGACGGTTCATCGGCGTGTAAGCGGCATCGCCACGTGCTTCCTGCTCTTCACGGCGCGCGTGCAGTTCATTATCCGGCACGGCCAGCTTGATGCCGCGGTTAGGAATATCAATTTCAATGGTATCGCCATCTTTAACCAGCGCGATGGTGCCGCCATTAGCTGCCTCGGGTGAGGCATGACCAATGGAGAGGCCAGAGGTACCGCCAGAGAAGCGACCGTCGGTGATCAGGGCACAGCTCTTACCCAGCCCCATTGATTTCAGGTAGGTGGTGGGATACAGCATTTCCTGCATGCCCGGTCCGCCTTTTGGCCCTTCGTAGCGAATCACAACCACGTCACCTGCCACCACTTTGCCACCGAGGATGGCTTCTACTGCGTCATCCTGGCTTTCATACACCTTGGCCGGGCCGCTGAAGGTCAGAATCTCTTTATCGACGCCCGCCGTTTTCACGATACAGCCATCTTCGGCGATGTTGCCGTACAGCACGGCCAGACCGCCATCCTGAGAATAGGCGTTTTCGCGCGTGCGGATACAGCCTTCAGTACGGTCATCATCCAGCGTGTCCCAACGGCAATTCTGTGAGAACGCCTGGGTGGTGCGAATACCGGCCGGGCCCGCGCGGAACATGTCCTTCACGGCCTGGTCCTGGGTCAGCATGATGTCGTACTGATCGATCGTTTCACGCATGCTTTGCTGCAGGATGTTGCGTGCGCTGGTGTCAATAAGTCCGGCACGATCCAACTCGCCGAGAATACCGATCACGCCACCGGCGCGGTGCACATCTTCCATATGGTATTTGGGGGTACTGGGTGCGACTTTGCACAGCTGAGGCACTTTGCGCGACAGGCGATCGATATCAGAGATATTGAAGTCGATCTCGCCTTCCTGCGCGGCAGCCAGCAAGTGCAGCACGGTATTCGTTGAGCCGCCCATGGCGATATCCAGCGTCATGGCATTTTCAAACGCAGCCTTAGTGGCGATGTTACGCGGCAGCATGTTGGCATCGTCCTGCTCGTAATAGCGTTTGGTCAGGCTCACGATGCGCTTACCGGCGTTGATAAACAGTTCTTTACGGTCGGCGTGGGTGGCCAGCAGAGAACCGTTACCCGGTTGCGACAGGCCCAGCGCTTCAGTCAGGCAGTTCATGGAGTTTGCAGTGAACATGCCTGAACAGGAGCCGCAGGTCGGACAGGCGGAGCGTTCAATCTGCTCGCTGTCGGCATCGCTGACGTTCGGGTTAGCGCCCTGGATCATGGCATCCACCAGATCCAGCTTGATGATCTGATCGGATAGCTTGGTTTTACCGGCTTCCATCGGGCCGCCGGACACAAAGATAACCGGAATGTTAAGGCGCAGTGACGCCATCAACATGCCGGGGGTGATTTTGTCGCAGTTAGAGATGCAGACCATGGCATCGGCACAGTGCGCATTCACCATGTACTCGACGGAGTCAGCAATCAGTTCCCGGGAAGGCAGAGAATACAGCATGCCGCCATGGCCCATGGCAATACCGTCATCCACCGCTATCGTGTTGAACTCTTTGGCCACGCCACCAGCCGCTTCGATTTGCTCGGCAACCAGCTTACCCAGATCACGCAGGTGAACGTGGCCCGGCACAAACTGGGTGAAGGAGTTCACGACGGCGATAATCGGTTTGCCGAAATCATCGTCGGTCATTCCTGTTGCGCGCCAGAGGGCACGGGCACCGGCCATGTTGCGGCCGTGAGTGGTGGTAGCGGAACGGTACTTAGGCATGCTCTTTACTCCAGTGAAAATAAGTTCGCGGACATCCAGCGACATCCGCGCAGGTCTGGTTATGCGTTAACCGGGTCCAGCCAGCCCCATTTGTCTTCAGTCTCGCCGGTGAACAGGCCGAAGAAGGCCTGCTGAACGCGTTTGGTGACGGGGCCGCATTTGCCTGCGCCAACCTGAATGCGGTCAACGCTACGCACTGGGGTAATTTCAGCTGCGGTGCCAGACATAAAGACTTCATCAGCCAGATAGAGCGACTCACGGGACAGCGTCTGTTCACGTACTTCGATGCCCATATCACGCGCCAGCGTAATAATGGCATCGCGGGTGATGCCCGGCAGTGCAGATGAGGTAAACGGCGGGGTAAACAGCACACCGTCTTTCACTTCAAACAGGTTTTCGCCTGCGCCTTCTGAGATCAGGCCATTGGTGTCCAGTGCAATGCCTTCCTGATAACCATGGCGGCGCGCTTCGCTGCCCACTAACAGTGAGGAAAGGTAGTTGCCGCCTGCTTTTGCCGCGGTTGGCAGCGTATTGGGCGCAACACGGTTCCATGAAGAAACCATCGCATCAATACCGTTTTCCAGCGCTTCAGCACCCAGATAAGCGCCCCACGGGAAGGCCGCAATGATCACGTCGGTCGTAAAACCATCCGGCGGGTTCACGCCCAGTCCCACATCACCGACGAAAGCCAGCGGGCGGATATAGGCGCTTTTCAGGTTGTTGACGCGAATGACTTCACGGCAGGCTTCCATCAGTTCATCAACGCTGTGTTTGATTGGGAAACGGTAGATTTTGGCGGAATCGTGCAGGCGCTGCATGTGCTCACGGTGACGGAATACAACCGGCCCTTTATGGGAGTCATAACAGCGAACGCCTTCAAATACCGATGTGCCGTAGTGCAAAGCGTGAGACATCACGCTGACTTTTGCCTCTTCCCACTTAACCATTTCGCCGTTGAACCAAATAAAGTCTGCTTTCTTCGTGCTCATTATTATTTCCTATAGCGACTACGCGCGTATTTGTTGTGATGTCTGTTGTTGAGTCTGGACGCAGGCGACATCCATCAGTTTTCTTAGCTGGGAAGACAGTAAATCGACAGAGCGCTGGCTGGCAACGGTCATTTCGATATTAATGTTTTCAGTGTTAGCCACGGTGGCCATGTTCATGGAACACACCTGAAAACCACGATGGCGTACCACACGTAAAATACGTTCCAATATTTCAGGTCGAAAGCGCGCTTCGATAGACAATTGATGCTGGTTCATACGGTTTTCTCCATCATGTTGGCGTTGCTGGCACCAGGCGGTACCAATGGCCAGACGTTTTCATGCTCATCGATTGAAACATGCAGGAAGTAAGGTCCTTCACTGCTCAGCAGAGCATCGAGTGCGGCGTCGACCTGATCTTTACGGGTGATGCGCTGGCCTGGGATATCAAACGCGCTGGCCAGCGTAAGGAAGTCGGGATTATCAGTCAGGATGGTTTCACTGTAGCGACCATCAAAAAACAGTTGCTGCCACTGGCGCACCATGCCTAAACGCTGGTTGTCCAGCAGCAGAATTTTTACAGGCAGCTTGCCACGCTTGATGGTGCCCAGCTCCTGAATGTTCATCATGATCGAGCCATCGCCCGAGACGCAGATAACCGTATCGTTGGGACGCGCAACCTGCGCACCGATCGCCGCGGGCAGCCCAAAGCCCATGGTGCCTAATCCGCTGGAGGTGATGAAATCTTCAGGCGCGTCACAGGAGATATGCTGGGCCGCCCACATCTGGTGCTGGCCGACGTCGGTCGTGATCACGGTGTTAGCAGGCTTGCGGTCGGACAGTTGTTTCAATAATAACGGCGCATAGATCGCTTCGCCGGGATGATCGTAGCGCCATGCATGCTGGGCTTTCAGGGCGGCGACTTCGTCACGCCATGTCTGAATCTGTAAAGGCTGGCTCAAGGCTGGCAGGACATGGTTAAGATCGCCCTGCAGTGAAACATGCGCACGGCGCAACTTGTTCAGTTCTGCGGGATCAACATCCAGATGAATCACGCTGGCCAGCGGGGCAAACGTATCCAGTTTACCGGTGACGCGGTCGTCAAAACGCGCGCCAACGGCAATCAACAGGTCACAGGACTGCACGGCAAGGTTTGCGGCCTTAGTACCGTGCATGCCCAGCATGCCCAGATAGCCTTCGCTGTGGGCGTCAACACTTCCCATGCCTTTCAGCGTGGCGACAGCAGGGATGCCGGTCTCCTGCATCAGCGCGCGCAGCGCCGGCACGGCCTGCGCCATCCCTACACCGCCGCCCACATAGAATATCGGCTTTTTAGCCTGAGCCATCATGGCGCGCGCTTCAACAATGGCCTGGTGCGGCATCGACATCACTTCTTCGACCGGCATCAACTGCGGCGAAGGCTCGCCTTTTGCCATCTGGATATCTTTCGGGATATCCACTAATACAGGACCGGGGCGGCCTGACTGGGCAATAGCGAAGGCTTCGGCCATGACGGAAGGCAACTTGTCCAGAGACTCAACCATAAAGCTGTGTTTCGTGCAGGCTAATGACAGGCCAAGAACATCGATTTCCTGGAATGCATCCGTGCCGATGAACGCAGAGGCGACCTGCCCGGTTAAGGCGACGACCGGAACAGAGTCCATCATGGCGTCGGCAAGACCGGTGATCAGATTCGTCGCGCCGGGGCCAGAGGTTGCGATGCAAACGCCGGTTTTGCCGGTTGAACGGGCATAGCCGATTGCGGCCATTACCGCGCCCTGCTCATGACGGCACAACAGGTGTTCTACGCCGCCGTCGTATAGCGCATCGTATACTGGCATGATCGCGCCACCAGGATAGCCAAATACGATATCAACGCCCTGTGCGCGTAAAGCCTGAACTACCCATTGTGCACCTGTCATCGCTATTCTCCTGTATTCCGAGGGGAACAACAGAATTTTATGCTACTGTTCATTGTTTGTTCCTTGCAGATTTACTAAGTTTTTGCCAGGTCAAAAAAAAACCCCCGGACCTTTCGGTGCGGGGGGTTTTTTAGAGTTCTGGCTTGATTTTTAAGCCTTTCTTGCTCCAAGCGTTGCCCCGCACAGTGGGTTAATAATCACCACCACGCTAATCACGACAAGGCTAATCACTAGTAGAAGGGCTTTCATAACGTATTCGATTCTTTAACTCGTTCGAAGTAATGCCTACAGAGTTATCATAGTTACCTCTCTAATTACAATATTTTTTATCAGGTTTTTTAATCACGCAGGTTTACCGTATTCATTATCGAATTGTTATTAAAAGATTATTTTATCATCCGGGGTTCCGGACAAAAAAAGGCCGCTCATTGCATTTTGACGATTTCACAGTCTGCTTCTGCAAAATGTGAAACCCGATGTATGGCAGATAAAAAGTTTGCGGGGCGACATACATTTCCTTGTTCTGGCCTTCGCTACACCTGAATTCCGGGTACAGAATGGCCGCATTTGGGGGCCGCTATGTCATTGTCAAAGGTGCTGACACGGGCAGCCATCGGTGTTGAAGCGCCGCTGGTGACGATTGAAGTGCATATCAGTAACGGATTGCCCGCCCTCACGTTGGTAGGGTTGCCTGAAACGACCGTGAAAGAGGCGCGTGAACGCGTACGCAGTGCCATTATCAACAGCGGTTTTGACTTCCCTGCCCGACGTATCACCATCAACTTAGGCCCGGCAGATTTACCCAAAGAAGGCGGCCGCTATGATTTGCCTATGGCTATCGCCATTCTGGTGGCCTCTGAGCAGCTTCCTGCGGACAGGCTCAACCACTACGAGTTTCTGGGTGAGCTGGCGCTTAACGGTGGCCTGTGTGGCGTTAAAGGCGCCATTCCGGCGGCACTGGCTGCGACAGGAGCCGGCCGGCAGCTGGTGCTCTCTGCTGAAAACCAGCCTGATGTGGGATTAATACGTCAGGGCGCGACTTTAGTCGCCGCACATTTGATCGAGATTTGTGCCTTTTTGCACGGTAAGTGTGAGTTAGCGACCGCAACCGCTCATGTTGAAGATGATGACAGCATTACCGAAGATCTTCGCGATATTGTGGGTCAGGAGCAGGGACGGCGTGCCCTGGAGATTACCGCTGCAGGTGGACATAATCTGTTGCTGATCGGTCCGCCGGGAACCGGTAAAACCATGCTCGCCACACGCTTACCCGGTATCATGCCGCCGTTAAGCGATCAGGAAGCCCTGGAGTGCGCCGCCATCGCCAGCCTGAGCCAGACATCCCCGATGCATCTGCGATGGCGTAAGCGGCCTTTTAGGGCCCCTCATCACAGCGCTTCTCTGTATGCCCTTATCGGCGGCGGTGCGTTACCACGACCCGGAGAAATCTCGCTGGCACATAACGGCGTGCTGTTTCTGGACGAACTGCCTGAGTTTCAGCGCAGCGTGCTGGACGCGTTACGTGAACCCATTGAGTCCGGCGAAGTGGCCATTTCGCGGGCCAGGGCCAACGTCGTTTATCCCGCACGCTTTCAGTTAATCGCAGCAATGAATCCCAGCCCAACCGGACACTATCAGGGACAACATAACCGTACGTCGCCACAGCAGGTTTTACGCTATCTCAGTAAACTTTCTGGTCCTTTCCTGGATCGCTTTGATCTGTCACTGGAAGTTCCGCTGCTTCCTGCAGGAATGCTGAGTCAGCAACGGCAGGCAGGGGAAAGCTCTGCAGAAGTGCGTGAGCGCGTTTTTGCCGCGCGTCAGATACAGATGGCGCGCTCAGGGAAGATTAATGCGCAGTTGGCTAATTCAGATGTACTACAGTGGTGTCAGATTTCGCCGTCGGATGCACGGTGGCTTGAATCTGTTTTAAATCAGCTGGGCTTATCGGTGAGGGCGTGGCAACGTATCCTGAAAGTGGCGCGCACGGTGGCCGATTTAGCGGGGGAAGAGGTGATTGGACGTCATCATCTTCAAGAGGCCGTAAGCTATCGAAGCATTGACCGACTGATGATCTACTTGCACAAAAGCTTGCAGTAAAAAGGGGCTTTCACCCCTTCTCGTTAATCGTCGCTTTCGGTGTAGTCTTCAACGGTATCCATCTGTGGTTTACCGCCTGACAGCGTGTGAAAACGCTTAGGACGCTTAATACGTGTCATGTATTTGGACCATACACGTTCTGCTTCCGTTTGTGGCTCACGCACGCCACGACAAACCTCAATGAACAGACGCTCTTCTTCTGTCGCTGGCTCACGCTTGGCGAGGTCCAGCTCATTAAACGCTACGCCGTGACGTTCAAGTAGCTGTGCTTCTTTAATCGTAAAGTCACCATGTCGCGAAAAACCGCGTGGGTAATGTTTGTTGTCAAAGAAACGATTTTCCGTTGAGAAGCTTTCCGCCATGTTACACGCTCCTGTTTCTCTTATGGCCGTGCTATTTATGGCGCGGAGTATTAGATAGGCTTGACAGAGTGTAAAACAAAACATTTAAATCTATACGACAAACAAATTTTGGGAGAACGCTGTGGATACGGAATTACTGAAAACTTTCCTGGAAGTGAGCAGAACTCGCCATTTCGGGCGCGCTGCAGAAGCACTTTACTTAACGCAGTCTGCTGTCAGTTTTCGCATCCGCCAGTTAGAAAATCAGCTTGGTGTTAATCTTTTTACCCGACATCGTAACAATATCCGTCTGACCTCCGCAGGTGAGCGGCTGCTGCCCTATGCGGAAAGCCTGATGAATACGTGGCTGATGGCCAAGAAAGAAGTGTCGCATACGCAGCAGCACCATGAGCTCTCCATTGGTGCCAGTGCCTCGTTATGGGAGGCGTATTTAACACCCTGGCTTCAGACGCTCTATGAGAACCGTGAAAGCCTCCATCTGGAAGCGCGCGTGGCACAACGCCATTTACTGGTTAAGCAGCTTCACGAACGTCAGCTGGATTTATTAATCACCACTGAAGCGCCGAAGATGGATGAGTTAACCAGTCAGCAGATCGGTCATATCTCACTGGCGCTGTTTCGCTCACGACAGACAGACAAGCGTGAAAAATATGATTATATAAAACTGGAATGGGGAGCCGACTTTCATCAGCATCAAAGCTATCTCTCTGGCGGTGACGATGTGCCCGTGTTAACAACCACATCCGCCCAGGTGACGCGTGAGTTGCTTCACACGACAGGTGCATGTGCGTTTCTACCTGATTTCTGGCAAAGCCTTTACAGCGATCTGATGGTAATGCCTGATACTTCTGTAGCCGTTCGCCCTCTTTATGCGGTGTGGTTACAAAACAGCGATCAGCAAACGTACATCCGTCAGCTGTTAAAGTTTCCTGTGGTACCTAATTAAAAACAGGAGGAAGTCAAAGAGGATTGGGCCAGTATCTGCTGGCTGGTTTTCTTTTTCACTTTTTTGCAGGCAAAAAAAAATCCTTCGCCGAAGCAAAGGATTTTTCTCTTTCTGGCAGGGGCGGAGGGACTCGAACCCCCAACACCCGGTTTTGGAGACCGGTGCTCTACCAATTGAACTACGCCCCTAAAAAGGGTGGCGGAACGGACGGGGCTCGAACCCGCGACCCCCTGCGTGACAGGCAGGTATTCTAACCAACTGAACTACCGCTCCACCGATTCTGTACTGACGTCAGAAAAACGTTCTGATATCAGGTATATCGCCCTTCCGCGTCACCGGTAAGGTCATGACCAGCGTACTGGTCTTAATTTGATGCCTGGCAGTTTATGAATCACGCTGTGATTCACCCTTCGGGCCGCTGCTTCGCAGCGTTCAAAAGCGTTCG
>NZ_JASCAK010000021.1:0-207669 GCF_029967885.1 Pantoea sp. V106_11
GGAGAAGGATTCGAACCTTCGAAGTCTGTGACGGCAGATTTACAGTCTGCTCCCTTTGGCCGCTCGGGAATCCCACCAGGGACTGAATTGTTGTGCTCTGAAGCGGGGCGCATCATACCAAATGCGCCATGGCTGTAAAGCGACGACTGGCAAAAGGTGAATCGTTTGCCCACTTTTTGCCCGTAGCGCTGGAATGTCAGCCAATCCAGCGCCGTTTACGCTTAAAGAATAATCGTGCGGTTACCATAAACAAAAACACGCTGGCCCAATACTTTATCCAGCGCGCGGCTCAGCACGTTTTTTTCGACGTCGCGTCCGGCCCGCATCATCTCTTCGGCGGTGTAACTGTGATCGACATTAATCACGTCCTGCATGATGATCGGACCTTCATCAAGGTTATCGTTAACGTAGTGTGCCGTTGCGCCAATGATTTTCACACCACGTTCGTAAGCCTGATGGTAAGGCCGTGCGCCGATAAAGGCCGGCAGGAAAGAGTGGTGAATGTTAATAATCTGATTTGGGTAGCGCTGCACAAAGCCCGGCGTCAGCACGCGCATGTATTTGGCAAGCACCACATAATCGGGCTGATAACGATCAATCTCGTCCGCCATGCGGTTGTCATGCTCTTCGCGCGACAAGCCTTCGTGGCTGACCAGAACAAACGGAATATCGAAACGCTCTACCAGCGAACGCAACGTGTCGTGATTACCGATAACGGCGGCGATTTCCATATCGAGGCCGCCAAACGCACTCTTCATCAGCAGGTCGCCAAGGCAGTGTGCTTCTTTGGTAATGAGAATAACAACACGGCGACGGCCTGCGCTATGCAGTTCACGCACGGAACCTTGCGGAAGGGCACTGTCGAGATCGGCCAGCAGGGTGGTGTCGTTAAAAATCCCCTCCAGCTCTGTGCGCATAAAAAAACGCCCGGTGCGATGGTCAACAAACTCATTGTTTTGCACGATATTCAGTTCGTGCTTGTAACAAATATTGGTGATTTTGGCGATCAGACCTTTTGCATCGGGACAAATGGTTCGTAAAACTTTTCTTTGCATGGTTTGCGCTTGCATCTCAATCAGAGTC
The DNA here is from genome assembly GCF_029967885.1 of Pantoea sp. V106_11. Classification (NCBI taxonomy): domain Bacteria; kingdom Pseudomonadati; phylum Pseudomonadota; class Gammaproteobacteria; order Enterobacterales; family Erwiniaceae; genus Pantoea; species Pantoea sp. V106_11. Next base: position 1,084 of record NZ_JASCAK010000021.1, read on the forward strand.
CTGTCAAAGCATTAAGGGTAAAACCGTTACGCAGGCAACTGCCTTAGCCGCAACATTTTTTGTATTTTTTATCGGCGCCACAAGGACAGCGATCGTTACGCCCAATGGCGGGCGTCACTCCGTCTACATAGTACCAGCGTTGATCCTCGCGAAGAAAGCGTGAACGTTCGTACATTGCCCGATCGGCGCCGTTTTCACGATAACGGGCGAAAAAAGTCACAAACGATTCGTCATCATCACGCCCCGGTTCACGCTGCGTGATGTTCAGGCTCAGCCATTCAGTACCAGCAAAACTTTCAGACAACAGTCCCGCAAGTGCCGGATCGCGCCGGGTAGGATGCCAAGTAGACACCAGGTAGTTGACGTCATGTTTGACATAAGCGCAGTAGCGAGAGCGCATAAGTTGTTCAGCTGATAAGGGAATTTCTGCTCCTTTAACAAAGGGCTGACAACATAGGCTATACTGCTTGCCGCTACAGCAAGGGCAAGATTCGGACACACTTTCTCCTGTTAATCACAGTCGTTGTTGATGATATCGTTTACTTTATCTGACCCATGCTTATGACGCTACGTATTGACGCCAGGAACCGAGCAAGATGAGAAAGCAAAAGATTGGATTGGCTCTGGGTTCCGGTGCCGCCAAAGGATGGGCGCATATCGGCGTCATCGAAGCGTTGGAAAGCGCAGGCATTGAAATTGATGTAGTCGCCGGGTGTTCAATCGGTGCCCTGGTCGGTGCGGCTTATGTCAATCACCGGTTGCCCCATATGAAAAAATGGGTCAGCGCTTTTAGCTACTGGGATGTGATCCGCCTGATGGATCTCTCCTGGCAGCGCGGCGGACTCCTGCGCGGTGAACGCGTATTTAACCATGTCCGCCAGCTCATCACGAATGATGCGCTTGAGTCATGCGATAAGCCCTTTGGCGTAGTGGCGACCAACCTGAGCACCGGGCGTGAATTATGGCTCACTGAGGGAGAATTGCATCAGGCGGTTCGCGCTTCCTGCAGTATGCCAGGTTTATTACCACCGGTCGGCTACAATGGATATTGGCTGGTAGACGGTGCCGTGGTGAATCCGGTGCCGGTTTCGCTAACGCGCGCACTGGGCGCTGATGTGGTTATTGCCGTCGATCTTCAACACGATGCGCACCTGATGCAGCCTGATTCAATGGTGCTGACGCCACAGAGTTCTGAAGAACATGCCGCGGCTGTCGCACTGAATCTTGACTGGCGCGGAAAGCTGCGCCAGAGGCTGGTCAGTTTTACCCAGCGACGCGCATCACAAGTGCCGGGCGCGATGGAGATCATGGCAACATCCATTCAGGTCCTGGAAAATCGCCTGAAGCGAAACAGGATGGCAGGCGATCCGCCCGATGTGCTCATCCAGCCGTTTTGTCCACAAATATCCACGTTGGATTTTCATCGTGCAGAAGAAGCTATTGCGGCTGGGAAGGTTGCCGTTGAGAAACAAATGGATGAATTATTACCGCTGGTCCGTAGAAGATAATCTGGTTGTTCACGCACAGATGTTACTTCGGTCTATTCTGAAAGGCGCAACTGCGTTTTATGAACCACTATTGAATTATCGGGTACGCAGGGGGATGGAATGGAAAAACCACTGATCGGCAAAAAGATACTCATTGTCGAAGATGAGGCCGTTTTCCGTTCGCTTTTAAACCAATTTCTGTCATCGATGGGGGCTGTCACAGTTGAGGCAGAAGATGGCCTCGAGGCTATTGAGCAACTGAAGCAGCATGCTGTGGAGCTGGTGATTTGTGATCTTGAGATGCCGCGCATGAGCGGTATCGAATTCGTTGAACACGTGCGCAGCCGGGGTAACAGCGTCCCGATTTTGATTATTTCCGCCACAGAAAATATGTCCGATATTGCTCAGGTTTTGCGTCTTGGCGTACAGGATGTGCTGCTTAAGCCGCTAAAAAACTTTGAACGTTTTCGTGAAGCGGTTTACGAATGCCTCTATCCCTCCATGTTTACCTCAAAGGTGGAGGAAGACGAGCAGCTGTTTCAGGACTGGGACGCTCTGGTTCGCGATCCCTCTGCGGCGGCAAAACTCCTTAAAGAACTTCAGCCACCCGTACAACAACGCATTGCTAACTGTCGGATCAACTATCGGCAACTGACGATGGCCGAGCAGCCAGGTCTGGTGCTGGATATTGCGGCGCTTTCAGACAAAGATCTCGCCTTTTATTGTCTTGACGTTACGCGCGCAGGCGACAACGGCGTACTGGCCGCCTTGCTTTTGCGCGCCTTATTTAACGGACTCCTTCAGGAACAGTTATCTGGCCAAAAACAACGCTTACCTGAGCTGAGCAGTCTGCTCAGACAGGTTAATTTGCTGCTGCGCCAGGCAAATCTGACCGGTCAGTTCCCGTTGCTGGTGGGCTACTATCACCGCGGATTAAAAAATCTGGTACTGGTTTCAGCCGGATTAAATGCAACGCTGCACGTTCAGGCCCATCAAATACAACTCAGTAACGGTGTGCCACTTGGCACTATGGGCAGTACACATACTAACCAAATAAGCCAGCGCGCTGATGACTGGCAATGCCATATTTGGGGGGCCGGAGGCCGCATACGACTGATGTTATCGTCTGACCAGTAAACCCGTATGGATAGTTTATTATCTGATGGGAGACAGGGCCAGAAGTTAGCTTTACACTTGGGTAATAGTCTTAAATTCTACGGATAGCGGTCTTCCAGGATAAATCCGTTCACGACTAACTGATATACTCATTTCCGAATTTAAACCGACATATCAAGCATTAAAACTTGAACGGCCTATAAGAGAGGTATTTTGATGTCTGCCTATAAGACCAAAGTAAAAAAAGCGGTAATTCCAGTAGCGGGTTTGGGTACACGTATGTTGCCTGCTACCAAAGCGATTCCAAAAGAAATGTTGCCGCTGGTTGATAAGCCGTTAATTCAGTATGTCGTTAACGAGTGTATTGCTGCGGGTATTAATGAGATTGTGCTGGTTACTCACTCCTCTAAAAACGCCATTGAGAACCATTTTGATACCAGTTTTGAACTGGAGTCTATGCTGGAAAAACGCGTCAAGCGCCAGCTGCTGGACGAAATTCAGTCCATCTGTCCTCCGCACGTGACCATCATGCAGGTCCGTCAGGGCATCGCGAAAGGTCTGGGCCATGCGGTCATGTGTGCACATCCTCTGGTCGGCGATGAACCTGTTGCGGTCATCCTGCCTGACGTGATCATCGACGAATACGAATCTAACCCAACCAAAGATAACCTGGCAGAAATGCTGAGCCGTTACGAAGAGTCTGGCCGTAGTCAGATCATGGTTGAGCCCGTCAGCGATGTGACGGCATACGGTGTTGTAGATTGTCAGGGTGCAGAACTGAATCCTGGTGACAGCGCGCCTATGGTCGGGGTTGTTGAGAAACCTAAAGCGTCTGAAGCGCCATCCAACCTTGCGGTTGTCGGTCGTTACGTTCTGTCTGCGGATATCTGGCCACTGCTGGCGAAAACGCCTCCAGGTGCCGGTGGCGAAGTTCAGCTCACCGACTCCATTGCCATGCTGATGGATAAAGAAACCGTCGAAGCCTATCACCTGAAAGGGGTAAGCCACGACTGTGGTAACAAACTGGGTTATATGCAGGCTTTCGTTGAATATGGTGTCCGCCATCCGGTATTGGGTAAAGAGTTCACTGAATGGCTCAACAATACTGTTAGCGATAAAAAGTAATTTTAAACACAGGATAGCTCAATGAAAGTCACTGTATTTGGTATCGGCTATGTCGGTCTGGTTCAGGCTGCGGTGTTGGCCGAAGTCGGACATGACGTTCTCTGCATTGATGTGGATGAAAACAAGGTCGAGAACCTTAAAAAAGGCAAGATCCCAATTTTTGAGCCGGGTCTGACGCCGCTGGTTATGTCGAATTACGAATCGGGTCGCCTGAAGTTCAGCACTGATGCTGCTCAGGGCGTGAACCACGGTGTAATGCAGTTTATCGCCGTCGGCACGCCGCCTGATGAGGACGGCTCGGCCGATCTGAAATATGTTACTGCCGTAGCGCGTACCATTGCTCAGCACATGACAGATCACAAAGTCGTGATTGATAAGTCAACGGTACCGGTCGGAACGGCTGACAGAGTCCGTGCTGTCATGACAGAAACGCTGCAGGCGCGCGATGCCAACATCAGCTTTGATGTGGTATCCAACCCAGAGTTCCTGAAAGAAGGCGCGGCCGTTAACGACTGTATGCGCCCTGAGCGTATCGTTGTCGGCACCGACAATGATGACGTGGTGGAGCTGTTGCGTGAGCTGTATGAGCCATTCAACCGTAACCACGATCGTATGATTTTGATGGATATTCGCAGTGCAGAACTGACGAAGTACGCCGCTAACTGCATGCTGGCGACGAAAATCAGCTTTATGAACGAAATTTCCAATCTCGCAGAACGTTTAGGTGCGGATATCGAAAAAGTGCGCCAGGGGATTGGTTCTGACTCACGTATCGGCTATCACTTTATCTACCCAGGCTGCGGCTATGGCGGTTCCTGCTTCCCGAAAGACGTTCAGGCGCTGATCCGCACAGCGGAGTCTATTGGTTATACACCGCGCCTGTTGAAGGCGGTGGAAGACGTCAACGACAGCCAAAAGACAAAGCTGCCCACCTTCATTAAACGCCACTTCGGTGACGATCTGAAAGGTAAAACGTTTGCGCTGTGGGGCCTGTCATTCAAGCCCAACACAGATGATATGCGCGAAGCATCCAGTCGCGTGTTGATGGAAACGTTATGGGAAGCGGGTGCCTCTGTTCAGGCGTTCGATCCGGAAGCCATGGACGAAGCGCAGCGCATCTATGGTCATCGCGACGATCTGAAGCTGATGGGAACCAAAGAAGCGGCGCTGCACGGTGCAGACGGCCTGGTGATTTGTACGGAATGGCAAAATTTCCGTGCACCTGACTTTGACGTGATTAAGAGCGCACTGAAAGAACCCGTGATTTTTGATGGACGTAACCTGTATGATCCAGAGCGTATCAGCAAACGCGGCTTCGTTTATTATGCAATCGGCCGCGGAGCATCTATCCAGGCTGTGTGATTAACGAGGGATTTATGAATTTTCTGGTAACCGGCGCAGCAGGCTTTATTGGCTTTCATGTCAGTCAACGCCTGCTGGCCGCCGGTCACCAGGTTGTCGGTCTTGACAACCTGAATGACTACTATGATGTAAACCTTAAACAAGCTCGCCTTGATATCATCGGTGACAATCCATCCTTTACCTTTATTAAAGCCAATTTGGCCGATCGTCAGGCTATTGCCACACTTTTTGAACAGCACAATTTTCAGCGCGTTATTCATCTGGCCGCTCAGGCAGGGGTGCGTTACTCACTCGAAAACCCCCATGCGTATGCCGATGCAAACGTCATTGGGCACCTGAATATTCTTGAAGGCTGCCGCCACCATAAAATCGAGCATCTGCTTTATGCTTCATCCAGTTCGGTTTATGGCCTGAATAACAAGATGCCATTTTCAACAGAAGACAGCGTCGATCATCCCGTGTCATTGTATGCCGCGACGAAAAAAGCCAATGAGCTGATGTCGCATACCTATTCACATCTCTATCAATTGCCTACCACTGGCTTACGTTTTTTCACGGTCTATGGCCCGTGGGGACGTCCGGACATGGCGTTGTTTAAATTCACCCGCGCAATGCTTGCAGGCGAGGCGATAGATGTTTATAACCAGGGGCAAATGAAACGCGACTTTACTTATATCGATGATGTTGCAGAGGCGGTTATTCGCTTGCAGGATGTTATCCCGCAGGCGGACGCAGACTGGACCGTGGAAACGGGTTCTGCCGCGTCAAGCTCTGCCCCTTATCGCATATATAACCTTGGCAATAGCCAGCCGGTGAGCCTGATTCACTATATTGAAGCGATTGAGAAAGCGTTGGGTGTGAAGGCAAATAAAAATCTGATGCCCATGCAACCGGGGGACGTGCTGGCAACCAGCGCGGACACAACCGCATTATTTAATACCATTGGATTTAAACCCCAAACCGGTGTTGATGAAGGCGTAAGGCGCTTTGTAGACTGGTATCGAAATTTCTATTCAATCTGAAAATAAAAAAAAGGAAGCGATCGCTTCCTTTTTTTTCTGGTGCGGATAATCTTAAAGCTAAAGTAAAGCTAACAATAAGCGAAACAGGCTAAGCATTACAGCAGGAAGTCGTCTAACTGCTTACCTTGTTCTTCCATGGCTTTCTTGATTGCTGCTGGCGTACGGCCCTGACCCGTCCAGGTTTTGGTCTCGCCATGTTCATCTACAAACTGATATTTAGCCGGGCGGGCAGCACGTTTGGCTTTGCCAGCCGTTTTTGATTCTGACAGGGTATTGAATAATTCGTTGGGATCGATACCATCCGCTAACAGCATCTCGCGATATTGCTCAAGTTTACGCGCACGCTCTTCGTTTTCAGCTTTAGAGTTTGACTCTTCGTCGCGACGTTCATTTACCACGACGTCCAGTTTTTCCAGCATTTCTTCCAGCGTTTCCAAAGAACACTCTCTGGCCTGGGCACGCAGCGTGCGGATATTATTAAGATTTTTAAGTGCTTCGCTCATTGTCCTGATCTCTGAATAATTAATAGGAGAGTTGTTCTGCCCGCTAATAGTAGTGGTGGAGAAAAATAAGTTCAACATTAAATTAATTTTTAGCTTAAAAAGAGTAAGCGAGGAATTTAATAAATTATTAATTCACCCCGATGAAGTGTGATGTCAGGTGGGTTGAATCAATGAAAAGATTAAGATCTTAGCTGAAAATGCGCTGATACATTATCGGTATAAAAATAATGTTTAATCACACATGTGCTTTAATATTTATCCTGACTTGAAGACCCAATGCCGCATCATATTAACCGCTGCATCATCAATGAGTGATGCTAATCTGAACAGCATAAGGTGAAAATCCCCCCAGCAGCAACCTGTAGATATGCTAAAATCGGCCCTGTTTTTTCATCGTATCCGAGAATCGGCGCAAATGGCTCAACTCTATTTCTACTATTCGGCAATGAACGCCGGTAAATCAACCGCATTATTGCAGTCATCCTACAATTATCAGGAACGCGGGATGCGCACGCTCGTCTATACCGCTGAGATCGACAATCGCTTCGGCGCAGGCAAGGTGAGCTCGCGTATTGGATTATCTTCTCCTGCGGTGCTTTATAATGCAGCCAGCCAGCTTGATGTGGAAATTGCCCAGGAACATGCGCGACAACCCGTTCACTGTGTACTGGTGGACGAAAGCCAGTTTCTGACGCGTGAGCAGGTTAAGGCCTTGTCTGACGTGGTAGATAATCTGGATATTCCCGTACTCTGCTACGGGCTGCGTACCGATTTTCTTGGTGAACTCTTCACCGGTAGCCAGTATCTTCTGGCATGGGCGGATAAGCTGGTAGAGCTGAAAACGGTCTGTCATTGTGGACGTAAAGCGGGCATGGTGCTGCGTCTGGACAGTGACGGTAAACCTTTCAGAGAGGGGGAGCAGGTCGTCATCGGCGGCAACGAACGTTATATCTCCGTATGCCGTAAGCATTATAAAAAGGCGATAGAGCAGGGTTGTTTGCAGGCATCCATGGGGCGCAAACCCCCGTGGGGGAATAAATAGCCCTCAATGAGCGCCGGGCTGCTTTTCCATGGCGCTCGTTAAGGGCGCAAGGCGATGCGATCACGGACTTTATTCCTTTTCCCGTCCGGCTCAGGTCGATATTCTCTTCACTACCCTGATTCACCAGGCAGCAGTGTTTAACGAAGCGGTAAACCCGCCATAAAAAACCCCTTGAGGCACGGGCCAGACAAGGGGTTTCGGCAGCCCGTTCATCGGGCGCGGAGCGGATTAGGCTTTTTTAGCTTTCTTCGCCGCTTTGCTGTCACTGACAGGTTGAGCCTGAGCAGCCTCGGCGGCACTGGCGAACGGCTCGACAAATTTACGGCCGTAGTAGCTGTCCAGCATCAGCTGTTTGAGTTCGGCAATCAGCGGATAACGTGGATTCGCGCCAGTACACTGGTCATCAAAGGCATCATCCGCCAGTTTATCGACTTTCGCCAGGAAGTCTGCCTCCTGCACACCGGCTTCACGAATCGAGGCCGGAATACCCAGTTCCGTTTTGATTTCATCCAGCCATACCAGCAGCTTCTCAATTTTCTGGGCAGTGCGGTCGCCCGGCGCGGTGAGACCAAGATGATCCGCAATTTCAGCATAACGACGACGCGCCTGGGGACGATCGTACTGGCTGAATGCGGTTTGCTTAGTAGGGTTGTCATTGGCGTTATAGCGAATAACGTTGGAAATCAGCAGCGAGTTAGCCAGTCCATGAGGAATATGGAACTCAGAGCCAAGCTTATGCGCCATTGAGTGACAAACCCCGAGGAAGGCGTTCGCAAAGGCGATACCGGCGATGGTGGCGGCATTATGTACACGTTCACGGGCAACCGGATTTTTTGCACCTTCTGCATAGCTCGCCGGTAAGTTCTCTTTAAGCAGCTTAAGCGCCTGCAGGGCCTGACCATCGGAGTATTCATTGGCCAGGACCGACACATAGGCTTCCAGCGCGTGCGTCACCGCATCCAGACCGCCGAAAGCACAAAGTGAACGTGGCATATCCATGACCAGGTTGGCATCAACGATAGCCATATCCGGCGTCAGCGCATAATCGGCCAGCGGGTATTTCTGTCCGGTCGCGTCATCCGTTACCACGGCAAAAGGCGTCACTTCTGAACCTGTGCCTGAGGTTGTCGTAATGGCCACCATGCGCGCTTTCACGCCCATTTTAGGGAACTTATAGATACGTTTGCGAATATCCATAAACCGCAGTGCCAGCTCTTCAAAATGGGTTTCTGGATGCTCATACATGACCCACATGATTTTGGCTGCATCCATCGGCGAACCGCCGCCCAGGGCGATGATCACGTCTGGCTTAAAGCTGTTCATCTGTTCTGCACCTTTACGCACGATGCTTAAGGTGGGATCCGCTTCAACCTCAAAGAAAACTTCGGTTTCGATGCCGTGAGATTTTAAAACGCGGGTGACCTGATCGGCATAACCGTTGTTAAACAGGAAGCGGTCAGTCACCACAAACGCGCGTTTGGCACCGTCAGTGGCGATCTCTTCAAGCGCAATGGGTAAAGAGCCGCGACGGAAGTAAATGGACTTCGGAAGTTTATGCCACAACATATTTTCAGCTCGCTTAGCGACGGTTTTCTTGTTGATGAGATGTTTGGGCCCCACGTTTTCAGAAATGGAGTTACCGCCCCAGGAACCACAACCCAGTGTCAGAGAAGGGGCGAGTTTGAAGTTATATAAATCACCAATACCGCCCTGAGAAGCTGGCGTGTTGATCAGAATGCGGGCTGTTTTCATCTTGTCGCCAAAATAGTGCACGCGCGCTGTCTGATTGTCCTGGTCGGTATACAGGCATGACGTATGACCAATACCGCCCATCGCCACCAGTTTCTCCGCTTTGCTGACGGCATCCTGATAATCTTTAGCACGGTACATCGCCAGTGTCGGCGACAGTTTTTCATGAGCGAAAGGCTCTGATTCATCGACCCGTTCAACTTCGCCAATCAGGATTTTGGTTTCACCAGGTACGCTGATGCCGGCCATCTCCGCAATCTTCACCGCAGGCTGGCCCACAATGGCGGCGTTAAGCCCACCGTTTTTTAGAATGATATTTTGTACCGCACTCAGCTCCTGTCCCTCAAGCAGATAGCCACCATGGCTGGCGAAGCGCTCGCGCACGGCGTCGTAGACGGCATCCACCACGATAACCGACTGTTCAGAGGCACAGATCACACCGTTATCAAACGTTTTTGACATCAGGATGGAGGCAACGGCGCGTTTAACATCAGCTGTTTCATCGATGACAACGGGCGTGTTACCGGCCCCCACGCCAATCGCCGGCTTACCTGAGCTGTAGGCGGCTTTGACCATGCCGGGGCCACCCGTCGCCAGAATCAGGTTAATATCAGGATGGTGCATCAACTGATTGGACAGTTCCACAGAAGGTGCATCAATCCAGCCTATAATGTCTTTGGGCGCGCCAGCGGCAATCGCTGCCTGCAGGACAATATCCGCCGCTTTGTTCGTCGCATCTTTGGCTCGAGGATGGGGGGAGAAGATAATCCCGTTGCGGGTTTTAAGGCTGATAAGTGCCTTGAAAATCGCGGTGGAGGTAGGGTTAGTGGTGGGGACGATACCGCAAATCAGGCCGATGGGTTCAGCGATTGTGATGGTGCCAAACGTATCATCGGTGTCCAGTACGCCGCAGGTTTTCTCATCCTTATAGGCGTTGTAGATGTATTCAGAAGCGAAGTGATTTTTAATGACTTTGTCTTCAACAATGCCCATGCCCGATTCTGCCACCGCCATTTTAGCGAGTGGAATTCGGGCATCCGCGGCGGCCAGTGCGGCTGCGCGGAAGATGGCATCGACCTGTTGTTGAGAAAAATTGGCGAATTCTTGCTGGGCTTTTTTTACACGTTCAACCAGTGCATTGAGTTCAGCGACATTAGTAACGGCCATTGTGCTCTCCTGAGGAAGTTAAACTTTTTTTAGTAAACAAGCCTGAATCCCTGAGTATAGCCATGGTGCAAACGGCACGGTTTACGGGAATAAAGCAGCGGTTTTTCAATTGTTTACTAAAAGAGCTTCTCTCTGTTTCGAAATAATGAGACCTGCGTTACTGACAGAGAAAGAGTATCGGGTTTGGGAGAGAACAATGATGATTTAGATCAATTTAAACCCAAGCTGACTCCTTTCAGCTCTGCATTCAGGGGGGCCGGGCTGGGGGATAATAAACGGGGCGTAAAAGTAACATCTTCCACAAGATAGTTAATGCGTGGTTAAAGCCACTAAATTGTAAGTAAAATAACAGCATAAATAACTGCTTAGGCATCTGGCGCCCACGGCTTTTTTCACTTACATTAGGCGCGTTTTTCATCTGGGATGGGGAGTTAACCGTGAATCCTGCGTTATTAGATCTGTCTGGCTATATCAAGTTTTTCGTAGGCCTGTTTGCACTGGTTAATCCCATCGGCATCATTCCGGTATTTATTAGCATGACCCGCTATCAGGGCGTGGCAGAACGCAATAAAACCAACCTGACGGCCAACCTCGCGGTGGCGATTATTCTCTGGACCTCGCTGTTTCTGGGCGATGCAATCCTGCATGTCTTCGGTATCTCTATCGACTCGTTTCGCATTGCGGGCGGGATTCTGGTGGTGACCATCGCTATGTCGATGATTAGCGGCAAGCTGGGCGAGGATAAGCAAAATAAGCAGGAAAAAACGGAAACGGCAATTCGGGAAAGTATTGGCGTGGTTCCCCTTGCGCTGCCGCTTATGGCGGGTCCAGGCGCCATCAGTTCGACTATCGTCTGGAGCACACGTTATAACAACTGGCTCAACCTTTTGGGTTTTACCGTTGCGATTGCTGTTTTTGCCTTTAGCTGTTGGCTGCTGTTCCGCGCTGCGCCTTTAATGGTCAGGCTGTTAGGGCAGACAGGGATTAACGTGATTACCCGTATCATGGGATTGCTGTTAATGGCGCTAGGTATTGAATTTGTGGTGACCGGCATCAAGGCAATTTTTCCCGGTCTGGTTGGGTAAACCGACTTATTTAATCGCATTTAACAAGAAATGAACCAATAGGGTGCAAAAGACGATTTTTTTGCACCGTATTGATGCAATTATTTATCTCTCTTCACATCCTTCTTCAGTTATCACTTCCGCTAATAACCTTCGCTGCAGCGCCAGTGCTGGCATCGCGGCATGTCACTATATTCACACTATATTCTGCTCTCGCAGCGGAAGTTGGCATGATTAATGCTGGTCTACGTCGCTTAAACCGTTTTTTAAATGATGTGACGGTGTGTATTCACACTACAACAACGCAACGCCAGGGTAGAAATGTTGTTTTTTGGTTAAATTGACATCAAAGTGATGAGATTGTTTATTAATCAGTCTGTTAAGCTATTTTTAGGGCGAAAATTAACACTTCCACTGGGAAAAATCTCATGATAAAAGAGAAACAGGTAACATTTTAGCGATTTAGTTTTGGCGCCCCTCTGCAGCATCTGCTAATTTTCGGCGCATTAATAATGTTTTCCCAAACGTCAAAAGCAAAAGATTTATTCCTTATTGATGCTGGGATATCAGAATAAAAATTGGCATTTAACAAGGGTGTGGGAAATGAACGCGCAGCACTACCTGGCTTGTCTGGCACTAACCTTAACCGCATTGCCCACCTGTGCTGCCACCGTGCCATCAGACGTGACGCTCTCCGCCGTACAGCAAATCGTGATTAATAACGGTTCGGAAGTTGCCTCGCTCGATCCGCATAAAGTCGAAGGTGTACCGGAGTCAAACATCATCCTCAACCTGCTGGATGGGCTGGTTAACACGGACAATAACGGTAATGTGGTGCCGGGTGTGGCTGAGCGCTGGGAAAACCAGCAAGGTAAAATCTGGACATTCACCCTGCGCGACAATGCCAAATGGAGCAATGGGGAGCCGGTTACGGCACAGGACTTCGTTTACAGCTGGCGTCGTCTTGCCGATCCTAAAACTGCGTCGCCCTATGCCAGCTATCTGCAGGCTGCCCATATTGCGAATGTCGATGCGATTCTTGCCGGTAAAGTTGCCCCCGATCAACTGGGCGTGAAAGCCCTGGACGATCGCCATCTGCAAATTACCCTGACCGAACCGGTGCCTTATTTAGTGGCCATGCTGGCGCACACCGCGATGAAACCCGTTTACGCACCTGCCATCGAAAAGTGGGGTGAGGGCTGGACCCAACCCGGTCACTATATCGGTAACGGCGCCTATACGCTGAATGACTGGGTGGTGAATGAGAAAATTGTTCTGAAGCGTAATCCTCTTTACTGGAACAATGCTCAGACCGTTATTGAGCAGGGAACGTTTCTGGCCATCAGCTCGGAAAACAGTGATATCAATCGCTATCGCAGCGGTGGCATTGATATGACCAACAGCGCGGTTCCGCCCGACTTGTTTGCTAAATTGCGCAAAGATATGGGTGATGAGGTTAAAGTCAGTCCGCTGCTCTGCACCTTCTATTACGAAATTAATAGCAAAAAACCGCCGTTCACCGATGCCCGCGTGCGCGCTGCGATCAAAATGACGCTGGATCGCGATATCATCGCTCGTAAGATCATGGGGCAAGGGCAAATTCCGGCCTACAGCTTTACGCCGCCTTACATCGCAGGCGCTGCGTTATCTTCCCCAGACTGGATGGCGTGGACACAGCCGCAGCGAAACGCGGCTGCGAAAAAACTGCTGGCCGAGGCGGGTTACAACGATAAAAATCCGCTGCGCTTTACGCTGCTCTATAACACATCCGATCAAAACAAAACCCAGGCCATCGCCGCCGCGTCCATGTGGCAACGCAATTTGGGCGCGCAGGTTACGTTGCAGAATCAGGAATGGAAAACCCTGCTGGAAACCCGGCATCAGGCACAATATGACGTTGTGCGCGCCACCTGGTGTGCGGATTACAATGAGCCCTCAACATTCCTGAATATGTTCCAGAGCCAGTCGTCGACCAATACCGCGTTTTACCACAGTGCGGAATACGACCGTCTGTTAGCCGCAACATTAACGGCTGAAAATGAAGCGGACCGCGCATCATTGTATCAGCAGGCAGAAACACAACTCGACAAAGACTCAGCAATTGTGCCAGTTTACTATCGCGTCAGCGTGCGGCTGGTTAAACCCTGGGTTGGCGGTTTTACTGGCCACGATCCGCAGGACATGACAGACCTGAAATACTATTTCATTAAAAAACACTGAGTCACGCGCTTAACCGGCGGCACAGTCGGGAAGGGCGTGGCCGTGCAGACCACACAACAGGGTCAATACGCCCCAGGTGGCAAACACCGGGGACCCGAATACGGGGAACGCTGAGGTCGCAAACACCCTCAGTGAAAATAAAAAACTGGAGTTAAGAATGAACAACATCACGAAAAAAACCTTGATTGCTGCCAGCGTCTTTGCAGCGATGAGTGCGCTCGCAGCGAACAGCGTTATGGCAGCCACAGTACCTGCCGGCGTAGAACTGGCCGCGAAGCAGGAGCTGGTTAAAGGAAACGGTAGCGAGGTTCAGTCACTGGATCCGCATAAAATCGAAGGCGTTCCGGAATCTAACGTGAGTCGTGATCTGCTGGAAGGTCTGGTCATCAGCGATACGGATGGTCATCCCATTCCTGGTGTGGCTGAAAGCTGGGATAACAAAGACTTTAAAGTCTGGACTTTCCACTTGCGTAAAAATGCAAAATGGTCAAATGGTGAACCTGTCACTGCTCAGGATTTCGTCTACAGCTGGGAGCGTTTGGCCGATCCGAAAACCGCATCGCCTTATGCCAGCTATCTGCAATACGGCCATCTGGCTAACGTTGATGATATTATCGCTGGCAAGAAGCCCCCAACAGACCTGGGCGTAAAGGCGATTGACGATCATACACTGCAAGTGACCTTAAGCGAGCCGGTGCCTTATTTCTATAAATTACTCATTCACCCCTCAATGTCGCCAGTTAATAAAGCTGCAATCGAAAAATTCGGTGACAAGTGGACTCAGCCAGAAAACTGGGTGGGTAACGGTGCGTTTAAGTTGGAATCACACGTTATCAACGAACGTATTACCGTTGTGCGTAACCCTGAATACTGGGATAACGCGCATACCGTGCTGAACAAAGTCACTTTCCTGCCAATCTCGTCGGAAGTCAGCGATGTAAACCGTTACTTCTCTGATAACGGCAGTGACATGACCTATAACAACCTGCCTATTGAGCTGTTTAAAAAATTGCAGCGTGACAACGGTAAAGAGCTGCATGTTGACCCGTATCTGTGTACCTACTACTACGAAATCAACAACCAGAAAGCGCCATTTAACGATCCGCGCGTTCGCGCTGCGCTTAAGCTCGGCATCGATCGCGACATTATCGTAGACAAAGTCCTGGCGCAGGGCCAGAAACCGGCTTACAGCTACACGCCGCCAGCGACAGATGGAATGGAATTGGTGAAGCCTGAGTGGTTTACCTGGTCACAGGAAAAACGTAATGCCGAAGCGAAAAAGCTGCTGGCTGAAGCCGGTTATACGCCAGAAAAACCGCTGACCTTTAATCTGCTGTACAACACCTCTGACCTGCATAAGAAACTGGCCATTGCCGCGTCATCTATCTGGACGAAAAACCTGGGTGTGAAAGTGAAGCTGGAGAACCAGGAGTGGAAAACCTTCCTGGATACCCGCCACCAGGGCAACTTTGACGTTGCGCGTGCAGGCTGGTGTGCAGACTACAACGAACCGACATCGTTCCTGAATACCATGCTGTCTGACAGCAGCAACAATACCGCGCACTATAAGAGCCCAGCTTTCGACAAGCTGATGAAAGATGCGTTGGCCACTACAGATGATAAAGCGCGTTCGGCTGATTACGAGAAGGCAGAGCAGCAGCTGGATAAAGACTCTGTGATCGTGCCGCTTTACTACTACGTTAACACGCGCCTGGTGAAACCTTATGTTGGCGGTTATACCGGTAAGGATCCGCTGGATAACGTAGCAGACAGAAACCTGTACATCATCAAGCACTAATAAAACACCAAGAACAGCGGCGGCGCGTTACGCGCCGCCAGTACTTTTTTTAATGCAATGTGAAGCACCAGCCTGGTAGGTACGGCAATGTTAAAATTCATTCTGCGTCGGTTGCTTGAAGCAATTCCGACGCTTTTCGTTCTGATTACCATTTCCTTCTTTATGATGCGACTGGCGCCCGGCAGCCCTTTTACCAGCGAGCGCACCCTGTCGCCAGAGGTCATGGCAAATATCGAGGCGAAATATCACCTCAACGATCCTATCGGTAAGCAATACGTTGATTATCTGATTCAACTGGCGCATGGCGATTTCGGGCCCTCGTTCAAGTACAAAGACTATTCGGTCAATTACCTGGTCGGCCATGCCTTCCCGGTTTCAGCCAAACTCGGCCTTGCTGCCTTTATCCTGGCAGTCGTTCTGGGCGTCACGGCGGGCGTTATTGCGGCGCTGAAGCAGAACAGCCTGTGGGATTACGTTGTGATGGGGGTGGCAATGACCGGCGTGGTGATACCGAGTTTTGTGGTAGCGCCGCTATTGGTTCTGGTGTTCGCAATCACGCTTAAGTGGCTGCCGGGTGGCGGCTGGAATGGCGGTCAATGGAATTACATGCTGCTGCCGATGGTGGCGCTCTCACTGGCCTACATTGCCAGTATTGCGCGCATCACCCGCGGCTCGATGATTGAAGTTATGCACTCCAACTTTATCCGTACCGCGCGAGCGAAAGGGCTGCCGCTGCGTCGTATCGTGTTACGTCATGCACTGAAGCCTGCGCTGCTGCCGGTCATTTCCTATATGGGGCCGGCCTTTGTGGGCATCATTACCGGTTCTATGGTCATCGAGTCGATTTACGGACTGCCGGGTATTGGTCAGCTGTTCGTGAACGGTGCACTTAACCGTGACTATTCACTGGTGCTGAGCCTGACCATCCTGGTGGGGCTGTTGACCATCCTGTTTAATGCGATCGTCGATGTGCTGTATGCCGTTATCGACCCGAAAATCCGCTACTGATTCTGGAGTTCGCCATGATGTTAAGTAAGAAAAATAGCGAAGCTCTTGATGCATTCAGTGAAAAACTGGAAGTCGAAGGGCGAAGCCTGTGGCAGGATGCCCGTCGTCGTTTCATTCATAACCGCGCCGCATTAATCAGCTTGATGGTGCTGATGCTCATCACGCTGTTTGTGATTTTCGCGCCTATGCTGTCGCAATTCTCCTATTTCGATACCGACTGGGGAATGATGTCATCACCGCCCGATACCACGTCGGGACACTGGTTTGGCACCGACTCCTCGGGGCGCGATTTGCTGGTGCGCGTAGCCATTGGCGGGCGCATTTCACTGATGGTCGGGATTGCTGCCGCGCTGATCGCCGTGATCGTGGGGACCTTGTACGGTTCAATCGCGGGTTATCTGGGCGGGAAAACCGATTCCGTGATGATGCGTATTCTGGAAATCCTTAACTCCTTCCCGTTTATGTTCTTCGTTATCCTGCTGGTGACCTTCTTTGGCCGCAATATTCTGCTGATCTTTGCCGCTATCGGCATGGTGTCCTGGCTGGACATGGCGCGTATCGTGCGCGGGCAGACATTAAGCCTGAAGCGCAAAGAGTTTATTGAAGCTGCACACGTTGGCGGTGTTTCCACCTGGAAAATTGTGACGCGCCATATCGTCCCCAACGTTCTGGGCGTCGTGGTGGTTTACGCTTCGCTGCTGGTGCCCAGTATGATTCTGTTTGAATCTTTCCTGAGCTTTCTGGGGCTGGGAACGCAGGAGCCACTGAGTAGCTGGGGCGCACTGCTCAGCGATGGTGCGAACTCCATGGAAGTCTCGCCATGGCTGTTACTGTTTCCGGCGACGTTCCTGGTCGTCACCTTGTTCTGTTTCAACTTTATTGGCGATGGCCTGCGTGATGCCCTCGACCCCAAAGATCGTTAAGGAGTTTCCCGATGACTATTCATGAATTTCAGCCTGCTCAGGCTGCGCGCGCGGGAAGCGAACTGCTGCTTGAAGTGAAAGATTTACGCGTAACCTTTGGCACGCACGATGGTGACGTCACCGCTGTTAACGATCTCAACTTTTCACTGCGGGCAGGTGAAACCTTAGGGATTGTGGGCGAGTCGGGTTCGGGTAAATCCCAGACCGCCTTTGCGTTAATGGGGCTGTTGGCCAGCAACGGGCGCATCGGTGGTTCGGCGTTGTTCAACGGTAAAGAGATCCTGAATTTGCCTGAGAAACAGCTGAACCGACTGCGTGCCGAGCAAATCGCCATGATCTTCCAGGATCCCATGACGTCACTGAACCCCTATATGCGGGTCGGCGAGCAACTGATGGAAGTGCTGAAGCTGCATAAAGGGATGAGCAATGCACAGGCATTTGAAGAGTCAGTAAGAATGCTGGATGCGGTTAAAATGCCGGAAGCGCGTAAACGTATGAAAATGTATCCCCACGAGTTTTCGGGTGGGATGCGTCAACGTGTGATGATTGCGATGGCCCTGATGTGTCGGCCTAAGCTGCTGATTGCCGATGAGCCGACAACCGCACTGGACGTCACGGTTCAGGCGCAGATCATGACCTTGCTGAATGAGCTTAAGCGCGAGTTTAACACCGCGATCATTATGATCACCCACGATTTGGGTGTGGTTGCGGGCATTTGCGATAAAGTTCTGGTGATGTATGCCGGACGCACCATGGAATATGGCCGCGCCCGTGATGTGTTTTATCAGCCCGCACATCCCTATTCTATTGGTTTGCTGAACGCTGTACCCAGACTGGATGCGGAAGGGGAAAGTCTGACGACGATACCGGGTAATCCGCCTAACCTGCTGCGTTTGCCGCAGGGTTGTCCTTTCCAGCCGCGCTGCCCTCACGCTATGGATATCTGCTCCAACGCACCGCCGCTGTTACCTTTTGCAGAAGGGCGTTTGCGCGCCTGCTTTAAGCCGGTGGAGGAACTCGTATGAGCAGCCTGGCAGAAAAGAAAGTGTTACTCGAAATCGCCGATCTGAAAGTCCATTTTGATATCAGGGATGGCAAGCAGTGGTTCTGGCAGCCGCCAAAATCTCTCAAGGCGGTGGACGGTGTCAGCCTGCGCCTGTATGAAGGTGAAACCCTGGGCGTCGTCGGGGAATCCGGCTGCGGCAAGTCTACGCTGGCGCGGGCCATTATTGGCCTGGTAAAAGCCACCGAGGGCCGCGTTTCATGGCTCGGGCGTAACCTGCTGGGGCAGAGTGAAGAAGAGTGGCGTAAGGCGCGAAGCGATATCCAGATGATTTTCCAGGATCCGCTGGCCTCGCTGAATCCGCGTATGACCATCGGCGACATCATTGCAGAGCCGTTACGCACTTATCATCCGGAGCTGTCGCGTCAGGATGTCAAAGATCGCGTCAAGACCATGATGATGAAGGTAGGGCTCCTGCCTAACCTGATCAACCGCTATCCACACGAGTTCTCGGGTGGACAGTGCCAGCGTATCGGTATTGCGCGCGCATTGATACTTGAGCCTAAGCTGATTATCTGCGACGAGCCGGTGTCGGCCCTGGACGTGTCCATTCAGGCTCAGGTCGTTAACCTGCTGCAGCAACTGCAACGTGAAATGGGCCTGTCGCTGATTTTTATCGCCCATGACCTCGCGGTGGTTAAACACATTTCCGACCGCGTGCTGGTGATGTATCTGGGGCACGCCGTGGAGCTGGGCACCTACGACGAGGTGTATACCAATCCGCAGCATCCCTATACCAAAGCGCTGATGTCGGCGGTGCCGATTCCCGATCCGGACCTGGAAAAAAATAAGCAAATCCAGCTCCTGGAAGGGGAATTACCCTCACCGATTAATCCGCCCTCCGGCTGTGTGTTCCGGACGCGCTGTCCGATTGCCGGCCCTGAGTGTGCGAAAACCCGGCCGCTGCTTGAAGGCAGTTTCCGCCATGCGGTGTCCTGCCTGAAGGTGGATCCTCTGTAAAACAAAAAGCCGGGCAATCGCCCGGCTTTATATTCATGGTGTTACGCTATTCACGCCACAAAATATGGCACAGCTTGTGATCTTTTTCGCGACACAACAGCACGCGCGCAAAAACATCAGTAATAGGTTCGCCATCCGCTTCGCCCAGACCGATCACCACTTCTGAGAAAAAATCTGGATTCAAATCGAAATCCACATGATCCTGCCAGTCATCGGAAGGGTCAAACAGCTCTGCGCCACCACGCTCTTCAAACTGCAGGTTGAAAAGAATGATATCGGCCGGATCAAGATTATCGCCAGCCAGTTCAAGAAAAATGTCATAGGCCTGTTCCAGCGTTTCGTCTTCTGTCAGGCGGTTGTTCAGATCCATGCTCAGTCCCGTTTATCTAAGGGCAGTTCGTAATTTCGCTCGTTTTACAGTAAAGGGCTGAAGAAGTAAAACAGTCGTTCGACAATCCGCTGCCACCAGGCACGTTTTGCCCAGCGTTTAGGATCGAGCAGACGCGAACGGGCAATATAGTCATCCTGCACGCAGGCCAAATCGCTGCCGAATCCGGCATCATCGACAGCCAGGGTAATTTCGAAATTCAGCCACAGGCTACGCATGTCCAGGTTAACGGTTCCCACCAGGCTCAGTTGACCGTCCACCAGCACGCTTTTGGTATGCAGCAGGCCATCTTCAAACTGGTAGATTTTTACTCCTGCCTCAAGCAGCTCGCCAAAGAAGGAGCGGCTGGCCCAGCCGACCAGCAAAGAGTCATTGTGAAGGGGAACCACAAGACTCACGTTAACGCCCCGCATGGCCGCCGTGCAAATGGCATGAAGCAGATCGTCACTCGGCACCAGATAGGGCGTGGTCATGATAAGCTGCTCACGCGCTGAATACACCGCCGTGAGCAGAGCCTGATGAATCAAATCCTCCGGAAAACCGGGACCGGAGGCGATAACCTGCACCGTGTGCCCACTTTCCTGTTCAAAGGGCATGATATTGCGGTCTGGCGGCGGCGGCAAAATACGTTTACCGGTCTCAATTTCCCAGTCACAGCTGTAGACAATTCCCATGGCGGTGGAAACCGGACCTTCCATGCGCGCCATCAGGTCAACCCACTGGCCAACGCCGGCCTCTTGTTTAAAAAAGCGCGGATCAACCAGGTTCATGCTGCCGGTGTAGGCAATATAGTTGTCGATCAGCACCATTTTACGATGTTGACGCAGGTCCATACGGCGCAGGAATACGCGCAACAGGCTCACCTGGAGCGCCTCAACGACGTCAATGCCTGCATTACGCATCATGCCCACCCAGGGGCTTCTGAAGAACGCCACGCTGCCCGCTGAATCCAGCATGAGGCGGCAGTGAACGCCGCGGCGTGACGCGGCCATTAACGACTCGGCGACCTCATCCGCCAGCCCGCCCGGATTCCAGATATAGAACACCATCTCGACATTGTGGCGAGCCAGCTGGATATCGCGAATCAAGGCTTTCATGACGTCATCAGAGCTGGTCAGAAGCTGCAACTGATTGCCTTTTACGCCCGCAATGCCCTGGCGGTTGTTGCACAGTTGAAACAGCGATCGTGCGACGTCGCTGTAATCTGTCGCGAAAATTTCGCTGCGTTTCTTTAAATCATTTAGCCAGCGAGCGGTGGAAGGCCACATGGTACGTGCGCGTTCAGCGCGGCGCTTACCCAAATGTAATTCGCCAAAGGACAAGTACGCGATGATGCCAACCAGCGGCAGAATAAAGATAATCAGCAGCCATGCCATCGCTGAGGTAACGGCCCGTCGCTTCATCAGGATGCGCAGCGTGATCCCGGCAATCAGTAACCAGTAACCAAACAACAGCAACCAACTGATAAGCGTGTAAAACGTGGTCATTAAGTGGACATCCTGTTCGCGCTTGAGTCAGAGAAGTTTACGTGGAGATGAGGGGGAGCGAAACCCTTAATAATAGCGGCGTTTCAATGAGAGATCCGATTTGGCATTCGCTCAGAGATCTTTATAATGCGTGCGCGTGAGTTTGATGCCAGAGAGGAAGTGATGAGACGAAGCAGAAACGAAGTGGCCCGCTGGAGAATGTTACGTCAGGTACAGCGCAGACGTTCACGCTGGCTTGAGGGGCAGTCACGTCGCTATAAACGGATTCACGGAATTCGCCATCAACTGGCGCAGCAGCAGCGTCGTTCGATTCTGTTTATCACACAAAATCTGTAATCGATCAGCCGCCCGGCGCGGCTGAGACATTAATGCCCGGTCATCAATAACTTGACGTTCACCAGCTGTACCGCAGCGGCCAGGACGATCAGCATGACGATCAGGTGCTTTTTATTCCGCCAGCCGTGTTTTCGCCACAGATAAAGCGCCGCACCTACTAACAGCATAATCACCAGCAACAGGGTGATAATAATCGATTGCATAAAATATCATCTCGAAAAAAAAGCTTCTGAGCGGCTGCCCGGAAGCTCTTTTTTGGCTGCGGAGTTAAATCAGAAGACGCGCTTAAACGGCTTAACGCTAACCTGCTTGTAAACACCGGCGGCGATGTAGGGATCGTCTGCAGCCCAGGCCTGCGCCGTTTCCAGCGAAGGGAATTCGGCGACGACGGTGGAACCGGTAAAGCCCGCGACGCCCGGATCGTTACTGTCGACCGCAGGCATAGGACCGGCGACGATTAACCGACCTTCTTCATGTAACAGCTTCAGACGTGCCAGGTGAGCGGGGCGCACGGCGTTGCGTTTTTCCAGAGAATCGGCGTTATCTTCAGCATAAATGACGTAAAGCAATTGGGCGCTCCCATTAACTCTTAAATTTGGCAACACGGTAAGGGATAGTTAAGTAGAGTGCAAACGAAACCTTGCGTCAATGGCCTCTGCAGCATATTGGGCTAAACAGGCTTTTTTAGCCGCAAAACAAGGAGGTTATTGAAACTGATTGCTATTTGCATTTAAAATCGTGACTTGATTTCACTACTGCGATTGCTATGACCACGCTGACTATGCCCTTACCAAAACGCACGCCTGTCGCCATGATCTTGTCTGTTGCACTGCACGGTGCAGTCATTGCGGGTGTTCTTTATGCGTCTTTTCATCAGACCATTGAGTTACCTAAAGCATCACAGCCGATTAGCGTGACGATGGTTGCACCGGCCGTTCAGCCAGAACCTGCAATCGCCCAACCCGCGCCGCAACCGACGCCTCAGCCAGAACCGGAACCCGTACCGGAGCCTCAACCTGCGCCAGAGCCGCCAAAAGCCGAACCGGTGCCGATCCCCAAACCTGAACCTAAGCCTAAGCCTAAGCCAAAGCCCCGTCACGAGCCTAAGCGTGAACAACCCAAGCGCGAGGTGAAACCGCGTCAGGACGTGAAACCGCAGGCAAATCCGTTCAGCCATGATACGGCCGCCACCCAAAGCAAGCCTGCCACCGCGCCAAAAAGTACGCCGTCGGCAGCACCCACGCAAAGTGTTTCCTCCGGGCCCAAAGCGCTTAATATCAGCAAGCCGTCTTATCCGCCACGGGCGGCGGCCTTGCGCGTTGAAGGACGCGTCAGGGTAAAATTTGACGTAGACAGCGACGGCCGGGTCGATAATATCGAAATCCTTTCTGCCGAACCGCGCAATATGTTCGAACGTACCGTTAAGCAGGCCATGCGAACGTGGCGTTATCAGAGTGGAAAACCGGGCAGCGGCCTGACGATGAATATCGTATTCAAAATTAACGGCGGGGCCAGCATCGAATAGCCGGAGAAAGGCTGTCTGAAGGGCGCTTGTGGCGCCGTGAGCGATCGCAACCTGCGCGTCGCGCACGGCAACAGGGAATTATCTGCAGGGCAGATTCAGCACCGAAAACCTGTTATCAGGCAGGGTAGGACTGGTTATCCCGTCCTGCTGGCAGTTGGCGAGGATGCCCCTCGTTGTCCACCGCGACGTAAATAAACACGGCTTCGGTAGCACAATATGTCTGCCCGATAGGTTCAGATGACACCTTCTTGATCCATACCTGAACGTTAATCGTCATCGAGCTGTTGCCGGTCCGGATACAGTGCGCATAGCAACTGACGACATCGCCCACTGCGACGGGTTTTAAGAAGGTCATACCATCAACGCGTACGGTGACGACGCGGCCTTCAGCAATCTCTTTAGCCTGGATCGCGCCACCCATATCCATTTGTGACATTAACCAGCCACCGAAGATATCGCCGTTAGCATTTGTATCCGCTGGCATCGCCAGGGTGCGCATCACCATTTCGCCCTTGGGCAATTTATGTTTATCGTCCATTGCTCTGGTTTCTTAAGTCTGAGAGAGACGTTGCCCGCCTGAGCGGACAACAGGTTTATTTTTGTTCTTGTTGCGGCATCTTACGCCAGATATAGACGCCGCTCAGCAGCGTAAACAGCAGCGTAAGGCCGGTCAGTCCAAACACTTTGAAGTTAACCCAGACTGACTGAGGTAACCAAAACGCAACATATATGTTTGCCAGACCACAAATCAAGAAAAACAGCGCCCAGGCGATGTTGAGATTTCGCCAGACGTGGTCAGGCAGTTCCAGCTCTTTACCCAGCATGGTCTGTATTAACGGCTGTTTCATGAACCACTGGCTGAACAGTAACGCCAGCGCAAACAGGGTATAGATGACGGTGACTTTCCACTTAATAAATTCATCATTATGGAAAACCAGCGTCAGCGTGCCGAAGACGGCCACCAGAACGAAGGTGAAAATCGTCATTTTCTCAAGCTTGCGATACAGCACCCAGCTCGCAACCAGCGCCAGTCCGGTCGCGACAACCAGCGCGCCCGACGCCACAAAAATGTCGTACAACTTATAAAAAATAAAGAAAACAACAAGGGGGAGAAAGTCGAGTAGCTGCTTCATAGTCATTCCAGTTAAGGCTGCATGGCCTGCCAGTGCGCCGGAAGGCGCACGGACAATCAACGTAACAGCATATAAAGCCGGTACAAATAAATCACCAACAGGGTCGAAACCAGGTTACCGATGGCGGTGAAAATCACCGTTGAAACATTCATGGGCAACAGGGTTAATGAGGTAAAGAAAAACATCACGGCGAGCTTAGCCAGTAACCATACGATAATGGCAGGGGCAATCAGCTTCACGTTTTTCCAGGCCATTCGCATGCTGGCGCGCATTGCGGCGATAACGCCGAGTTTTTCACTCGCCAGAATGATTGGCGACAGCGACAGCACAATGGTCAGCAATACGCCCGGAACCACCAGTACCATAAAGCCCAGCTGCGCCACCAGGGTAACGAGAAACGTCAGCAGCAGTAGCTTTGGCAGCAAGGGTGCAGAGGCGCCAATCGCTCGCAGCGCACTTACGCGTTGGCCTGACGAAACCAACGGAATCAGGCACAGCATACCGCCCAACAGCAGCGTATTCCCCACCAGCCCCGCAAACGTTCCCGCTGCAGAAGCGCGCAGCAGCACCTGTTGCTGTTCGGGTGACATGCTCTGCACCATATCGAACAGCGAGGTACTGCTAATTTCGCCTTGCTGCAATATCGCCATTTGATCGTCACCGGGCGTCAGAACGTGTAACAGCATGACCGTGACAAACGCGGTCAGCAGCGACATCAGCACCAGGGTGAACAATTGATGACGAAAAAAATTTCCAGTGTCACGGTATAACGAGCTTGCCGTGATAGACATGTACTCTCCTTGAAAGAACCGGGTTAATTAACCCGGCGATTGTACATGTTCTGACGGCTCGCTGGCACCCGCAACCCGATAACTTTCTGTCATATCAGGTAAAGATGGGTGAAAAAGTGCGGGAAGGCCAAAGCGCGCTCTGGCCCGGTCGCAGCCTTCGTTCCAAACCCCCTGTTCTCCAGACATCTCAAACTCACGGCAGGGCGAAGGCCGGTTTTCATAGATACTGCACGAAACACAGCCGCCAATATCGCCCTTGAGCGCGACACAGCGCGGTGTGCGATCGTTCGTGCCGCGCATATTCCGCATTAACAGACTCAGGGGCTCCGTTAATTCCGTGGGCACCAGCCCCCCGGCGTCATCGGCTTCTGCCCAGTAAAAAGAGACGCGAAAGTGGGCACAACAGGCACCACAGCTAATACAAGGGTTGAGAGTATCGCTCATTTGATCGCCCGCCACCTCTGAGGCATCGAAGCAAAACAGTCCGGGGAGATCAGCAAAGTAATGCGGCGTTACGGTTTCGGCAAGGGATATTTAGCGGCCACCAGAGCACGCAAAATTGATTTGAATCAATTCATTGTTTTTTAAATCATTTTTCCGGGTTGATTTAGATGCAATTGACAATGAATCGCGCTAAATCTGTGCGGACAAAAAAATGATTCAGTGCAGGCATTCAATTTCTCACAGGAGTGAATATGAAACTGGCTAAATGCGCCATGCTGCTGGCGCTTGCATTACCGCAATTTGCGTTGGCTCACCAGGCGGGCGATTTCTTTGTCCGTGCAGGAAGTGCCACAGTCCGACCCACCGAAGGCTCAGACAATGTGCTGGGAATGGGGCCGTTTAGCGCAAGCAACGACACTCAGCTGGGCTTAACCTTTACCTATATGGCCACTGATAATATCGGGGTTGAGCTTCTGGCCGCCACGCCGTTTCGTCATAAAGTCGGGCTGGGCCCAACCGGCACCCTGGCGACGGTACGTCAGCTGCCGCCCACGCTGATGGCACAGTACTACTTTTTTGACAGCCAGAGTCAGGTGCGTCCCTATGTGGGCATCGGCGTTAACTACACCACCTTCTATGATGCCGATTTTAACCAGACCGGACGGGATGCGGGCTTGAGCGATCTCAGCCTGAAGGATTCGTGGGGCGTTGCCGGGCAGGTGGGGCTGGATTACCAGATCAACCGCGACTGGATGCTGAACGCTTCCCTGTGGTACATGGATATTGA
Organism: Pantoea sp. V106_11; assembly: GCF_029967885.1. NCBI lineage: Bacteria > Pseudomonadati > Pseudomonadota > Gammaproteobacteria > Enterobacterales > Erwiniaceae > Pantoea > Pantoea sp. V106_11. The sequence goes on from NZ_JASCAK010000021.1 coordinate 27,584, forward strand.
TACGCAGGTGAAATTCAAAGCGGGCGATCAGCAGCAGAATATCCATATGCGCGTGGATCCTTGGGTGTTCTTCTTTGGCGCAGGTTACCGTTTCTGATAAAAAAAAGGGCCACGTCAACGTGGCCCTAGATTTTTTAACCGACGTTATTTAATTTGCATGTTATTAACGACGGATCTTACGCCTGCCACGCTGCGGGTAACCTGTACGGCATGGTTAGCCATCTGCGGCGAGCTGACAAAACCGCTGAGCTGCACTTTACCCTTAAAGGTTTCAACGTTGATTTCAGTCGATTTCAGCGACTCATCTTTTAACAGTTCTGCTTTTACTTTCGTGGTGATGACGGTGTCATCAATGTAACCGCCGGTGCCTTCTTTAGTTGGCGTTGGCGCACAGGCGCTCAGTGTTAATGCAACAACAGCCGCGACCATGGCACTTGCCAGCACTTTAAACCATTTCATTGCTTCTCTCCCTGTCACAAATTGGATGCGACGTTACCATAACGGCGCCTGTTAATTGTGGTGCAGAAAATCCGAAATTAGCAAACCGGGAATGAAAAAAAACAGGGAAATCATGCCTTACCGGGCGGTAAGGCATGTGGGGAATTAGCGGGTGGCGGCTTTCATTCTTGAGACAAAGTCTTTTAATTCATTCAGCATCACTTCGGGCTGAGCCAGGTTTTTCTCGATAATTTTTACTACGGCAGAACCTGAAATCGCCCCAGCCACGCCTGCATCAATGACTTCTTTCACCTGAGAAGGTTCGGAGATGCCAAAACCTTGTAAGGATGGCGGCGCATTGTACTCACGCATTTTATCGATCAAATGCTTTAGAGGCAGGTTGGCGCGATTTTCAGCACCGGTAATGCCAGCTCGTGAAAGCACATAAATGTACCCACGACCATGTGAAGATATTTGTCTCAGAAGTTCATCATCTGCATTTGGCGGGCAGAAGAAAATAGGGGCGATGTTGTGGCGCATGGCAGCCTGGCGGAATGGGGCAGACTCTTCTACGGGAACATCACCAATTAATACGGAATCAACCCCTGCTTGTTCACAGCGTGTATAAAACTCTTCGATGCCATTGTTAAAGACTAAATTCGCATACATCAGCAAGCCAATCGGCAGTTCAGGGTATTTCTGGCGTACGCTTGCAATTATCTCAAAGCATTGTGTTGTGGTGGTGCCAGCGGCAAAGGCGCGAAGGCCTGCGCCCTGAATAGTTGGTCCGTCAGCGAGCGGGTCAGAGAAGGGAATACCGAGCTCAAGAGCATCAGCGCCACCTTCAACAAGGGCATCAATAATGCGTAGTGATAGGTCTGGAGAAGGATCTCCCAGAGTAATGTAAGGCACAAACACGCCTTCTTTCTTCTCTGCCAGACGTGAAAACAGTCGATCGTAACGTTCCATCAGATTTCTCCCTGCGCAGTCAGAATATCGTGGACGGTGAAGATATCTTTATCACCGCGACCCGAAAGGTTGACGACAATCAACTGCTCTTTCTCGGGTTCTGCCTTAATCATTCTCAGCGCGTGGGCCAGCGCGTGCGCCGACTCCAGGGCAGGAATGATACCTTCGGCGCGGCACAGCGTTTTAAAGGCAGCAAGCGCTTCATTGTCGGTTACCGAAACATAGTCAGCCCGACCAATACTGTTGAGGTGAGCGTGCTGAGGACCGACGGAAGGAAAGTCGAGTCCGGCTGAAATTGAGTATGACTCTTCAATCTGCCCTTCGTCAGTCTGCATCATCGGGGCTTTCATACCGAAGTAAATGCCGACGCGGCCGTGCTTCAGTGGTGCACCGTGTTCGCCGGTTTCAATCCCGTGTCCGGCCGGTTCAACACCAATCAGCTTCACCTTCTCTTCGTCGATAAAGTCGGCAAACATACCGATGGCATTGGAGCCCCCGCCGACGCAGGCGATCACGGCATCCGGCAGGCGACCTTCCTTTTCCAGAATCTGCTTTTTGGTCTCTTCACCAATCATGCGCTGAAACTCACGCACAATCGTCGGGAACGGGTGCGGACCCGCCGCAGTGCCCAGCATATAGTGAGCGGTTTCATAACTGCCTGACCAGTCGCGCAGCGCTTCGTTGCAGGCATCTTTCAGCGTGGCAGAGCCGCTGTGCACCGGGATGACCTCGGCGCCCATCAGGCGCATACGAAAGACGTTCGGCGACTGCCGCTCTACGTCTTTGGCGCCCATATAGATGCGACATTTCATGCCCAGCAGCGCGCAGGCAAGGGCAGAGGCGACGCCATGCTGGCCTGCACCGGTTTCGGCAATGATTTCGTTTTTGCCCATGCGCTTAGCCAGCAGAGCCTGCCCTAACACCTGGTTGGTCTTGTGCGCGCCGCCGTGCAACAGGTCTTCGCGCTTTAAGTACAGGCGGGTTTTCGACCCTTTGGTCAGATTACTGCACAGGGTTAAGGCTGTGGGGCGGCCAGCATAATTTTTCAGCAGATCGGTAAATTCAGCCTGGAATTCCGGATCTTTTTGCGCGCTGACAAAAGCTTCTTCTAGCTGTTTCAAGGCCGGCATCAAAATCTGCGGCACATACATGCCGCCGAAGTCGCCAAAATAGGGATTAAGTAAGGTCATGTTTTGCTATCCTTTTTTTTGGCCCGTCAACACACGGGCCAGGTCAATCAGTAGGCGCGAAGCGTCCGGAATACCGAGGCAATTTTGCTGGCGTCTTTAATACCCGGCTCGCTTTCCACGCCCGAATTGAAATCCAGCCCTGCACAGCCTAACTGAGCGGCTTCGACGCAGTTGTCAGCGCTCAGTCCTCCTGCCAGCAGAACATTCTTCAGGTCCTGTCCTTTTAGCAGCGACCAGTCAAATGTCTGGCCCGAGCCACCGTTGCCGTTATCGAAGACATAGCGGTCAACATGGGGCCAGCGACGTTCGGGCAGGGCCGTCTGGATGCTGAGCGCTTTCCAGATTTGCACGTTTTCTGGCAGCGCCTGATAAAGCTCAGCCACATAGGCCGGGTCTTCATCGCCATGCAGTTGCACGGCACTCAGCTGTAACGCCTCTGTTTTTGTGACAATGTCACTTATAGCGGCATCACGGAACACGCCAACATACTTTAGCGGTGCGCCAGCCATGACCGCGCGTGCACGCTCGGTATCAACCTGACGCGGTGAACCTTCAACAAAGATCAAACCACCAAAAATGGCACCTGCCTCGCAGGCCGCGCAGGCGTCCTCAGGACGGGTCAGACCGCAGACTTTATTGCTGCCCAGGGTGACGCGGCGCACGGCGGCATGAAGATCCTCTTCTTCCATTAGCGCAGAGCCGATGAGGAAACCATTCGCAAAATGGCTTAACTCGCGGACATCCCGATAGTTGTTGATGCCCGACTCGCTGATCACGGTGACGCCAGGGCCCAGGCGCGGGGCCAGTTCACGGGTCCGGTTAAGGTCGATGGAGAGATCGCGTAAGTCACGGTTGTTGATGCCGACCACTTTGGCTTCCAGCGCAATCGCGCGTTCCAGCTCCTGCTCGTTACTGACTTCAGTCAGGACGCCCATCTGCAGGCTGTGCGCAATGGCGGCCAGCTGGCGATACTGCTCGTCGTCAACCACAGAGAGCATCAGCAGGATGGCATCCGCCTGGTAGTAACGCGCCAGGTAAATTTGATACGGATCGATAATAAAATCTTTGCACAGGACCGGCTGCGTAATGGCCGCGCTGACGTCGGGCAAAAAGGCGAAGTCACCCTGAAAGTATTTCTCGTCCGTTAATACGGAAACGGCAGAGGCATAGTGGCGATAAACCCCGGCTATCATCTCAGGATCAAAATCATCACGAATAAGCCCTTTGGATGGAGAGGCTTTTTTGCATTCCAGAATAAAGGCAGTGCGGGTGCCCTGCAGTGCGTCATAAAAACTACGGCTGGAAAGCGCCACTCGCTGCTGGAAACTCTCCAGAGGTTGCTGCTGCTTACGCGCCTCAACCCAAACGGCTTTGTCTTTCACGATTTTATCTAACACTGTACCCTGCATGATTATCCTCTTGCTGCCAGAGCCACCACGCGCTCATAAGCCTGACCGCTACGGATGGCATTGAGCGCACGCTGTGCATTTTCACGGAGATCTTCATTACCAAACACTTTGAGCAGCATCGCCACGTTGACGGCAACCGCCTCCGCGTGGGCCTGCTCGCCATTACCCTGGAGTAAACGTGTCAGAATGTCACGGTTTTCTTCGGGCGTGCCGCCGGCCAGCGCCTCTTTAGGATGGAAGCCAAAGCCGAAATCCTCTGGCGCCAGCTGATAGCGGGTAATCTCACCTTCACGCAGCTCCGCTACATGGGTGACATCGTGAAGGGCCACCTCATCCATGCCGCCCCCGTGTACCACTGCCGCGCGCTGGTAACCCAGAACTTTTAGCGTCTGCGCGATGGGCAACACCAGCTCGGGGCTGTAAACCCCAATCACGGCCAGCGGGGGACGTGCAGGATTAATCAGTGGCCCCAGCACGTTAAACAGCGTGCGGGTTTTCAGCTGTTGGCGCACCGGCATGGCATGACGAAAGCCCGTATGGTACTGGGGGGCAAACAGGAAGCAGACATTAAGATCGTCCAGCGCTTTGCGTGCCCGCGCCGCAGGCATATCAAGATCGATGCCGAACGCCGCCAGCAGATCGGAAGAACCTGATTTGCTGGATACGCTGCGATTTCCGTGTTTCGCCACCTTCAGGCCGCAGGTTGCTGCGACAAACGCGCTGGCGGTGGAAATGTTAATGCTGTTACTGCCATCGCCACCGGTGCCGACAATATCGGCAAAGGCATAATCCGGGCGAGGAAAGGGTTTAGCATCTTCCAGTAAGGCACAGGCCGCCCCGGCAATCTCCTCGGGGTTTTCGCCACGCACCTTCATAGCAATCAGCGCGGCGGCCAGCTGAGTAGGTTCAAGCTGACCGGTGATGATGGCGCTAAACAACTGATGACTCTCGTCTTGCGTCAGGATGTGCGACTGGTAAAGTTTTTCCAGAATCGTGTTCATACCTTGCTCCCTGTTACTTCGCCAGCGCCCAGGCCAGCGTCTGTTCAAGCAGACGTGCGCCCTGCGTGGTTAAAATGGATTCCGGGTGAAACTGGAACCCGCAAACGCGATCTTTCTCGTGACGGACCGCCATCACCATGCCGTTGTAGCTGGCATTCACCGTTAACTCGTCGGGTGTATTACTGCCAACCAGTGAGTGATAACGGGCAACGGGAAGAGGATTGCTGAGCCCGGCAAACATCGCTTCACCGTCATGACTGATGGCAGAGGCTTTACCATGCAGAATTTCGCCCGCCTGGCCGACGTGGCCGCCGTAGGTTTCCACGATTGCCTGATGCCCAAGGCAGATACCAATAACCGGCAGCTTTCCGCGAACCTCGCGCAGCAACGCTGGCATACAGCCCGCATCTTTCGGTGCGCCAGGTCCGGGAGAGAGCATCAGCACCGGATTATTCATGCTGTGCAGTCGGTCGAGCAACAGCGACGCCGGCATCGTATTGCGATAAACCACCACGTTATGCCCGAAGGTGCGCAGCTGATCGACGAGGTTGTAGGTAAAAGAGTCGATGTTGTCCAGCAGCAGGATGTCAGCCATCAGAAAATCTCCTTGCAGTGATGAGCAGTGGCAATTGCGCGCAACACCGCGCGGGCTTTATTACGGCTTTCGTCCGCTTCGGCCTGCGGGTTCGAATCCAGTACCACACCGGCCCCGGCCTGCACCGTTGCCACGCCGTCTTCCACATAGGCTGAGCGGATCACGATGCAGGTGTCTAAATCACCGTTAGCGGTGAAATAGCCTACTGCGCCGCCGTAGATGCCGCGACGGGTGCCCTCAGCTTCGGCAATCAACTGCATCGCTCTGACTTTTGGCGCACCACTAAGGGTGCCCATGTTCATGCAGGCGCGATAGGCATGCAGCACATCAAGATCATCGCGCAGCGTGCCGACGACGCGTGAGACCAGATGCATAACAAAAGAGTAGCGGTCCACTTTGGTCAGATCGGCAACATAGCGGCTGCCGGGGCGACAGATACGGGCTAAGTCATTGCGCGCCAGATCGACCAGCATCAGGTGCTCTGCCAGCTCTTTGTGGTCCGTGCGCATTTCCAGCTCAATACGGCTGTCGAGATCGCGATCCAGGGAGCCGTCGGCGTGACGACCACGTGGACGCGTACCGGCTATGGGGTAAATTTCAATCTGACGTGAAGCGGCATCGTACTTCAGCGAACTTTCAGGCGAGGCACCAAACAGTGAAAAGTCCTGGTCCTGCATAAAGAACATATAAGGACTTGGATTACTGCGTTTCAGCGTGTCGTAAGCCGCCAGCGCAGATGGGCAGGGCAGCGAAAAGCGGCGTGAGGGCACAACCTGGAAGATTTCGCCAACGCGAATGGCTTCCTGCATTTTGCGCACCACCTCACAATACTCATCATCACTCTGGCTGGTGGTCAGCGTCATGGTTTCGACAGGCTGAACCGGCAATACCGGCGCAGCCTGTAACATCTGCCCATGCAGTTGCTCAATACGGCGCTGCAGACGCTGAAATTCAGAGGTGGAAGCGCTGAACAGACTGGCCTGCAGGCGTGCGCTGCGCGCCTGGTGATCCAGCACCAGTAGCGTTTCCGCCAGATAGAAGCAGTAGTCGGGGCAACGTTGCTCGCTGCTGAGCTCGGGTAAATCTTCGAAGCCTGCAACCAGGTCATAGGCGAACAGCCCGCCAACAAACACGGCTTCACGCTCTTCACTGGGTGAATTCACCAACTGCGGGATCAGACGCAGGGCATCAAATACCGACAGGGCGCGCAAGCGGGAATCTTCATCCTGCTGATCCTGAGGCGCAGGAAAGGTCAGAACACGGCCGTCAGGACGCGGTTCATTCAGAATGTCAGAGGGTAACGCGTCATCCAGCAGCGGCAGCAGTGCCCGACCATTGTCAGACAGCGCCTGAAAGGTGACGCGATTGCCCAACGCGCTAATGCGCAGGGCGCTGTCGACAATCATCAGGCTTTGTAAGTTTTCTTTGCTGTCAATGTCCGCCGATTCGAGTAACAGGGTGGCCGGACGCGCACCGCATAACTGGTGAAACACCGCGGCAGGATCTTCCCGATAGGGCGCGCTGCCGGTAATTAACTTCACTGTAGGTTTTGCATTGAGCATGATGATTTCTCTGAATATCGTCCAAAAAAAAGCCCGCTCGGTGGCGGGCTCAGGTATCTGCACAGTGTTTACGCTAGGTGTGCACGACAACGTCGCCCGTACTGGGAAACATTGCGCCACCAACCCATCAAAAGCGTAATAACAGTTTTCATGATCAAATACCCGTTTGCGGTGAACTTGTGTACTAGTTAACTGGTTCGCGACAAAAATGTCAATACACTTTTTCAGTGACCGATAAAATCGTTATTATGCTGACCCGAGCAGTAGCCAGCAGGAGTTGTTTTGAGCGATATCGCCCGTTTTCCGCTTTACGATCTTCATAGTCACACACGGGCTTCAGACGGATTACTGTCGCCGCAGGCGCTGGTTGAGCGCGCGGTCGACATGCGCGTCGGGGTGCTGGCCATTACCGATCACGACACCGTTGCGGGCGTGACCGAGGCGCAGCAGACCGTACGGGATCAGCAACTGCCCATTAGCGTTTTAGCCGGTGTTGAAATTTCCACGCTGTGGGAAAACCATGAGATTCATATCGTCGGCCTCAATATTGATATTCAGCATCCGGTCATGACTCAGTTCCTTGCCGGTCAGTATGCGACGCGGCTGGAACGCGCACATCGCATTGCTGAACGGCTTGAAAAGGCCCAGATCCCGGATGCGCTGGCTGGGGCTATGCGTTTGGCTGATGGCGGAATGATTACGCGTGGCCATTTTGCCCGCTACCTGGTTGAGGTGGGAAAGGCCAACAATATGGCCCAGGTGTTTAAAAATTATCTGGCACGAGGCAAAACCGGCTACGTCCCGCCCCTATGGTGTACAATTAATCAAGCTATTGATGCTATTCACCATTCTGGTGGATGTGCCGTGCTGGCACATCCGGGACGGTATGGATTATCGGCAAAATGGCTAAAGCGCCTGGTCGCGTTTTTTAGCGCCGCGGGGGGGGATGCTATCGAAGTGGCGCAGTGCCAGCAGGCACCTGATGAGCGAACGACGTTAGCGCAATACGCCCGAGATAACAGCCTGGCAGCATCGCAAGGTTCTGATTTTCATCAACCCTGCCCGTGGATCGAACTTGGCCGCAAATTGTGGCTGCCCGCGGGGGTTGAACCGGTGTGGGAACGTTTTCCCGCGCTGGCACCCGCAGTCGAATGTACGGAAAGGGGATAAGAGGTTTCTATGAGTCAACTGTTTCATATTCATCCAGATAATCCGCAACCGCGCCTGATTAATCAGGCGGTAGAGTACCTGAATAAAGGTGGCGTTATTGTCTACCCGACGGATTCGGGTTATGCCCTGGGGTGTCGGCTGGAAGAGAAAGGGGCGATGGAGCGAATTTGCCGCATCCGTCAGTTGGACGGCCATCACAACTTCACCCTGATGTGCCGTGATTTATCTGAGCTGTCAGTCTATTCTCAGGTCGGTAATAGCGCCTTCCGGCTGCTTAAAAATAACACGCCAGGTAATTACACCTTTATTCTCAAGGCGACCAAAGAGGTGCCGCGTCGTCTGATGAATGATAAGCGTAAAACGATTGGATTACGCGTACCTTCAAATCCGGTCGCGCTTGCGCTGCTTGAGACGCTAAACGAGCCAATGATGTCCACCTCGTTAATTCTGCCGGGTAATGACTTTACTGAATCCGATCCTGAAGATATTCAACACAGCATTGGCAAACTGGTCGATTTGATTATTGACGGTGGCACGCTAGGACAGCAGCCCACCACCGTCATCGATCTGACCAGCGATGCACCTGAAGTCGTCCGTGAAGGTGTGGGGGATGTTACGCCTTTTCTGTAATACACTCAGGTTTTACGGGTGGCCGGAAGGGTCGCCTGTAACCAGTTTTTAAACTGGCCGTAAGGGATATACAGTGACACGTCTTTTAAAATCACTTTTCCGCTGCGGCCATTTTTAATGGCATCTGAATAACCTACGATAACCCCGCCCAGCGTATCATCACTGTTGTAAACACCGCCGCCGGACATGCCCTGAACCACACCGGCGTTAGACGCCATCGCGATACAAGGGCTTTTATTCCAGGTATTACGAATGGCTGTGCGCGCCAGGTTTACCCCTTTCGACTCCACCGGCATGGCGGAGATATAGCTGTATCCGTACATTTTCACCGCATCACCAATATCGGTGCTGCGGAACTGGGTCAGCGTATTAGGGGGATTCTTGTGATAAATAATCGCAAGGTCGCAATAAGGGTGGTAGGACTTCACGCGCTGCACGGCAAATTTAGCCACGTGCGCGGCAGTCAGGCTGTAGTCAGGCGTCAGAGGAATGCTGGTGCCCAGCGTCCCTAAACCGAGAATGGTAGGGATGCCTGTCACACTCATATCCACGTGTTGCATTGCCGTACGGCTGTACTCAGTGTGACCCACAGAACAACCGCTTAGCGCCAGCGTCATAAGCGCCAGGCATAAAAACTGTTTTTGCATAATGATGTCTTCAGGTGAGCATGTCAGTAAAATCCCTGGTGAAGATTCAAGACATGCAAATTAAAGCTCATCGTGAGCCGTATTAACGCAATATTCCTGATGCGCCGGTTTATAAATATTCAATAACAACCAGTTAGCTGTCGTTTCATACTGCTGCGATAAAGATACCGAAGCCTGTAAGGTTCTCAGAATTAGACGGCCAGAAAGGTCGTATAAGGGTTATCGGCTAAAATTCGTATTAGCCCAATTTTTTTAATTAACTTTTGCTTTATTGACAGAACGACTACATGAGCAGCAGGCCAACCCAATGAGGTCAACACAAGGGTATTATCGGACAATAATTAAAATTGTACAATTTTTTTATCTTTGTATAGCTTTGTCATGCAATTGCTGTTGTTTTACAAGGTAAAAAACGCAGCTGTCCGGCGAGAAAGGGTTGGATTTCGCGCATTCCTGTACAGGCTTAATGGCCACGCGGTTATTTGAGTTAAGTGAAATTTTGCCCGATTTTTATTTAACTCAAATTAAATGGGGTGCGCTAAATAACCTTCCTCATGGAACTTTTGTTGTCACCGCAGAAGCCGTTAGCGATCTGCTTAAATTGTTTGACGGTAAATCTATAGTACAGAAATCATTAAATACAAATCTGTTTTATAGCCATTTTTAAAAACAGATGACGCGTGAAGTTTTATAGTCGCTCATCTGAGAAACATTAGATAAAATTAAGTAACAAAGCGTTACATTTTGCGTTGAGGACAAATAAATCTCTGCCGGGAACCTGTTACAGAAAAGAGCGCGGACAGCCGTGAATCCAGACGACAGTATGCTGAGGATCTGAGGAGGCGCCTTTCTGATAATTATGCAGACAAGGTGTGGCGCGAGCCCGGCTTCAAAGACGACGTTTTCATTATTATAATAAAGGACAGGCTTCGCTTACCTTGCCTTCAGCCGCGTTGAGGCGTAACAGATGAACGGTTGGTTTCATCTGTTTTCATGCTGATTTTTACTTACCTGCGGCGCGCATCAGGGCAATGCCATAATACGGGTTACATTAAGAGGGACATCCTGTATAATGGGGCCAACAGGAAAATATAAACCATTGATTTTTAAGGTTAAATTCCTAATCCATCCGACGCCTGGGAAGGCGACAATGAGGTAGCTCCATGAGCGAAAAGTTACAAAAAGTCTTAGCGCGTGCCGGTCATGGCTCGCGTCGTGAAATTGAAGCGATGATTGCTGCCGGGCGCGTGAGCGTTGACGGCAAGCTGGCCACTCTCGGCGATCGTATCGAAAACAGCAAAGCCCTGAAGATCCGTATTGACGGTCATCTGGTGTCGATTGCTGAATCAGCAACAGAAGTCTGCCGTGTTCTCGCCTATTACAAACCTGAAGGTGAACTTTGTACCCGCAGCGATCCGGAAGGGCGCCCTACAGTCTTTGACCGACTGCCGCGCCTGCGCGGTTCGCGCTGGATCGCCGTGGGCCGCCTTGACGTCAATACCTGTGGATTGATGCTGTTCACAACGGATGGTGAACTGGCTAACCGCCTGATGCACCCCAGCCGTGAAGTTGAACGTGAATATGCGGTGCGCGTGTTTGGTCAGGTTGATGACGACAAAATTCGTCAGCTCAGTAAAGGTGTGCAGCTTGAAGATGGCCCCGCGGCATTTAAAACACTGCGCTTTGCCGGGGGGGAAGGGATTAACCAGTGGTATAACGTAACCCTGACCGAAGGACGCAACCGGGAGGTTCGTCGTTTGTGGGAAGCGGTGGGCGTTCAGGTGAGTCGACTGATGCGTGTTCGCTATGGCGATATCACGTTGCCAAAAGGCGTACCACGCGGTGGCTGGATGGAGCTTGATCTCCCTGCTGTTAACTATCTGCGCAATATGGTGGGAATGGACGATGAGACCGTCACCAAGCTGGCTGTCGAAAAAGATCGCCGCCGCACCAAAGCCAACCAGATCCGTCGTGCCGTTAAACGCCACAGCCAGACCAGTGGCAGACCTGCGCGTCGTAATCCGGGCAGCAAACGCAACGCGACCTGATATCAGGCTGAGCTGAAGCGCCGGATTAATAAAAAAGCCGCAACGTGATCGTTGCGGCTTTTTGCTGTCAGGGAGAGGTGATCTGAGCCGGTTTAGCGGTGGAACAGTGGAAACGCGCCGGTAATTAATCCCCCGGCCATTAGCACCAGACTGATTAAAATGCCCCACTTAATGGCAAAACGCTGGTGGTCACCAATATCGACTTTCGCCAGACCGACCAGGAGATAAACCGATGGAACCAGCGGGCTGAGCAGGTGGAAAGGCTGACCCACAATCGAAGCGCGGGCAATTTCCTCAGCAGAAATCCCATAGCTGGCCGCCGTTTGGGCAATGACCGGCAGGATGCCAAAGTAGAAGGCATCGTTGGACATAAAAAAGGTAAAAGGCAGGCTGATTAATGCGGTAAATACCGCGAGATAGGGGCCAAAGCTGTGGGGGATAAACGCCAACAGGCTCTTCGCCATGGCATCCACCATGCCGGTTCCGGAAAGGATGCCGGTAAAAATACCTGCGGCAAAAATCAGGGCTGTTACGGCGAGCACATTACTGGCATGGGAACCAATACGCGCCTTTTGCTCTTCCAGCGTAGGGTAATTCAGCATTACCGCAATCGCGAAGGCCAGCATAAACAGAATCTGGATAGGCATCGCGCCAATAACCAACAAAACCAGCAGCACCGTGGTAAGAATAAAGTTTGGCCAGAACATTTTGGGTCGACGATTCGCCGCGCACTCTTCCGCATCGCCCAGGCCCAGCTCAATATTATCCAGATGGTGATCGTTGATGCTCATGACCCCCAGGCGCTTACGTTCCTGCAGGCCAAACAGAAACGCCAGGCCGACAAGGGCCACGCAGGCGATAAAAATGGCCGGCAGCATGGGAATAAAAATGTCCAGCGCGTCAATGCGCAATGCCGCCGCCGCACGGGCCGTCGGGCCGCCCCAGGGAGAAAGGTTCATGATACCGCTTGCAAGGTTAACCAGACAGGTCATTGCCAGCACGTTCATACCCAGCTTGCGGTAAAGAGGAAGAAACGCGGCAATCGCGATCATGTAAGTCGTTGAGCTGTCACCATCCAGTGAGACCAGCAACGTTAACACGGCCGTTCCGACGAGAACCTTAAGCGGATCGCCACGTACGATTTTCAAAATAAACCGCACCAGGGGGTCAAACAGACCCGCATCGATCATCAGGCCGAAGTAGAGGATAGAGAAGGTGAGCATCACGCCCGTTGGAGCCAGCGTTTTCACACCATCGAGCATCATGGCACCCAGACCCTGGTAAAATCCCCCTATCAGGGCGAACAGTGTGGGAATAAGAATTAGCGCTATCAGCGCTGACATGCGTTTGGTCATGATTAAATACATGAAACAAACAACCATCGTAAAACCCAGTATGGTCAGCAAAATAACAGCCCTCTTATTGGCAAAAAGTTATTCAATTGTGAGTAAGTAAGGTAATAATTTATGGAATTACTTAGCGTGTTAATAGTTAACCTGTTGTTTTGATTAACCATGCACATAGAGATGATATTAAAGCTAAATTATTTTTATCATTTCTTTAACATAAAAGGGTGATCCCGATCGGTTTCCGGCCCGACTGGCCCGGCACAATGTGACTGTGATCAATGAATGCTGGCGCGGGAAAGGGTTAATTTCAGGCATCATTAACTGGAAAGGGCGCGTAAAACCTAAGCGAAAAAATGACATTGATCGCCAGTTGAATGGGGTAAGGCCGTGAGCAGCCTGCCCAAATTGCCCCGACAACCTTAACGCGCCACCGGGAAGGGCGCGTGGTGGGTCATCTCGCGTTTGAGCAAGGGATGGGGATGACAGCTAGAGCAAAGTGATAACAGATTGATAATTTGATTAAGACAAAAAAGAGGCGGGTCAGACGGTTTCACGCCTGACCTTTATGGCATTGTGTTAATTAACGCTACCAGTCTATGCCCTGTTGGGCCTGGATACCGGCGTCAAAAGCGTGCCTGACGGGGCGCATTTCCGTTACCGTATCGGCCATATCCAGCAGCGTGCGATGGCAGCCCCGGCCAGTAACGATAACGCTCTGATGCACCGGTCGCTGTTTCAGGGCCGTTACCACCGCCTCAAGCGGAAGATAATCCATGCTGACCATATAGGTGATTTCATCAAGTATCACCAGGTCCAGCCGGGGATCGGCCAGCATGCGCTGAGCATGTTGCCACACGGCAAGGCAGGCATCGGTATCGGTCTGGCGATTCTGCGTTTCCCAGGTGAAGCCGGTAGCCATCACCTGAAACTCCACGCCATGCTGTTCCAGCAGATTGCGCTCGCCGTTTGGCCACTCGCCTTTGATAAACTGAATGGCTGCGGCACGCTTACCATGCCCGCAGGCGCGGAGCGCGGTGCCAAACGCCGCCGTGGTCTTACCTTTGCCATTGCCGGTAAACACCATCAGGATGCCCCTGACTTCACTGGCTGCGGCAATGCGGGCATCGACGTGTTCTTTCAAACGCTGCTGTCGCTGTTGGTGGCGTTCATCCGTCATTACTCGGCCGCTCCGGGTTTTCTGCCAGGCTGGGCATCAAAGCTGATACCGGTTTTGCGACGACTGTCGTCGCCCATCAAATACAGGTAGAGCGGCATGATATCGGCGGGGGTTTTAAGTTTGCTGGCATCTTCCTGCGGAAACGCACTGGCACGCATTTTAGTCCGCGTACCGCCGGGATTGATACAGTTGACCCGCAACCCATGATTTTTATACTCATCTGCCAGCACCTGCATCATGCCTTCGGTGGCAAATTTCGATACCGCATAGGCTCCCCAGCCTGCCCGGCCGGTGCGGCCTACGCTAGACGTGGTGAAGACCAGCGAGCCGCTATCTGATTTTAACAACAGCGGCAGCAGGGCCTGGGTGAGGAAGAAAGTCGCATCAACGTTAATCTTCATCACCTGTTGCCACACCAGGGGATCAAGCTCGGCCAGCGGCATGATGTCACCCAGAATACTGGCATTATGTAAGACGCCATCCAGATGTGAAAACCGCTGTGCCAGTTGCCCGGCCAGCTGGTGGCAATGCGCCGGCGTGGCCTCAGACAGATCAAATACGACCGAGTGTGCCGGACATTTGTTTAACTGATTAATCGCCTCTTCTGTCTGCTGCAGCTTTTCGGCGCTGCGCCCCAGTAAGATGACTTCCGCACCAAAGCGGGCATAGGTTAACGCGGCTTCCCGTCCAATGCCGTCAGAGGCACCGGTCACGAGAATCAGGCGATTCGCAAGTAAATCATTTTTGGGTTGGTAATGCATGTTGGGAGCCTCCCGCAACGTGAGGGTTTCACGCTTTATGCCTCAATTCAGGGCATGACGCAATTAGCAACAGGTACATTCTGTGCCAGGTGCTGGCATTTCAGGCGACGAGCCAAAATAAACCAGTTAAACTAACCCTTTGTCAGTAATCCTCTGTTTAATAAGGCGACACGATGGAACTTCTTTTGAATTATGGACTGTTTTTAGCAAAAGCGGTGACGGTGGTGATTGCCATTGCAGCGATCGTCATGATCGTTGTGAACGCCGCACAGCGCAAACGTCACCAGGGTGGGCAACTCCGTTTAACCCACCTCGGTGATGACTACAGCAAAATGAAAGAGGATCTGCAGCTTGAGAAAATGAAACCTCAGGCACAAAAGCTGTGGTTAAAAAATAATAAGAAAGCCGAGAAACAAAAGGCTAAAGCAGAGAAACGCGCAGTGAAGCAGGGCAGCCTTGAGACCGCCAGGCCGACGCTTTATGTGCTCGACTTTAACGGCAGCATAGATGCCAGCGAAGTGAAATCATTGCGTGAAGAAGTCTCTGCCGTACTGGCAGTGGCCCAGCCCGGTGACGAAGTCCTGCTGCGGTTGGAAAGCCCGGGTGGCATGGTGCACGGCTATGGTCTCGCCGCCTCTCAGTTGCAACGCCTGCGTGACGCCGGATTAACACTTACGGCTGCCGTTGACAAGGTCGCGGCCAGCGGCGGTTACATGATGGCCTGTGTTGCCAGCCAGATCGTGGCGGCACCCTTTGCGGTCATAGGTTCAATTGGCGTTGTCGCGCAAATTCCTAACTTCAATCGCCTGCTCAAGCGCAACGATATCGATGTTGAACTACACACGGCGGGCCAGTACAAACGCACCCTGACACTGTTTGGTGAAAACACGGAGGAAGGGCGTGAGAAATTCCAGCAGGATCTGAATGAAACACATCTGTTGTTTAAGCAGTTCGTTCACGAAATGCGCCCGTCACTGGACATCGACCGTGTCGCCACCGGTGAGCACTGGTACGGACGCCAGGCCCTGACGTTAGGCCTGATCGATCGTATTTCAACCAGTGACGATCTGATTATTCAGCACATGGATAAATTTACCGTGCTGGGCGTGAACTACGTGCGTCGCCGTTCAAGAATCGATCGCCTGACCCACAGTTCAGGACAGGTATTTGAACGCCTGCTGCTAAAGTGGTGGCAACGCGGTGATAAACCGATGTTATGAGTACAAACCCGGCTTCGGCCGGGTTTGTTGTTATTGCAGGTGGTAGCGGGGAGACAGCTCAACCGCCAGGTGTTTAAAGAGATTGAAGACCGCGGTGGTTTTTGCCGTTGGCAACCCTTCTTCATCCAAAAAAAGCGGGCCACGGAAGACCAGCACATCACCCTGCTGACTGACCGCCTCCACCGAGACACCGGCTAAATAATCATCATGTTGCCTGAGCAGAGCATTGGCAATCTCCAGTAGTGCCTGGGGCGAAATACCCTGAGTCGGGTTGTGCATGTGTCGGCTCCTTTTTGACAGTCTGACAATTCTTTCTATATTACTTGCGTATCGCATCGTTCGACAAACGGCTGCAGGGGTAAAAAGGGGCTTTACTCACAACAGATGCTAATTAAGTTGCGTAACAGATTTTATCAGGTACAGTGTGGGCGTTTCAGATTCCAGGGATATTGCACCGGGAAGTGCGATTAAGTCAGGCAGAAAAAGCGATTTTTATCATAAAGTTGCATTGGACTGTAATCACTGACCAGAGATTGAGCCCCTCGTCCTGAAATAAAAAACAGGCGTAGCAATATTGAACCCCGTGGGTTTTTGGGCATCCAATCCTCTCCCGTAGAGCAGGACGTATTCATTAGGTAAAGGTAAATATGGGTAAAGCACTCGTTATTGTTGAGTCCCCGGCAAAGGCCAAAACAATCAATAAATACCTGGGCAGTGGCTACGTGGTGAAATCCAGCGTGGGCCATATCCGGGATCTGCCGACCAGTGGTTCAACCGCCAAAAAAAGTGCTGAAACCTCGACAGATAAAAAAGTCAAAAAAGTAAAGAAGGACGAGAAGGCCGCGCTGGTCAGCCGTATGGGCGTTGATCCCTATCATGGCTGGGAAGCGGACTACCAAATCCTGCCAAATAAAGAGAAGGTGGTCGCTGAACTCAAAGCCTTGGCTGAAAACGCTGACCACATTTATCTCGCAACCGACCTTGACCGCGAAGGGGAAGCCATTGCCTGGCACCTGCGGGAAGTCATCGGCGGCGACGACAAACGCTTTAGCCGCGTGGTGTTTAACGAAATCACCAAAAATGCGATCCGTCAGGCGTTTGATACGCCGGGCGAACTGAATATTGACCGCGTTAATGCGCAACAGGCACGCCGCTTTATGGACCGTGTTGTGGGCTACATGGTTTCGCCGCTGTTGTGGAAAAAAGTCGCGCGGGGATTATCTGCGGGCCGCGTACAGTCGGTTGCCGTGCGGTTAGTGGTTGAGCGCGAGCGCGAGATCAAAGCGTTTGTTCCTGAAGAGTATTGGGAACTCAGCGCTAACCTGACGACGCCGAAGGGCGATGACCTGGCGATGGACGTGACTCACGCGGGTGATAAGCCTTTCCGTCCGGTCAATCACGAACAGACGCATGCCGCCCTGGCGCTGCTTGAAAAAGCCCGCTTTGCCGTTACCGATCGCGAAGATAAGCCAACCAGCAGTAAACCCGGTGCGCCATTTATTACGTCTACGCTACAGCAGGCCGCGAGTACCCGCCTGGGCTTTGGCGTCAAAAAAACCATGATGATGGCACAGCGACTTTATGAAGCGGGTCATATCACCTATATGCGTACCGACTCGACCAATCTGAGTCAGGATGCGGTTTCCATGGTGCGCGGCTATATCGAAGGGAATTTCGGTAAAAAGTATCTGCCAGACAACGCCAATACCTTTGCCAGCAAAGAGAATTCACAGGAAGCACACGAAGCGATTCGTCCTTCTGACGTGGATGTGGTGGCTGAGCAGCTCAAAGATATGGAAGCGGATGCACAAAAGCTGTATCAGCTCATCTGGCGTCAGTTTGTTGCCTGCCAGATGACACCTGCTCAGTATGATTCAACCACGCTGACGGTAACAGCGGGGGATTACAAACTGAAGGCCAAAGGGCGCACGCTGCGTTTTGACGGCTGGACTAAGGTCATGCCCGCCCTGCGCAAGAACGATGAAGATCGCACCTTGCCGCCGGTGAACGTGGGTGACGAACTGAGCCTGCAGGCATTGCTGCCAAGCCAGCACTTTACCAAGCCACCGGCTCGCTTCAGCGAAGCCTCGCTGGTGCGCGAACTGGAAAAACGTGGAATTGGCCGGCCTTCGACCTATGCCGCTATTATCTCCACCATTCAGGACCGGGGCTATGTCCGGGTTGAGAATCGCCGTTTTTATGCCGAAAAAATGGGTGAAATCGTCACCGATCGCCTGGAAGAAAATTTCCGCGAACTGATGAATTACGATTTCACCGCGCACATGGAAAGCAGCCTCGACCAGGTTGCCAACAACCAGGCGGAATGGAAAGCGGTGCTTGATCGCTTCTTCTCAGACTTCAGCCAGCAGCTGGAACAGGCGGAGAAAGATCCTGAAGAAGGCGGCATGCAGCCAAACCAGATGGTGTTAACCACCATTGACTGCCCCACCTGCGGCCGCAAAATGGGCATTCGCACGGCCAGTACCGGCGTTTTCCTGGGATGTTCAGGTTACGCACTGCCGCCGAAAGAGCGCTGTAAGCAAACCATTAACCTGATTCCAGAAAATGAAGTGCTGAATATTCTGGAAGGGGACGATGCTGAAACCAATGCGTTACGCGCACGTCGTCGTTGCCAGAAGTGCGGCACGGCAATGGACAGCTACCTGATTGATAACGGACGCAAACTGCACGTGTGTGGTAACAACCCTGAATGCGATGGCTATGAAATCGAAGAGGGCGAGTTCCGAATCAAAGGTTACGACGGTCCGGTGGTTGAGTGCGAAAAGTGCGGGTCTGAAATGCACCTGAAGATGGGGCGTTTCGGTAAGTACATGGCCTGTACCAACGATGACTGCAAGAATACACGTAAAATTTTGCGTAATGGCGATGTGGCACCACCGAAAGAAGATCCGGTGCCGCTGCCAGAACTGCCGTGTGAAAAGTCAGATGCCTACTTTGTGCTGCGCGACGGTGCGGCGGGTGTGTTCCTGGCCGCTAACACCTTTCCAAAGTCACGTGAAACCCGTGCACCGCTGGTGGAGGAACTGCAACGTTTCCACGATCGCCTGCCTGAGAAGTTGAAATACCTGGCCGAAGCGCCAGCAACCGATCCGGAAGGCAATAAAACGTTGGTGCGCTTTAGCCGTAAAACGAAACAACAGTACGTTGCCTCTGAAAAAGAGGGTAAAGCGACGGGCTGGTCAGCGTTTTACATTGACGGCAAGTGGCAGGAAGCGAAAAAGTAATCCTCAGAGGCCAGCACACGCTGGCCTTTTTTCTCGCCTTATATCAATCCGTTCTACATTGTTTCTTAAAATGCTATAGTGGTTATAGCATTTCCGAACCCTTCTTGCTGCTCAGCACTCCTCCACCGGCCGGGGCGACAGTACGTCATCCGGGGATGCGACTCTGTAACCGACCAGGATAAAAAAAGATATGAAATTACAGCAGTTGCGCTATATCGTAGAAGTCGTGAACCACAATCTTAATGTCTCTTCGACAGCGGAAGGTCTTTATACCTCGCAGCCTGGCATAAGCAAACAGGTGCGTATGTTAGAAGACGAACTGGGCGTGCAGATTTTTGCCCGCAGCGGTAAACATCTCACCCAGGTGACGCCGGCCGGTGAAGAAATCATTCGTATTGCCCGCGAAGTCCTCTCTAAAGTCGACGCAATCAAGTCTGTCGCCGGTGAACATACTTGGCCAGATAAGGGCTCCCTGTATGTGGCGACTACCCATACTCAGGCTCGCTATGCCCTCCCGGGCGTGATCAAAGGATTTATCGAGCGCTATCCCCGTGTTTCACTGCATATGCATCAGGGCTCCCCAACGCAGATTGCCGAGGCGGTCTCCAAGGGAAATGCGGATTTTGCCATTGCTACGGAAGCGCTGCATCTGTACGACGACCTGATCATGCTGCCGTGCTATCACTGGAACCGCGCCATCGTTGTCACGCCCGATCATCCTCTGGCAGCTAAAGCGCAGGTAACGATTGAGGAGCTGGCCGATTTTCCGCTGGTCACTTATACCTTTGGTTTCACCGGTCGCTCGGAGCTGGATACCGCGTTTATGCGGGCGGGATTAACGCCGCGTATCGTTTTTACCGCGACGGATGCGGACGTTATCAAAACCTATGTCCGACTGGGGTTAGGGGTTGGCGTTATCGCCAGCATGGCCGTCGATCCCGTTGCCGATCCAGACCTGGTCAGAATCGAAGCCTCTGAAATTTTCACCAACAGCACGACCAAGATTGGCTTTCGTCGCAGCACCTTCCTGCGTAGCTACATGTATGACTTTATCCAGCGCTTTGCGCCTCATCTGACGCGAGATGTCGTTGATACGGCTGTCGCACTACGCTCAAACGAAGATATTGAAGCCATGTTTAAAGATATCAAACTGCCGTTTAAGTAACAGAGATGTCCAATCCCTTAGTCTCAGGCTGCCTTGTGCAGCCTTTTTTTTGTTTGAATGTTAGCGCCATGCTTAGGTTGATAAGTTTTATTATTTTTTTGTTAATGCTGCGTCGATCACATGTTTAATGTTTGCTGTATCTTAAATGCGAAACACAACACATTTTTGACGCGATATCTTTGCGGGCTGCCAGGATAATTCCCATACTCCAGTTAAGCCTTGATGGAGAAGCGTTAATTAGGGGGTGATTAAAAGACGGGTTTAGTAATGACTGGATCTAAAGTTAAATTAACTCAAATTTTTGTCACTGCCGTTTACGTTTATTTGGAATAAGTCATTAATCATCACTTAAGTAATTTTTACCATTTTGATAAATTGCGTTAATCGTTTTGTGCAATAAAAATTACTGGATTTTTGGCCTTAACGGGTTTAGGATTCGTCCTAAATCTTAATCGATGTTATCAATCGTTTTGTTGAGAGTGATTATCAAAAACTATGACTACGAGACTGACTGTAGACCCGGGTTTCCCGGCTAAAAGCACCAAGGTTAAGCGCTCCGGTAACACTCGTCGCAACGCCTGGTTAACTGTATTTGCTGCCTCAGCGCTGTTTTGGGTTGTTGTAGCGTTAATGATTTGGCGCATCTGGGGTTAAGCCATGTGGGCAAACGCACTCTGCCATAAGCACACAATGACCACTCGTCAGCATCGCCTCTCTGGCTACAAAGCTAAAGAGCCGGTTGCAAAGGCGGAAAAAGTGTCTATCCCGGAAAGCTGGGATCTCAACGAACATCAACGCAATTTCATCGAGTCGTTTCTGGACCCGAAAGTAAAATAATTAATTATCGTTCTTTTCTTTTCGACACATCTTCTGTCATTCGGCTGCTTAAAAAAGCCTTTCACACGTAGCATAAAAGATGTCATCCGTTAAAACGGTTGGTAGTGCGGCTTTCTATTGCCCATTCGGCGCAGGAGTGATCTTATGAATATGATTAAAATGACCTGGTTCAGTGCCTATGCTTTCTCTTTTAGCGTGTGGATGGCAGCACTTTGGGCAGCCTTGTAATATATCGTTTCCTGTTAATAAATAATGCCTCGTAATTTTACGGGGCATTTTTGTTTGCGTCAGATTGTAGCAATTGGTGTTGTAATCAAAACGTTAACAGAAAAGTGGTCTATCTTTAAGCTAAACCTTGTTGTCTCTGAGGTTTAAAGACCATGATTATTAAGGAGGAGCTATGTCGTCAACCCTACGCGAGCAGAGTCAGGAAACACTGCAGGTAGATAATCAAAACTATCACATCTTCAGTCTACCTCGCGCATCACAACATCTCGGCAACATTGATCGTTTGCCTAAATCCATGAAAGTTCTGCTGGAAAACCTGCTGCGCTGGCAGGACGGTGATTCAGTCACGGAAGAGGATATCCAGGCACTGGTCGACTGGCAGAAAACGGCCCATGGCGATCGGGAAATTGCCTATCGCCCTGCGCGTGTATTAATGCAGGACTTCACTGGCGTGCCTGCCGTGGTGGATTTGGCCGCCATGCGTGAGGCGGTGAGTCGTCTTGGCGGCGACGTCGCCAAAGTGAATCCTCTGTCGCCGGTCGATCTGGTTATCGACCACTCTGTCACGGTTGACCATTTCGGTGACGATAACGCATTTGAAGAAAACGTGCGGCTGGAAATGGAGCGCAACCATGAACGCTACGTTTTTCTGCGCTGGGGCCAAAAGGCTTTTGATCAGTTTCGGGTGGTACCGCCAGGCACAGGTATCTGTCATCAGGTGAACCTGGAATACCTGGGCAAAGCGATCTGGCAGCAGAACATTAACGGTGAACGTTACGCCTGGCCTGATACGTTAGTCGGAACCGATTCTCATACCACCATGATCAATGCCCTGGGTGTACTCGGCTGGGGCGTGGGCGGGATTGAGGCAGAGGCCGCCATGCTTGGCCAGCCGGTTTCTATGCTGATCCCCGACGTCGTGGGTTTCAAGCTAACCGGGAAACTGCGTGCGGGCATCACCGCAACCGACCTTGTACTTACCGTCACGCAAATGCTGCGTAAGCATGGCGTTGTCGGGAAGTTTGTCGAGTTCTATGGTGATGGCCTGGCTGATCTGCCGCTGGCCGACCGTGCCACCATTGCTAATATGGCACCGGAATATGGCGCAACCTGCGGATTTTTCCCGGTTGATGAAGTCACACTCAGCTATATGACGCTAACCGGACGCGATGCCGAGCAGGTGGCACTGGTGGAACACTATGCTAAGCGACAGGGCCTGTGGCGTAATGCCGGCGATGAACCAATTTTCACCAGTAGCCTTGCGCTCGATATGAATGATGTCGAGTCGAGCCTGGCCGGACCGAAACGTCCGCAGGATCGCGTCTCGCTGGGTGATGTGCCCGCCGCTTTCGATGCCAGCAATGAGCTGGAAGTGAACCATGCACAGAAACCGCATAAGCAGGTCGACTATACCGACAGCGAGACCGGCCTGAGCCACACGCTGACCGATGGCGCGGTCGCGATTGCGGCGATTACCTCCTGTACCAACACCTCTAACCCCAGCGTGCTGATGGCCGCAGGGTTACTGGCGAAAAAAGCGGTTGAGCGGGGATTAAAACGCCAGCCGTGGGTCAAAGCGTCGCTGGCTCCGGGTTCTAAAGTGGTTTCCGACTATCTCGCGGTCGCGCAGCTGACACCTCATCTCGATAAACTGGGTTTTAACCTTGTGGGCTACGGTTGTACAACCTGTATCGGTAACTCGGGTCCGCTGCCGGATGAGATTGAATCGGCCATCAAAGAAGGGGATTTAACGGTAGGGGCCGTCCTGTCCGGTAACCGCAACTTCGAGGGCCGTATTCATCCGCTGATTAAAACCAACTGGCTGGCATCGCCACCGCTGGTCGTCGCCTATGCGCTGGCAGGTAATATGAAAATCAACCTGCAAACCGACCCGCTCGGTCACGATCATCAGGGCAAGCCGGTATTTCTGAAAGACATCTGGCCTTCACCTGAAGAGATTGCGACCGCCGTCCAGCAGGTCACCAGCGATATGTATCACAAAGAGTACGCTGAGGTATTTAACGGCACGCCAGAGTGGCAGGCCATTAAGGTAAGTGAAGCGGCTACCTA
This sequence comes from Pantoea sp. V106_11, assembly GCF_029967885.1. NCBI lineage: Bacteria > Pseudomonadati > Pseudomonadota > Gammaproteobacteria > Enterobacterales > Erwiniaceae > Pantoea > Pantoea sp. V106_11. Next base: position 51,295 of record NZ_JASCAK010000021.1, read on the forward strand.
CGACTGGGATGAAGGATCAACCTACATTCGCCTGTCGCCCTTCTTTGACGACATGGAAAAAGAACCTAAGCCGGTTCAGGATATTCATGGCGCGCGCCTGCTGGCGATTCTTGGCGATTCGGTCACCACTGACCACATCTCGCCAGCCGGTAGCATCAAAGCGGAAAGTCCGGCCGGTCGCTATCTGCTGTCCCACGGCGTGGAGCGGAATGATTTTAACTCCTACGGTTCACGGCGCGGCAACCACGAAGTGATGATGCGCGGGACCTTTGCGAATATCCGTATTCGAAATGAAATGGTGCCTGGCGTGGAAGGGGGTTACACCAAACACTATCCCAGCGGTGAGCAGTTGGCCATTTATGACGCGGCGATGAAATATCAGGCTGACGGCATTCCCCTGGCGGTGATTGCGGGTAAAGAGTACGGTTCAGGATCGAGCCGTGACTGGGCGGCGAAAGGGCCGCGTTTGCAAGGCGTCCGCGTGGTAATTGCGGAATCCTTCGAACGTATTCACCGTTCCAACCTGATTGGTATGGGGATTTTGCCGCTGGAGTTCCCTCAGGGCGTAACGCGTAAAACGTTAGGTCTGAAAGGTGATGAGGCGATAGATGTGGAAAACCTGGCGCAGCTTAAACCCGGATGCACCGTTTCTGTCACGCTAACCCGCGCAGATGGCAGTCAGGAGAAGCTGGATACGCGTTGCCGTATTGATACCGGTAATGAACTGACCTATTACCGAAACGACGGTATTCTGCACTACGTAATTCGTAACATGCTGAACTGATAAATCAGCCGGGGAAACCCGGCTGTTTCATTCAGGACTTCGGCAGAAGATGACCCATTTTTTCTGCCTTGGTATCAAGATAGTGCGCATTCTCAGGATTGCGCCCGACAACCAACGGTACCCGCTCAACAATATTGATCCCGGCTTCACCCAGAATTTCCACTTTCCGCGGATTGTTAGTGAGCAGCCGAACTTCATTTACGCCCAGTAACTTAAACATATCGGCACACAGCGTGAAGTCACGTTCGTCAGCGGCAAAGCCTAACTGATGATTGGCTTCAACGGTGTCGTAGCCTTTATCCTGCAACGCATAGGCACGAATTTTATTCAGCAGGCCGATGTTACGACCTTCCTGGCGGTGATAGAGCAGTACACCACGGCCTTCTTCAGCAATGGCATTCAGGGCCGCTTCAAGTTGGAAGCCGCAGTCGCAACGCAGGCTGAACAGCGCATCGCCAGTCAGACACTCGGAATGAACACGAGCCAGGACTGGTTGATTATCGTTAATATCGCCAAAGACCAGGGCAACATGGTCATGACCGGTTGCCAGTTCTTCAAAACCTACCATCAGGAAATCTCCCCATGGCGTGGGCAGTTTGGCTTCTGCCACCCGTTTAAGCTGCATGTGACTCTCCAGAACCCTCAAAGGATGCACTATCATCATAATAGTGCACAGGCCGATGCGGCCCGACAAACGTGGAATATTGTGCCACAACCGCGAGGCAGGCTGTTAATCTGTGTAAACGATTGTTGTGATAAAGCACGATTATCTAATCTTAAAAGGTTATGTTATTCTTTTTTAAGCTAAAGTTATGCTTTCGCAACAGGTTTTTACCGGGAAAAAGGAAAAGGGATGATTAAAATCTTTCAACGGACGCTGGCGGGAATGCTGCTGCTGCTTATTATGCCGGTTGCAGTATGGTTATCCGGTTGGCAATGGCAGCCTGGCGAAAGTAATACCTCTCTTAAGGTCTTGTTCTGGATGACCGAAACGGTCACACGGCCGTGGGGAATGCTGACCAGCCTGATTTTAAGCGCGTGGGTGCTGTGGTGCCTGCGTTTCAGGCTCAAACCGGCGCTGCTGCTCCTGGTGATCATGAATGCCACCATCCTGGCCGGTCAATACACAAAATCCTTTATCAAAGAGCAGGTGCAGGAACCCCGGCCCTATGTCGTCTGGCTGGAGAAAACCCACGGGCTGGACGACAAGACCTTTTACCAACTGAATCGTGAGCAACGTGGCCAGCGCGTCACGGCGCTGATTGCGGATGAATCCCATATTCCGGGCTGGCTGAAAAAGCACTGGGCCTTTGAAACAGGGTTTGCCTTCCCGTCCGGACACACGATGTTTGCCGCCAGTTGGGCCTTACTGGTCATCGGTTTACTTTGGCCACGCCGGCATTACAAAACGATTGTGCTTGTCGGACTCTGGGCAACAGGCGTCATGGGCAGTCGCCTGCTGCTGGGCATGCACTGGCCGCGCGATCTGGCCGTGGCAACATTCATTTCCTGGGTGTTTGTCGTGGTGGCAACCTGGCTTGCTCAACGCTTCTGTGGGCCGCTCAGCCTGCCACCGGAAGAGAAGCAGGAGGTGGCTGAACGGGAACAAGGATTGTAATTGCGCCGTTCAGCACCATATCTTTATCTTGAAACTGAGCAAAAGCTCTTCGTCTGATGCGGCCGGGAGCAGTATTTTTGCCGTAATTTTGGCATAATTCTATTCGACAACCTCACAACGGGATGCACTGTGAAATATTTGCTGATTTTTTTAGTGGTTTTGGTCATTTTTATCATTTCCGTGACCCTTGGCGCGCACAACGACCAGGTTATCACCTTTAACTATCTGCTGGCGCAGGGTGAATTCCGTATCTCTACGTTACTGGCAACGCTTTTCGGCGTCGGTTTTTTGCTGGGATGGGTTATCTGCGGACTCTTCTGGTTACGTCTTCGGGTCTCTCTGGCCAATGCACAACGTAAAGTTAAGCGCCTGCAGACACAGATTGATCAGAGCACGCCAGCGCCTGTCGGTAAACCGCTACCGCCGGCCGCGCAGGAATAAGTCTCCATGTTAGAGCTGCTGTTTCTGTTACTTCCTGTCGCCGCTGCCTATGGTTGGTACATGGGCCGCCGAAGCGCGCAGCAGGATAAGCAACAGGAATCAAACCGCCTGTCTCGTGACTACGTCGCAGGGGTAAACTTTTTACTCTCCAACCAGCAGGATAAAGCGGTCGATCTGTTTCTTGACATGCTCAAGGAAGACAGCGGCACGGTTGAAGCACACCTGACCCTTGGCAACCTGTTCCGTTCGCGCGGTGAGGTTGACCGCGCCATTCGAATTCATCAGTCTTTAATGGAAAGCGCGTCGCTAAGCTACGAACAACGCTTGCTGGCCATCCAGCAACTGGGGCGTGACTATATGGCAGCAGGTCTTTATGACCGCGCCGAAGACATGTTCAAACAGCTGACGGATGAGACAGATTTCAGGATCGGTGCACTGCAACAGCTGTTGCTTATTCATCAGGCAACCAGTGACTGGGTTCAGGCTATCGAGGTGGCTGAGCGGCTGGTTAAACTGGGCAAAGACAAGCAGAAGGGTGAGATTGCCCATTTTTATTGCGAACTCGCGCTGCAGGCAATGAGCAGCGACGATCTCGACAGGGCGATGACCCTGTTGAAAAAGGGGGAGTCAGCCGATCGTCAGAGCGCACGCGTCTCGATTATGATGGGGCGCATCCTGATGGAGAAAGGGGAGCACGCCAAAGCTATCGAGCATCTGCAGCGTGTTCTGGATCAGGATAAAGAGCTGGTCAGTGAAACGCTGCCGATGTTAGAAACCTGTTTTCAGCGTCTTAATCAGCCCGACGCCTGGGCCGCATTTCTTAAACGCTGTGTGGAAGAGAACACCGGCGCCGCGGCGGAACTGTATCTTTCCGCGATTCTGGAGCAGGAGCAGGGCGCGGAAGCGGCGCAAAACTACATCAATAACCAGTTACAGCGTCACCCCAACATGCGCGTATTCCATCGTCTGATGGAGTTTCACCTGCATGAAGCGGAGGATGGTCGTGCTAAAGAGAGCCTGATGGTGCTGCGCGATCTGGTCGGCGAGCAAATCCGCACGAAACCACGTTATCGCTGCCAGAAATGCGGCTTTACGGCTCATGCGCTCTACTGGCACTGTCCGTCATGCCGGACCTGGTCATCAGTCAAACCGATTCGCGGACTGGATGGGCAATAACCTGTTGGTTATTGTCTTCGGTTTTCAATGCATTTTAGTTACAACATACTAAAATTGTTAATTGCAGAAATTGCCTGACCTCCGTGCGTTTATCGCCTGGCAGCGCAACAGGGATTGTGATGCGAAAAGCGGGCAGGTAGAATGCGTGCCGTTTGTCTAACGCGCCAGCAGGTGCCTACCGCAGAGGAAATAGCATGGCCTTATCCCAGACTTCACCGGTGTTAGTGGCGCTTGATTACCACGATATGAACAGCGCACTGCATTTTGTCGATCAGATAGAGCCGGGCAGCTGCCGCCTGAAAGTGGGCAAAGAAATGTTCACATTGTTCGGCCCACAGCTGGTAAAAACCCTGCAACAGCGTGGATTTGAGATCTTTCTCGACCTGAAATTTCACGACATCCCTAATACCACCGCCCGCGCGGTCGCTGCCGCCGCCGATCTTGGCGTCTGGATGGTGAACGTTCATGCGAGCGGCGGGGCACGCATGATGAATGCCGCCCGTGAAGCGCTTCTTCCCTATGGTGAGCAGGCGCCGTTACTGATTGCCGTCACCGTCCTGACCAGCATGGATGCCGAAGATTTACTGGGCCTGGGCATCACGCTGTCTCCCGCAGAGCAGGCTGAACGCCTGGCAAAACTCACGCGCGAATGCGGTCTTGATGGGGTTGTCTGCTCCGCACATGAAGCCGCGCGGTTCAAACAGGCGATCGGTCATGATTTTAAGCTGGTTACTCCCGGCATTAGGCCTCAGGGAAGCGACGCGGGCGATCAGCGCCGCGTTATGACGCCACAGCAGGCCCGCCTTGCTGGCGTCGATTATATGGTAATAGGACGTCCCATTACGCAGTCAGCGGACCCCGCCGCGACGCTTAAGGCGCTGTTGCAGGATTTGGAGAGCGTAAAATGAGTCGCGATAATCCCTTGGTGTATTCAACCGACGCTGGCCGTATCACTCAGCCCGAACAAAAGGCGGAACGGCCCAAAGGCGACGGCATTGTTCGCATTCAGCGCCAGACCAGTGGACGCAAAGGCAAAGGTGTTTGCCTGATTTCTGGCGTCGATATGGATGAGGCAGCACTGAACCAGCTGGCCGCTGAACTGAAGAAAAAATGCGGTTGTGGCGGGTCGGTGAAAGAGGGCGTGATCGAAATCCAGGGCGACAAGCGCGATTTATTAAAAAGCCTGCTGGAAGCCAAAGGCATGAAGGTAAAACTGGCTGGGGGTTGAAAGAAGAAACCGGACTACAAGGTAGCCCGGTTTTTTATTATGTAGATGCGCTGCGTAGCCGTGATTTATTGTTATAGCGTGCTTAGTGAACCTGGTGACCGATAATACCACCCACAGCTGCACCACCCACGGTACCCAGCGCGCTGCCGTTGGTTAATACAGAGCCACCAATTGCGCCGGCACCTGCGCCAATCGCAGTGTTACGGTCGCGTTTAGACCAGTTCGAACAGCCGCTTAACGCCACAACCAGCGTGGTCGCCAGGACAGCGGCGGTCACTTTTTTCATTGTAATTGTCATGAACTTCTCCTTTATTGTGTATGCAGATGCAACACAGTAAGTATAGCTGTGAAATTTTTTCAGGCCGCCTGTGAGGCATGATTACCGCATCCTTTCAGTATAAAAATGCCAGACACCATGGACAATCTGCTTGTAGCGGCTGAAAAGCATCATTAACAGATGGACCTGTCTGATGCCTGACAGAATTCTATTCATTTTGCAGAATTTCCGAAGATGGAAAATTCTTAATTCGCGACACAATTTTTCATTCACAGCCATTTTCCGCTGCTTTTTAGCTATTTGCTCCATAACGTTTTTTCTGCCTGCTCCGCACACTATGAAAACCCTTCTCAGCAGGAGAAAAAAATGCTGGAGCACCTTAAACAACAGGTCCTGGAAGCCAACCTGGATCTCCCCAAATACAACCTTGTCACCTTCACATGGGGAAACGTCAGCGCGATTGACCGTGAGCAAGGTCTGTTAGTGATTAAACCTTCTGGCGTCAGTTACGATGTCATGAAAGTGGAGGACATGGTGGTGGTCAACCTGGCGACCGGCGATGTGGTGGAAGGCGAAAAACGGCCTTCATCCGATACGGCTACGCACCGGGCACTCTACCTCGCCTGGCCTGAGGTTGGCGGAATCGTCCATACGCATTCACGTCATGCCACCATCTGGGCGCAGGCCGGACGTGCCATCCCCGCGTGGGGCACCACCCACGCGGACGACTTTTACGGTGAGATTCCCTGCACCCGAGCCATGCGCGATGAAGAAATCAAAAATCAGTATGAGTGGAATACGGGGGAGGTGATCATTGAAACCTTCGCCGAGCGCGGACTTTCTCCTTCGGCCATTCCTGCCGTGCTGGTGAATTCTCACGGGCCTTTCGCCTGGGGCAAAGACGCACATGCGGCCGTCCACAGTGCAGTGGTACTGGAAGAAGTGGCTTACATGGGATTGTTTAGCCAGCAGCTCACGGCCGGGCTGCCTCCCATTCAGCAGACCCTGCTTGATCTGCACTATTTGCGCAAACACGGTGAAAATGCCTGGTACGGCCAGAAATAATGCCTGGGGCGCAGCGGTGCCTGCGTCCCGAAATGGCTCGTGATGAGCGAGCCTTAAGGGAAGGACAGTCCCATCAATGCCGGTTATCGGTTCGCGCCTTTCTGTGGTAAAGGCTGCGGATATCAAGAAAGTCTACTAATCATTTAAAGGTGGTGCATCGGGGATCACTCTGGAATTTATGTTGTAAATCAATCTCTCATTTGGTCTGGCCTCACTCTGGATTAGGCTGATGTGGCGCAATTAGCGCATCAAAATAATAGAGGATGAGACAATGACCGTGATTAACCAACCCACATGCAGACTGTTTTCCGAAGCCGGACAAACCACGCAGTTAGTTGCCTATTACGAGGAAGGACGTCGCACCATGTGGATGATGTTGCGCGCCCAGCCACGCCCCAGTTTTAATCATGAGTTGATTGAAGAGATCATGAATCTGAGTTACACGGCGCAGCGATCGGGCTTACCTATCGACTTCTGGGTCACCGGCTCGTTAGTCCCACAAATGTTTAATGCCGGTGGCGATCTGCGCTTTTTTGTGGAATGTATCCGCAACAACCGGCGCGAAGCGTTACGTGCTTATGCCCGTGCCTGCGTTGACTGCATCCACTCGGCGGCACGTGGATTTGACACCGGCGCGGTAACGCTGGCGATGATTGAAGGCAGTGCGTTAGGCGGCGGTTTTGAAGCCGCGCTGGCCCATCACTTTATTCTGGCGCAAAACAATGCGCGGATGGGGTTTCCGGAAATCGCCTTTAACCTGTTTCCCGGAATGGGCGGCTACTCATTAGTCGCGCGGCGTTCGGGCATGAAACTGGCTGAAGAGCTGATTATGGAAGGCGAATCGCACAGTGCCGAATGGTATGAAACCCGTGGTCTGGTCGATAAGGTTTTCCAGCCGGGCGACAGCTACCGCGCCACCCGCACCTTTATCGATACGTTGCGACCTAAGCTCAATGGCGTACGCGCCATGCTAAAGGCGCGCCAGCGGGTACTGCAGCTGTCACGCGCGGAACTGATGGATATCACCGAGGACTGGGTAGATTATGCATTCACGCTCGAAGCGAAGGATATTGCCTATATGGAACGTTTAGTCCAGTTACAAAACCGCCATAGCGCATCACTGCGTAAAGCGGGTTAGATAATTACACGCGGGCAGGATGCTGAGCCAGCCAGTGCCCAAACTGATCGGCGGGCATTGGTTTTGCGTAAAAATAGCCTTGCCGCCCATCGACGCCGCTTTTTAGCACAAAGGCTTCTTCATCGACGGTTTCAATACCTTCGGCAATCACCTGCAAATCAAGCGCCTTCGCTACCGCAACAATCGCCCTGACGAGTGACTGAGAAACGGGACGTTTATTCACATTACGGATAAAGCTTTGATCCAGTTTGATGGCATTAATAGGGACGCGAGCCAGCTGTGAAAGGGAGGAATAACCGGTGCCAAAGTCATCAAGGTGAATCTGGGCACCCAGTTCCTGAAATTTACGCATCAGCTTGAGCGCTTCGGCTTCATTCTCAATCAGGCAGCTTTCCGTCAGTTCGATATCCACCGGGCACTCGGTTAAACCGGCATCCGTCAGGGCTTGTTTCAGGTCACTGTAGATTGTCTGGTCGAGTAACTGGCGCGCCGAGACATTAACCGCGACGCGCAGATAAATATTCTGCTCCCGCCAGGCAATAATTTGCTTCAGCACGTTAAGCATGACCCAGCGACCCAGTGGCACGATCAGCCCGGATTCTTCCGCGTAGGGAATAAATTCCCCGGGTGAAACCAGCCCGCGCTCGGGTGAGTTCCAGCGAACCAGCGCTTCCGCACTGCGCACTTTACCGTCAGCATCCACTTTGGGCTGGTAGTGCACTAATAAATGGTCCTGCTCCAGCGCTTTACGCAGGTTGGTGTCGAGCCAGAGATATTCAAAAACCCGACGGTTCATCTCTTCGGCAAAAACACAATAGCTGCCACGGTTGTTCTCTTTGGCGTGATACATCGCCGTATCAGCGTTACGAATCAGACACTCACGGTCCTCTCCGTGTAGCGGAGCCAGGGCAATCCCGACGGAGCAGCCGCTGTAAACCTCGATGAGGCCGATGCGGAAAGGCTGACGCAGGCGATCGAGAATGCGCGTAGCCATTGCTTCCAGCGCAGCCTGACTGGTGTGCTCAGCCAGCACCACAAACTCGTCACCGCCCAGCCGTCCAAGCGTCTGGTTCTTGCTCAGACAGCTCAGAATCGCCAGGGAAACGGCCTGCAACAGTTGATCGCCGAACATATGACCGTAGGCATCATTCACTTTTTTGAAATTATCTAAATCCAGGTAGACCACGCCGGTTTCACTGCCCTCAGCCCGCTCCAGCGCATGGCTGATTTGCTGGTGAATCGCGTGGCGATTGGGCAGGCCAGTGATGCCATCGGTGTTGGCCATCACGCGCAGGCGCTCTTGCGCACGGCGTTCTTCCGTAATATCCGTTCCTGAACAGATGAGGAAAATTTCATTTTTACCGCTGCCACTGTGAACAAACTTATTACGAAAAAGAAACAGTCGCTGTCCTTTCATCGTCTTGATCCAGCGTTCCACTTCGTAGGAATTTCCATCGCGAAAGAACCCTGCGATGTTCCTGCGTGAGGCCGCGGCTTCCTGTTTGGTCATAAACAGCTGGAAAACATTACGGCCGATCACATCCTGTTCATACAGGCCGGTATACTCTTCGCTGAGGCGGTTAAAGCGTTGAATGTTGCCGCGCTGATCAAGGATAACGATGACCGAGTTGGCCTCCGACACGACCTGTTCAGCAAATGACAGGCCCAGCGTCAGATCGCGCGCCACCGCCGACGTATCGCCCCATGCCGAAGCGGTGCCCGCCCACACGGACTGGTTGATCCGCCGGCCAACAAAATGCATGGCGACCTGCTCGCCGTGAATCGTTAACGTCAGATTAATACTGGAAGTAATAACGGGCATCGCGCGCAATAAACTGCACTGGCCGGGCGTCAGTGGCACAGCAACGCTGGTGTTCGATGATTCATCTAAGGCAAAAAGCAGCGCATCACTGTCTGCGGTTAATCGCCAATGAGGGCTGGTTGTACCAAACAAGGTATACAACAACGATTGCCCTTGTTCATCGGTCATGGTCACTCCCTCCAGGAAGTACATTGCTGGCGTTATCTCGTTATTTTAGCAACAGTATTCATCAACTGACGCCAGCACAAGACGAAACTGTATTTATTTTGCTTTCCAGAAAAAACGGGCAGAAAAAACCCCGCCGAAGCGGGGCACACTTTCTGTTCAGCACGGACATTTTCCCAGCTTACCGGCCTGGCTGGGGAAGCGGGCATCCAGACAATAACGATGAAAGTCCCGCTCGCTCATCGGCGCAATGTCAGGATGATGTTGCCGCATATGCTGCAGGTATTTCGGATAATCCTGCACGCCGACCATCAAACGAAAACTTTGCTGAAGTCCCTCCCACAGCGCTCGCCAGCGAAAACCCACGGGTTTTGGCCTGGAAAGTAACGTGCAGCGCATTATATGCCAGCGACCCTGTGGGCGCGCTACGCGATGGATGCTGTCAACCATGACGAAGCTCCTTACGTAAGGATATGTCTGACTCATGCGTAGTGGGCACATCGCTACGCAGCGCGCGACGAATGACAAAGAAGGCCGCAATCAGCATCGTAACGGCAACCAGCATAAAGAACCCGCACAGGGCAGCATTAATCTGGTTACTGAATACGATGGTTTGCATATCGGCCACGGTTTTCGCGGGGGCGATGATCACGCCATCATCCAGGCCTTTTCGGAATTTATTGGCCTGAGCAAGAAAACCAATTGACGGTTTTTCGTGGAAAATTTTTTGCCAACCTGCTGTCATCGACGTAATAAACAGCCAGATAGTGGGCAGAATCGTCACCCACGCATAGCGCTGCTTTTTCATCTTAAACAGCACGACCGTGCCCAGAATCAGCGCCATCGATGCCAGCATCTGATTACCAATACCAAACAGTGGCCACAACGTGTTAATCCCGCCCAGAGGATCGATCACGCCCTGATAAACGAAGAAACCCCAACCTGCGACGGCGACGGTCGTGCCGGAAAGGTTTCCTAGCCATGAGCGGTTATTGGCCAGTGAAGGCACAACCGTACCGACCAGATCCTGCACCATAAACCGGCAAGCGCGCGTACCGGCATCCACGGCGGTTAAGATAAACAAGGCTTCAAATAAGATGGCAAAGTGATACCAGAAGGCCATCATCGCGCGGCTGTTGAACACCTCCGTAATGATGTGCGCCATGCCGACCGCAAAGGTTGGCGCGCCCCCGGCGCGTGACAGAATTGAGGCTTCTCCCACGTCTCTGGCGATACCGCTTAACATTTCAGGTGTGACGACAAAGCCCCAGCCGTTAATCACCTGAGCGGCATTTTCTACCGTAGTGCCAATCAGTGCAGCAGGGGCGTTCATCGCAAAGTAAACGCCTGGGTCCAGCACGGAGGCGCATATCAGCGCCATGATTGCCACAAACGACTCCATCAGCATCGCGCCATACCCGATAAAGCGAATATGGCTTTCACGCTCAATCAGCTTCGGCGTGGTGCCGCTGGAGACCAGCGCATGGAAGCCGGAGATGGCGCCACAGGCAATGGTGATAAACAGGAACGGGAACAGAGCGCCGGAAAAAACCGGGCCTGAGCCATCAATAAATTTGGTCACAGCGGGCATTTTCAGTTCTGGCATGGCAAAGACGATGCCAACGGCCAGCCCGACAATCACGCCGATTTTCAGGAAAGTAGACAGGTAATCTCTGGGAGCCAGCAGCAGCCAGACCGGCAGCACCGAGGCGATAAAACCATAGATGACCAGTACCCAGGTCAGAGAGGTGCCTTTCAGTGTGAAGAACGGGCCCCAGTAAGGATGCTGAGCCACATCACCACCGTAGATAATGGCCGCCATCATCAGCACAAAACCGATCAAGGAGACTTCGGCGATCTTACCCGGGCGCAGAAAGCGCATGTAAATGCCCATAAACAGGGCGATAGGAATCGTTGCTGCAATGGTGAACAGCCCCCACGGGCTGTTCGCCAGGGCTTTAACCACCACCAGCGCCAGCGCGGAGAGAATGATGATCATCACGCCCAGCGCACCCAGCATGGTAATAACCCCGGCAAAGGCGCCCAGCTCCTGACGGGCCATTTCACCTAAGGAACGGCCGTCACGTCGCGTAGAGATAAACAGGATCAGAAAGTCCTGCACCGCGCCCGCCATCATAACCCCAATCAGGATCCAGATCGTGCCTGGCAGAAAGCCCATCTGGGCCGCCAGAATAGGGCCGACCAGCGGCCCGGCGCCCGCGATCGCCGCAAAATGGTGACCGAACAGCACCCACTTATTGGTGGGCACATAGTCAAGACCATCGCTGAGGCGCTCGGCGGGGGTAAGACGGCGATCGTCCAGTTCAAAAATGTTGCGGGCGATAAACAGGCTGTAAAAACGATAAGCGATGCTGTAACAGGCTACGGCGGCAATCACCAGCCAGACTGCGTTGACGTGCTCGCCGCGGTTAAGCGCCAGCATCGCGAACGCACCCGCGCCAATTAACGCCACTGCCAGCCAGAGCACGCCGTTTTTGACGTTCTTCATAACTCACTCCTTGTAGAGACCGAATGGAAGGCGATCGGATACAACGAGCTAACGTTAATGTAATGTAATGTAAGTGGAAGTTAATAAAGATAAAACTGTGAAGCGTGGAGCAAATTTAACGCGAAGATACAGGGGCAGGCGGAGGAAAAAAGACCGTCGGAGCAGGCTGTGCTGTCCCGACGGTGGTGTCTTAGGCGGCAGGGCGTGCAACAACGCTGCGTGTTTCCATGCGAACTTCCGCAATGGTCACGTCAATCACGTCGGATACGCGGTAAACCACGTCACCTTTAATCTGTACCGTACCGCTTTCCTGGCTGCACACCAGCTCATCGCGCACGGCATGCAGGAACGGCGCAGGAATAAACGCGACGGCGCCATTTTCCAGCAGACGGACCCGCATGCCACCACGCGATACATCAATGATTTCTGCGCTAAACTTGCGGTCAGTTGCGGCAAACGGCGACAGATAGCGGGCATAGAGCCAGTCACCCACGTCGCGCTCGGCCATGCGGTTTAGACGACGACGCTCGCTCATGGTGACTGTCAGCGCATCGTCCGGACGGCCGATGGGTTCGCCGCGCACGATCGCCTTCAGCAGACGATGGTTGATCATATCGCCAAACTTACGAATCGGTGAGGTCCAGGTGGCATAGGCTTCCAGCCCCAAACCAAAGTGCGGGCCCGGCTCGGTGGTGATCTCTGCATAGGTCTGGAAACGACGAATGCGGCTGTCAAGGAACTGAGTAGGCTGCGCATCCAGCTCACGACGCAGTACGCGGAAACCGTCGAGCGTGGTGATCGCCTGCGGATCGGCCGTGATGCCGTGAGTTGCCAGGACAGCGGCGGCCTGTTCGGCGTTTGCTGCGTCAAAACCGGCATGGACGTTGTAAATACCAAAGCCCAGCTTTTCGCGCAGGACGTTGGCGGCACAGATGTTCGCCAGAATCATCGCTTCTTCAACCATCCGGTTCGCTATGCGGCGCGGTTCGGCGACGATTTCCAGCACTTCGCCTTTTTCGCCCAGCAGGAAACGATAGTCCGGGCGATCTTTAAACACCAGCGCGTGGTTTTGACGCCACTCGGCGCGTGACAGGCACAGACGGTGCAGCAGACGAATCTGGTCAGCAATCGCGTCGCTCTGTGGTTGCCATTCGCCACTGTTTTCCAGCCAGTCTGAAACCTCGTCGTAGACCAGCTTGGCTTTGGACTCGATCCAGGCCGCAAAGAACTGCACATCGTCCGCCAGGCTTCCATCCTGAGCCACGGTCACGCGGCAGGCCAGAACCGGCCGACGCACGTCAGGGCGCAGCGAGCAGACATCGTCAGACAGCTCGCGCGGCAGCATGGGAATATTGAAGCCCGGCAGGTAGTTGGTAAAGGCACGCTGCGCCGCCAGCTTATCCAGCTCGCTGCCTTCGGCAACATAAGCGGTCGGATCGGCAATGGCGATAGTGAGACGCAGGGCGCCATCGTCCAGTGCTTCAGCATACAGCGCATCGTCCATATCTTCCGTGCTGGCGCTGTCGATGGTCACAAAATCCAGCGCGGTCAGGTCTTCACGCGTCAGGCTTTCGTCCAGCATCTCGCCAAAGCCGATTTCTGGCGCTTCACGCTCCAGATTATGACGTGACAGTGTCACCCACCACGGTGCAAGGTGGTCGTCGGCTTTAACGATAAATTCGGTGAGTTCGGCATAAAAGCCACGGTCGCCTTTTAAGGGATGGCGACGCATTTCTGCCACGGCCCAGTCGCCATTCTGGAAATCATGGCTCAGTCCACGGACCGGACGACACTGAATCGCGTCTTTGAGCAGAGGATGATCGGGCACGATAGAAAGGCGGTCATCTTTTTTCTGCACGCGGCCAACAAAACGGCTCAGAAAGGGCTCGACCAGCGTTTCAGGCTCGGCACTTTCGCGATCTTTATCGCTGTGGACGATGGCAACGATACGGTCGCCATGCATCACTTTTTTCATCTGTGGCGGCGGGATGAAATAACTTTTCTGTGCATCGACTTCCAGAAAGCCGAATCCCTTTTCGGTGCCTTTAACAACGCCTTCTGCACGGGGCGTTTGCGAGTGAAGCTTCTCTTTAAGCTGCGCAAGCAGCGGATTATCCTGGAACATGATTTTTACGTTTCGTGGCCTAATAGCGGCTGACAGTTTTACGCGAATCGGGGTCTCGCGGCAAGGCAAAAAGCCGGACGAACCGGCTTTTTGCCTGGAGAAAAGCCTGAATCAGGCGATGCGTTGGGTTGCCAGCGCCTGCGTCAGTTCGAGCTTAACCGGCACGGATTTTGAGGTGGGCGTGCCGCTGATATCACCGAAGCTGTTTAACGGAACCAGCGGGTTGGTTTCGGGATAGTAGGCGGCCAGGTTGCCGCGAGGAATGTTATAAGGCACCAGCTTGAAGCCGCTGACGCGACGCGTGACGCCATCATTCCACAGCGTTTCAATATCCACATTCTGCCCTTCGCTGAACCCTAATTCAGCCATGTCATCGGGGTTGATGAAGACGACTTCGCGCTGACCGTAAACGCCGCGATAGCGGTCGTCAAGACCGTAGATCGTCGTGTTGTACTGATCGTGCGAACGCAGCGTTTGCAGCGTGAAGGGCACGTCCTGATCCAACTGCGGAAACAGCGAGTGGGGCAGCGCAGCAGGGCTAAACTCAGCCTTGCCGGTCGGCGTATTAAAACGCAGTTCTGCCGCCGCGTTGCCAAGATAGAACCCGCCAGGCTGATCGCATTTGGTATTGAAGTCGGCAAAACCCGGAATCGTTGCCGCGATATGATCGCGAATCAGGTTGTAATCCGCCGCCAGATCTAACCACTTCACCTTGTCATCACCGAGAACCGCGTGAGCAATACTCGCCACAATTGAGGTTTCAGAACGCTGCGTCTCCGCCAACGGAATCCCCACGCCTTCAGAGGCATGAACCATGCTGAAGGAGTCTTCGACCGTAATGAACTGGTTACCCGTAGCCTGCAGATCGCGCTCGGTGCGGCCCAGCGTAGGCAGAATCAGTCCTTCATGACCCGGCACGAGGTGGCTGCGGTTAAGCTTGGTGCTGATGTGCACCGTCAGACCACAACGGGACAAGGCTTCTTCGGTGCGCGGAGAATCCGGTGCCGCCGCTGCGAGGTTGCCCCCGAGCGCGATAAGCACTTTGATTTCATCACGCAGCATGGCGTTGAGCGCTTCAACAGTATTGTGGCCTGCAGCACGCGGGGGTTCGAAGCCAAAGTGCTGACCCAGCGCGTCGAGGAAAGGCTTAGCCGGTTTTTCATCAATGCCCATGGTGCGGTTACCCTGAACATTGCTGTGACCGCGAACAGGGCACAGGCCCGCCCCTTTTTTGCCTAACTGCCCAAACAGCAGCTGCAGGTTGGTGATTTCACGCACGGTATCAACCGAATGCTTGTGTTGGGTGATGCCCATCGCCCAGGTGCAAATAACCCGATCGGCACTCTGATAAATTGCCGCCGCTTCGCGGATTTGCGCCTCTGTCAGGCCGGACTGCGCCACAATCTGCATCCAGTCGGTGTTATCAACCGCTTCAAAATAGGCCTCAACGCCATGGGTTTTGGCATTCAGGAAAGCCTGGTCGAACAGGCCGCTTTCGCCTGCCGCAAGGCGTGCACGATGCGTTTCCAGCAGGGCTTTCACCATGCCGCGAACGGCAGCCATATCACCGCCCAGATGCGGCTGGTAATAGGCAGAGCTTATGGTGCCCGCTTTAGACGTGACAATTTCCAGCGGCTTTTGCGGATCGGCAAAACGTTCCAGACCGCGCTCGCGTAGCGTGTTAAAGGTCACGATTTTTGCGCCATGGTCGGCGGCGTGACGCAGGCTGTGCAGCATGCGCGGATGGTTTGTCCCCGGATTTTGGCCAAAGACAAAAATGGCATCGGCATGGTCAAAATCGTCAAGACGGATGGTGCCTTTACCCACGCCGATGCTGCGTTTCAGGCCCGCACCGCTTGCCTCGTGACACATATTGGAGCAGTCCGGGAAGTTATTGGTGCCCAACATGCGGCCAAACAGCTGATAAAGCCAGGAGGCTTCATTACTGGCGCGACCAGAGGTGTATAGCTCCATCTGATCCGGGTTATCCATCGCTTTAATATGTTGTGCGATGAGCGCAAAGGCATCATCCCAGCTGATGGGTTCGTAATGATCGCTTTCGGCGTTGTAGCGCAACGGATGTGTCAGGCGGCCCTGATATTCCAGAAAATAGTCGCTTTGTGCATACAGGGTTGCCACGCTGTGTTTGGCAAAAAAGTCGGTATCAACAACGCGGCGCGTGGCTTCCCAGGTGACGGCTTTTGCACCGTTTTCGCAGAAGCTAAAGGTACTTTTATTGTCATCGCCCCAGGCACAGCCCGGGCAGTCGAAGCCGCGTGCTTTGTTCATGCGCATGAGGTTACGCAAATTTTTCAGCGCAGCTTTACTGTCGAAAACAAAACGTGTGGTGGCTTCCAGTGAACCCCAGCCGCCCGCTGCGGCACGGTATGGCTTAATTTGACGCTTAAATTTCATCATGTGTGCAGGCTTATTTTTATGTTGGACGAATGTTGCAAGGATATATCCTGATGGTAAAGATTAGTGTGCTATTCACGACAAAGCTTGTCTAATTGATTGGCTTAATGGTGCGATAGCTGGCGTTTATCGTGGGGCACGCCAAGTGTGATGGTGTTCATGTTTTACCTTTTCGTAACCTTGCCATAACGGGTGTTATCGGCACATCGCGCTAATACTTGCTGTTTAAAACAGAAAAGGGCGCGACACCATGAAACAACTGACCAGCCAGATCCATGCGTTTGGCAAGGCGTTGATGATGCCGATTTCGGTGATTGCGGCGGCCGGCATCTTTCTGGGGCTGGCAGCCGCCATGCAGAATCCCGCCGTCACCGGTGAAGCCTTCGCACAGATGCAGGTTGCCCAGCTTATCATCGGGTTTATTCGCAAAGTCGCAGGCGCGCTCTTTGCTAATCTGCCGCTGTTCTTTGCCGTGGCCAGCGCCATCGGGCTGGCAAAAGCGGAAAAGCCGACGGCAGCCTTTGCCGCAGTTATCGGCTATATCGCCATGAATGTCGGCATTAACGCCACGCTGGCCGCCAGGGGCATTACCGCCGCCACGACCACACCTCAGGCGCTGCAGCAGGCCGGAATGGATCAAACCACGGCCATGATGACCTCGGCGGAATATATCCAGATGCTGGGCATCTTCACCTATAACATGAGCGTACTGGGCGGCGTGATTGCCGGACTGCTTACCGTCATGTTGCATAACCGCTTTTATACGCAGCAGCTCCCCACGGCGATCAGTTTCTTTGGCGGACGCCGTTTTGTGCCCATCGTGACGGTGGTTTTCCTGCCGCTCATCGGCGTGCTTCTGGCGCTCGTCTGGCCCACTATCGGTGAAGGTATTGCCTGGGTAGGACAGATGATCGGTCGGAGCGGGCAGTATGGTGCGTTCCTGCTGGGCGCTTCAGAACGTATTCTGATCCCGACGGGCCTGCATCACATCCTGAATGAAACCGTGCGCTTTACGCCCATCGGCGGTATGGCCATCGTGGACGGGCAGACGATTGTTGGTGCGTTGAATATCTTCAATACCTCGCTGACCCATCCCGGGATGATTCCTGATGCGACGCTCCGCACCGCCACGCAGTTTCTGGCGCAGGGAAAAATACCGGTCATGATGTTTGGCCTGCCGGCCGCGGCCCTGGCGATCTATCACACCGCAAGGCCTGAGCATAAACAGCGCGTTAAGGCGCTGGTCATGGCTGGCGCGATGACGTCCTTTACCACCGGGATCACCGAACCACTGGAGTTCTGCTTTATTTTTGTTTCGCCGGTGCTCTATCTGCTGCATGCATTTCTAACGGGCCTGTCATTTATGCTGATGTCGATGCTACATCTGATGATTGGTAACGTGCAGGGCGGCATTATCGATCTGGTGGTCTTCGGCGTGCTGGGTGGCAGTAAAACCCACTGGTGGTGGACGCTGGTGCTTGGGGCAATCTACGCACCGGTTTATTACTACGCGTTTCGTTATGTGATTACGCGCATGCATGTCGAAACGCCCGGGCGGGAAACGGACGATGAAAAACCCCAGCTTGTTGAAGCCAGCGAGCGCACTAACGTGATCATCAGCGGACTGGGCGGGGCGGCCAATATAGAGGATGTCGATTGCTGCTTCACGCGTTTGCGGGTTCGCGTCAAAGACATGAAAGAAGTGGTGGATCAGACGTTAATGCGTACCGGCGCGAATGGTATTAACCGCGTGAGCGAACAGGATGTGCAGGTGATTTATGGCCCACAGGTTGAGAAAATCGCACAAGAGGTGAAATCAGCGTTGGGCGTCGGATAATCCCCCTTCACCCGGCAAAGGTGCGAGCACGGTGCCTTTGCCGTTTGTCACTCCTGTGCATTGCCCGCCTTCCTGCTCACTGTCCATTGTCCCCTTAAAGCGCGCCTCCGCGACAATCCATACGCTTGTAACAAACTGGTCACAATATATAAGCAGGGCTTTATGTTTCATTTTGTGAACGGGGCTTGTACTTTACCGGTAACACTCTAAGGTAAGAGGTGAAGGTTAAATACACGCAATCAAAAGGGGGTTATTAATGGCTAAACACAGTCTGATTAAAATCGTTGAAATATCAGCAATTATATTCTTTGCGCTGGTGGTGATTTATTTACTGGCTACCGGCGTCCTGTCTTCCACAGGGATTGATCACGCCTGGCCGTATCCCACGAAGTGAGTGTCGCAATACCAGGGAAACACCAATAAAAATTACAAATAATACAATGTTAAGATCAACAATAACCCCAATCTATTGCCCACATGGGGCGTTCTCCACCTGATTGTCTGATGTATCGCCGTCTTAATAGCGCTTCCACACTACGCCGCATGCACGAAACCGCAAGCGCCCGCGATCTCTTTACCACAATGCTATCTCCGACTGGCAATCTGTTAACCCATCGGCACATAATAGGTGTTCATTAGAACGGTGTGACGGCGGGTAAAAGAAAATCGATATCAAGCAACTCATCTATCTCTGTAATCTCGAACGCGAACGCCATTTTGGTCGTGCCGCCGAAGCCAGCTTTGTCAGCCAGCCAACCTTATCGATGCGGTTAAAAAACCTGGAGCGTGAACTGGGCCTGTCGTTGATCAACCGCAGTAACAACTTTGCCGGTTTCACGCCGGAGGGCGACAGGGTGCTGGCTTGGGCACGGGAAATCGTTTCGGTTTATCAGGGGCTGAAGCTGGAGGTCGAGTCGTTAAAACACGGCGTGAACGGTACGCTTCGCCTCGGTGTGGTCCCGCAGTGCAGCGTTTCGTTGGCAGAACTGTTAAAAGCGGTGCAGGCTCGTTATCCGCAGCTGGATTACCGCATTGCCGTGTTAAGTGCCGATCAACTGCTGGACGCGCTGAACAGCCACACGGTTGATGTCGGCATTGGCTTTTTTGAAATGGCGACGCTGCGGGAACTGCATTTTCAGGCATCGCTGCTGGCGGACAGCGGCGTTGAGGCGGTTTTTCATCCCGCCCATTTCCCCCCGTTATGCGCCCATGAAACGCTTGACCTGCCAACGCTGGCGCAGCAGCCGCTGTGTCTGGCGGAGCCAACCCGTTATTTTCGCCGCTATCTGGATATGACGTTTCGCGATGCTGCGCTGGTGCCGCGCGTGGTGGTTGAAAGCGCCTCTGTCATGCAGCTGTTGCAGTGTACCCAGGTCGGTCTGGGTGTTCTGATCTCGCCACGGGGCCATTTGCTGCCTGAATCCTTACACGGCCTGGAAAAGCGCACTATTTCGATGCCAAAAATGGCGCGTCAGGCCGCGCTGGTGATCGCCGAGCCTGGCCGGGCCACGCCGCTCGCACAGCATTTTTATGACGAAGCGCGAAGCTATCTGGTCAGCTAGCTGGCTTCACCGCAGGCATAAAACAAACGGCTGTTCCAGTTGGCCAGCGCGATAGCCTGTATCACGCTGAACTGCCTGGCATGCGACCAGCCAGCTTGCGCAAGCGGTTGCAGATCGAGCGCACTGACGCGCTCTGGCTGGCGGGTGAGCTGAGCGGTTAGTGTAATGACAGCCTGCTGCTCACTGTCGGTTTTCGCCTCGTCCGCCTGACTCATTCGCTTCTCTGCATCTGCAGCATGCTGCCAGATCCAGCGGCTGCCCAGTATCCGTGCGGCGGTCGCCTCCACGCTTGCGCTTGCGCCATCTTGCAGCTGTTGACGCAGGGCAAACCAGCTTTGCAGCAGCGCAGGCGCGTGAGCCAGCAGCCAGACTGTATCTTTAAGCACCGGCGCATGCTGACACGCGGCGACAGCGGCATGTTGCGCCTCGCTGGCATAGCGCGGCTCCAGCGGCGTCAGCACAGGCTGCCACGCGCAGGGCTGGGCAAACGTCGCCACATCGGCGTCAGGAGCCGGTGACATACCCGGCATCCAGCGCACCGGCCGTTCCAGCAGAGCATGAATCCCGGCGATGACGCGCGCCTGATAGCAGACAAAGCCCACCAGATGGTTGAGTGTGACGATATCGGCTTCGCTCAGCCCTACCGCATGCAGCGCGCGGATGCTCTCCGCCGTAATTAAGGCGGGCTGCATCGCCAGCAGGCGGGCATATTGCGTAATTTGCGTCAGGCGATTGTTGCTTTCACGAGAGGAATCAGGACCCGGCAGGGGATTCAGGCGGGCGGAATAGTGGTTACACAGACGTTGAATGCCTGCCACCTGAGCCACCGTCAAGGCGGTGCTTAGCCGGTCATACAGCGTAAGCGTATGGGTCAGTGTGGTTTCAATCTGGTCGGGAAACAGCTGGTCAACAACGTGATGGGCGATCTGTATGGCGGGCTGGTCGGCCTGAAGTAAAGGCTGAATAACAGAAGCGTCCTGTGCTAACCCCAGCAAAAACCGGTCATCGACATGGGCGGCTTCTGGAAAAAGCGGGGCAGCCTGTACGCTGCGCGGACTGGTCTGACTTTCATAAAACCAGTGGTCCTGGCCGGGATAGCGGCGTTGTTGCATCATCAGTCCTTTTGCAAAATCTGATGCGGCGCATGCGGTGATTCAGTCGCAGGCCGCAGGGCTGACTTATCGTCGCCCACGGGCAGGTCAGGGCAAAAGACCAATCGGTGATAATTAATAGCGATAAGGAATAACGCGGGGATCGGACAGGGGGCGCGCAGGGCGAGCAACGCTCGCCCGTGAGGAAACTTATTTCAGTTCCAGTTCATTCATCGCAGCGATGCTGAAACCGCCGTCAACGTGAACGATTTCACCGGTGATCCCACCCGCAAGGTCGGAACACAGGAAGGCCGCAGAGTTACCTACGTCTTCAATGGTGACGGTACGACGAATCGGGGTGACCGCTTCACAGTGGGCCAGCATCTTACGGAAATCTTTGATGCCCGATGCCGCCAGGGTACGAATTGGACCCGCAGACACGGCGTTAACACGCACGCCTTCAGGACCCATCGCGTTCGCCATGTAACGGACGTTTGCTTCAAGGGACGCTTTCGCCAGGCCCATTACGTTGTAGTTAGGGATAGCGCGCTCTGCACCCAGGTAAGACAGCGTCAGCAGGGCGGAGTTAGGGTTCAGCATCGCACGGCACTCTTTTGCCATTGCAACAAAGCTGTAGGCGCTGATGTCATGTGCGATTTTGAAACCTTCGCGGGTTACGGCATTGACGTAATCGCCATCCAGCTGGTCGCCAGGGGCGAAGCCAATGGAGTGCACGAAACCGTCAAATTTCGGCCAGGTTTTTGCCAGCTCAACGAACAGGGATTTGATGCTTTCATCTTCTGCAACATCACATGGCAGCACAATGTCAGAACCCAAATCTTTGGCAAACTCTTCCACACGACCTTTCAGTTTGTCGTTTTGGTAGGTGAAAGCCAGTTCTGCGCCCTGTTTGCGCATCGCCTGTGCAATACCGTAGGCGATGGAAAGTTTACTGGCAACACCAGTAATCAGAATGCGCTTACCGGAAAGAAAACCCATAGCTGTAATCCTTATGGTCATGGTAGTTGGCGGTCGCGTTGTTTAAATAATAGACGACCGACGTTAATCGACGTGCGGATTCTAGCACGTCTGCTTGAAATCAGGAAAACCGCTCAGCGTTTTCCACAATATGCCGCAAAATCAACGCTCACGCCGCCAGGCTTCGGCGGTCAGCGCCTCGCCAAAATGGCTGTTGATCAGGCGTTTGGTCATCTCGTGCAGCGGCGAGGCGAGCACGTCTGCCGTTCCGCCGCGTTCCACCACTTCACCGTGATGCATGACGAGTACTTTATCGCTGATGTGCTTCATCATGCCAAGATGCTGGGTCACATAAATATAAGCAATGCCGTGTTTTTCCTGGAGTTCCAGCATCAGATTGACCAGTTGAGAGCGCATGGTCATATCCAGAGAGGCCAGCGCCTCGTCGGCCACAATCACTTTGGGCTGCAGGATCAAGGCCCGTGCCAGCCCAAGGCGCTGTTTTTGGCCCGGTGCCAGCATGTGGGGATAGTAACCCGCGTGATCGCGCAGCAATCCCACCTGACGCAGCGTTGCAATGATGCGTTTTTCCCGTTCCTCAGCATCCAGCCCGGTATTCAGGCGCAGCGGCAGATCCAGAATCTGGCTCACGCGCTGGCGCGGGTTGAGCGACGTTGACGGATCCTGAAAAATCATGCGAATGCGTTGGCTACGATAGCCGTAATCACCAAAGCTGAGCGGATGATCGTCAATGATGATCTCCCCGTCGCTGGGGGCAACGGTGCCGCTAAGCATTTTCGCCAGGGTCGATTTACCCGATCCGTTCTCGCCGATAATCGCCAGGGTCTGCTTTTCACGCAGCGTAAAGCTGACGGATTTAACGGCTTCAACGTGCTGGCGGCGAAACAGGCCGGTGCGGTAGCGAAAGGTTTTGCTGAGATTGCGGACTTCCAGCAACGTTTCCATGTTATTGGCCCTCAACGTTAAGCGGGAAGTGGCAGGCGTACAGGTGCGAGCGGGTGCCCGTCAGCCGCGGCGTTTCAATGCACTTACGCTGTGCGTAGGGACAACGTGGTCCCAGGCGACAGCCAATCGGCAGGCTCTCCAGCGACGGAATCGCGCCGGATAAGGTGTTCAGCCGGCTTTTGTGCGGCAGCGGACGACCAAAATCAGGCATGGCGCGAATCAAAGCCTGAGTATAGGGATGATGCGGGGTCGTCATCAGGTCTTCGCTTTGCGCCGTTTCGACCGTCTGGCCGCAGTACATGACGTTAATGCGGTTAGCCCACTGGCTCATCGTGCGCAGATCGTGGCTGATCAATAAAATGGTGGTGGTGTTGTTCTGGTTAAGACGGCTCAGCAGGCGGAATATCTGCGCCTGGGTTGTAGGCTCCATCGCATTGGTTGGCTCATCCGCAATCAGCAGGCGGGGCTGATTCGCCAGCGCGATGGCGATCATAACTTTCTGGCACTCGCCCTCGGTTAACTCATAGGGAAAGCTGCGCATGATGTCTTTATGATCCTTAATGCCCACCCGATGCAGCAGTTCAATCGCTCGGGTTTTACGCCAGAACCAAAAACGCTTCATCCACGGGCCTTTATAGGTCCAGCGCGGAATCGCCTGCATCAGCTGACGCCCGACACTTTCAGAGGGATCGAGACAGGATTGCGGCTCCTGAAAAATCATCGATACGTTATGACCCACGATGCGGCGGCGCTCACGGGCAGACAGACGCAGCAGATCAACGTCATCAAAGACCATGCGGTCTGCGGTAACGCGCCAGTTGTCGTTAGTCACGCCGCAAATCGCCTTGGCCACCAGACTCTTGCCCGAACCGGACTCTCCGACCAGACCGCGAATTTCGCCTTCACTGAGGGACAAATTAACACGATCGACCGCTTTAACCGGCCCATCCGCGGTCATAAATTCAATCGTCAGATTACGAATATCCAGTAACGGCATTATTCCACTCCCGCCTCGACGGCCCGACGAATGCCATCACCGAGCAGGTTAACCACTAATACGCTTAGCATCAGCGCCGTACCGGGCAACATCACGGTCCAGGGAGCCACGTAGACCAGCTCCAGGGAATCGCCCAGCATCGCGCCCCATTCCGGTGAGGGCAACTGCGCGCCAAGGTCAAGAAATCCCAGGGCGGCAATATCAAGAATGGCCATGGAGAGCGCACGCGTAATTTCGCTGATCAGCATCGGTAACACGTTAGGGAGAATCGCATGCCACATAATATTAATGCTGGTCGCCCCATCGAGACGCGCCGCCACCACATACTCTTTTTCCAGTTCATCATGAACGGCGCTGTAAATTTCCCGCACCAGCCTTGGCATCAGCGCCAGCCAGACCGCCAGCAACGCATGTTCAAGGCGTGGGCCGAGAAAGGCCACCACGATGATGGCCAGCAAGAGAGAAGGAATTGACAGTAACGTGTCCAGCACGTGATTCAGCACGGCAGAGCGCACGCCGTGCGTCATGCCCGCCACGATACCGAGTACCAGTGCCCAGAAAGTGGCAAACAGCGTAACGACAATGGCTGAACCCACTGTCGGGGCCACGCCATTGAGCAGACGGCTGAGTAAATCACGCCCTAAATCGTCTGTTCCAAGGAAGAACGATACTTCACCGTAGCGCGACCAGGAGGGCGGTAACAGCTGGTAGCCCAAAAACTGCTGGTCGATGGGATAAGGTGCCAGGAAATGCCCAAACAGACAGAGCAGCAGCAGTGCGCCAAAGCCGTACAGACCTATCATCGCAGGCATGTCGCTATAAAAATGGTGCCAGCTCTGACGAAATGCGCTCGGCAGGCGTTTTTCGGCGTAGATGTTATCGTAAGGCATACCATTCCTTATGTTTCAGCGGATTCAGCGCCGCACCGACAATGTCAGAGAGCACATTCACCACAATCACCACGCCGCCGGTCACCATCACACCGGCCGATATCGCCGCATAATCCTGCTGGCGGATAGCGTTAATCAGCCAGCGCCCCAGGCCGGGCCAGTTGAAGACCATTTCCGTGATCATCGCCAGCGTTAACATGCTGGAAAACTGCAGACCCAGGCGTGGAATGACGGGCGGAAGGGCATTATGCAGAACGTGACGGCGAATCACGGTAAAACGGGATAACCCACGGGTGGCGGCCGCCTTCACATAGCTTTTATCCACGA
This sequence comes from Pantoea sp. V106_11, assembly GCF_029967885.1. NCBI lineage: Bacteria > Pseudomonadati > Pseudomonadota > Gammaproteobacteria > Enterobacterales > Erwiniaceae > Pantoea > Pantoea sp. V106_11. The sequence continues at coordinate 76,706 of NZ_JASCAK010000021.1, forward strand.
CATCAATGGTGCTGATGCGCAATAAACGCACGATCTCGGTCGTTGGCGCCATGGCCAGAACGGTCACCGGCAAAATCAGATGCATCAGCACGCTAATCATCATTTCATGCCGCCACGGCGAGGGGCTGAGCCAGGCATCGATCAAGGCAAAGCCGGTAATGTTCTGGACCGGATAGAGCAAATCGTAGCGGCCGGAAACCGGCAGCCAGCCCAGCGTCAACGAAAAAAACAGCGTAAATAGCAGGGCAAGCCAGAACACAGGAATCGAGAACCCTAACAGGGCGAGAGCGCTGATCAGTTTATCCTGCCATTTATGCCGCATCGCACCGGCGCAAATGCCCAGCGGAATCCCGACGATCAGCGCTAAGCTAAAGGCCATCAGGCACAGCTCCATCGTAGCGGGAAACACCTCACGCAGCTGTACGCCAATTTCCTGCCCATTGGTGCTGGAAACCCCAAAGTCCAGCTGCAGCATGCCTTTAAACCAGAACCACCAGGCATCGAACAGCGATGCGCCTTCCAGGGGCGCGTTAGGGGTGAAATAGCTCAGGCTGAAACTCACCAGCGAAAGAAAAAACAAGGTAATCACCAGCAATACCAGGCGACGCAGGATATAGATGACCACTTAACGTTCCTCTCGCTCATCACGATACACGCCGGCAAATGACGCATTACCAAACGGACTCAAAACCAGACCTTTAATATCATGCCGATAGGCTTGCAGACGCAAAGATGAAGCCAGCGGCAGAACGGGCAGCTCGCGCGCCAGAATCTGCTGGGCTTTATCATAATTTTCAATACGCCCCGACAGCTGCTGTGACAACAGGGCATTTTTCAGCGTGTCGTCAAACGTGGGTGAACACCAGTGAGCATAGTTGGTCTGCGAACTGATGGCGGCGCAGCTGAGCAGCGGACGAAAGAAGCTGTCGGGATCGTTACTGTCAGTTGCCCAGCCCGCCAGCGTCAGATCGTGGTTCATTGCCATCAGCTGTGCCTCCTGAAAACGCCCCTCAACCGGCACGATGGTGACCTGTACGCCAATTTGCGCAAGGTCAGCCTGGATAAGCTCTGCCGTTTTCAGCGGTGCAGGGTTCCAGGACTGCGAGGCCGCGGGCACGACCAGGCGCAGATGAAGATCGTGGACGCCAGCGGCTTCCAGCGCTTCTTTGGCCTTTTTGGGATCGTAAGGGGTAATGCTGGCATCGGTATCGTAAGCCCAGGACGCGCGAGGGAGTATGGATGCAGCCGTCTCGGCAGTGCCGTAATAGATAGATTCCATCAGACGCTCATTATTCATCGCCAGCGCCAGTGCGTGACGGACTTCCGGCCTGTCGAGCGGCGGTTTGCGGGTATTAAACGCTAAATAGGCGATGTTCATCCCGGGCCGCAGCGTCATGCGCAGTCGGGGATCGTCACGCAGAATGGATATTTGGCTGGCGGCAGGATAGGCGAGCACGTCGCATTCGCCCGTAAGCAGCTTCGATAAACGGCCTGTTCCGCCGGCTCCGAGATCGATAACCACCTGCTGCAGGCGCGGCACGCCTTTCCAGTAATGCGGGTTACGCGCCAGACGAATATATTGCCCGCTGCGGTATTCGCTCAACTGGAAAGGACCGGTGCCGACAGGTAAACGATCCAGCTCTTCCTGGCGGCCCACTTTATCCAGGCTGTCAGCATACTCTTTCGACAAAACGGGCGCGTAGTGCGTCGCCAGGTGCCAGAGAAAAGAGGCGTCCGGACTATTCAGACGGAATTCGACGGTATCGTTATCGATTTTTTTAATGCTCTGAACGGAATCGGCGAACTGCAGGCTGTCGAAATAGGGGTAATAGCCACCGTTGACGTTATGCCAGGGATGTTTGCGATCGAACATGCGGGCAAAGCTGAATACCACGTCATCCGCATTCATGGCGCGGGTGGGTTTAAAGGTTGCGGTGTGCTGGAACTGCACCCCATGACGCAGGTGAAAACGGTAAGTGGCACCGTTATCACGCACGTCCCAACTGGCAGCCAGATCGGACTGCAACCGGTAGGTGTAAGGATCCACATCTAACAGGCGGTCGTACAGCTGCGCAGCCAGCGTATCCACCGTTAAACCACTGCTGGCCATCTGCGGATTGAAGGTATTCAGCGTGCCGTTAACGCAATAGACGAATCCGCTTTGACGGATATCACCCTCCAGCGTCGGCGCAGACCACACAGGCGCGCTCAACACGCTGAGACTCAGTAACAGCGAAGGAATTAGTTTTAACATAGAACTCAACGATTCTCAGGCATTAGGCAGAGTGTATCGCAAAGCGGGCCTGGCCCCAAATACGCATCAGCGATTGCCAGCTCTTTGCGCGCGCACCAGCGTAAAAGTGGGATTGGCTGCCGCTGCCGATCGCGATCAGTTTTTACCCAGGCAGAACCTGTTTGTGTCGATGGCACAGGAGGAAAGCACTCATGACTATCGATGAAGTGACGGAAAATAAAAAAATCTACCTGCCGCTATTGCTGTTGGCCGATGAACAGGAAGATATGATTGACCGCTATCTTGCCAGCGGACGCATGTTCAGGCTGTGGGATAACGGAGTGAAGTGCATTGCCGTGGTGACGCGTTTAAACGAGACGGAATGCGAGCTTAAAAATATGGCGACCTGCCCGGCAGATCAGGGTAAAGGCTATGGACGCGCGATGCTGGCTTATCTTGCAGAGACGTTTTTAAAAGCGTGAAAGACGATGTACGTCGACACCGGGGACGTGCCAGGCATACTCCGTTTTTATCATAAAAGCGGTTTCGCGAGTCACACTGGATCAAGGATTTTTTCACGGACAATGATGACAAACCGATTATCGAAGAGGGCGTACAGTTACGTGACATGGTCTATTTACGCAGAGACTCAAATGACGCGTAAGCACGCGGAGTTGCGTGAAAAATAAAGGCATAGCGTTGATGTGGAAATGAGAAAAGTTCTCAATAAGGCTTTACAGATGCGAACAGGAATGATTATTATTCAGTTGCGCTTCGACGGTGGCTCTACCGAAGAAGAGCACGACATTGCTCACATTGCTTCCAGTTGCCCGCTTCGGCGGGCCCTTTTTTAGGCTCCCGCCCGCTTTCTGACTCACTCTCTTGTCTCAGTCGTATCAAAGAATCGCCCACGGCAAATGCCGAATAAAAACAATGTCTTGCCACGTATCGGAACCGGCCAGATCCTTTATGCTTGTCCGTCTCGCGCCTGAATCCCGTGCTTTTTCATCATCGCTCTGAGCTGGTGGTAGGTCACACCCAGTAAGCTGGCGGCACGACGTTGATTGTACTTCGCCTGTTGTAAGCTGATTTCTACCACATCGTGCTCCTGCTGATTCTGCCACTGACGCAGGTCAAGCGGTAAAGAAGGCAGGGCCGATGCCGCATCCGGCACCAGGGCAGGCGGCGGGGCATCTTCGGGGGCGGTGCGTCGTTCAAACGGGTTGATAATGATGTTATCCAGAGGTTCATCGCTGGTGTTATGGCGATAGACCGACCGCTCAACGACGTTTTTTAGCTCACGCACGTTACCCGGCCACGGGTGCTCCAGTAAGGTTTGCTGAGCCTGCTGAGTAAAACCGGGAAACAGGGGCAAGGTCAACTCCCGGCACATCTGGATGGCGAAATGGTCCGCCATCACCAGAATATCGCTACGGCGCTCGCGGAGCGGCGGCAGTTGAACCACATCGAACGCCAGACGATCGAGCAGATCGGCACGAAACTTCCCGGCGGCGGCCAGCGCGGGCAGGTCTTCATTGGTGGCGCAAATCAGGCGCACATTCACCTGAAAAACGTGATTCCCGCCTACGCGTTCAAGCTGACCGTATTCAATAACCCGCAGGAGTTTTTCCTGAACCAGCATCGGGGCGGTTGCCAGCTCATCAAGGAACAGCGTGCCGCCGTCTGCCCGTTCAAAACGGCCCAGATGACGCTTTTGCGCGCCGGTAAAGGCGCCTGCCTCATGTCCAAACAGCTCCGAATCCAGCAGGTTTTCATTCAGCGCGGCACAGTTGAGCGAGATAAAAGGGCCCTGCCAGCGATCGGACAGATAGTGCAGACGACTGGCGATCAGCTCTTTACCGGTACCGCGTTCGCCCACGACCAAAACCGGTTTTTCCAGCGGTGCGAGTTTAGATACCTGCTCCAGCACTTCCAGAAAGTTGTTCGATTCGCCCAGCAGGTTATCGTTGTTAGGAGACATGATGAATTTCGCCACTGATTAATCAATTTAACTATCTTAGAACAGATAAAAAAAACTGCAAAGCCAGCAATGCAATAAAAATCAATAAGATAAAAGTTGGCACGCATCTTGAATTAACCCGTACAGCAAGTTGAAACTATGACAATCAAGAGGAACATCATTATGGGTATTTTTTCGCGTTTCGCTGACATCGTTAATGCCAACATTAATTCCCTGCTGGAGCGTGCAGAAGATCCGCAGAAGCTGGTGCGCCTGATGATTCAGGAAATGGAAGATACGCTGGTTGAAGTCCGCTCCACCTCTGCGCGCGCCCTGGCAGAGAAGAAACAGCTGGCACGGCGGATTGAGCAGGCAGAGCTTCAGCAGGCCGAATGGCAGGACAAGGCTGAACTGGCTCTGCGTAAAGACAAAGAGGATCTGGCCCGCTCCGCGCTGATCGAAAAACAGAAACTCACCGATCTGATCGCCACCCTGAAACAGGAAGTTGACCAGGTTGAAGAGACGCTGGCTCGAATGAAAGGCGAAATCACCGAGCTGGAGAAAAAGCTGAGCGAAACCCGCGCACGCCAGCAGGCTCTTACGCTGCGCCACCAGGCGGCATCGTCTTCACGCGACGTCCGCCGTCAGCTGGACGGCGGTAAAATTGATGAAGCGATGGCGCGTTTTGAATCCTTTGAGCGTCGCATCGATCACATGGAAGCAGAAGCAGAGAGCCACGGTTTTGGCAAACCGAAAACCCTGGATCAGCAGTTTACCGATCTGAAAGCGGATGACGAAATCAGTCAGCAACTGAACGCGCTGAAAGCCAAAATGAACCGCAGCGAATAAGACGCCGCTTTCTGCTGGACAGGATTAAGGAGAGTCAATGAGCGCATTATTTTTAGCCATTCCATTAACGATATTTGTGCTGTTTGTGGCACCCGTCTGGCTATGGCTACACTACAGTAACAAACGCAACGGGGGCACCGATCTGTCGCAGAGTCAGATGCAGCGCCTGCAACAGGTAACCAAAGATGCCCAGCGCATGCGGGAGCGCATTGAAGCGCTTGAAGCCATCCTCGATGCTGAACATCCTAACTGGAGGCAGCCATGATGAAAGGCCGCAAGTTATGGCGTAAGCCTGACGAAGGGAAGCTGATGGGCGTGTGTGCCGGTTTAGCCGAATACCTTGACGTTCCGGTACGACTGCTTCGCATCATCGTCGTCTTGTCACTGTTCTTTGGTCTGTTTGTGTTTACCGTGATCGCCTATTTCGTGTTGGGTTTTGTGCTGGACGTTAAACCGGCCGGCGTGGATAACGGAGAATACGCGCCCAGCGCCGGTGAACTGCTGGACCAACTGGAAACGACGCTGCAACAGGATGAGCGTAATGTTCGGGATATTGAACGTTACGTCACCTCTGAAACCTTCAGCGTGCGCAGTCGTTTCCGTCAGATTTAATCGTTGTTCTGCAGCGGGCCAGTGTCTGGCCCGTTTGTGAACCGTTTGGAGGAAGTGATGACTGTTTCACGCACTGCGGCTTTTCGTCATCGTGCAACACCTGCGTTGAAGTCCGCCGCTAAATTTATCATTATCAATGCGATAACTTATGGTCCTGCGGGCGTGACCGGCTGGGCGGTGAAATCGGTGGCGCGTCGTCCGTTGCGTATTCTGTTAGGACTGGCGCTTGAGCCACTGCTGAAACGCGTGATGAACACTGTGGCATCACGCTTCATCAAGGAGAAAGATGAAAAGACTGCAAACTGAATTGCTGGCATTGATGAACCGCGGCGTCGATCGCCATCTTCGTCTGGCGGTAACCGGATTAAGCCGCAGTGGCAAAACGGCCTTCATTACCTCGCTGGTTAACCAGCTCCTGTCTGTTCACAGCGGTGCCCGACTGCCGCTGTTTTCCGTGGTGCGCGATGAGCGCCTGCTGGGCGTGAAACGCGTCCCCCAGCGGGACATGGGCACGGCGCGTTTTACCTACGATGAGGGGCTGGCGCAGCTTTACAACACACCGCCTGCCTGGCCAACCCCGACGCGAGGCGTGAGTGAAATGCGCCTGGCACTGCGTTATCGCCCCAACGATTCGTTACTCCGCCATCTCAAAGACACCGCCACGCTCTATCTTGAAATCGTCGATTACCCGGGTGAGTGGCTGCTCGATCTGCCTATGCTGGCACAGGATTATCTGACCTGGTCGCGGCAGATGAACGGCTTATTACAGGGCGATCGCGCCAGCTGGGCCGCGCCATGGCGTGCACTGAGTCAAACGCTTGATCCTTTCGCTCCGGCGGATGAGAACCGCCTGGCCGACATCGCTGCGGCCTGGACTGACTACCTGCATCAGTGTAAAGCGGAAGGGCTGCACTTCATTCAGCCGGGACGTTTTGTTCTGCCTGGCGATATGGCCGGTGCGCCAGCGCTACAGTTTTTTCCCTGGCCAACTGACGATGAAGCCCAGGCGGCGAAGCTAGCGCAGGCCGATAAAGGCAGTAACTTTGCCATGCTGCAGCAGCGATTCAATTACTACTGCCAGCATGTCGTAAAAGACTTCTATAAAAATCATTTTCTGCGCTTTGATCGCCAGATTGTGCTGGTGGACTGCCTGCAGCCGCTCAACAGCGGGCCGCAGGCGTTTAATGATATGCGGCTGGCATTAACGCAACTGATGCAGAGCTTTCATTACGGGCAGCGTACGCTGTTCCGACGACTGTTTTCACCCGTCATCGATAAGCTGTTATTTGCTGCGACCAAAGCCGATCACATCACCAGCGACCAGCACGGCAATATGGTCTCTTTGCTGCAGCAGCTTGTGCAGGACGCCTGGCAAAACGCCGCGTTCGAAGGCATCAGCATGGACTGTATTGGCCTGGCCTCGGTTCAGGCCACACAAAGCGGGCTGGTCGATCACCGTGGCGAAAAAATCCCGGCACTTCGCGGTCATCGCCTGCAGGATGGCGAGGCATTAACCGTTTATCCGGGTGACGTTCCGCCCCGGCTACCGGGCAGCGCGTTCTGGCAGCAGCAAGGCTTTCAGTTTGAGCAGTTTCGCCCACAGCAGCTGGATATCGATCGCCCACTGCCGCATATCCGCATGGATGCGGCGCTGGAATTTTTACTGGGAGATAAATTGCGATGAGCGATCCGTTAAAACCGCGTATCGATTTTGCCCACCCGCTGGAGGATAAGCCCGAAAGTGTGCTGCGGCCTGCTCAAACGTTTGAAGACGATGCCCAGGCCGCTTTTTTGGCTGTGCAAGACAGCGACGCGACGGTTGAAGAAGAAAGCGCAGGGGAAAGAGCCGTCGAGGCCGCGCTGAAACCTAAACGCAGCCTGTGGCGCAAAATGGTGGGCGCAGGCCTGGCGCTGTTTGGCGTCAGTGTTGTGGCGCAGGGCGTGCAGTGGAGCCACAATGCCTGGCTGGCGCAGGACTGGTTTGCGCTGGGCAGCGGCGTCGCCGGCGGACTGATTGTTCTGGCCGGTGTGGGCGCGCTGACCCAGGAATGGCGCCGCTTATATCAACTGCGGCAGCGTGCGGAAGAGCGCGATCGGGGCCGGGAACTGCTTAACAGCCACGGCGTGGGCCAGGGGCGGGCTTTTTGTGAAAAACTGGCGCGTCAGGCCGAACTGGATCAGGCTCATCCAGCGCTGCAACGCTGGCATGCCTCGCTTCACGAAACCCACAATGATGGTGAAACGGTCCGGCTCTATGCCCAACTGGTGCAGCCGGTTCTTGATCGCCAGGCCCGGCGGGAAATCAGCCGCCATGCTGCCGAATCGGCGCTGATGATCGCCGTCAGCCCGTTGGCACTGGTCGATATGGCCTTTATCGCCTGGCGTAACCTGCGGCTGGTCAACCGCATTGCGGCCATTTACGGTATTGAGCTGGGCTATTTTAGTCGACTGCGCCTGTTCCGACTGGTGCTGCTTAACATGGCGTTTGCCGGGGCCTCAGAGCTGGTGCGCGAGGTCGGAATGGACTGGATGTCGCAGGACATCGCGGCCCGCCTGTCGACGCGTGCCGCGCAGGGCATTGGTGCGGGGCTGCTCACCGCCCGGCTGGGTATCAAAGCGATGGAGCTGTGTCGGCCTTTACCCTGGCTGGAAAATGATAAACCTCGTCTCGGCGATTACCGCCGGGAGCTGTTAGGGCAGTTGAAAGACGCGCTACAAAAGGGCGGGAATAAACATCCGCAAAACTGACTATAGATTGGGGCCGTTATTCAACGTTCCCTGTTTAGCGCGCCAAATCTGCGGGGGACCGTTCCGGGATACTGGGAAGATTAACTGCGAAAGACGTCGAAAACTCAAGACGTTATGGCGCGCCGCGTGCGAGGGATGTTTAAAAAAAACGCGCTTGCGTTAACGCTGTCAACTTTTCCTGACAGCCCCCTTTCTGCGGACGGGCTGTTTAGCGTATTATCGCGACATATCAAACGGATTAAGGCCCACGCAATGCGTTTAGAAGTGTTTTGTCAGGACCGTATCGGACTGGCGCGTGAATTGCTCGACCTGTTGGTGGCGCGCAGTATCGATCTTCGCGGCATTGAAGTCGCCGCCTCAGGCCGTATCTATCTCAATTTCTCCACGCTTGAATTCGAACAGTTCAGTAATCTGATGGCGGAAATCCGTCGTACACCCGGCGTCACCGATGTCCGCACGGTCCCCTATATGCCGTCTGAACGTGAACATCGGGTACTCAGCGCCTTGCTGGTTGCCATGCCAGAGCCGGTATTTTCGGTCGATTTGAGAACGAAGGTTGAGCTGGCGAACCCGGCGGCGCAAAACCTGTTTAATCTTGATGAAAACAAGATCCGCAATTTTACCGCCGACCACCTGATTAACGGTTTTAATTTTGCGCGCTGGCTGGAGAGCGATCGCGTTCAGGCGCAGGCGCAACATGTGGTGATAGAAGGGCGCGACTTCCTGATGGAAGCACACCCGATTTACCTGTCAGAGGACAACGACCAGGCCGACCAGCTCGTCGGCGCAATGGTGATGCTGAAGTCTACTGCCCGTATGGGGCGACAACTGCAGAACCTGGTGGTGACTGATGAAACCGAGTTCGATCATATTGTCGCCGTTACGCCCAGGATGCGGCAGGTCGTGGAACAGGCGCGCAAGCTCGCGATGCACGATGCACCGCTGCTGATTATCGGCGACACCGGCACGGGCAAAGACATGCTGGCGCGGGCCTGTCATTTACGCAGCGCACGCGGAAAGATGCCTTTTCTGGCGCTTAACTGTGCATCGCTGCCGGATGACGTAGCGGAAAGTGAGCTTTTTGGTCACGCAGCCGGGGCCTATCCCAATGCGCTGGAGGGCAAAAAAGGCTTTTTCGAACAGGCAAACGGTGGCTCGGTGCTGCTGGATGAAATTGGCGAGATGTCACCCACTATGCAGACGAAGCTGCTGCGTTTTCTGAACGATGGCACTTTCCGCCGCGTCGGTGAGGAGCATGAGGTACACGTGAATGTCCGCGTGATCTGCGCCACCCAGAAGAACCTGTTTGAGCTGGTTCAGCGCGGCGAGTTCAGGGAAGACCTTTTCTATCGCCTGAATGTGCTTACGCTGAATCTGCCGCCGCTGCGCGAGCGCGTTCAGGACATTATGCCGCTGACGGAAATGTTCGTGGCGCGTTTCGCCGATGAACAGGGCATTCCACGGCCGCGTCTTTCCTCACAGCTGAATGCTTTTCTGATGCGCTATAACTGGCCCGGAAACGTGCGGCAGCTTAAAAATGCCTTGTATCGTGCATTAACCCAGTTGGAAGGCCATGAGTTACGGCCGCAGGATATCGTCTTGCCGGAACAGGCGCTGGATGTGTCACTGGGGGAAGAAGCGATGGAAGGCACGCTGGATCAGATCACCAGCCGCTTTGAACGATCTATTTTGACGCGGTTATATTTGTCTTATCCGAGCACGCGCAAACTGGCAAAACGACTGGGGGTTTCCCATACCGCCATTGCCAATAAACTGCGTGAGTACGGTCTGGGGCAGAAGCGCGGCGACAACGAATAAAACGCAGCGGATAAGTCTGGCTTATCCGCTGTGGCCATTATTTCAGCGCAGCGAGTGCGGCATCATAATCGGGTTCAGTGGTGATCTCATTCACCAGCTGGCTGTAAAGCACTTTGTCATGCTCATCCAGTACGATAACGGCACGGGCCGTCAGACCCTGAAGGGCACCATCAGCAATTTCCACGCCAAAATCTTTTTTGAATTCCCCGCCGCGCAGCGTTGACAGCGTAACTACGTTGTTGAGGTTGTCTGCGCCACAAAAACGCGATTGAGCAAAGGGCAGGTCGGCGGAAATACATAACACCACCGTGTTATTCAGTTCGCCCGCTAACTGGTTAAACTTGCGCACCGAAGAGGCGCACACGCCGGTATCGACGCTGGGAAAAATATTCAGAATCTTGCGTTTTCCTGCATACTCAGAGAGTGAAACGTTAGACAGGTTTTTCGCCACGAGGGTAAAAGCGTTAACGCTATCGCCCGGCTGCGGGAACTGACCTGCAACCGCTACAGGGTTGCCCTGAAAGTGAACAGTCTGAGACATAAGAATTCCTTCTAATGATGTTATCTGACAGAAAAGAAAGCGTCAGTACAGGTATAGCCATTGTTTATGACATAAATTTTAAGGGTTTACGAGAGCATTTGTTGCCTAAAGTTAAATGGCGATGATGAATCCCAGAGAAAAGGAGAGGTAATGAGAACGGTAAAATGTTATCCCGAAGCATGGCCGCTGCATACGCCGTTTGTCATTGCTCGTGGCAGTCGCACCGAAGCCAAGGTCGTTGTCGTCGAAATCGAAGAAGAGGGCGTGAAAGGGATCGGCGAGGCCACGCCTTACACGCGCTACGGCGAAAGCGAAGCCCTGGTGCTGGAACAAATTGCGACCGTTATGCCTCAACTGCAGCAAGGGCTGTCGCGTGAAGCCTTGCAGAGCCTGTTGCCTGCCGGTGCGGCAAGAAACGCCATCGACAGTGCTCTCTGGGACCTTGCCGCTCGCCAGCAGCATGTGACGCTGGAGCAGTTAGTGGGCGCGGAACCGACCCAGTCTGTTGTGACTGCACACACGGTGAGCATCGATACGCCGGAAGCGATGGCCAGCAGCGCGCAGGCGTTGTGGCAACATGGCGCAACCCTGCTCAAAATCAAAATGGACAATAACTTTATTACCGAGCGCCTGATGGCGATTCGCGCTGCTGTTCCCGACGCGACATTACTTGTGGATGCGAATGAATCCTGGCATGCCGAAGGGCTGGCAGCCCGTTGCCAGCTGTTAGCCGATCTGGACGTGGCCATGCTGGAACAGCCGTTACCGGCAGGTGAAGACGCGGCGCTGGCGAACTTTATCCATCCTCTTCCGATCTGCGCCGATGAAAGCTGCCACACGAGGGAAAGCCTGCCTGCTCTCCGTGGACGCTATGAGATGGTGAATATCAAGCTTGATAAAGCGGGCGGACTCACTGAAGCGCTTGCCCTGGCACATGCTGCGCTGCAGCAGGGCTTTACGCTGATGTCCGGCTGTATGATCTGTACCTCAAGAGCGATTCGCGCGGCGCTGCCGCTGGTGCCGCTGGTGCGTTTTGCCGATCTCGATGGCGCAACGTGGCTGGCCGTGGATGTTGAACCGGCGCTTAAGGTACATGACGGGGCGTTAATGACGGCTGCCAGCGCAGCAGAGTAAGCATCGTCTCCAGATACGTTTCTGTGGCTTCGTCCACCGAGATAGCCGGCATCTCGGCAGTGACGCAGGGCAGACTCAGGTCGTGGCACCAACTGCCAAAGGAGCCCGGCGTGGCATAGCCCACGCTGCTCACCCGCGGTAATTGGGTCTGCGCCGCCAGCCAGGCGCCTACGTCTGTCTGTTCGGGGTCATCAATGCAGGCCAGAGGCTCGTGCCACGAGACGACCCAGGCCGGTTTAAGCTGATGAATGAGCGCGCACAGCGCCTGGGTTTCCGGCTCCGATGCCGGATGTGTCCCCGTTGACAGCTTAACGTCCCGCGCGTCTGCCGCGCTGTTCCAGCGGTAAACCGTTTCGCCCGACTGCCAGTTGGCGGCCGGAAAGTTTCGGTTCAGATCCACGCCATTCGCATTGGCACGCAGGCCCAGCTGACAGCCGTCGGGGTTCATCGCCAACACCACATGATGCCGACGCTGTGCCTCCGGCAAGGTCCGCAGCGCAGCGGAAAGGGCGGCTATCGCCGCGTTTTCATCACCGTGAGTGCCGGCCAGAATCAGGCCACTGTCGCCGTCCGCCTGCACGGCGGGAAACCAGAGTAGCGGGGCGCCCAGAACAGAGCGGCCATACTGCTGCCAGGAAATAGCCAGTTTGCCGCGCAGCGGTCGCGGATGAATGGATGACATAATGACGTTCTCCTGAGTTTATTTAAAAGTAGCGGAAAAGCCGGTCGGGGAAAATAGCTATTTATCAATCAGCAATTTGCGATAAAGTGGCCGTTAACAGGCTGAGTCAGTAATGCGCTGATCCAGCGCGTCTTTATTGCAAAGGGGTGATAATGGTAATCCGCTTTTCATTAACGCTAACGGCCCTGAGCCTGCTTAACGCGTTTGTGCCCGCGTTGGCCGCCGAGGTTCCTGCCGGTGCACAGCTTGCCGCGAAACAAGAGATTGTCCGCCATATCAAAGATGAACCCGCTTCCCTCGATCCGGCCAAAGCCGTGGGCCTGCCTGAAATCCAGGTGATGCGCGATTTGTATGAAGGGCTGACCAGTCAGGATGCCCACGGCAAAATTGTGCCCGGTGTCGCGCAGAGCTGGAGCAGCAGTGACAATAAGGTCTGGATACTTACTTTACGTAATAATGCCCGTTGGTCTGATGGCAAACCGGTGACCGCGCAGGATTTTGTATACAGCTGGCAGCGCGTTGTCGATCCTAAAACCTCATCGCCTCAGGCCTCCTTTATCGCACTGAGCGGCATGAGCAACGCGGGCGCGATTACCAAAGGCGAAATGACACCGGATAAGCTGGGCGTCACCGCCCTGGACAAGAATCGCCTGAAGATTACGCTGACCCGTCCGGTTCCCTGGTTTCCTGCGATGCTCTCTAACGTCGCGTTCTATCCAGTACCGCAGGGCGTGGTTGAAAACGCAGGTGCAGACTGGACCCAGCCGGGCAAACTGGTGGGCAATGGGGCTTATCAACTCAGCCAACGCGTCGTGAATGAAAAAATCGTTCTGGTGCGCAATCCCCATTACTGGGACAACGCCCACTCCGTTTTAACCAAAGTGACCTTTGTGCCCATCAACGAAGAATCGAGCGCAACTAAGCGCTACCGCGCTAACGATGTGGATATCACCGAATCTTTCCCCAAAAACATGTATGCGTTGCTGAAGAAAACGCTGCCCGGCCAGGTTTATACGCCGGATCAGCTCGGCACCTACTATTACGCGTTTAATACCCAGAAAGGGCCAACGGCCGACGTACGCGTGCGCAAGGCGCTGTCGTGGAGTATCGATCGCGCCGTTATCGCCGAAAAAGTCCTGGGCACAGGGGAAAAACCGGCATGGCATTTTACCCCTGACGTCACGGCCGGGTTCACACCGCTGCCCGCCCTACAGCAACAGCACAATCAAAAAGAGATGGATGCGCAGGCCAGAGCCCTGTTGGCAGCCGCAGGTTACAGCCCCGCTAAGCCGTTAAAGCTGACGTTGCTGTACAACACTTCTGAAAGCCATCAGAAAATCGCGATTGCGGTGGCGTCGATGTGGAAGAAAAACCTTGGTGTGGATGTGAAACTGGAAAACCAGGAGTGGAAAACCTATATAGACAGCCGAAACAGTGGCAACTTTGACGTTATCCGCGCCTCCTGGGTAGGGGATTACAACGAACCCTCGACGTTCCTGAATCTGCTCACCTCAGGCAACAGCAGCAACATTCCGCGCTTCAGTAATGCCGAATACGATGCCGTCATTGCCAAGGCAAGTATGGAAACCAGCGATAAGGCGCGCAATGCGGATTATAACCGGGCAGAGCAGATTATCGCTGACCAGGTCCCAATCGCGCCCCTTTATCAGTACACCAATGGCCGGCTCATTAAGCCGTGGGTCAAAGGTTACCCGATTACTAACCCCGAAGACGTTGCCTACAGCCGGGAATTGTGGATTGAGAAACACTAAGTCACAGCGGCCTGACATCAGGCCGTCTTTTGACATCTTTGTACACAGGCTCAGGATTGCAACTCAACAGCGCCACGCTAGACTGTATCGTATTGATTTTGATAGCGGGGTAACGGTGTGGACGGTGTAAAAGGAAAAGCGCTTCAGGTGACAGATGCCATTATTTCCTGCCAGTTGGATGGCAAGGGTGGCATGATCCCCATTGATGAAACGCAGGTGCTGCACGACGAGCATCCCTGCTGGTTGCATCTTAATTATACCCATCCCCGCAGCGCCGAATGGCTGCAGTCTACGCCTCAAATTCCGGATGCCGTGCGCGATGCGCTGGCTGGTGAAAGCATGCGTCCCCGTGTTTCCCGGCTGGGGGACGGTTTTATGATTGTCCTGCGCAGCGTCAACCATAACAGCGATGCGCGACCTGACCAGCTGGTGGCAATGCGGGTGTTCATTAACGATCAGCTCATTGTCTCCACCCGCCGACGCAAAGTGTTTGCCGTGGATGAAGTGCTGACCGATCTCGAAAACGGCAACGGTCCGGTGAACTGTGGCAGCTGGCTGGTTGAAGTCTGCGATGCCTTAACCGGGCACACCAGCGAATTTATCGAAGACCTACACGATAAAATCATTGAGCTGGAAGATGCCTTACTTGATCAACGTATTCCGCCGCGGGGTGAGCTGGGACTGTTACGCAAACAGCTGATCGTAATGCGCCGTTATATGGCACCGCAGCGCGATGTCTTCTCGCGCCTGGCGAGTGAAAAATTGCCGTGGATGGACGACAGCGAGCGCCGCCGTATGCAGGAAATTGCTGACAGACTGGGCCGCGGCCTGGACGATCTGGACGCGGGCGTAGCCAGAACCGCCGTGCTGGCAGACGAAGTGGCCTCGGTCATGGCGGAATCCATGAACCGCCGAACCTACACGATGTCGCTTATGGCCATGATCTTTCTGCCAGCGACCTTTTTGACTGGCCTGTTTGGCGTCAATCTGGGCGGGATCCCCGGCGGCGCATGGCGCTATGGCTTTAGCGTCTTTTGTCTTTTACTCGTGGTACTGGCGTTAGGCGTGGCTGGTTATCTGCGCAAGCGACGCTGGCTGTAAGGCATGGGAGAGGAGCAGGGCGTCAGTCAGGAAAATTCCATTAACAGGACTAAAGCTGATCGACATCAATATCTGCCAGACGCAAACCGCGCAAAATCTCTCTCGCAGGTGAATGCAACGTCAAGCGATGGGCGTTGCGCTCCATATTGTCTTACTTCCTTTTTTGAATTATTGCATAGCATATTTAATTCGAAATACGCCGGCTAACTAGCCGGCTTTTTTTTTGCCCGCTGGCTGAGATGTCAATTCTTTCCTAAGCTTAAAATCCATTCGCATAAGAGGAGAACGGCATGATGGCGATTCACAACAGCGAGCCCATTCCAACGGATCCGCCCCCCATTCCGCAGCCGCAGCCCGATCCGCCACCGGAACCGGAGTTTCCGCCGGTAATGGATCCGCCCCCTCACCGCAACGTATAAAAAAAGGGCACGCGAGTTGACGCGTGCCCTTTACTTTCAACGAACAGATAAGCGTTACTTAATTTCCAGCACGTTAAGACGTTCGCTGAGGTCAGGCGTTTCTTCTTCCTCGGCGCGCCAGCCAACCGGTGTGACCGGCAGCGTTTCGCGATCAAAGGCCAGATCGCCGCCATCGACCACGGCATCGCCGTGTTGAATACCTTTAAAATCAAAGAGGTTGATATCTGCCATGTGAGAGGGCACGACGTTTTGCATGGCGCTGAACATGGTTTCAATACGGCCAGGATAACGTTTATCCCAGTCGCGCAACATGTCTGCGACGACCTGACGTTGCAGATTCGGCTGAGAACCACACAGGTTGCACGGGATAATCGGAAACTGACGGGCTTCTGAGAAACGAATAATATCTTTCTCGCGGCAGTAAGCCAGAGGACGGATCACGATGTGTTTACCATCGTCACTCATCAGCTTGGGCGGCAT
Organism: Pantoea sp. V106_11; assembly: GCF_029967885.1. Lineage (NCBI taxonomy): Bacteria > Pseudomonadati > Pseudomonadota > Gammaproteobacteria > Enterobacterales > Erwiniaceae > Pantoea > Pantoea sp. V106_11. The sequence continues at coordinate 93,055 of NZ_JASCAK010000021.1, forward strand.
GCCTTTCATCTTGCCACCGTAAAACATATTCAAAAACAACGTTTGCAGAATATCATCACGATGGTGGCCAAGGGCGATTTTCGTACAGCCCAGCTCCGTAGCGGTGCGATACAAAATTCCCCGACGCAGACGTGAGCACAGAGAGCAGGTCGTTTTACCTTCGGGAATTTTATCTTTAACGATTGAGTAGGTGTCTTCTTCAACGATTTTGTACTCAACACCCTGGGCATCAAGATATTCAGGCAGAATGTGTCCCGGGAATCCCGGCTGTTTCTGGTCAAGATTCACCGCCACCAGGCTGAATGACACCGGCGCGCTTTTTTGCAGGCTACGCAGGATTTCCAGCATGGTATAGCTGTCTTTGCCGCCTGACAGGCAAACCATAATGCGGTCGCCTTCCTCAATCATATTAAAATCGGCAATAGCCTCGCCAACGTTACGGCGTAAACGCTTCTGAAGCTTGTTGAGGTTGTACTGCTCTTTCTTGCTCGTTTCTTGATTTTGTTGCATTACGCGGTTTCTCAGTCATCAAAAGGGAAGTTCACAGAGTCAGTGTGCGGGTTAACCCGGCCCTGCCCCGTGGGTCAATGCGCACAAACCTTTTTACGCACTGCCGCGCCCCTTTGATTGGCTCTCTATGACGGCTTGCCGCCGGCAGTAAAAAACCAGCGGACAAAAGTATGCCGCGTATGGTACGGATTACGCGTTCAATTTCCAATATCAATTTCTGCGTGCAGCAGAAAGTTCAAGGCTAACGATTCAGCCACGACAGGTCTGTTAGCCCTGTCTGGCGATAACGATAAACAGGAAGACCTGGCTATTCTGCCTGCAAAGGTCAGGCCACCATCCAGAGGTCTGTCAGGCCTCTGTCATTTTCTATGCTGGCGCGGTTCATCATTCGCCCGGCAGGGCATCTTTATTCCCATAGCGTCCCGTTTATTCAGGCCCTGATCACATCATTTCCAGCGACTGCACGCCTTTGACTTCCATGATTTTGTCATACAGGTGCGCATCGCTGGATTTGCGCGATAAGGTAACCTGCACGCTTAATTCACACTGGCCGCTTTCTTCATCCCGGTTAATCACCGAAATATTGCCGTAGCGGATGCCTTCACGTTGCATCACCAGTAACACCAGCGGCACGCTCTTGGCTTTGAGGTAAACAATCAGCGTATGATGTTTACCAATTAATAAATGGCTCAGGCGGCGGAACACCTCCAGCACCACCAGTGCCAGCACCGTGCCGTAAATCCCAATCTCATACATACCGCTCCCGATCACCAGCCCGATAGCGGCGGTAACCCAGAGTCCGGCCGCCGTGGTCAGGCCTTTTACCACCTGCTTTTGAATCAGGATGGTGCCGGCACCCAGAAAGCCCATGCCGCTTACCACCTGCGCCGCAACGCGGCTGGGATCGAGCGCCACATGATCTTTCATCAGCATGTCGGCAAAACCGTATTTCGAAACCAGCATAAACATGGCGCTGCCGATACCGACCAGGATATGGGTACGTAACCCGGCTTCTTTGGCACGCATCTGGCGTTCCAGGCCAATCAGCCCGCCTAAAATGCCGGCCAGCGCGATACGAATCAGCATATCCATTAACATTGTTTTTCTCCGGTAATCATCATGTTCAGATAAGTGCAGTTACGTGACAGTGTGATAACAGGATAATTCTGCTTGCAATTAGCTGTGAGGTTTTTTGTAAAAAGCTGTTTCTTCTATCGACCCCGCGTCAGGGCTGACATATTCTTGCTAAGCCTTTAACTCACCTTCCCGGAGTCTGATTGATGAAAGCCGCTACTTTTCTGCTGGCTGGTGCCGCGTTGATACTGTCTGCCTGCAGCAGTAACAGCGATGACAACGAGCCACCACAACAAGCTACTGCCGCCCATGTTCAGCCACACGTGGTGATGTCGTCTATGGCAGAGGCAAACTGTGCCAATGCAGGAGGGACACTGGCGTTCTCAAGTCAGCTGGACGGATCGCGCATCGGGATGTGCCAGTTAGTTAACGGCCGCCGCTGCAGCGAACAGGCGCTGATCGGCGGTAACTGCGCACGCTAACGGGTTCAGGCCGGATAACACCGGCCGGATACGTCAGGCGGTAACCCGATTCTGACAGGTTTCGCCGCGGTTTAGCTGGCTGAGGTTTTCCAGCGTGGTGTCTGAAATTGCCGTCAGGGCTTCGGCGGTGAGAAACGCCTGATGACCGGTAAACAGCACGTTATGACAGGCTGACAGGCGGCGGAATACATCATCCTGAATCACATCATTAGATTTGTCTTCAAAGAACAGATCCCGCTCGTTTTCATAAACGTCCATGCCCAGCGCGCCTATTTTTTGCTGCTTCAACGCATCAATCGCAGCCTGAGAATCAATTAATCCGCCCCGACTGGTATTAATGATCATGACGCCGTCACGCATCTGCGAAAAAGCCTGTGCGTTGAGTAAATGATGGTTCTCCGCCGTCAGTGGACAGTGCAGGCTGATGACGTGCGACTCGGCAAACAGGGTTTTCAGATCGACATACTCCGCGCCGAGCGCTAAAGCCTGCTCGCTGGGATAAGGATCAAACGCCAGTAAACGCATTCCGAACCCTTTTAATATGCGCAGCGTGGCGATGCCGATTTTGCCGGTGCCAATGATACCGGCCGTTTTGTTATGCATGTTAAAACCGGTCAGGCCGTCCAGCGAAAAATTGGCGTCGCGGGTGCGCTGGTAAGCGCGATGAATCCGGCGGTTCAGCGTCATCATCAACCCCACGGCATGCTCGGCAACGGCCTCCGGGGAGTAGGCAGGCACGCGGACGACCTGAAGCCCCAGTTCGGCTGCCGCGTCGAGATCGACATTGTTAAATCCCGCACAGCGCAGGGCAATGTAGCGGACGCCCAGCCCCGCCAGCTCTTCGAGCACAGGGCGGCTGCCGTCATCATTCACAAAGATACATACCGCATCGCAGTCTACCGCTGTCTTCGCCGTGCTTTCGCTGAGTAAAAAATCAAAAAAGACCAGTTCGAAACCATACTGTTGGTTGACCTGTTCAAGGTACTTCTGGTCATAGTGTTTAGTACTGTATACGGCGATTTTCATCGTTGTGCTCCTGAAAAGGGAATGTAACAAGAATAACGTTTTCTGTTGCTTTTTGCTGGTCGCTGTTTACCTTTCGCGGTGAAACCTTCACCTTCCGGACGTTACGTGCCATCATTATTCTCAGGATAGTGAGAAAAAAAGGATGCTTGTCTTCATGCCGCGGATTTTCCGTCGACGACTCGCCGCTGTTCTGGCGCTGATTTTATTGCTGCTGGGATTACTACTGACGATCACACAGTGGCTGCCGCGCCTGGTGGGCATTTGGCTGCCTGCAGGTACGCGCGTCGAACTGGAGGGCGCGCCACGCTGGCGGAACGCGCAGGTGCTGTTTCCCAACATCCATTACCTGGCGGATGACTGTCGTCTGGCGAGTGTCAAAAACGCCGCGCTGGGTTGGCATCACGCGCGCTGGGCGCTCAATGCGGATCAGGTCACGCTGGAAACTGAATGTCTGCAACAGCTACCTGAAACGCAAAACGATACGGCCGCGCCCAAAACTCTGGCCCAGTGGCAGGCAATGTTGCCGGGCGCCGACATTCACATTGGTAAACTGACCGTTTCCCCCTGGCAGGATTATGCTGGCGGGCTGGATCTGACGCTGGATAAATCGCGACAGCAGTTACACTACCGCGGTGATAACCTGCAGCTCGACGCCACATTACAAGGACAGCAGCTCAATATTAGTCAACTGACGGTGACGCATCCCGCTTTACCCGAACCGCTCAGCCTTAATGGCCACTTCGAACTGCCCAAATATGCCAACGGCTTGCCGGTGAACGGTGAAATTACCGGCACGCTGGCGCTGGCGGCATTCCCGCAACCTGTGGACGCTGCGCTCAGTTGGGCGCATCAACGTGGTCTGCTTAATGTCACCACGGGGGGCAGCGATCGTCCTTTACTCCATCTTCCCTGGCAGGCCAGCCGAACCCGTATTGATATCGAAAAAGGTGAATATTACTGGCCACTGGCCTCGCAGCCGCTGTCGGGTTTCGTCAATCTGACGCTGAATAACTGGCAGGACGGGCTGGAGGCGACCCAAATCGTCGGTCGTCTCAATATGCTCACGCAGGGCCGGGGCGGTAAAGGTAACGTGGTGCTGGGGATGGGGCCGGGTCACCTCAGCCTTACGCAAAGCCAGCTGCCTTTGCAACTGACGGGCGAAAGCAAATTCGCGGCGATGCAGCTTTACGGCAGCATTCCCGGCGAGCTGAACGGCTCGTTGCTCAATCCGCAACTGACGATAAAACCCAAAGCACTTTTGCGCCTGCGCGGGCGTTTGCTCTCCACGCTGGAAGTCGATGAAGCGCGCTGGCCGCTGGCCGGCGTGCGCTTATCTTCGCAAGGCATCTCCGGACGCCTGCAGGCCATTCTCCGCGCTCACGATCCCAGCTTTGGCCGCTTTACGCTGCACCTGGATGGCGGCGCGCATAACTTCTGGCCGGATTCAGGCGTCTGGAACTGGCGTTACTGGGGCGAGGGAGAAATGCGTCCCTTACAGGCAAAGTGGGACGTCAATGGCACGGGCGGCTGGCGCGATACGCTGATTCATCTGGATAGCCTGTCTACAGGTTTCAATCAGCTGGAATACGGCAGCGTTCGGGTAGAGAAGCCGCGCTTAACGCTCACGGCGCCGGTGAACTGGCAGCGTGATGCGCACCACCCGTCATTTACCGGCCAATTCAAGATGCAGGCAGGAGAAACGCGCTTCAGCTACGGGGGCAGGCTGGCGGCCTCAACGCTGGACTTCGGTGCGACGGGCAGCGATCCCGGGCATTTCGTCTGGGGCGGACAGCTGAACGCGAGCAAGGTGGGGCCGGTACGTGTTAACGGCCGATGGGACGGCGAGCGTTTACGCGGACAGGCCTGGTGGCCAACGCAGTCGCTGACGGTATTCCAGCCGCTCCTCAGCCCTGAACTTAAAATGAAGATTCAGTCAGGTGAGTTACGCGCTCAGGTGGCTTTTTCTGCCGCCGCCAGACAGGGCTTTCAGGCTGGCGGTCACTGGACGGTGAAAAACGGCAGCGTCTGGACGCCGGACAGCCAGGTCAACGGGGTGGATTTTTCGCTGCCATTCCGACTGCAAAATCAACAGTGGCATTTCGGGTTACGCGGGCCGGTTTCGTTACGTATCGCCGAGATTAAAAATCAGTTTGCGATGCAGAACATTCGGGCCGACCTGCAGGGCGCTTATCCCTGGCGTGAAAACGATCCGCTGTGGTTACAGGATGTCAGTATGGATCTACTGGGCGGACACATTACCCTGCCATCCCTGCGCCTGCCTCAGCACAGCCCGGCGCGCGTTTCGCTCCGTGACATAAGCCTCAGCAAGCTCGTCAGCGCCATTAAACCTAAACAGTTTGCCATGTCTGGAAACGTGAATGGCGAGTTACCGCTGTGGATCAGTAATCCCCACTGGATTATTGAAAATGGCTGGATTGCCAACAGCGGGCCGCTGACTTTCCGTATGGATAAAGATATGGCCGATGCCATTACCCGCAACAATGTCGCCGCCGGTGCGGCGATGGACTGGCTGCGCTACATGGAGATTTCGCGGTCATGGGCCACGCTTAATCTGGACAATCTCGGGGAACTGACGATGGAAGCCCAGGTAAAAGGCACCAGCCGCTTCAGTAATCGTAATCAGACCGTTAATTTAAATTATCGTCATCAGGAAAACCTGTTCCAGCTGTGGCGCAGCCTGCGCTTTGGCGATAATTTGCAATCCTGGGTGGAGCAAAATGCCACCTTGCCGTCAAAAAAGGATCAATCACCATGAGCCTCAGGGCCTTACTGCTGATGGTAGCCTGGCTACCGCTGATGGGTTGTGTGCCACGCATCGAAGTGGCGGCGCCAAAAGACCCCATTACTATTAATATGAATGTGAAAATTGAGCATGAGATCCACATTAAAGTGGACAAGGATGTCGAAGCCTTACTGAAAAACCAGAGCGGCCTGTTCTGAGGAGAGCCAGCATGAAACGCATTGGTCTTGCACTTTTACTGGCGACGACGATGAGCCAGCCGGCCTGGGCTCTGACGCTTGATGAGGCCCGTCAGTCGGGCCGGGTCGGCGAAACCCTGTCCGGTTATATTGCCCCTCGATCAGACGACAGCGAAACCCTCGCACTGGTTAAACGCATCAATGACGGACGGCGCGCAGAGTACCAGCGTCTTGCCGGGCAGAACAACCTGAAAACCGATGAGGTGGCCCGCATCGCTGGACAAAAGCTGGTCACGCGGGCGGGGACGGGGGAATACGTTCAGGGCATTAACGGGCAGTGGTTGCATAAATAGCCCTATTGAGCAGGGCGATGCAGGCATAAAAAAACCGGGCTGATGCCCGGTTCCGCGTCAAACAGCATTATCACGCAGTAGCAATCTGCTTAATCGCGTCTTTGGCTTCGCTGGTTGCTTTCGTGGCTACTTCCGGGCCGTAAGCGATGCCTTCAGCCAACACGAACTCAACGTCGGTGATGCCGATAAAGCCCAGGAACAGCTTGACGTAAGGGGTCAGCAGGTCAGAAGGGCTGTCTTTATGAATGCCACCACGGCTCGACAGAATCACCGCACGTTTACCTTTCACCAGACCTTCCGGGCCCGCTTCGGTATAACGGAAGGTCACGCCAGCACGCGCGATCAGGTCGAAATAGTTCTTCAGCTGAGTCGGGATGTTGAAGTTGTACATTGGGGCCGCCATGACGATAACGTCGTGCGCCTGCAGCTCAGCAATCAGTTCATCAGACAGTGCCAGCGCTTCCTGCTGACGCGGTGACAGTGGCGCATCAGAAGGGCGCAGTGCGCCAACTAACTCACCGTCCAGTACCGGAACCGGGTTAGCAGCCAGATCGCGCACGGTGATCTGGTCGCCCTTAGCCTGTGCCTGCTCGATATAGAAGTCTGCCAGCTGGCTTGACTGAGAATAACCCGCAAGAATGCTTGATTTCAGAACGAGTACTTTGCTCATAGTAGTTTCCTGTCTGTTATGCGGAAGGCTTTCCGCTCAATGGTTTACACTTTACAAACATCGGCCTTAGGGTGAAAGCGCAATATTTCGAGAGCTATATTCGAATTAATTGAACAAGCCGGTTTTGCCAACCATCACGGCGTAAAAGGGAATGTGCTATGCTAGGCGCAATTATTAGCGTTAATCAGCGGGTTATCTTAGCACTGTACGCTGAATCCACACCGTCTGAGTAAGGTACGTCACTACTATGTCTTCTCCGGTTTCATCCCCATTAACGCCGCTCTGGTCGCGGCTTGATGCGTTAATGCTGCGTGACCGTCAACGCTTGCAGCGTCGGTTACATGGCGCCAAAAAAATCAAAAATCCCGACGCTCAGCAAAGCATCGCCGCCGAGCTTGAGCAGGATATCATTGTTGCAGAGCGCCGCGTTGCACAACGTGTTGCGGCGACGCCGCGCATCACGTTTCCGGAAAATCTGCCAGTCAGCCAGAAGCAGCAGGTCATCGCAGAGGCGATTCGTGAACACCAGGTGGTTATCGTCGCGGGTGAAACCGGATCGGGCAAAACCACCCAGTTGCCCAAAATTTGCCTGACGCTGGGTCGCGGTATTACCGGCTTAATTGGTCACACTCAGCCGCGTCGGCTGGCGGCACGTACCGTTGCCAACCGCATCGCCGACGAGCTGGAAACTTCGCTCGGTGGCTGTGTGGGTTACAAAGTGCGGTTTAACGATCAGGTCAGCGAAACGACCCAGATTAAACTCATGACAGACGGAATTCTGCTGGCGGAAATCCAGCAGGACCGCATGCTAATGCAGTATGACACCATCATCATTGATGAGGCTCATGAACGCAGCCTAAATATCGACTTCCTGCTGGGCTACCTGCGGGAGTTACTGCCGCGTCGTCCCGATCTGAAAGTGATTATTACGTCAGCAACCATCGATCCCCAGCGCTTCTCTCGTCATTTCAACAACGCGCCGGTGATTGAGGTGTCGGGCCGCACCTATCCGGTAGAAGTGCGCTACCGTCCGGTGGTGGAAGAGGCGGAGGATGTTGACCGCGATCAACTGCAGGCCATCTTTGACGCGGTCGATGAGCTGGGGCGGGAAGGCCGGGGCGACATCCTGATTTTTATGAGCGGTGAGCGCGAAATTCGCGATACCGCCGACGCGCTGATGAAGCGCGATCTGCCCCATACCGAAGTGTTGCCGCTCTATGCCCGTCTGTCTAACAGCGAGCAGAACCGGGTATTTCAGTCGCACAGCGGGCGGCGTATCGTGCTGGCAACCAACGTCGCCGAAACGTCGCTGACCGTACCGGGCATCAAATACGTTATCGATCCCGGCACGGCGCGTATCAGCCGCTACAGCTATCGCACGAAAGTGCAGCGCCTGCCGATAGAGCCGATTTCGCAGGCCTCCGCGAATCAGCGTAAAGGACGTTGCGGGCGCGTGTCGGAAGGGATCTGCATACGGCTCTATGCCGAAGACGATTTCCTAAGCCGTCCGGCCTTTACCGATCCTGAAATCCTGCGCACCAATCTGGCCTCGGTTATTCTGCAGATGACCGCGCTGGGGCTGGGCGATATCGCGGCCTTCCCGTTCGTGGAAGCACCGGATAAACGCCACATTCAGGACGGCGTAAGGCTCCTGGAGGAGCTGGGGGCATTAACCCTCAATGACGACGGACATTACTCACTCACCGGCTCCGGCCGCCAGCTGGCGCAGTTGCCTGTCGATCCGCGCCTGGCGCGCATGGTGCTGGCAGCACAGCAGTATGGCTGCGTGCGGGAAGTGATGATCATCGCTGCCGGCTTATCGATTCAGGACCCGCGCGAACGTCCCGCCGACAAAAAGCAGGCCTCGGATGAAAAACACCGGCGCTTTGCGGATAAAGAGTCAGATTTTGTGGCGTTTGTGAACCTGTGGAACTACCTGGGCGAACAGCAGAAAGCGCTGTCCGGTAACCTGTTCCGCCGTCAGTGTAAAACAGACTATTTAAACTATCTGCGCGTGCGCGAATGGCAGGATATCTATACCCAGCTCCGTCAGGTGGTGCGCGAACTGGGCATTCCCGTTAACAGCGAACCAGCGGAGTACAGAGAGATTCACTGTGCCTTGCTGACCGGCTTACTGTCACATATCGGTCAGAAAGACGCCGATAAACAAGAGTTTACCGGCGCACGCAACGCCCGTTTTGCTATCTTTCCCGGCTCTGGGCTGTTTAAAAAGCCGCCTAAATGGACAATGGTCGCTGAACTGGTGGAAACCAGCCGGCTGTGGGGCCGCATGGCGGCGCGCATCGATCCCGAGTGGATTGAGCCGCTGGCGCAGCACCTGATCAAACGCAGCTACAGCGAACCGCACTGGGAGAAATCGCAGGGCGCGGTGATGGCCAGTGAGAAAGTGACTCTTTACGGTTTGCCGATTGTGGCTGCGCGCAAGGTGAATTACGGCACCATCGATCCCACGCTCAGCCGCGAGCTGTTTATTCGCCATGCGCTGGTTGAGGGCGACTGGCAGACGCGTCATGCGTTTTTCCGCGCTAATCAGAAACTGCGCAGCGAAGTCGAAGATCTGGAACATAAATCGCGCCGCCGCGATATTCTCGTGGATGATGAAACGCTGTTTGCTTTCTACGATCGGCGCGTGGGCAAGGACGTTGTTTCAGCCCGCCATTTTGACACGTGGTGGAAGCAGGCCAGCAAAACCAATGCTGAACTGCTAAATTTTGATAAGCAGATGCTGATCAAAGAGGGCGCGGATAAAGTCAGCCAGCTCGACTATCCCAACGTCTGGCATCAGGGAAATCTTAAACTCAAGCTAAGTTATCAGTTTGAACCCGGTGCGGATGCCGATGGCGTCACGGTCCATATACCTTTACCGCTGCTTAACCAGGTGGAGGAAGCGGGTTTTGAATGGCAGATCCCCGGCGTGCGGCGCGAGCTGATCATCGCCCTCATCAAATCGTTACCAAAGCCACTGCGCCGCAACCTGGTGCCTGCACCCAACTATGCTGAGGCGTTTCTGGGCCGTGTTACCGCCATGGAGATGCCATTGCTGGATGCGCTGTCGCGGGAATTCCGCCGCATGACCGGCGTGACGCTGGAGCGAGACAACTGGCAATGGGAACAGGTGCCCGATCATCTGAAAATGACGTTTCGGGTTGTCGATGAGCACAACCGCAAACTTCAGGAAGGCAAAGATCTTGCTGGGCTGAAACGCCTGTTAAAAGGAAAGGTGCAGGAAACGCTCTCTAACGTGGCGGACGATGGCCTGGAGCAGAGCGGTTTACACCTCTGGAGCTTCGGCGATTTACCGCGCAGTTACCAGCAAAAACGCGGCAGCTATGAGGTTAAAGCCTGGCCTGCTCTGGTTGACGAGAAGGACAGCGTGGGCATCCGCTTATTCGACAGCGAGCATGAACAGCAGAAAATGATGTGGCGCGGTCAGCGTCGCCTGTTGTTGTTGAATATTCCGTCCCCCGTGAAGTATCTGCATGAAAAGTTGCCGAACAAAGCCAAGCTGGGGCTGTATTTTAACCCATACGGCAAGGTCATGGAGCTGATTGATGACTGCATTGCCTGCGGCGTTGACAAGTTAATCGCGGAAGCCGGTGGCCCGGCATGGGAGCAAACGCAGTTTGAAGCGCTAAGGGAAAAAGTGCGCGCCGAACTCAATGATACCGTGGTAGAGATCGCAAAGCAGGTTGAGCAGATTCTGACAGCGGTATTTTCGATTAACAAACGTCTGAAAGGGCGGGTAGATATGACGCTGGCGCTGGCACTGGCGGATATAAAAGCGCAGATGAACGGCCTGGTTTACCGGGGTTTTGTCACCCAGAATGGCTGGCAGCATCTGGCAGATACGCTGCGTTATCTGCACGGCATTGAGCGACGGCTGGAGAAGTTGCCGGTCGATCCTCATAGCGATCGCGCCCGAATGCTCAAAGTGCAGGCCGTCGAGCAAGCGAGGCAGGCATGGTGGAATAAATTGCCGCCGCAGCGTCAGGATGACGCGGACGTGCAGCATATCCGCTGGATGATTGAAGAGCTACGAATCAGCCAGTTTGCGCAACAGCTGGGAACGCCTTATCCGATTTCGGATAAACGCATCCTGCAGGCAATGGAGCAAATCGCAGGCTAGTTGCCGAGACAGCTCGCGTATAAAAAGCCCGCACCTTGATGGATGCGGGCTTTTTTATGTGTTCAGATCGTGTAACCCTTCAGGCAACCTACTGGGCCAGCGCTTCAAGCCGGTCTTTAAAGGAGGTCACGGCAATCGCCCGGTTATCCGCAAGATAGCGATCTTTTGCGGCAGGTGCCGAACTCTGCACGGCAATCAGCTGCCAGCCTTTATCGCCTTTCAACAGTAGCGGCGAACCGCTGTCACCCGGCAGCGTATCACACTGGTGCGATAACACGGCACGCTGCGCCCAGCCGGTGATCAGGCAGTCGCTGTGTGAATACAGGCTGTCAAGATGATCGGCAGGGTAGCCAGCCTGAGTCACTTTACGTCCGGCTTCTTTAAGCGCGTCCGTTAAATCACTGCGTGAGCCATCAAACAGCGGAATCGGCGTAATGGCAGAAGGGGGGTTGCGTAAAATAACCAGACCATAGTCAAACGGTGCTGCGCTGCTGGGGACGATCCATCCTTCGCCATCGGCTTTTAGCCTGTGGACCAGAGAAGGTTCAACGCGGGCATCAATGTCGTGGATCTCGTAGCGCCAGCCTTTTTTGGTCGACATAAAGCGCAGCGCGACCGGTTTATCAAACTTGCCCGGTGGCGTCAGTAAACAGTGGCCTGCGGTCAGTGCCAGATGTGGTGAAATAAGCGTTGCGGTGCACAGGTTACCACTTTCGGTTTCCAGTTGACCTATCGCATCCCAGGGCGCGTCGCTGACGTCGGTAATCGCCTGACGATGATCCTTACCAAAAAACAGCATTTTTATTTCGGCAGGCGTCGGTGAATCATCATTATCATCGGCATGAACAACGGCGGTGAAACTGAAAAGTCCAACGATTAACAGGGTAGCCAGGCGCATAGAACTCTCAATAGCGAGAAAAAGAAAACGTTTTTGTTATTACTGAAGTGACATAACTATAGTCAGTGAGCGGTAAAAAAGGGAGTCTTTTCAGTTAATCAGTACGCGACAGCGACTAAATAAAAAAACTGGCCGCGATAACGCCACATAAGATCATCACAATCAGAATAATTTCGAAGCGATAGCGACGGACCATATTAGCCACTCCAGTAAAGAAACACCCGGCAGAACCGGGTGTTTTAATTATTAACGCTTACTCGGAACCCTAAAGGGTGACCTTATTTTTTAGCGGCTTTTTTGTGGTGCTTTTTAGCAGCCTGGGCTTTCTGAGCTGGTTTAGCTTTGTGGTGTTTTTTAGCGGCCTGGGCTTTCTGGGCTGCTTTAGCTTTGTGGTGTTTTTTAGCAGCCTGAGCTTTCTGGGCTGGTTTAGCTTTGTGGTGTTTTTTAGCAGCCTGGGCTTTCTGGGCTGGTTTAGCTTTGTGATGCTTTTTAGCGGCCTGCGCTTTCTGAGCGGTATCTTTCTTAGCGACTTTCTTTTTAGCCGCCTGAGCTTTCTGCGCGGTGTCTTTCTTCACTGCTTTTTTCTTAGCAGCCTGAGCTTTCTGTGCAGCTTTATGGTGCTTCTTGTGAGCGGCAGCTTTGTGTTCGGTCTTAGCAGGTGCAGCGGTAGTAGTAGTGGTAGCAGCAGCGGCTGGAGCAGCAGTTGTCTCGGCAGCGAAAGCAACTGAAGACAGACCCATGGCAGCGGCGATTACCAGTGCAAATAATTTTTTCATTGCAAAACCCTCGGACTATTTTTTCATGTGTAGCCCACTGCGGGGCCGGTGAAATGACTATATGAGAAAATAACAGGCGCGTCCGTGGGTCATTGGTATCGCCGTGTAACCGATTGTACAAAGTGGGCGGGGGGAAGTGAAAGGCGGCCTTCAGACCGCCTGCTACCTTAACTGTTCAGGTAACGCTGCTCAAGGTGTTTGCGGAAATAGTCCGGGTTCAGCGCCTCTCCCGTGGCATTAAGCATCAGCTGATCGGTAGAGAAACGGCTGCCGTGTTGCCAGATATTCTGTTGTAGCCAGTCAAAAACGGGCTGCAGTTCGCCATGCAAAATCAGCTCTGCCGACTGTGGAATCGCTTTTTGCAAAGCCTGGAACAACTGAGCCGCGTACATCGCGCCCAACGTATAGGTCGGGAAATAGCCGAACGCGCCATCGGTCCAGTGAATATCCTGCATGCAGCCGTTGCGGTAATTCCCGCGCGTATCGATGCCCAGAGACTGCTGCATTTTCTCATCCCAGAGTGCGGGGATATCCTCGACCTCAATCTCACCTTCGATGAGCGCACGTTCAATTTCATAACGCAGAATCACGTGGGCCGGATAGCTCAGCTCGTCGGCATCCACGCGAATCAATCCGGGTTTTACCTGCTGAGCTAAACGCACAAAGTTATCAGCCTGCAGTGCCGGTTGCGCCCCCATCTTAGCGATCACCTGCGGCAGGATGCGTTGCAGGAACTGCGCGCTGCGGCCCAACTGCATTTCCATAAACAGACTTTGTGATTCATGAATGGCGGTGGAGCGCGCCAGTGCCACCGGCTGGCCCCGCCACTGTTTGGGCAGGTTTTGCTCGTAACGGGCATGGCCGGTTTCATGGATCACGCCCATCATGGCACTCAGAAATTCATCCTGATTGTAACGGGTGGTGATGCGCACATCGTCGGGGACGCCGCCGCAGAAAGGATGCGCACTGATATCCAGCCGACCATGGTTAAAATCAAAGCCCAGCCCGGCCATAATGCTCAGCCCCAGCTCGCGCTGCGCCTCGATGGGGAATGGCCCCTGAGGGGTTAACTTGGGTTCTTGCGCCTGTTTTTCCACCACCTGTTGCAACAGCGCCGGTAGCCAGGTTTTTAACTGTCCAAACGTCTCATCCAGTCGGGCGCTGGTCATCCCCGGCTCAAAAACATCGAGCAGGGCATCGTACCGGGAACAGCCATTGGCTTGCGCGCGCAGTTGCGCTTCCTCACGACTTAAGCGCACCACCTCTTTCAAATTTGTGGCAAAGCCCTGCCAGTCATTGGCGGGACGCTGGCTGCGCCAGGCATGTTCACAGCGCGAACCCGCAATGGATTTTGCTTCGACCAGTTCGGCAGGCAGTAAGGTCGCCTGGGTCCAGGCGCGACGCATCTCGAGCAGGTTGGCGCGCTCTACATCATTGAGAGATTGCTGTTCTGCCTGCTCAAGCCAGTCACCCAGGCGCTTGTCTGTCAGGATCTGGTGCTGCAAAACACTCATCTCCGCCAGCGCTTCACCCCGCGCAGCACTGCCGCCTGGTGGCATCGTGGTCTGCATATCCCATCCGGCGATGGCGCTGACGTGGCTGAAACGCGACAGGCGCTGAAAAGTGGCACAAAGTTGTTGATAAGCTGAAGTCACATAATGCTCCTGAATGAGTTAACGTCGTGGCAGTTCCCGAAAGGGAAGATCCAGCGGCCAGCAAAAGCGAACGCTGGCCCCGCCAAGCGGGCTGGTTTCAATAGAAACCCGGCCACTTAATGCATGGGCAATAGAGTGAACGATGGCAAGGCCAAGCCCACAGCCCCCGGTGGCGCGGTCACGGCTTGGGTCGAGTCGTACAAAAGGTTCAAATACGCGTTCACGTTCATCAAGGGGAATGCCCGGGCCATCATCTTCGACCTGCAGGTTCCCCAGCGCACCATCAAACCACAGGCTAACCCGCAGGCGCTGACCGGCATAACGCAGTGCGTTATTGACCAGGTTATCCAGTACGCGCTCCATCAGTCGGGTATCTGAAATCCCGTAGTTTTCACGCTGGGGTAAATCGAGATCGATCTGTGTCTCCGGGTTTATCGCCCGGAAATCTTCCATGCGCTCACGTAACCAGTTCGCCAGATCCAGCGACTGCAAATTAAGATCGACGCGGGGCCGATCGAGACGGGCATAGGTCAGCAGCTCTTCAATCAGGCTTTCTAACTGGCTGACATCGCGGTTCAATGCCGCTGACTCCGCTTCGGTCAGATTGTCGCTCATCTCCAGACGATAGCGCAAACGTACCAGCGGCGTTCGCAGTTCGTGGGCGATGCCGTCAATCAGCTGTTTTTTACTGGCGACCAGCGTATTAATGTTTTCCGCCATTTGGTTAAAAGCCACGCCGACCCTGAACAGGCTAGAGGTGCTGTCGAAGTGCGTGCGGACATCAAGCTGTCCCTGACCAAAACGCTGAGCCGCGTGCTCCAGCCGCAGCATCTCTTTCCAGTGCGGACGTAGCCAGATAAAAACCGGCAACCCCAGCGACATCCCGATAAACACCACCAGGGCCATATCCAGCAGGCGCATCTGGTGCAGATAAAACAGGTAAGGGATTGGCCCAACGGTCAGAACGTAGTGGCTGCGGGGAATGTGCTGCAGGAAAGTGTATTTATCATCCAGCGCCACGATTTCGCCTGCGCGCAGCCGGCGCAGTTCATTTTCATCCAGTTCAAACTTACTCATTGGCTCAATATGCAGCTCAAACGACAAGCCGAGATCGAGACTCTTAATCGTCTTATTCCAGTCCCGTGGCGGGATCTCACGCAGTTCGCTGCGGATCAGATAGAGCGAACTGGCCATCAGGTCGTTCATTGACTGGCGACCGGCACGCTCGGCGGTAAATTTGTAAACCAGCCCGACCATTAGCGACATCACCAGGAAACAGACAAACAGCAGCAGGTAGAACTGAATAAAAAGTTTTTTCATACCGAACGCGTGTCCCAGGCCTGTGGCGCAAACAGATAGCCTTTATTACGGATGGTTTTAATACGAAATGGCTCGGTGGCGCTGTCGTGCAGCTTTTTGCGCAGGCGCGAAATCGCTACGTCAATGCTGCGATCCATCCCGTCGTAGCTGACGCCGCGCAGCGTTTTTAGCAGCGCGTCACGGTTCAGAATTTGCCCGGCATGGCTCGCCAGCACCCAGAGCAAATCGAAATCTGCCGTAGACAGGGCAATGTTTTCGTCAAACAGCACGACCTGACGATTGAGCGCATCAATCGTCAGAGAGCCAAAGCGTAACATGCGATTGTTTTTCGCTGGCGCCGGGGCTTCTTCGCTCTGGCCCTGCTGGGACTGGCGCAGATGCAGGCGCAGTCGGGCCAGCAACACCGCAGGGGGCGCCGTTTTCAGGATATAATCCTGGGCGCCCATCTCCAGCGCCAGGATATGGTTCATGTCGCTGTCGAGAGACGTGAGCAGGACAATCGGTCCCTGCCAGTTCGCGCGTAAGTCACGACAGATTGACATACCGTCTTTGCCTGGCAGCATGATATCCAGCATGACCAGGTCGGGCTGCTGCTCGACAATAGTGGCTTCCGCCCGATCGCCGCGCGTCTCCACAATCACTTCAATATCATGTCGTCCAAGGTAAGCGGCAATCAGCGAGCCCACTTCCGGTTCATCTTCAACGTAAACGATTTTGTGCATGATGCTTTCTAACGTAAAAAGGAGGGGTAAAGCATAACTTTTCCTGACGCAGAGCTCTATGCAATCACACGAAATATCCTTGAGTAACTGGGATATATTCCGCAAAATAGACAGTCATTAACCCTGCGTTTAACGTGTGTTCCGGATTCATTGTGATCACCTTGAGGAGCCAAAGTGTTTGATAAAGAGCTGGCATCAGCGGTATACCGCGATCGCATCTGCTTTAATTACAGTGATTTCCTGTCGGCATCCTGTAAAAAACGATGGAGCTTTGTGGATGCAATCTACGGCGTACTGCCTATATTTGGCATGGTGACACGCAAATCTGCGCACAGCTTACAGGCGAGTGAAGATCAGCTTAAAGAATTAGCATTACAAATCATTTCAACGCAGGTCAGCGATGAAATCAACATAGCCCGTTTGATCACGCTTGCCGAGCAGCAACACATTTCCCGCTTCGATATTCAGCTTCCGTACCCGCTGTCAGACAAGCAGCTTGAGGCTATTCATGAAGAATACCCTAAGCCTGTAGCACTGACACAGCAGGATGACCTGCTGTGTGTCGTACTGGATCAGGCGCACTAGGCAAGCAGTTCCCACATCGCAGGAAGGGTTGCCGCCACGATCAGCATCATGGCAACCCGTTCGACCGGCTTCAATGCCACCTCATGCCCGCGACGGCGCGCAAAAATAAACAGTAAAATACCCGGCGCATAGAGCACCACTGACGTAAACAGATGCAGCGGGCCTGACGCATACAACAGCCAGATGCCATACAGGCTGGCGCCCACACCGACGGCAAGCGCCCAGAATTTTTGCTGTCCTTTCACCACTTTAATCAGATAAAGTCCGACCAGCAGATAGGGCACCAGAATCATTTCAGAGGCAATGGTGAGCAGCGTGTTGTAATCTGCGCCGGTCAGGGCAATGAGGATCAGGCAAACCTGAATACTGCCGTTTGTCAGCCATAACGAGGCGGCAGGCGCGTTGCGGGCGTTCTGCCGGGCAATACTGCGTGGAAACGCACCCTGCTGTGCGGCAATAAAGGGCACTTCAGCCGCCATGATCGTCCAGCTCAGGTAAGCCCCGCACACGGAAATAATCAGGCCCACCACAATAATGGCGTTACCCCAGCTCCCCGTCAGGCGCGTCATCAGGCCCGCCATGGAAGGATTCCGCATTTCCGCCAGCTCCGCACGGGGA
Source organism: Pantoea sp. V106_11 (assembly GCF_029967885.1). Classification (NCBI taxonomy): domain Bacteria; kingdom Pseudomonadati; phylum Pseudomonadota; class Gammaproteobacteria; order Enterobacterales; family Erwiniaceae; genus Pantoea; species Pantoea sp. V106_11. The sequence continues at coordinate 110,831 of NZ_JASCAK010000021.1, forward strand.
ACGATGCCCAGTGACAGCAGCGTCACCAGCAAATAGACCAGCAGGGCAGCCAGCACCGCCAACAGCGTCGCGCGTCCGACATCCTTTTTATGCTTTGCACGAGAGGATACAACCACCGCGCCTTCCACGCCGATAAACACCCACAGCGTGATCAGCATGGTCTGCTTGACCTGTTCCCACAAGGGGACGCCCAAACTGAGTCCGGAAAAATCGAAGTGAAATCGGTCATAATTGAAGGCCAGAACGGCCAGCACAACAAACAGCAACAGTGGAACCAGTTTGCCAAGGGTTGCCAGCAGGTTGATGCTGGCAGCGGTTTGCACCCCGCGCAGCACCAGCCAGTGAACCAGCCACAGCAGCACCGATGCGCCCAGCATCGCCTGCCACGTGTTACCGTTGCCAAAAATGATCCGATCAGGCGTATCCGTAAAGAAGCTCAGCGCAGAAAAAACGATAACCAGGTAGGAGACGTTAGCGATAACCGCACACAGCCAGTAACCCCACGCGGAACAAAATCCGGTCAGTTCGCCAAATCCGGCGCGGGCATAGGTAAAAATCCCGCCGTCCAGTTCAGGTTTCAGCCGCGTCAGTAACAGCATCGCCAGCGAGAGGAAGATAATCCCCGCGCCCGTGATCAGCCAGCCGATCAACAGCGCCGCCGGACCGGCGACCGCCGCCATATTTTGCGGCAAGCTGAAAACACCTGCGCCCAGCATAGAGCTGAGAACCAGCGCTGTCAGGGCACTGAGGCCTAATTTTTTCTCCAAAACGTTCTTCCTGCTAGCATAAGTGGCTGGATGACCAGCATAAACACAACGTTATATCGTCATTGTGTTACGTATAGCGCGTTAAATACTCTGAAAAACAGGCGGAGGATTTTACGGAGTGCGGTGAAGGATGGCAATGCGTGGCTATGCAAAATCGAGCAGGAATTATGCAAACAGACAACAGGGCGGCTGGCGCCGCCCTGCGGTATTTTATTTGAACAGATCGGCTGTCACGGTCAGGTTGCCACCGCTCTGGTTCTGCCACTGACGCGTCACATGGTAGAATTTAGCCCCTTTCTCGGCAGCGCGTTTCGCGGTTTCCTGTGAAACCTCGGTTGGCGTACCAAAATGTCCGCTAAAGGTTACGGTATCAAACGGCTGCATCTGTGCTGCCGTGACCGCATTCACTTCCTGGATCTCTTTGCCGTCCGGCAAGGTCACCGTATAGCGTTTACCGGTTGAGCTCTGCGTTTCAAAGAAGCGGCCTACCGTGTTGCTAGGGGTTTCTGAAGAGGCGACGCCGGGGATTTCCACTTTCTTAGCGGCTGCACCGCCTGCCGCCAGCGCTGCTTTGCCCGCCTGAGAGTCTGCCGGGATGGTGTCCGGACTCTGCACCACGCGCTGTTTCGCATCGGCCTTATAGATGTACGCGGTAATGAACTGGTTGCCGCCGGTATTGGCATCAACCTGACGCACGATAAAGAAGGAGGCTGCGCCTTTTTCTTTTGCGGCTTTGGAGATCGCGTCATTCACATCAGGCTGGCTCGGGAAGAAGCCGTTGACGGTCACGGTATCGAAGGGTTCCAGGCGATAAGCCTCTGCCTTGGGCAGCTCTTTCAGGCCATTGAACATCCGGTATTCAGTTTCCTGACTGGCTTTAGGCGCGTTGGCCTTGTACAGGTCTGCGGTCACGCGCCAGTTGCCGCTGTTACCGTTGCTGTCGTTAATGCCTTGAATGTAATAAGAATCTGCATTCAGTTCATCAGCACGTTTTGAAACGGCATCGGCCGCATCGCCAATTGCATTGAAACGACCGGTGATATTAATACGTTCGAATGGCTTCAACGCGGCCGCTTGTTCTGGCGTCAGCTCTTTAGCCGCAAATGCATTTGCCGCCAGCAGAGATAACAGGGTAGATGCCAGAATAGTGTTCTTCAGCTTCATAAAAATGATCCTTCGCCTTACGCAAAATGAGTACGAAAACGTGCTGGACTCTTGATGTATAACAGATTAGCCGCTGATTATTACATGTTATAAACACGCTGTCGCAGCCATTTTTTGCGATATATCTCTTGTTGTGAGCCAGATTATTCAATCCTGACCGCGCGCCGCGCGATTTTGCCTTACGCTTAAGACAATAAGATGAAATGCGCTGTGATAACAGTACAAAAATGGTTAATGCATTGTTAATTTTAGCTTTTTTTAAAAGGAATATCAGGGTGAAGCGCGCAACAGTCAGCAGATTGTTTGCTGCTAATGTCCCTGTACAGTGAGGTTATGCGGAATTGTGTCACTCCGGCTGGATATTACGGCGAATGTGACATAACTGCGCCTGTGCAGTAGATCGTCCGTAACAATTTCAGTAGCTTTAGAAACGATTAGGTTATTGCTTTTTATCACATTGCCTGATGGTCGGTATCGGCACGGCAATGTGTACCGCAAGGATCATCCTCCTTTAATCGATGAAAGGGAAAACTATGTTAATTGGAATACCCAAAGAGCGATTGGCTAACGAGTCACGTGTGGCAGCGACGCCCAAGACCGTTGAACAGCTAATCAAGCTGGGTTTTAGCGTGGCTGTAGAGCATGATGCAGGTAAGCGCGCCAGCTTTGATGATGACAGCTATCTTGCCGCGGGGGCCTCGCTGACTGACAGCCAGCAGGTCTGGCAGGCCGATATCGTGCTGAAGGTGAACGCACCCGATGATGACGAGACAGGTCTGACCCGCGAGGGCAGCACGCTGGTGAGCTTTATCTGGCCCGCTCAGCATCCCGAACTGCTTGCAAAGCTCGCCGCGCGACATGTCACGGTGATGGCCATGGATGCCGTTCCCCGTATTTCCCGCGCCCAGTCGCTCGACGCGCTCAGTTCCATGGCGAACATTGCCGGTTATCGTGCGATCGTCGAGGCCGCACATGAGTTTGGCCGCTTCTTTACCGGGCAGATCACCGCGGCGGGTAAAGTGCCACCGGCAAAAGTCATGGTCATTGGTGCCGGCGTGGCTGGCCTGGCGGCGATTGGTGCAGCCGGCAGCCTTGGCGCCATTGTGCGCGCTTTTGATACGCGTCCTGAGGTCAAAGAGCAGGTCCAGAGTATGGGCGCGGAATTCCTTGAACTCGATTTTGCAGAGGACGCGGGCAGCGGCGATGGGTACGCCAAAGTGATGTCCGATGCCTTTATTCAAGCTGAAATGGCGCTGTTTGCTCAGCAGGCGCAAGAGGTCGATATCATCGTCACCACGGCGCTGATTCCGGGAAAACCCGCACCAACGCTCATCACCGAAGAGATGGTGGCCAGCATGAAGCCGGGCAGCGTTATTGTGGACCTCGCGGCGCAAACCGGCGGCAACTGTGCGCTGACGGTTGCCGATCAGGTTACCGTCACCGCCAACGGCGTGAAAATCATTGGCTACACCGATTTACCGAGCCGTTTACCCACCCAGTCTTCACAACTTTACGGCACTAACCTCGTTAATCTGATGAAGTTGCTGTGCAAAGAGAAAAACGGTGAAATTGCTATCGATTTCGCCGATGTTGTCATCCGTGGCGTTACCGTCGTGCGCGATGGCGAGGTGACCTGGCCTGCGCCACCGATTCAGGTCTCGGCTGCACCTAAAGCCACAACCACGTCTGCACCGGTGCAGAAAAAGAGTGAGGTTGCGACGGGATCGCCACGACGCAGCTATCTGCTGCTGGCGCTGGCCATCGTGCTTTTTGCCTGCCTGGCGAACGTCGCACCCCGTGAATTCCTGTCACATTTCACCGTCTTCGCGCTCGCCTGCGTAGTGGGTTACTACGTGGTGTGGAACGTGAGCCATGCGTTGCATACACCGCTGATGTCTGTCACCAATGCCATTTCCGGCATTATCGTGGTAGGCGCTGTGCTGCAAATGGGACATGGCGGTTGGGTCAGCTTCCTGTCTTTTATTGCCGTATTGATCGCCAGCATCAATATTTTCGGTGGCTTCACCGTCACGCAGCGCATGCTGAAAATGTTTCGTAAGGGGTAACACATGTCTGGCGGATTAGTGACAGCAGCATACATTGTTGCCGCAATACTTTTTATTATGAGCCTTGCCGGGCTTTCTAAACATGAAAGCTCAAGACAAGGGAATCTCTTTGGCATCAGCGGCATGGCAATTGCGCTCATCGCCTCCATTTTTGGTCCCGATAGCAGCAATGTCGTCTGGATTTTGCTGGCGATGGTTATCGGCGGGGCCATCGGCATCCGGTTAGCCAGACGGGTTGAAATGACAGAAATGCCCGAGCTGGTTGCCATTCTGCACAGCTTTGTCGGGCTGGCTGCGGTATTGGTGGGGATCAACAGCTATATCGATCATGCCCCCGGACTGCCTGCAGTCATGGAAAATATCCATCTCAGCGAAGTGTTTATCGGTATCTTTATTGGTGCGGTCACCTTTACAGGATCGCTGGTTGCGTTCGGTAAGCTGTGCGGGAAACTGTCGTCCAGACCGCTGATGTTGCCTCACCGGCATAAGCTGAATCTGCTGGCGCTGATCGTGTCATTCCTGCTGTTGCTGTGGTTCGTCAACACAGACAGTAGCGTCGCGCAGGGATTTGCCCTGTTTGTCATGATGGTCATTGCACTGGCTTTCGGCTGGCATCTGGTTGCCTCCATCGGCGGGGCAGACATGCCTGTCGTCGTTTCTATGCTGAACTCCTATTCAGGCTGGGCGGCGGCGGCGGCAGGCTTCATGCTCAGCAACGATCTGCTTATCGTAACCGGCGCGCTGGTGGGGTCATCGGGTGCCATCCTCTCCTACATTATGTGTAAGGCGATGAACCGTTCGTTTATCAGCGTCATTGCCGGCGGCTTTGGCAGCGACAGCAGCGCGGTAACGGACAGCGAAGAGGCTGGCGAACACCGCGAGATCAGTGCGGAAGACACCGCAGAAATGCTGAAGTCATCCACGAGCGTCATTATCACGCCCGGCTACGGGATGGCGGTGGCACAGGCACAGTATCCGGTGGCCGAGATCACCGAAAAACTGCGCGCCCGTGGCATCAAGGTACGCTTCGGTATTCATCCGGTCGCTGGGCGTTTACCCGGCCATATGAACGTCCTGCTGGCTGAGGCAAAAGTGCCTTATGACGTGGTACTGGAGATGGACGAAATTAACGATGACTTCAGCGACACGGATACGGTGCTGGTGATCGGTGCCAACGATACGGTCAATCCCGCCGCTCAGGACGATCCCGGCAGCCCGATTGCCGGTATGCCGGTGCTGGAAGTGTGGAAGGCGCAAAACGTGATTGTGTTTAAGCGGTCAATGAATACCGGCTATGCCGGTGTGCAAAACCCGCTGTTCTTCAAAGAAAACACCCAAATGCTGTTTGGTGATGCCAAAGCCAGCGTGGAAAATATTCTTAAAGCGCTGTAATAAACAAGGGCGACACATTGTGTCGCCCTTGTTGCGAACCTCGCCTGATTAGTCGTGCTCGTCATCCTCTTCAAGCGTAATCGGCGAAACAAAGTCATCCGGTTTTATCGCCAGCAGATCGCAGCGCAGGTGATCGATCACCTGTTCCGCCGTGTTGCCCAGGAAAGCGGCCGACAGTCCGGTTCGGCCAATAGTGCCTAATACCACAATCCCCGCGCCCAGATGCCCTGAAAGTTCGGGTATGACTTCTTCCGGTAAACCTTTCTCGACATGGGTGAACTCTTCACTGATAGAGAACTTCTGCCGTAGCGCTTTCATCGCCACCAGGTGCTGGCCACGAATCGCGTCGTTGTACACACTGGGATCAAAGTCGGGCAGCTCAATGGCAATATTGATCGGCGTGATGGGATAGGCGCCCACCAGATGAACTTCGGTATGGTTTACGCTTTCTGCCAGTTTAACGGTTTCACGAATGAGTTTCTGATTCAGGGCATCGTGGTGAGGTTCTTCGCTGGCGAGGTTAACCGCCACCAGAGCTTTGCCACCTTCGGGCCAGGGCTGATCTTTGACCATCCACACCGGACAAGGACATTTACGCAACAGATGCCAGTCCGTCGGCGTAAAGATCACCGCTTCCAGCCGATCGTGCTGGTGCGCCATCTTAAGCACCAAATCATGCTGATGAGCCAGCACTTCCTGAATGATGGCTTCGTAAGGACGGTTATGCCAGATCACTTTGATATCAATATCCACGCCTGCATCCAGATAGGCCTGGGCCTGTTCGCGTATCCACTCTGAGCGCTGAGAGATCACGCCCTGACGCATTGAGGTGCGCTCATCCGGTGAGAGCAGGGTGGTCATCTCATATGAGAAGTCGTAGATAGGCAGAAAAGCTTTGATTTTGCCGCCGATAAGCTGGTTGAGATATACCGCACGTCGCAGCGCGGGCTGGTCATCCTGTTGAGGATCGATGGCGACCAGAATATTTTGATACTGGGACATAGGCTACTCTCCTTAAACCAAAGCGACTGGATTAAAGATAGCCTATGTTCAACGCAGTAAGAAAGTGAAAAAGATGTAGCCGGATCAATAAAATAACATTTATTAACCCGGCTTAACCATCAGGCTGCCTGATGGCTCTGGCCCGCCAGACCTTCCAGCATGGCGTGGTTCTCAATAGTGATGTATTTCCCTTTCACCGCCAGCATGCCTGATTTCTGAAAACGCCCCAGCAAACGGCTAATGGTTTCAACGGTTAACCCCAGATAGTTGCCGATGTCGCCACGCGTCATGGTCAAACGGAACTCACGCTGTGAGAACCCCCGCTGACCGTAACGGCGGGATAAGTTCCAGATAAAGGCCGCCAGCCGCTCTTCAGCGTTCTTCTTGGACAGCAACAGGATCATGTCCTGATCGCCTTTGATTTCGCCGCTCATCAGACGCATCATCTGCTGACGCAGGGCCGGCATTTTGCCCGATAAATCATCCAGCGTATCAAAGGGGATTTCACAGACCATCGCCGTTTCCAGCGCCTGGGCAAAGCTTGGATGGCTGGCATTCATGATGGCGTCAAAACCGACCAGATCACCCGCCAGATGGAACCCGGTAATTTGTTCATCGCCCTGTTCAGTGATGGTATAGCTTTTGATCGTGCCGGAACGGATAGCATAAAGGGAGCGGAGGTCGTCACCGGCTTTAAACAGCGTATGACCTTTCTGAATGGGTTTCTTTCGCTCAATAATGTTATCTAGCTGATCAAGCTCATGTTCGTTCAGTGTGAAAGGGATGCATAACTGGCTAATGCTGCAATCCTGGCAGTGAATCGCACAACCGCCTGACTGTATACGTTTTTCAGGGAACATAGTGGTTTGCTCGACGATAATTGACTGCGGTCAATTTTACCATTTTTCGCTCGCAAAGGAACTCATCCGAGCAGTTTTTAGGCATACAAAAAGTGTGGTCTGTTACACTTCGCTGAAGGCTGTTATTACTGGCTTTCTTGATGTCAAAGTGTAACGGCCGTCAATATATGTTTACGGTTTTATGATTTCAGACAGGATCTTTCTTTATCTTAAGACCGGGAATAAGGGTTAAAAACGGGGTTAGCGCAGACTTTCCCGATTTTGCTACTATTCGGGTTAAGCACTATTTTGCGTCATATCATTTTACAGGGGCGAGCGATGAACCTTGACGATGACAATCTGTTCCGTGACGCGATGAATGACGTTACGCCACTCAGAGATGCGGACAACACGCGGTGGAATCCTCTCTCCGCCAGTAAAAAAGCACGTCAACTGCCGCCAGAACAGGAAGATGAAAACATCTTAACGCGCGGTTATCTGGATATTATCCCGCTGGATCAGCCTCTGGAATACAAAGCAGAGGGCATTCAGCAGGGCGTGTTAGATAAGCTACGCAAGGGGCAGTATACGCTGGACGCCAGCCTTAACTTACTGCGTCAGCCTGTAGAGGTCTGTCGCCAGAACCTGTTTAATTTCATTCGTGAGGTGCGGCAAGCCGGGTTTCGCAACCTGCTTATCATTCACGGTAAAGGGCGCGACAGTGAATCCCACGCCAACATCGTACGAAGTTATCTGGATCGTTGGCTACGGGAGCTGGATGAGGTGCAGACCTTCTGTGTGGCGCAAAAGCAGCACGGCGGGGCGGGCGCGCTTTACGTCGGATTACGTAAGACCGAGAAAGCGCGTCAGGACAACTGGGAGCGACATGCAAAACGCAGTCGCTAACTGTGAAATTTACGAATAGTACTCATCAGAACCTCAGCGCTCAGGCTTAAGGTATCGCCGGTCCGGGTGATAATACCGACCGGCTCGCCAGGGCCTGGAGAGGTAATGGGCAGCGAGAAGACGGCGTTGTGACTGAGATCTTCTTTAATGGCGCCTGAAGGCACAAACCAGATGTAGTCATAGCGTAGCGCCAGTTGGCGGGCCAGCGAAGTGGAAGAGGTTTCAACGCAATGTGGCGGTAAACAGCAGCCCTGCTCGTCAAGCATCTGCTGGGCCAGGCGGCGCGGAGCCGTTCCTTCGGGGGAAATCACTACCGGCCACTGCATGGCGCGGGATAAGGTGACGTTGTCACTTAACAGGGGATGTTCCGGCCTGACAACCAGTTTTAATGATTCGAGGAACAGCAGTTCATAGGTTAAGCCGGTCATCATCTCTTTATCAGCCATACGACCAATGCCGATATCAAATTCGCCCGCGCGCAGTCCGGCCAGCAAGACATTGTTGTGCAACGTGGCAACCTGAATGGTGGTGTTAGGACGCAGTTGATGAAAGCGATCGAGAATCTGTGGCAACATGCCCATCGCGGCAGTCGTAAGCGCGCCAAGCCGAATCACGGCAGGACGCTCGTTGATCTGTTCGTTAAAGCTCTGACCGGCATGGTTCAGTGCATCCAGCACCTTTACCGCATGCGTCAGAAACTGCTCTCCCATGGTGGTGAGCTGTGCGCCCAGTCGGCCGCGTTCGAACAGCCTGACGCCCGTCAGTTCCTCGAGTTCGTTAAGGGTTTTAGAGAGTGCAGGCTGGCTAAGACTTAACGTCTCGGCTGCACGCCCCAGCGTTCCCTGCTGCGCAACGGCAACAAAGGCATGTAAATGACGCAAGCGAATGCGCTGATTGAAAAGGATATTTTTTTCCATTTCCCAAACTTAATGACATTGCCAGGTAACTGGCAACTATTTAAGCTGGATTTTGTTAACTTTGCTGCAAATTTTTATTAACAATGTGTACTTTTTATCGGGTTTTCATTTAAGTTACTGATAAATAATGCTTGAGGCGCTATCGTCGGATAACGCAGCCGCCAGTCGTGACTGAAAAATCATTAACTTAACTAACCATTTTTTGAATGATTATTATTCTCGTGTAAAATTCACGCGTTTTATCGTTAACGATCGGCTATCATAAGCGCCGTTTTTTTTACCAAAACTGATAGTTATTTCGTTAAGGAGAGTACGTCCGTGAGCAGCGTTGAGTCGGTAGACGTTCGCCGGTTAATCAATCAGGGTGCCCTGAGCGGTGGCCAAATTCGATTGATTGTACTCTGTTTTATCGTCGTGGCGCTTGATGGGATGGATATCGCCATCATGGGGTTTATCGCGCCCTCGCTGAAAGCGTCCTGGAACGTCACGAACCATCAGTTAGGCGTCGTCATCAGTGCGGCGCTTATTGGCCTGGCGCTGGGCGCCATGATCGCCGGTCCACTGGCCGACCGCTTTGGTCGTCGCTTAATGATTATATTCAGCGTGCTGTTTTTTGGCTTATGGACACTGGTCACCGCGTTTTCGCACAGCATTGAGCAGATGATCCTGTTCCGCTTTTTGACCGGGCTCGGATTGGGCGCAGCCATGCCGAACGTCAGCACCCTGGTCGCAGAATATGCCCCCGAGCGCCGTCGCTCATTCATCATCACCGTGGTTTTCTGCGGCTTTACCTTTGGCGCAGCCAGCGGAGGCTTTGCGGCATCCTGGCTGTTACCGCGTTACGAATGGCATTCTGTTCTGTTGCTGGGCGGTATTTTACCGCTGCTGGTGCTCCCGGTGCTGATACGGCAACTGCCAGAATCAGTGCGTTTCTTAATTAGCCGTGGTGCGCCGGCAGAACGCATCCGAACCATTCTGGAGCGTATGATTCCGGGCAGTACGAACCCGCACAGTCAGTTTCAATCCTCCGAAGCGGACGCCACTCAGCCAGACAAAAACGCAATCGCCACGGTTATCTCTCCCCGCTACCGTACCGGCAGCCTGATGCTGTGGGGCGGCTATTTTATGGGGCTCTTTCTGGTTTATCTGATAGGTAGCTGGCTGCCTTCGCTGGTGAGTAAACAGGGGATGACCGTGACCCAGGCCGCCATTATCACCGCCATGTATCAGGCGGGCGGCACCCTGGGCTCGTTATTTGCTGGCTGGTTGATGGACAGATTTAATGCCAACCTGGCGTTGGCCGTCATCTATTTTTGTGGCGGGATTGCCATTGTGGCGTTGGGTTTCTCACCGGCGCAGGTCACCGTCATGAGCAGCATAGCCTTCTGTAGCGGCTTTTGCTTTAACGGTGCTAATACCGGCATGAATGCCTTATCAGCCAGCTATTATCCTACCCATGCCCGCGCGACCGGCTCCAGCTGGATGCATGGCGTGGGCCGAATCGGTGCCATCCTCAGCGCGTTTGTGGGAGCAGAAATGCTGTCGCTCGGCTGGTCTTTTAACCTGATCTTTTTGCTTCTGGCGATCCCGGCCGTCCTCACGACAGCGATGCTGGTGATTAAAAACCGTTATGGTTTTAAGCCGATCACAAATTCATGATTTTTTCCGCTGACGGCAACGCGTTGGATTACAGTAGCTGCAACGCTCATGCTTTCAGGTGGTGATTATGGATAACGTTATCAGTGCGGATGCCATCCGTACGGGCTTTTCAAAGGCAATGTCGGACATGTATCAGCAGGAAGTGCCGCTGTACGGCACGTTGATGCAGTTGGTCAAAGACGTTAATCAGGCCTCGCTGGCGGCGGACAGCGCCCTGCAGCAGCGCCTGGCGCAAGCCGATGAGCTGAGCCGTTTAAGCCTGGAACGCCACGGTGCAATCCGCGTCGGCAGCGCCGAAGAGCTGGCCATGCTGCGTCAGATGTTCGCCGTTATGGGCATGTTCCCGGTCGGCTATTATGACCTTTCTCAGGCGGGCGTACCGGTACACTCAACCGCGTTTCGCCCTGTTGACGACGACGCGTTGCGTCGTAATCCGTTCCGTATTTTTACCTCATTACTGCGGCTTGAATTGATTGAAGACCCGGCGCTGCGCGATGAAGCTGCCGCAATTCTGGCCTCGCGGGACATTTTCACCGCAGGCTGTCGCGCATTAATTCAACAGCATCAACAGCAGGGCGGTCTGACTGAGACGCAGGCGCAGCGCTTTATTACCGAGGCGTTAGAAACCTTTCGCTGGCACTCGCATAGCCTCGTTGAAAGCCACACCTATCAGGCCCTTAATCAACAACACCGGCTGATTGCGGACGTCGTGTGTTTTCCTGCCTGTCATATCAACCACCTGACACCGAGAACCCTGGACATTGATCGCGTTCAGGCGTTAATGCCCGAACGTGGCATCGATCCCAAAAACGTTATTGAAGGCCCGCCTCGGCGCAAGGTGCCGATTTTATTACGCCAGACCAGTTTTAAAGCGCTGGAGGAACCTGTCGTTTTCAAAGATGGCTACCAGGGCACCCATACGGCAAGATTTGGTGAGATAGAACAGCGCGGCGCGGCCTTAACCCCAGAGGGGCGCGCGCTTTACGATCGGCTGCTGACTGAGGCCGGAAGCGGCGCAGACAATCAACAGCATCAGCAACGGTTGTCTGCTGTATTTCAGGCTTTTCCGGATAACGAAACCGATCTACGCCGGGAGGCTCTGGCCTGGTTTCATTATCGCCTGAGTGATAAAGGCCGGGCTGAACCGCCTCAGCCCGGTGAACCGCTGGACGCCCTGATCGAACAGGGCCGCATTCTGGCTGATCCCATTATTTATGAGGATTTTCTACCGGTCAGCGCGGCGGGGATTTTTCAGTCTAACCTCGGGGATCACACCCAGGCGCGCTCGTCAGGCCAGGCAAGCCGCAGCAGCTTTGAAGCCGCACTGGGCTGCGCAGTACTGGACGAAATGGCGCTGTATGCCCAGCGTCAGGAAGCCTCAATACAACGTTGCGGCCTGGCATGCTAACCCACCGGGGCGTGATTGCCCCGGATTGCGCGACTATTGCAGCCGTGAATCACGTATCAGCGTGAATCTTCCCGCGCCCAGCAGCATGATCACCAGCGCGCCCAGCAGAAACAGCGCTTCGGTCTCCAGCGACCAGGCGCCCACGCCGGTGCGATGCCATAGTGCCCCGGTTTTGACCAGCAGCGTTGCCACCACCATATTCACCGCCACAATGAACGCCGCAGGCCGCGTCATCAGCCCCACAATCAGCATCAGCGGGGCGATAATTTCCCCGATCCAGGCACCCCAGGCAAGAAATCCTGGCAGGCCGTGCTGGTGCAGCAGTTGGGCAATCCAGCCCACCCCGTGCACCAGCTTGAACTCACCGTGAAACAGCAGCAGTCCACCCAGTGTCAGACGCAATAACAGCTTGCCCAGGTCAGGATGATCGGTCATTCGAACAAAAAGTTGATTGATGCCACTGAACATTTTCTATTCCTCTCACGCTTTAAACGACATGCAGTACTAAAAACAGGTTCGCCGGGAGCGGTCAATCCCGGCGGACGTGCGCAGCACATTTTCGGTATTTTTACCCGCTGTGTTTCTGGACAAAGACAGATGGCCTGAAATAATGACCGCCTACGCAGACAAGGAATAATGCATGAAAAATGAGCACGGCCTGAAGATCGCTATCGCGGACGGTGAGCTGCAAGGCGGCATCGATGACGGGATCTTTGTGTTTAAAGGTATTCCTTACGCTGCGCCGCCTGTGGGGGACCAGCGCTGGCGCGCGCCCCAGCCCGTCATCCCCTGGCAGGGCGTGCGAAGCGCACTGCATTTTTCTGCCGCGAGCTGGCAGAACCGCGAATACTGCCTTGCGATTGGCGGCGGCGATCCCGGCGATTTCAGCGAGGACTGTCTTTATCTCAATGTCTGGACGCCTGAACTGCAGCCCGATAAGCCTCTGCCGGTGATGGTATGGCTGCACGGGGGCGGATTTACCCTCGGTTCCGGCGGGCTGGCTCCCTACAACGGTAAACCGCTGGCCTCACGCGGCGCGGTTATCGTCACGATTAACTATCGGCTGGGCCATCTTGGCTTTTTTGCCCATCCGGCCATGGAAAAAGAGCAGTCGGCGACCGGGACGCTTCACAATTTTGCCCTGCTGGATCAGATCGCGGCTTTACGCTGGGTTCAGCGCCATATTCACGCATTCGGCGGCGATGCCCGTAACGTTACGCTGTTTGGCGAGTCATCTGGCGCACGTAGCCTGTTATCGCTGTGCTGTTCGCCCCTGTCAGCCGGTTTGTTCCACAAGGGAATTGTGCAGAGTGCCTATAGTCTGCCAGACGTGACGCGGACCACGGCGCTTGAGAAAGGCGTGAAGGTGGCCAGCCGTTTAGGTTTGCCCGCTGATGCCAGCATGGAACAGCTGCGCGCGCTGCCTGCTGAGGCCTTTTGGTCACTGGACAGCAGCTACGGGCTGGGTCCTGTTGCCATCGCGGGCGATGCGGTCCTTCCCGCGCCGGTACTGGATACGTTTATGGCCGGACGTCAGCATCGTCTGCCGCTGATGGCCGGAAGCAACAGCGACGAAGCCAGCGTACTGGCGTATTTCGGTGTCGATGCCGCCACGGTGGTAGACCGGCTTCGTCGTCAAAACCGGTTCAGCTATCAGCTGTTGAAATGGATTTATCCGCTTGAGACGGATGCGTTGCTCGGACGTGCCGTGGCACGGGATATGACGTTTAGCCTGCTTCCCTGGCTGGTGATGCGGGCGCAGCAAAAAGTCGCTATGCCGGGCTGGCGCTACTGGTTTGATTACGTATCTGAACATTCGCGGGACCTTTTTCCGCACGGCACCTGGCACGGTAACGAAATCCCCTACGTCATGAATACTCTGCATAACCTGCCCGCTGTCAGCGACGATCGCCGCTTTACGGCCGCCGATCACGCGTTTGCGCAGCAGGTCAGTGACTACTGGTTTCTCTTTGCCCGCGACGTGAACACCAGCACGACGCAACTGGACGGGATCTTGCCCTGGCCTGCCTGGCAGGCGAATAATGACGTGACAATGTCACTCGGGTGCGAGGGGAAAGCGGGGCTCAGACTCATGCCGCGCTTTATGCGTCGGCGGCTGGCGCTGTTTCGTCTGATGATGTCGCGTATGGTTCGCCTATAGTGCTCCCTCAGCCCTCGTGCCGGGTGCCATCCTGCGCGCCCTCCAGGCTGATTTTTGCTGAAACGGTGATCTGTCGCGGAGGCAGTGCACCAGCATAAAAAAGTTTAACAGCGCTGTTACATTTTCGGCCTTTCTGCCGATATATCCCATACGCCCGGTGTCACGGGTTAACGTTTAAGGGATTTCAGTATGGGTATGCTTAAAAATTTCACAATTCGCGCGGTAATGCTGACAATACTCGGGCTGTTTTGCCTGCTGTGGAGCGGAATCGGGCTGTTCAGTATTCATTCGCTCAATTCGTTGAGTGACGGCAACGATGTCGATCGCCATATCGTGGAGCAGATGACCGCGTTGAGTAAGGGCAACGATCAGTACTTTCGTATGATTACGCGCCTGTCGCGCGTCATGGAGAAAAAAGCGGCAGGCACAGCGCAAAACGATGAGGCTTTCGCGCCCGTACAGCAGGCACTGGACAGTATGTCTCAGCAACTGACCCTGTTCAAACAGCTCTCTCCCGGCCCAATGGATGCAGCCGTTGCCAATGACGTTATTGATAAATGGCAAAAACTGCTCGACCAGGGCGTGACGGTTCAGCTTCAGCGTGCCCGCCAGGATTCGCTGGACAGCTATCGCCAACAGGCAAATGACGTCACCCCCGCGCTGAGCCGTGCCTTTGGTGCCAGTACTGAAAACTTCAATAAAGTGGCAAGTGTCAAACTGGGTCAAACGCGGGTTGAAGTCGATCGCATGACCGCGATGACCAAAACCCTGATTTCAGTCACCGTGGTGATTGGCTTGCTGATTCTGCTGTTTACCGACCGTTATCTGGTAAAAATGTTGGTTAAGCCGCTGGAAAAAATTCGCGAACATTTTTCAGTCATCGCCAAAGGCGATCTCAGCAAGCCGGTTGAAGATATGGGCCGTAACTGCGTCGGCAAACTGGTGCCCTTACTGAGCGCCATGCAGGACAGCCTGCGCGAAGCCGTCAGTGCGATTCGTAGCGGCACGGAAAACATTTCACGCGGAGCCGCTGAGATTTCGATTGGGAATAACGATCTGTCTTCACGCACGGAAGAGCAGGCTGCCGCGCTGGAGCAAACCGCAGCCAGTATGGAACAACTGACGGCGACCGTGAAATTCAATGCGGAAAATGCGCGTCAGGCCAGTACCCTGACCGAAGCCGCAACGATCACGGCCAAACAGGGCGGTAGTCTTGTCGGTGAAGTGGTCACCACGATGAACGGAATCTCTGACAGTTCGAAGAAAATTGCAGAGATTACTAACGTCATCAACAGCATTGCGTTCCAGACCAATATCCTCGCGCTTAACGCCGCAGTAGAAGCCGCCCGCGCCGGGGAACAGGGCCGTGGCTTTGCCGTTGTGGCCAGTGAGGTCAGAAATCTGGCCCAGCGTAGTGCGGGTGCGGCAAAAGAGATCGCTGGCCTGATTGCGGATTCCGTTGAGCGCGTGGAAAAGGGGGCGCAACTGGTCAGCACGACCGGCGGCACCATGAGCGGTATTCTGAAATCGGTGCAGGATGTTGACGCGATCATGAAGCAAATCGCGGCCGCCTCAGAAGAACAAAGCAAAGGCATTTCGCAGGTTGGCACGGCGGTAACGGAAATGGACAGCGTAACCCAACAAAACGCCGCGCTGGTGGAAGAAGTCTCCGCCGCCGCCAGTGCGCTGGCGCTGCAGACGGAAGCCTTGCAGGCCTCTGTCGCACAGTTCCGCCTGTCCAGCGATGCGCCCCTGGCACCGACGTCAACGCGGAAGCCGCCCTCACAGCCGGCCAGCCCAACGACCTCATTCCAGCCTAAAGCCGCGTCGGCGGATAACGGCGATTGGGTAACTTTCTAAACCCGCATCTGACCACCGCCTTCATCGCGAAGGCGGTTTTTACTGCCTGTATCCCATCACTCCGCCGCCAGATAACACAGCTTCTCTGCCACCTGGTATGACTTCACAAAGGAGGTCACGGGCAGGAACTCAAAGCGCGAATGGAAGTTATGCGCGCCAGTAAAGAAGTTGGGTGTTAACAGACCTTTCGCCGACAAAGCCGCGCCATCGGTGCCGCCGCGCATGGGGATCACCTTAGGCGCAATATCCAGCGCTTGCAGGGCGGCGAAAATCAGATCAACCGCCCGACGATCTTCACCCATCGCATTGCTGATATTGCTGTAAATATCGCGAAGGGTTAGCTCAACTTTGCCCGTGGGATAGCGCGCGGCGATGATATCTCTGACCGCCTGCAACTGCTGTTTGCGTGCAGCAAAGCCTGCCAGATCAAAATCGCGAATCGAGGCGTTAAGCGTGGCAATGCTGGCGTTGGCCTGCATCTCGTTAAACCAGATATAGCCTTCGCGACCTTCGGTATGTTCCGGCGTCGCCTGCCGGTCGAAGTGGCTGATAAAATCGTGAGCCATCAGTAAGGGATTGACCAGCACGCCCTTGCCCGACATCGGATGCGCCGGCACACCGGTAAAGCGGATTTCTGCTGCGGCCGCGTTGAAGTTCTCATAAACGACTTCGCCCAGCTCGCAGCAATCAATCGTCCAGGCGAAATCCACATTAAAACGGGTTTCAAGATCCAGCGCTTTCGCGCCGCGCAGCCCGATCTCCTCATCCGGCACGAACGCCACCACGACGTCGCCGTGTTTGCCCTGCAAATTCTCCATCAGCGTCATGACGACGCTCACGGCCGCCTTGTTATCGGCGCCCAGCACGCTGGTGCCGTCGCTGAAAATAATCTGCTGGCCGATATAGGCCGCGATCTCCGGGTGCGCATCCCGACGTAACCAGATGTCCTGCTGTGGGTTCAGACAAAGGTCTTCACCCTGCCAGGTGAGGATCTGCGGGTGAATGTCAGGGGACAGCCCCACGTCAACCGTGTCGATATGGGTGATAAACCCCACGCGCGGCGCATCGGGGCAGTTTCCTCGTTTCAGCGCCGTTACCGTGGCATGTTCATCAATCACAACCTGCTCAAGGCCAAGGTCGCGTAATTCGTCCGCCAGCAGCTGCGCCATCGCGTGCTGGCTGGGGGTGCTGGGTAAGGTGCTGGACTTTGCATCACTTTGGCTGCTTACCGCCAGGTAACGAAAAAAACGCGTAATGAGTTGCGCCTGAAGTTTGTCGGTCATCACTAATCCTTATTAGTTGACGTACTGCGGGGTTCGCTATGGTGGTGATTCATGCTATCTATCAAAGCGCTAAATCATTCATTTAGATATTCAGACTAACGGAAGTCAACAGAAAGCGAGGACAATAATGAGAAACAGGTTTACGACCCTGGCACTGCTTACTGCAGGTGTGGCTCTGGCGGGCGGCGTTCATGCAAAAACGCTGGTGTACTGCTCCGAAGGCTCCCCTGAAAATTTTAATCCGCAACTTTACACCTCGGGAACCAGCGTGGATGCCAGTGCTGTACCGGTATTCAATCGCCTGGTGGACTTCAAACCGGGCACGACCGAACTGATTCCCAGCCTGGCAGAACGTTGGGATATCAGCCCGGACGGCAAGGTTTATACCTTTTATCTTCGGCACAACGTCAAATTTCAGAGCAATAAGCAGTTTACGCCCAGCCGCGATTTCAACGCAGATGATGTGATCTTCTCGTTTATGCGGCAAATGGACAGCAAAAATCCCTATCATGCGGTCTCTGGTGGCAATTATTCCAACTTCGACAGCCTGCAGTTGGCGACGCTTATCACCCATATCGATCGCATCGACGATCACACCGTGCGCTTCACCCTGGCCCATCCGGAGTCGCCGTTTTTGGCCGACCTGGCCTGGTACTTTGCCTCTGTCCATTCAGCGGAATACGCGGACAAGATGCTAAAGGCCGGCACGCCAGAGAAGGTGGATATGGACCCGATAGGCACCGGACCTTTCCAGCTAGTGCAGTATCAAAAAGATTCACGCATTCTCTATAAGGCGTTTCCTGACTACTGGCAGGGGAAAGCCAAACTGGATAGGCTGATTTTCAGCATCACGCCGGATGCCGCCGTGCGCTACGCCAAACTGGAAAAAAATGAGTGTCAGGTGATGCCATTCCCTAATCCGGCCGACCTGGACAAAATGCGACAGAACAAGGCGATCACGCTCAAACAGGCAGCAGGGCTGAATACCGGTTTTCTCGCATTCAACACCATTAAAGCGCCCACTGATAATGTGAAAGTCCGTCAGGCGCTGGCCATGGCGATAAACAAACCCGCCATTATTGAGGCCATTTTTAAAGGCACGGGCACGGTCGCCAAAAATATTCTTCCGCCTGGCGTCTGGAGCGCAGACAAGGATCTCAAAGACTACGATTACGATCCGGAAAAGGCTAAAGCCCTGCTGGCCGAAGCGGGTGTGAAACCGGGAACGGAAATCGCGCTGTGGGCGATGCCGGTTCAGCGCCCCTATAATCCGAATGCGCGCCGGATGGCGGAGATGATTCAGGCCGACTGGGCAAAAGTCGGCATCAAGGCCAACATCGTGAGTTATGAATGGGGCGAATACCTCAAACGCGTGCGCAACGGTGAACATCAGGCTGCTCTGATGGGCTGGACAACGGCGACGGGCGATCCGGATAACTTTTTCGGACCGCTCTATACCTGCACCGCGGCGAAAGGCGGTTCAAACTCATCAAAGTGGTGCTATCAGCCGTTTGAAACCCTGATCACCCAAGCCCGGGCCGAACCGGATCAGCGCAAACGGACTCAAATGTACCTGCAGGCGCAGCAGATCATGCATGACCAGATGCCCGCCGTCATGATTGCCCACTCCACCATTTATGAACCGATACGCACGACGGTCAGCGGTTATGAAGTGGATCCCTTCGGCAAGCATATTTTTTATCAGGTCGATATCAAGCCGTAATCCATGATGCGGCGGCTCACAGGGACGTGTGCCGCCTTGCCTGCAAAATGTCAGATATGTTGTACAGTTAAGAGTATGTTTGGTGTTCAGAAGGGAAATAACATGGCGAACGGTTGGGCTTCAGAAGGGGCGGTTCAGGAACAGATCGACAGTACCGTTAACGACGGGATCGAACGCGTGCGCCAGTCGATCGGTCAGGGCGAAAGCGCCACGGAATGTGAACTGTGCGGCGAACCGATACCGGCGGCGCGCCGTCAGGCACTGAAAGGCGTGCGCTACTGTGTCACCTGTCAGGAAAAAATCGATAAGCAGCAAAAAGAAACCAGCCTTTACAACCGTCGCGGCAGTAAAGACAGCCAGCTTCGCTGACTTATGATCCCGGCATGGCCAGGCCGCTGCCGATGAACCAGGCGAGAAAACCGATGCCGGCCACGATGATAGCAATGGGGAACAACAGACCAATTCTCATGTTTATCCTGTGAGTCTATTCAGGGATTAAGCCAGCCGTAACACGGCGTGATGGTTCTTCAGCAACGTAAACAGTTCAAACTGGGTCGCCTCATTTACCGCACGCCGTATCTCGCCTTTGGTGTAAATCATTGTGTGGATATGACCCAGTTGACGCCACACAACAATCGCCGAGGCCACAAGCGCGCAGGTATTCTCTGCCTGCACACATTCTACTGTGGCATGGCAGGCATCGTCTAAGTCATTGAGAAAAATTTTCACCCCATCAGTGGGCAAGATCGCCCGAATATCATCCAGCATGACCCAGCTGACGCTGCGTGACAAATATAGAGTTAACCACTTCCTCGTCATTATGACACCTGACGTTAACGATTTTCTCCGTTATACGGGGTAAACATAGGTAATGGAAGTGTTGAGAATAGGGTAATGATATTTAACGAACTTTTTTAGCTTATTAACGGCAGGCGAATTCCCAGACGTTTTATACCTTAACGATGCGGCTTAAATAACCAATTTACACGTGCCAATTTTATACCGGCCAATACGCTGTCTCAGGTTACGACGTTAAAAACGCAGGGGGCAGCGCGTGTTCCGTTATTTAATGTTTAGGGTTGTCTGTGACCTTAATTCACTGACTCGTGCTGGCTAACGTCGGGCAGGCTGGTGACGCGGCGTGATCGATGACGCAGATAACCGCCAACGCGCGGCGGCATTATCCCGGTGCCGGTAGCCGAGCGGCTGTTTTCACGCATTGTGTCTGTGAGGAATAAACCAGAGCAGGCTCCGTCATCACGAAGCCTGCTGTTGTCACCCGTTGGAACGCAGTTGCGGATAACGTTTGAAAATATAAATACACCATAACAGCGCCGCGAGTCCGATGATCGCTCCCACATTACCCACATCAGACAGGCTCATGTAAGCGCTGACCTGGCTGCCTAATAGCGCGCCCGCACCAATACCGATATTATAAATACCGGACATCAATGACATCGCGACGTCCGTCGCGTCCGAGGCTAAAGACAGCACGCGGATTTGCATCGCCAGGCCAATCATCATCATTGCCATTCCCCAGACCACGCACAGGGTAATGATTGCGCCGGGCCGGACTGCGGCGAAGATTAACAGTCCCATGCACAGCGTCACCAGCGCGATAGCGGCAATCAGCAACGCAGAGGGGAATTTTTTCCCCAGCGAACTGAATAACAGGCTGCCAATAATGCCCGCCGAACCGAACAGCAGCAGCAGTAAGGTGGTGAACCCCTCGCTGGCATTAGCAACGAGCTGCATAAAAGGCTCAATATAGCTGTAGGCCGTATAGTGCGCGGTCACAATTAACGTCACCAGCAGATACATCCCGACCAGCGCCGGTCGGCGGAACAGCAGGGGAACGCTGCTAAGCGAACCCGTGTGCTCGCTGGGCAACCGTGGCAGGATACGCGCCAGCATAATCATCAGCACCAGGGCGGACAGCCCGATCACGCCAAACGTTGTGCGCCAGCCCAGCGCCTGACCGACCACGCGTCCAATCGGCACGCCCAAAACCATTGCCAGCGCGGTGCCGGTTGCCAGCATGCTGAGTGCCTGGGTTTTTTTACCTGCGGGGGCAACACGAATTGCCAGCGATGCTGTAATTGACCAAAACACCGCATGGGACAACGCAATTCCCACACGGGATACGATCAGGGAGGTAAAACTCCACGCAAACGTAGAAAGCACATGACTGGCAATAAAGACGATAAACAGAACCGTTAACAGGAGCCGGCGTTCAATATTCCGCGTCAGCAGCATCAAAGGCAGTGACAGTAAGGCCACCACCCAGGCATAGATCGTCAGCATAATGCCCACTTCAGACGTTTTCATCGAAAAGCCTGCGGCAATATCGGACAGTAAACCGACCGGCACGAATTCGGTGGTATTGAACACAAAAGCGGCGATGGCCAACAGCACCACGCGTAGCCAGGCCGTTTTACGGGAAACAGTTGTTAATGGCATGAGAAGTTAAATCAGTCTGTGCGTCAAAAAGGAGTCAGGGCGATCACCCCATGATAGTGACCTGCGTCACACTTTAGCGGTTATTGTGGAGGAATTACGCGCCGGGTGGAACCACCAGGCGCAGATTAAGATGAAATTTTTTTGCCCGATACGGCCGTATGGCGTTTACGGCTCGCGATGACGCTGTCCGGGCATCATCCGCAGCAGCGTATTGTCCTTCAGGGCGTAATGATGAAACAGCGCCGCCGCCACATGTAAGCCAATCAGCCAGTAGCCAAGTGGGGCCAGCGTTTCGTGCCAGTCGGTCAGCGTATCCGACAGATCAAAGTCAGGTTCGGCCGCCACCGGCATCGGTATACCAAATAACTGCCACTCGCGACCTTTCAGATAACGCGATGCCAGTCCCAGCACCGGAAGCGTGATGAAAAGCGCATAAATCAGCGTATGCGTCAGGTGAGCCAGCCCGGTTTGCCAGCGCGGCACCGGAGGAACAATGGCGGGACTACGATGACGGAGTTTCAGCAGTAATCGCGACAGCATCACCACCAGAATCGTCGCCCCGGCGCTGAAATGCGTCACCATCATCGCAAAGCGCTGCCAGGAACCCCGCTCGACATAGCCACGTAACTCCATCGTGGCATAGGCAATGATGAGCAGCAGAACAGTAAGCCAGTGAAGCGCAATTTGAGACGATGCGAATTTATTACGCATGGTAGAGCCCTGTATGAAAGTAAGGGTTCTAAGATAACGGAAAAAAATGAAAAAGCTTAACGAAATGACGACTCTGTGGGATGACAGACCAACCGCAGACAGCAGACTCGGGGGCAGAGAAGGCGAGGATAACCGGCACACGGGCTGGGCTGAGAATGGCGGCCAGCAACCGCCATACTGACGTCAAACGGGCGTTGCGTAATCAGAAATCCACGCCGTGTTTAAGCGCCACACTGTCCTGAGTGTGCACATTTTTACCCGGGGCAACCGGGCAACACGCATCGCACCCTAATGAACCGGGATAGTACTTACGGGCCTGCTGAATGGCTGCGGTTGCGGAATAAAATGTGCCGAGAAACAGCCGACCTTCCAAATCCGGAAGATATTTACAGCCGCTTGCATGAACCACGTGATTATCGTTGTAGCCTGATTGTTTGTTGACGTAATAGTATCGCGCCATTAGGTCTCCCCCTTGCTGTGAATTCAAAGATGACATTAATCTTTGGGATCAAACCGATTATAGCGGGGAAACGCGTGCTTTAGGCAATCATACTGATAATACGGACAATTCTTGTACGGGCCGCATTCCGGGCAGTCAAACACCCGGAATATTCATTAAGTTTTGCTAGAGTTTGCGGCGGTGCAGCTGCCAGGCAACCCACAACGCTAACAGCAGTAAAGCGGAGATAAACAGTGTCAGGCCGCCCCAGCCAAACTGATGCCAGAAAAAGCCGCCAGCCGTACCCGCCACGCTTGAGCCGACGTAATAGCTGAACAGATAGAGCGAAGAAGCCTGACCTTTTGCCCGACGAGCGCGTGGGCCAATCCAGCCGCTCGCCACGGAGTGCGCAGCAAAAAATCCTGCCGTAAACAGCATCATACCAATGAAGATCAGCACGATACCGTTAAATGCCGTCAGCAGTAACCCCATCAGCATAATAAAGGTCGAGCCAAACATAACCGGGCCGCGCCCAAACCGGCTGGTTAACGCGCCGGCTTTCGGGGAACTCCATGACCCGGTCAGATAAACCACCGACAGCAAGCCCACCACAGCCTGACTTAAATGCCACGGCGCGCCCAACAGGCGATAGCCAATATAGTTGAACAGCGTCACAAAGGCGCCCATCAGCAGCAGGCCTTCGGCAAACAGCAGCGGCAATCCCGCATCGCGCCAGTGCAGACGGAAGTTAATGGTCAGATGGCGCGGGCGCAGCGAGGCCGGACGGAAATGGCGCGATTCCGGTAAGATTTTCCAGAACATCAGGGCAGCGGCGAGGGCAAAACAGCCAATGGCCGCAATGGCTATGCGCCATGAAAAGAAGTCAGTTAATACACCGCTTATCAGGCGGCCGCTCATGCCGCCAATCGAGTTTCCGCTGATGTACAGCCCCATCGAAAAGGCCACCACGCTGGGATGAATCTCTTCACTCAGATAGGTCATGCCCACCGCGGCCACACCGCTCAGCGATAAGCCGATCAAGCCCCGCATCAGTAAAATGCCGTGCCAGCTGGTCATAGTGGCAGAGAGCAGGGTACAGATTGCGGCCAGCATGAGCGCCGTTACCATCACGGACTTCCGTCCTATGGCATCGGACAGCGGGCCTGTCACCAGTAATCCCAGGGCCATCATGGCGGTGGAAATGGAAAGCGAAATACTGCTCGCGGCGGGAGAAATGCCAAACTGTGCAGAGAGCACCGGCAGAATAGGCTGCACGCAATACAGCAGGGCAAAGGTGGCCAGCCCGGCAGAAAACAAGGCGAGCGTGACGCGCATAAAAAGCCGGGTGCCGCGCACAATCCAGTCAGACGAGGAAGCCTCAGACTGCGCAGGCATGTCGCTGTCCAGCGGCACCGCAGGTGAAGAGCGATTCACAGGGGATCCTTATGAGTAAAAACAGAGTGTTACTGTAGAAAAGGTCTATTAGGTTGTCTAATATATTAATCATCTTAAATAAGACGTTTAACCTATGAATATTGAACTGCGTCACCTGCGCTATTTTATTGCCGTTGCGGAAGAGCTGCACTTTGGCCGCGCAGCCCAGCGCTTACACATCTCCCAGCCGCCGTTGAGTCAGCAAATCATGCAGCTTGAAGCGGAAACCGGCGCGCAGCTGTTTAACCGCACCAACCGTAGCGTGCAGCTTACGCCGGCCGGCGCGCAGTTTTTACAGGATGCGCGGGCAATCCTGTTACAGGTCGAGCAGGCAACCCAGCGCGCTGCGCGTCTGCATCGCGGTGAAGAAGGAGAGCTGCGCATTGGATTTACCTCCTCTGCGGCTTTTATTGGCGTGATGTCAGATGCGCTTTATGTGTTTCGCCAGCGCTGGCCCAACGTACATGTTCAGATGCAGGAAATTAACACCCGTCAGCAGCTGGCTCCGCTGCATGAGGGCAAGCTGGACCTCGGCGTCATGCGCAACACGCCGCTCCCCGCCGATTTGCATCATCAGCTTTTGCTGCGCGAGCCATTGTGCGCCGTGGTGCATAAAGCCCATCCGCTGGCGACGGCAGGGCGGATCACCTTGCAGGCGCTGGCGCGGGAACCCTTTGTGTTTTTTGATCCTCAGGTGGGAACGGCACTGTACAGCGAAATCCTGGATTTGCTTCAGCGCTATCAGATCCGGCCCTACATTACCCAGGAAGTGGGCGAGGCCATGACTATTCTCGGACTGGTCGCGACCGGGCTGGGTGTATCTATCTTGCCTGCCTCCTTCAGCCACGCGCGTCTGGCAAACGTGGTGTGGTTACCGCTGGAGGAGCCTGATGCGCAGTCGGAGATGTGGCTGGTCTGGTCGGGCGAACGCGAAATGAGTGCGCAGATGGCGCATATGATGGCGTTACTGCGCCGTGAGTGACAATTTATCCGCCAAAGCCAGAAAAATTATGTGTGTTAAATCACATATCTAAGCAAATATTTGCCGCAAAAAGTGAATCTGCCGCACCATAGCGGATATTTATTTAGAAGCGCGAAAATAACCGGAGCAGGGTGTGAGTTCGGACAGTCAACCTGGCCATATTGACCAAATTAAACAAATTAATGCTGGCGTCGTTTACCGGTTAATCGATCAGCATGGGCCAGTCTCGCGTATTGAACTGTCCAAACGGGCCCAGCTGGCGCCTGCCAGTATTACCAAAATCGTGCGGGAAATGCTGGATGCCCACCTGGTTCAGGAAACCGAGTTTCAGGAGCCAGGCGCTCGCGGCCGTCCGGCGATTGGTTTAATCCTTGATACGGACGCCTGGCACTATCTGGCGATTCGTCTGCACCGTGGCATATTGACGCTGACCTTGCGTGACCTCAGCAGCAGGGCGCTGGTCGAAGACAACCTGCCGCTCATTGATGACGCCACGGAGCCGCTGCTGACGCGGTTGACCGACCATGTTGACGCGTTTTTTATCCGTCATCAGAAACGGCTGGAAAGGCTGACCGCCATTGCCATCACCCTACCGGGGCTGATTAATGCCGCATCCGGTGTGGTGCACCGTCTACCCGGCTATACCTGCCATGACATGCCGTTGGGCAGCACCCTGGCGGCGCGGACCGGCCTGCCGGTATTTATCCAGCACGATATCTCCGCCTGGACGCTTGCCGAGTCGCTGTTTGGTGCGTCACGCGGTGCGCAGGACGTGATTCAGATTGTGATCGACGAAACGGTAGGGGCTGGCGTGATCACTGGCGGTCAGCTGTTGCACAAAAGCGGACGCGCGCTGGTGGAAGTCGGCCACACACAGGTCGATCCTTACGGCCAGCAATGCTACTGCGGCAATCACGGCTGTCTTGAAACAGTCGCCAGTACCGGCAGCCTGCTGGCGCTGATTGCGCACCGACTTCCGGGTCAGCCCGACAGCCTGTTACACCATCAGCCCTTAACGCTTTCTGCCGTTTGTGAGGCAGCACAGAGCGGCGACAGGCTGGCGCGGGATGCCATCGCGACAGTGGGGCATCATGTTGGCAGGATCCTCGGCATGATGGTCAATATCTTTAATCCTCAACAAATTCTTATCGGTTCTCCGCTAAATCAGGCGGCAGATGTTCTCTTTCCGGCAGTACAAAATACCATTCACCAGCAGTCTTTACCTGCATACAGCGCAGTGATTCAGCTTGCACCCACTGAATTTACTGAGCCAGGTACGCTGGGTGCGGCCGCGTTGATCAAGGATTCGCTTTACAGCGGCTACCTGTTAATTAAGTTACTGCAAGGTTAAGCAACACTAACCTTGCGCTAACGCAATCTGCTCCCCCTTTTCCTTCCTTAGAATGATCATTCGCATGAAAGCCGAATCGTCAGTGAGCTGACACCGCTTGTGAAGGAGAAGTAGAGTGAAAACGCTATTTATTACCGGAACCGATACCGAAGTGGGGAAAACCGTGGTCGCACGCGCCCTGCTGCAAAGTTTTACCCAGGCGAACGAGCGGGCTGCGGGCTACAAACCTGTTGCCCGCTGGGGCGTCAAAACAGAAGAGGGCCTGAGAAACAAGGATGGGTTGTTTTTGCAGAGCGCCTCTTCCCTTGCGCTGCCTTATCAGGCAGTGAATCCGGTCATTTTTGAGAAAGAAGAAATCTGCGGCTATCCGCCCAATAAGGTCGATTATGCGAAAATCACGCAGGGGCTTCAGCATCTCAATCAGCTTGCCGATCGCGTGGTGGTCGAGGGCACCGGGGGCTGGCGCAGCCTGATGAACGATGCCCAGCCGCTGTCGGCCTGGGTGATCGAGCAGCAACTGCCCGTCATCTTAGTGGTCGGGATTAAGTTAGGTTGTATCAGCCATGCGCTACTGACCGCTCAGGCGATCCAGGCCGACGGATTGCCGCTGGCCGGATGGGTGGCTAATCGTATTAATCCGGGGCTGGCGCACTATGCCGATATCATTTCCGTCCTGCGTGAACAGATTACGGCACCGCTTCTCGGTGAGTTGCCTTATTTGCCCCGCGCAGAGCAGCGCGATCTGTCCCGTTATCTGGATATCTCCCTGCTGAATAGCGATAACCTGCACTACGCCCGGACAAAAACAGCCTGAGAGAACCAGAGCAGGATGGCGCCACGCGCGCGACGGTGCCATTCATCAGAGATAACTGACCAACAGTGATACGGAATGAGAGGCAGGATTAAGTGGGCCGCAACCAACGTGCGGCCCTGATTCATTATGGATTCAGGCGGCGACGGGTGCGCCCGGAGCTGAGATAATCAGCAATGTAGTCCTGGGAAATCTCGCCACTGTAACGGCCATCTTCGTCCACAATCGGCATCCAGACGGTGTTGTGTTCATAGAGTTTCGACAGAACCACACGCAGGTTTTCTTCTGCTTTGCCGGTCACTTTAAACGTATGCAGCATCTCTTCACAGCGCCCGCTCGCGTGACGCGCCTCACGGCGTTTCACAAATCCTAACGGCTTGCCGTCGTCGTCAACCACGGTGATGGAACGCATGTCGTTTTCGTCCATGGTGCCAAAAGCCTCCGTTAACGGCGTCGAGCGTTTTACCGTGATGGTGGGTTGTTGGTCGGTCACGTCGCCTGCCTGTACCAGCAGCAGACGTTTCAACGTACGGTCCTGGCCAACAAAGGAGCCGACAAAATCGTTAGCCGGCGTCGCCAGCAACTCATCGGGGCTGGCGCACTGGACAATTTTGCCCTGGCCGAAGACCGCGATGCGGTCGCCAAGTTTGAGTGCTTCATCAATGTCGTGGCTGACCAGCATCACCGTTTTCTTCAACTGACGCTGCATATCCAGAAACTCATTCTGAATAACTTCCCGGTTAATTGGGTCAACCGCGCCGAAAGGCTCATCCATCAGCAGTACCGGCGGATCAGCCGCCAGCGCGCGAATCACCCCAATGCGCTGCTGTTGTCCACCGGACATTTCACGCGGGTAGCGATGCAGAAACTTATTCGGATCCAATGCCACCATGCTCATTAACTCCGTTGCCCGCTCGCGGCACTGCTTTTTATCCCAGCCCAGCATGCGTGGCACCACGGTGATGTTCTCTTCAATCGTCATATTGGGGAACAGACCAATTTGCTGGATCACGTAACCAATATTGCGACGCAGGGTGGTGGTATCCTGAGTGCTGGTGTCTTCCCCGTTGATGAGAATCCGCCCGCTGGTAGAGGGAATTAAGCGGTTAATCATTTTCAGCGTGGTGGTTTTGCCACAGCCCGAAGGCCCAAGCAGCACGCACATCTCGCCAGCAGGAACCTCAAGACTCACATTGTCCACCGCTTTCATCAGCGTGCCGTTTTTCTGGCTGAAGGTTTTCGTCAGATTTTCAAGTTTTATCATTATCGAATTCCCTTAGGAGTCAGCGCCAGCTGCAAACGGTGCAGCAGCCAGTCAAGAACAATCGCCAGCAGGCAAATCATCAGCGCCCCGGCAATCAGCATACGAATATCACTGCCGCTAATGCCATCCAGCAGCAGCATGCCCAGCCCGCCAGCACCAATCACCGCCGCGATAGCCATTACGCCAACGTTCATGACCACGGCGGTGCGAATACCACCAAAAATCACCGGAAGCGCCATCGGGATCTCAACCCAACGCAGGCGCTGCCAGAACGTCATGCCAATGCCACGACCCGCTTCACGCAGGCCGTCCGGCAGATTTTCCAATGCGGTATGCGTGTTGCGCACAATCGGCAGTAATGAATACAGGAAGACCGCCGTGATAGCCGGTAGCGCACCAATCCCTTTCCCAATCAGCGAGAAAAGCGGAATCATCAGGCCAAACAACGCAATCGTCGGGATGGTCAGTACAACGGTGGCAATGCCGAGCACCGGCGTGGCCAGCCATTTAAAGCGCACAATTAAAATCCCAAGGGGTACGCCAATAACAATCGCGCATCCTACTGCAACCAGCACCAGCCAGGTATGTTGCCAGGTCAGCGTGAGCAGGTTATTCCAGTTATCAATGATGTAATGAAGGGTATCCACGATGCCTCCTTACAGCATGTTTTTGGATTGAAGGAAATCGCGCGCCACCTGTTCAGGCGACTGGTGATCGATGTCCACGCGCTTGTTCATCTCGGTAATGGCCTCATCGGTGATCAGCGGGGAAAGCTGATTCAGGGCGGCTTCAAGACCGGGATGGCTCGCCAGCACGTCTTGACGCACAACCGGCGTCACGTTGTAGCTGGGGAAAAAGTGTTTATCGTCTTCCAGCACCTTGAGATCGAAACCTTTCACGCGCCCGTCCGTGGTGTAGATCAGGCCGGCATCCACAAAACCATCGCGCACGGCGTTATAGACCAGCCCCGGATCCATCTGGCGAATCTGAGGCCTGTCGAGCGTCAGGTTGTAGGTCTTCTGCAGTGGCTTCATGCCGTCTGAACGGCCATAAAATTCCAGGTCCAGCCCGAGTCGCCAGTTATGTTTCGGATCTGTTTTACGCACCTGATCCATTTTGGCCACCAGTTGCGACAGCGTCGAAATACCTTCTTTTTCCGCGCGCGCGCGCTGCATGGCAAAGGCATAGGTGTTATTCATCGGGGCGGGATTGAGCCAGATAAGACCCAGTTTGCCGTCCAGATTTTTCACGGTTTTATAGGCGTCCTCGGAAGACATCGGTTTATTAATATGGTTGAAGATGATCAGTGAGGTACCGGTATATTCCCAGGTCATGTCGATCTGCTTGTTAATCATGGCATTACGACTAATGGTGGTGGCGATGTTGCGTTTCGGGATGACCTCAAAGCCTTTCTTTTGCAGCCACATAACCGTCATGGCCGAAAGAATATGTTGCTCGGTAAAGCTTTTTGTCGCGAGCACCAGCGGCGTGGCCGCCTGCACGCTTTGGCTAAGTGCCATTGAGGCCACCAGTGCCAGGGTAGAGCTCTTAATCCAGCGCGTTAGCATTACAAACCCCTTATCGTTATGCCGCAGCGTGCGGACTAAGGTAGCGCCCTAATGACGCCAGTAGCATATCCAGCACCAGTGCAACCAGCGCCGTAGCAACGGCACCCAGGATAAGCACAGGGAAGTCATTAAGATAAATGCCGGGGAAAATCAGTTCGCCAAAGCTGCTGGCGCCAATCAGGAAGGCGAGCGGGGCGGTGCCCACGTTAATGGCGGTGGCAATGCGCACGCCCGCAAGAATAACCGGCAGGGCGTTAGGAATCTCAACCTGACGCAAGCGCTGCCATTTGGTCATGCCGATGCCGTTCGCGGCTTCGATCAACGAAGGCGGTACGGCGCTGAGTCCGGAGTAGGTGTTACGGACGACAGGCAACAGTGATGCCAGAAACAGCGCGACCAGGGCGGGCTTATCACCAATGCCAATGACAACCATCGCCAGCGCCAGAACGGCAAGAGGAGGCAGCGTATTGCCGACGTTAAAGATTTGCATGACATATTCCGCCCAGCGCCGGGCAAAAGGGCGGCTGAGTAGAATACCGCTGGGTATACCGACCAGCAGGGCGAACAGCATCGACCAAAACACCAGAAACAGGTGCTGCTGTCCGAGGTAAATCAGATCGTCTTTGCGGGCGACCAGCGTATCCCAGCCAAGCCCCCATACCAGCGCACCTGCCACTGCGACCACAGCCAGCAGTGCCAGACCGGCACGCCTGGCCAGTGAAGCGTTATGCATACGGTTTCTCCCTGTTTACGGATCTGTTGTTATAGCTACCTAAACCAGCATGACAAAAGTGGCTATCGTCAGCGCCCCTTCCAAAACCATGCCGGTCGCTAAATGCGGCAAACCGCAGTGAATTTCTGCGTAATTTCACAAAGTGCGGAAAATACCGCTTTATTTCTATAGCAGCGGTAAGCGGAGCGCGCCAGCTTTTATCGGAAAAATCAGGAAGATAGCATGAGCCAAAAAACGCCTCAGCCCTTACAGCAACAGGTTTCAGAGTGAAACGACCTGAAAAGGCCTTTTTTAAGTGACAGTGTCACAATTTGGATTGAATCGGTTCCCGTCTGGTGAAATATGCGCTAGCCTTAGGGAACAAAAAAGGGAGCATCATGACCAACAGCACCTCCGAACCACGCCGTCGCCACTGGATTCTCTTTGCCTGTATGCTTGCCATGTTTATGGCTGCGATTGAAGTCACGATTGTGGCGACCGCAATGCCCACGATTGTGGCCGATCTCGGCGGTTTTTCGCAGTTTGGCTGGGTTTTCTCTGTCTATCTCCTTACCCAGGCGGTGAGCGTGCCGCTCTATGGCAGGCTGGCGGACCTGTGGGGCCGCAAAAAAATGCTGTTTCTGGGCATCGCGATCTTCCTTACCGGGTCGGTGCTCTGCGGTTTCGCCCACACGATGCTCTGGCTGATTGTCTTCCGGGCATTTCAGGGGCTAGGGGCGGGCGCGATCATGCCGCTGAGCTCCACCATCGTGGCAGACATCTATTCCCCCCGGGAACGCGCCAGCGTGCAGGGCTGGTTGTCCAGCGTCTGGGGCGTTGCGGCGATTGTCGGTCCGCTGTCCGGTGCCTGGCTGGTCCAGCACTTTAGCTGGTCCGTCATCTTCTGGGTCAACGTACCGATCGGCATCGTCAGCATGCTGATGCTGGCAGCCTTGCTGCCTGCCTATACGCAGACACAACCCTCCCAGTCTTTGAATCTGACCGGGAGCGGCTGGCTCACGCTGTGTATCAGCGCCGTTCTGATTGCGCTGCTGCAGGCGGAACAGCTTGGCTACTGGCTGCTGCTGTTCTTAGCCATTGGCCTGGTGGCTGGCTGGCAGTTAACCCGTCATGAGCAGCGCACCCGCTCGCCGCTGTTCCCGCTCAGCCTGTGGAAAAGCCCACTGATTATCGCGGGCAATCTCGGCAACTTCATCATTGGTGCAACCATGATGGGCGTCAGCGCTTTTCTGCCGACCTGGATTCAGGGCGTGACCGGCGGTTCGCCGCTTCAGGCCGGGACTGCGCTGGCTATGATGTCTGTCGGCTGGCCGCTGGCCAGTACGCTAAGTGGCCGTCTGATGCTGTTGACCTCCTACCGTTTTACCGCGCAGCTGGGCGCACTGTTATTAATCGGCGGCAGCGCCTTGCTACTGCTGTTGCACACAGAAAGCACGCTGTTCCAGGCGGGATTGACCGCCTTTGTCATCGGAACCGGCATGGGAATGACCAGCACGACATTTCTGGTATCTGTCCAGAATCATGCCGACTTTAACGTGCAAGGCATTTGTACAGCGTCGGTCATGTTTAGCCGTATGATTGGATCGGCGCTGGGGACAGCGGTGATGGGCGCGGTGCTTAACCTGAACCTGCAATGGCGGTTGCCCCATGCGCAGGATCCGGTTCAGCAAATCATGTCGCAGGAAACGCGCGACCGCCTGGCACCGGACGTGCTTCAGCCAATGCTGCAGGCAATAGCCGCATCGCTACATTGGGTCTTTATTGTGGCACTGGTCATTGCGTTCCTCACCCTGTGGGTGGCGTGGAAGATGCCGCGTCAGCAGCCGCAACAAACGGAATAGTGCGCTGAAACCTCAGGCGTGATGGTCAGAGAAGGGCCAGCAAAAGGCAGGAAAAGGCAGGAAAAGACAGGGCGACATCATCGTCGCCCTGAACATTATTGTGTAGCGGAGTCTTGCGAGCTGCCTGCGCTGTCGGGCACGGAGGCGCCCTCATCACGGCCCAGCTTTTTATAAACAATTTTCTGTGTGTCGTTATCACAATGGCCGACGACCTGACCGCCAGCCTGATCAACCTGATCGTTGGCGACCACATCCAGGCTAAAGCCTGATTCAGGCACGCCGTTTTGAATGATTTTCTGGCTGATATCCGCTTTTACAGATTCGCAGGATGCCTGAGCCAGCAGGGGGAAGGCTAAAAACGTCGCTGTCAGTAATGCACTCTTGATCTTCATAACCCTTTCCTTTTGTCATGCGTCAGTCATTACTATAGCCGAAATTTACGGCAATACCGGGCGGCCCGTGCGGCGGTCTAAGCAGCGCAGCGTATTGGGTTCCCAATAGGCATTCAGATTAGCGCTCTGTTCACATTTGTCGCGCGTGTCGAATGCGCGATCGGCTTTATCGAATTCTTTCTCAACCCGGCTGTTCACTTTGTTGCGCAGCATGTGCGTATCATTCCACTGCTCTTTACTCTGACGTGCCGCTTCGTTGCTCAATGCGCTGCTGCCGTTTTCAATAATCACGTGTTCGGTGTTCGCACTGACACGCATCGCGGTGGCAGAAAGCAGGGCCACCATCAGAACCGGAACCAATTTTTTCATCGTAATATCCTTCGGTTAACACTGTTTTACTCTTGGGTAAAACTATTGCATCAAATGAGAATAGTATACCATTGCCGATTACTTGCTCACCAGCTGTGTGCATGTTGTTTACCTGTCAGAGAGATTATTGTGCTGCTTAAAACCATGCTGCTGTTTTTTATCACCGCGCTGGCGGAAATCATCGGCTGTTTTCTGCCGTGGCTGTGGCTAAAGAAGGGGGCGTCCATGTGGCTGTTGTTGCCTGCCGCGTTGAGCCTCGTGTTATTTGTCTGGTTGCTGACCTTACATCCTGCGGCCAGCGGCCGGGTTTACGCGGCGTACGGCGGCGTCTATGTGCTGACGGCCATGCTCTGGCTGCGCGTGGTCGAAGGTGTCAAGCTGAGCGCATGGGACTGGAGTGGTGCGCTGATTGCGCTGAGCGGCATGCTGATTATCGTAGCGGGATGGGGCAAAGCGTAAAAGCCAGCCTTTGCGGCTGGCTTATCGGTCAGGGTTTATGCACTTTCAACCCTGCCAGCGTCTGGCTGACGGGCATCATCTCAAGCGTATTGATGTTGACGTGCTTCGGCAGCGTGGCCACCCAGTAAACGGCTTCGGTAACGTCTTCAGGCGTCAGGGCCGTGGCGCCCTCGTAGACCTGTTCGGCCTTGCCATCGTCCCCTTTAAAGCGCACGTTAGAAAACTCCGTACCGCCGACCAGGCCCGGCTCAATATCGGTCACACGCAGGGCCGTACCGTGTAAATCGGTGCGTAAGTTAAGGCTGAACTGGCGCACAAAGGCTTTGGTGGCACCATAAACGTTGCCCCCGGCATAAGGCCAGCTGCCGGCAATCGAACCAATGTTAATAATGTGACCGACGTTACGCTCTACCATGGCAGGCAAAACCGCGCGCGTCATATAGACCAGCCCTTTGGTATTGGTGTCGATCATATTTTCCCAGTCGTTCACATCTGCCCGGTGCGCGGGTTCGATGCCCAACGCCAGACCGGCGTTATTCACCAGGACATCAATATTGCGCCACTCGGCAGGCAGCTGTGTGATGGCCTCTTCAATCGATGCCCGGTTACGCACATCTAACTGTACGGTATACAGATTCTCACCCAGCTCCGTTTTCAGCGCCTTCAGGCGTTCAGCACGACGTCCACTGGCAATCACCTTGTGACCTGTTTCGATGAATCGGCGGGTAATGCTTTGGCCAAAACCGGCTGTGGCCCCCGTAACAAAAATAATCATCTCACTTTTCCCTCTTCCAGTTTCGTGATGTCTCCTCACCTTATCACGGCATTTTAGCCTGTGTCCGCTGAATTCCGCGGGGAGGCGCTTTTGCGCGTTTTTAGCGCACGCTGCCCCGAAATCGTGCAGAGAACGGGGCAGCAAGGTAACGTGGCAGGGTGCATTTTTACTGGCAACCGATTGCGTTGGATGAGCAACCGATTGCGTGGCGATTTTGTCAGCGAAAGCGTTGCGCAACAGGATGATCTTGATAAGCTACTGATAATAAAGTAATTTATCAGGCACTAATCTGGCATGCGTCTTGCAAAGTGTTTAAAGAGAGTACGAGATGAACAGGGCGACAACATCAGGCGCCCGGTAAGAGGAAACGATATGTCTACATGCCAGGACACGGCGATTCGTGCCAGTTTTTTTGATTTTGCCGCGGTGGCGAACGAGCCTGAGGCTATTCTGTCTCAGGCGCGTTATATCGAAGATGGTCTGCTCATTCTGCGTGAGGGCCGCGTAGTTGGTTTGCACCCCTGGTGTGATGTCAGCAGCAGTCAGGCAGCAGAGCGCGTTATCGATCTGCGCGGTAAGCTGATCCTGCCGGGTTTTGTCGACTGCCACATTCATTACCCGCAAACAGAAATGATCGGCGCCTATGGTGAGCAGCTTCTCGAATGGCTGAATCAGTATACGTTTCCGGTTGAGAGGCAGTACCGCTGTGCCGAGCATGCCGCGCAAATGTCAGCGTTTTTTCTCCATCAGCTACTGGCTAACGGCACCACCAGTGCGTTGGTTTTTGGCACGGTGCATCCGCAGTCGGTAGAGGCGCTTTTTAGCGCGGCCGAAGCGCTTGAGATGCGCATCATCGCCGGTAAAGTCATGATGGATCGCAATGCGCCTGATTACCTCACCGAAACGCCGGAGGAAAGCTATCAACATTCCCGCGATCTGATTGAGCGCTGGCACGGCCGCGGCCGACTGAGCTATGCCCTGACGCCGCGTTTTGCGCCCACCTCGTCACCCGACCTGTTAAAGAAAGTGCAGGCGCTGCGCACGGCTTACCCGGATGTCTGGCTCCACACGCACCTCAGCGAAAACCCACAGGAAGTAGCCTGGGTCAACGCGCTGTTTCCCGAACGCAATGGCTATCTGGACGTTTACCACCACTATCAGCTGACCGGCCGGCGAAGCGTCTTTGCACACTGCCTGCATCTGGAAAATCATGAATGGCAGTGTCTGCACGATACGGATTCCGCCATTGCCTTTTGCCCGACCTCAAACCTGTTTTTGGGAAGCGGCCTGTTTAATATCAAGCGCAGCTGGCAGCAGGGCATCAAAGTGGGCATCGGCACCGATGTTGGCGCCGGAACCACCTTTAATATGCTGAAAACGCTGGGCGAGGCTTACAAGGTCGGCCAGCTGCAGCAATACAGGCTGAGTGCTGCAGAAGCCTTTTACCATGCCACGCTGGGCGGGGCCCGTGCGCTGGATCTTGACCAGCACATCGGTAATTTTGCACCAGGTAAAGAAGCTGACTTTGTCGTGCTGGATCCCGCAGTATCGGCGCTGCAAAAGCTGCGTATGGGGAACTGCAAGGATATCTGGGAAAAACTGTTCGTCTTGATGACGCTGGGTGATGACAGAAACATCGTAGAGACGTGGGTTAACGGCCGACCGGTCTGGCAATCCACCACAAAGGAGAATGCCGCATGATTCAGTTTCTGGTTAACGACCAGCTCGTCACAGAAGAACGTATCGATCCCAATCTGACGGTACTCTCTTATCTGCGCACGCATCAGCGTCGCTGTGGCACCAAGGAGGGCTGTGCGTCCGGCGACTGCGGTGCCTGCAGCGTCACGCTGGGGAGCGTGGTGGACGGCAGGTTGCACTATCAGACCGTTAACAGCTGCCTGATGCTGGTCAGTGGATTACAGGGCAGGCAGCTCATCACCGTCGAAGATTTACGTGAAGGGAAAACCCTGCATCCGGC
Organism: Pantoea sp. V106_11; assembly: GCF_029967885.1. NCBI lineage: Bacteria > Pseudomonadati > Pseudomonadota > Gammaproteobacteria > Enterobacterales > Erwiniaceae > Pantoea > Pantoea sp. V106_11. The sequence goes on from NZ_JASCAK010000021.1 coordinate 147,545, forward strand.
TCAGCAGGCGATGGTGGACTGTCATGGCTCGCAGTGTGGCTTCTGCACGCCGGGCTTTGTGATGTCATTGTTCAGTCTGCAAAAAAATCACAGCGACTGGGACCGGCAGCAGGCAGAGCATGCGCTGGCCGGCAACCTGTGTCGCTGTACCGGTTATCGTTCCATTATGGCGGCGGCCGAACAGTTGGTGACGCAGGCACAGCCGGACAGCTTTGATCGCTGTGAGCAGGGCGTGGTTGAGCGCCTGCGCGCGCTGGAGAATCAGGAGGTCCGGGTAATTCAGGACAAAGGCCGTCACTGTTACCTTCCCACCACCGTCGCGCAGCTCGCTGCGCTCTGTGTCGCGCACCCCGATGCCGCGTTACTGGCGGGCGGCACGGACCTGAGCCTGCTGATTACCCAACGCTACCAGGGCATTCCAGTGATGATTGCGCTGGGGCAGGTGGATGCACTGAAACACTGTTATGAGGACGACGCATCCTATCACTTAGGTGCCGCCGCCTCGCTCGACCAGATCGCAGCGTTTATGGCGACGCGCATTCCGGGAGTAACGGAGATGCTGACGCGTTTTGCCTCGCTGCAAATTCGCCAGCTTGGCACACTGGGCGGTAACCTTGCTAATGCTTCCCCGATTGGCGATGCATCGCCAACGCTGCTGGCATTAAACGCCTCTCTGCTGCTGCAGAAGGGCGACACGCAACGCACTTTGCCACTCAGCGCGTTTTTTACCGGCTACCGGCAGACCGTGCTGCAACCCGGTGAGTTTATCCATACCATCATTATTCCAAAAGTGACGGTGTCACCTGATTTTGTTGCCTGGAAGGTCTCGAAACGGCTGGATGACGACATTTCAGCCGTGTTTGCCGCTTTCAATATCCAAACCGATAACGGCATTGTGACAGCGGCACACATTGCCTTTGGCGGGATGGCGGCAACGCCGGTGCGCGCCACAGGCTGTGAGCAGGCCATGATTGGATCGGCCTTAACCGCACAAACGATAGCCACGGCCTGTCAGGCGCTGGAAGAGACCTTTGAACCGCTCAGCGACTTTCGCGCCAGCGCCGGTTATCGCCTGCAGGTGGCGAGCAACCTGCTGCGCCGTTACTTTTACCGTCTCAACGGATTGTCCCTGACTGAGGTAAGCCGCTATGTCCCATAATCGTCCGGCTCTGCCCGATTCAGCATTACCCATTGCTCATGCGCGCGACATCAGCAGCGGCGTGGGGCGCAGCAATAAGCATGAAAGCGCCGATAAACACGTGTCCGGCGAGGCGATATATATCGATGACAAAGCGGAGCAGCCCGGTCTGCTGCATCTCTGTCCTCGCCTGAGCGATCATGCCCATGCCCGTATCACTCACGTTGATGTCCAGCCGTGCTACGACGTCCCCGGCGTCGTCCGCGTCCTCACCTGGCAGGACGTGCCCGGCGTCAACGATGTCGGCCCGCTGCAGCCCGGCGACCCGCTGCTGGCTCAGGACTGCGTCGAATATGTTGGGCAAATTATTATTGCCGTGCTGGCCGACTCGCCGGATGCGGCCCGACAGGGCGTGATGGCGGCGGTGATCGAGTATGAGGTATTGCCCGCGCTGCTGGATGTAGAACAGGCACTGCTGCAGGGCAGTTTTGTGCAGGAGCCCCATATCCACCAGCGCGGCGACGTCGAGGCGGCGCTGGCCCGTGCGCCGCACCGCATACAGGGCGCGTTTCATATTGGCGGGCAGGAACACTTCTATCTGGAAACCCAAACGGCCATGGTGATCCCGGGTGAGGACGACGCGCTGCAGGTGTTCTGCTCCACGCAAAACCCCACGGAGGTCCAAAAGCTGGTGGCAGAGGTCATGGGCATCAGCATGAACAAGGTCACGATTGATATGCGCCGAATGGGTGGCGGTTTTGGCGGTAAAGAAACCCAGGCGGCGGGCGTGGCCTGCCTGTGCGCCGTCGCGGCAAGCCTGACCGGCCGGGCGGTTAAAATGCGCCTGGCCCGACGCGATGACATGCGGATAACCGGCAAGCGACATCCTTTTTACGTCCGCTATGATGTGGGCGTTGAAGACGATGGCCGGTTGTGTGGGGTGAAAATCGATCTTGCCGGTAACTGCGGCTACTCGCTCGATCTGAGCGGATCGATAGTGGATCGGGCCATGTTTCATGCCGATAACGCCTACTATCTGGGTGATGCGCGCATCACCGGCTACCGCTGTCGCACCAATACCGCGTCAAATACCGCTTTTCGCGGCTTTGGCGGGCCGCAGGGCATGGTGGCGATTGAGCAGATCATGGATCACATCGCCCGCGAGCGCGGTCTGGATCCGCTTACGCTGCGAAAACGCAACTACTACGGCAAGAACGAACGCAATATCACCCATTACCATCAGCAGGTAAAAGACAACCTGCTGGATGAGATTACGGCGCAACTGCAAACCAGCAGTGACTATGATGCGCGCCGCGCGGCGATCGCAGCCTTCAATGCCAGCAGTCCCGTACTGAAACGTGGACTGGCGCTGACGCCGGTTAAATTTGGCATTTCATTTACCTCCAGCTTCCTCAATCAGGCCGGGGCGCTGATTCTGATCTACACCGACGGCACGGTGCAGCTCAACCACGGCGGAACGGAAATGGGTCAGGGGCTTAACACCAAGGTGGCGCAGATTGTGGCGCAGGTGCTGCAAATCGAGGTCGATCGTATTCAAATCACCGCCACCGATACCGGGAAAGTCCCTAACACTTCGCCCACGGCGGCGTCCAGTGGCACAGATCTCAACGGCAAAGCGGCACAAAATGCCGCCGAGATATTGCGTGAGCGCATGACGACCATGCTGTGTACGCTGCACGGATGCAGGCCAGAGGCGGTGATGTTCAGTAACGGTATCGTTCGGGCTGCCGAGCACTATTACACCTTCGCCCAGGTCGCGCAGCTTGCCTGGCTGAATCAGGTACCGCTATCGGCGACGGGCTATTATCGCGTCCCCGGCATCCATTACGACCGTCAGGCCGGTCGCGGCGAACCTTTTTACTACTTCGCCTATGGCGCGGCCTGTTGTGAAGTCATTGTGGACACGCTGACGGGCGAATACCGGCTGCTGCGGGCGGATATTCTGCACGACGTGGGCGCGTCGCTGAATCCGGCCATCGATATTGGCCAGGTAGAGGGCGGCTTTGTCCAGGGGCTGGGCTGGCTGACCTGTGAAGAACTGGTCTGGAATGACAAGGGCCAGTTGATGACCGACGGTCCCGCGAGCTACAAAATCCCGGCAATCGCTGACGTACCGGCCGATATGCGGGTTACGCTGGTGGAAAACCGCAAAAATCCGCAGGACACGGTGTTCCATTCCAAAGCCGTGGGTGAACCGCCGTTTATGCTGGGGATAGCCGCCTGGTGTGCGTTACAGGATGCGGTAGCCAGCGTCGCCGACTATCGTCTGCATCCCGCGCTGGACGCGCCCGCTACGCCGGAGCGAGTATTCTGGGGCGTCCAGCGCATGGCGGGAGGCACCCATGATTTATCATGACTGGATAGCAATTTTGCACGACCTGCGCCAGAAGCGGCAACACTGCGTGCTGGTCACCGTGTTGCGCGATCGGGGTTCAGTCCCGCGTGACGGCGGCGCGAAGATGGTGGTGACGGCCAACGAAAGTTTTCTGACCATCGGTGGCGGCCATCTTGAGTTTCAGTGCATTGCGCAGGCGCGCACGCTGTTGGAAAGTGGAGAGCGTCGTCCTCATACCGAAGACTACAGCCTGGGCGCCCGGTTAGGCCAGTGCTGCGGCGGGATGACCACCATTCTGTTTGAACCGTTGATGCAGGCGCAGCCGGAAATCCTGGTTTTTGGCGCGGGCCACGTCGGGCAGGCGCTGGTCAGCCTGCTGGCTACGTTACCCTGTCACGTTAACTGGATTGACGGTCGGGACAATCAGTTTGCCTCTGTGCCACCCGGCGTCAGCGTGCAACAGCCCGACGATCCAATGGACTGCGTGGCCGCGGCGGCGGCGGGGAGCTATTATATTGTGATGACGCACCATCATCCGCTGGATCTTGCGCTATGTGAGGCTATTCTGCGGCGCGGTGATTTCCGCTACGTGGGCGTGATCGGTTCGCAAACGAAAAGTCAGCGTTTTCGCTACCGGTTGGAAGGCAAAGGCATTGCCGAAGACCGGCTGGCGCGCTTACGCTGCCCCATGGGCCTGCCCGATGTAAAAGGGAAACTGCCTGCCGAAATCGCCGTTGCGATTGCCGGGGAAATCATTGCGGTGTATCAGCAACAACGCGGTTAGGTTGTTCTGTAAGAGGCAACCTGCCACTATGAGACTCTGTGTTGTTCACCAGGAGCGCCTATGAACGCCCGTCAAAATCCTTTTTTTAACGTCAGCAGCTTGCCTTATCACACACCACCTTTTGATCAGATTCAGGAAACCGACTTTCTGCCCGCGCTTCAGGCCGGAATGGAAGAAAAGCGCCAGGAAGTTCTGGCCATCGCCACCAATCCGGAAGCGGCAAGCTTTTTGAATACCTGCGAGGCTCTGGAAAAAAGCGGTCAACTATTGACCCGTGTGAGCCTGGTGTTCAATGCCATGACCTCCGCCCACACCAGCCCCTATTTACAGCAGGTTGACGAGGATATTGCGCCACAGCTCACCGCGCTTAACGACGAAATAATGTTGAACCGGCCGCTGTTTTCACGCATCGACCAGGTCTATTTGCAGCGCAACTCGCTTGATGCTGAATCGAAACGCCTGGTCGAGGTGCTGTGGCAGCGCTTTCAACTGGCGGGTGCCAACCTGCCGGAAACACAGAAGCAGCAGTTAAAGGCGCTGAATCAGGAGGCTGCACGACTGAGTACGCAGTTTACTAATAAGCTGCTTGCTGCAACCAAGGCGGGCGGTTTAGTGGTCAATGACGTGCAGCAGTTAGCGGGGCTGAGCCCGTCCGATCTGGCCGTTGCTCAAGCGGCGGCGGCGGCACGAGGCCTGGAGAATGCCTGGCTGCTGGTGCTGCAAAACACCACGCAGCAGCCTGCGCTGCAGTCTCTGGAAGATCGCCCGACGCGCCAGGCGCTGTTCCAGGCCGCCATGACGCGCAGTGAGAAAAACGATGACAACGACACGCGAGCGTTAGTGCTGCGCCTGGCACAGGTGCGGGCAGAGCAGGCGAAGCTATTAGGGTTTGCCTGCTTTGCCGCCTGGCAGCTACAGGATCAGATGGCGAAAACCCCCGATGCCGCCTTTGCGTTTATGCGCAATATCGTTCCTGCGGCCCGTGCGCGGGCCGAGCGGGAAGCCGCGGCCATTCAGCAAACCATCGACAGCCAGCAGGGGAATTTTACCCTTGGCGCGTGGGACTGGAACTTTTACGCGGAGCAGGTTCGGCGGGCGCAGTACGATCTCGATGAAAGCCAGATTAAACCCTATTTCGAACTGAACAGCGTGCTGGAAAAGGGCGTATTCTGGGCCGCGACTCAACTTTATGGCATCCAGTTTACCCAACGTCACGACCTGCCGGTTTATCACCCCGATGTCCAGGTGTACGAAATCTTTGATACCGACGGCAGCGGAATGGCGCTGTTCTATACCGATTTTTTCAAGCGCGACAGCAAAGGCGGCGGCGCATGGATGAGCAACTTTGTTAACCAGTCCACGCTGCTCGACGAGAAACCGGTGATTTACAACGTCTGTAATTACACCAAACCCGCCAACGGCGAGCCTGCACTGCTGAGCTGGGATGACGTGATTACGCTGTTCCATGAGTTTGGCCATACGTTGCATGGCTTGTTTGCCAGCCAGCGCTATCCCAGCCTCTCCGGCACGGAAACGCCACGTGATTTTGTTGAGTTTCCATCGCAGATCAACGAGCACTGGGCCAGTGAGCCACAGGTGTTTCGTCATTTCGCCCGTCATTATCAGACCGGGGAGGCCATGCCAGCGGCGCTGCATGAAAAAATCATCAGAGCAGGCAAGTTCAATAAAGGTTATGAGATGACCGAGCTGCTGGCGGCCGCGTTACTGGATCTCCACTGGCATAGCCTGGAGGGGAAAACCCCGGTGCAGTCGGTCGACGCGTTCGAACAGCAGGCTTTACGCAGCGATGATATTGATCTGGCCGCTGTTCCACCGCGCTACCGTTCCAGCTATTTTCAGCATATCTGGGGCGGGGGATATTCTGCCGGCTATTATGCCTATATCTGGACCCAGATGTTGGCCGACGATGGCTACCAGTGGTTTGTCGAACACGGCGGATTAACTCGGGAAAATGGCGACATCTTTCGGCAAAAAATCCTGTCGCGGGGCAACAGCAGCGATCTTAAAGCGTTGTATGAGTCCTGGCGCGGCGGGGCACCTCAACTGGAGCCGATGCTAAAAAATCGCGGCTTAGCCGAATAAGCGAAAGGGCGGTTATACCGCCCTTTTTGACTATCCCAGCGGTCCACCTTCAATGGTTTCGCACAGTCCCGCCAGCACCCGTTCACCCGTTTCCGTTTTCAGCGACTGATACCATGCCGATGTCAGATGGGGATCTTTAGCATGCGTGATGTCGCAGCGTTTACGCGCTTTCAACACCAGATCCTTAACGCGTTCAACGCGGCGCATCTGGTAACGTAACAGCGCATCCTCAATGCCAAGCGAATGTGCAGACAATGCCGAGGCCAGTACAATCCCGTCTTCCATTGCCGCGCAACCGCCCTGACCAATATCCGGCGTGGTGCTGTGTGCTGCGTCGCCCAGTAAGACCACCCGGCCTTTTACAAAGCGGTGAAAAGGCTCGATGTCGTGAATCTCCACGCGGTTAGTGGTTTCCACATCAATTGCCGCGATGAGCTTCTGAACCGGTTCAGACCAGCCGCTGAAGTAGTGCTGCAAATCGTGCCGCATCGTTGATCGATCCTGCTCCAGCCCGGCGGGCAGCGGCACATCGAAAAAGAAGTAGAAGCGGTTGCCGCTGACCGGCATGAGAGAGACGCGTTTACCCTCGCCCACAAAGGTGGTCCATTGATCGGCAGGCGCGATGGACTCATCAACGCTAACCAGGCCGTTCCAGTTCACATAGCCTGCGTAGCGACGGGGCAGTTTTTCCCCCAGTACGTAATCACGAATAACCGAATGCGTTCCATCGGCCGCAACCAGAAAGTCACCCTGGGCCTGACTGTTATCTTCGAAGGTCGCGATCACGCCGCTGGCATATTGCTCCACCTGCACGATACGCTTGCCAAAATTCACCCGATGGCGGCCGTAAGCATCCAGCAGCATGGCCTGAAGCTCGGCGCGGGCAATGGGATAGGGAAACTCGCCCACCTGCTGCACCAGGGGGGAAAGGCTGAAACGGGTGAGGGTTTCACCCGAAAAGGCCTCTTTATAGGCCATATAGGCCATGTTGCCGCCCAGGGCGCGCACTTTTTCTTTCAGTCCCAATGCATTAAGGCATTTCACCCCGTTAGGCCAGACGGAAATGGCCGCACCAACGGGACGTATCGTTTTGACCGCCTCAAAAACCTCAGTGTCGAAACCTGCCTGTTCCAGAGCCAGCGCGGCGGTCATGCCACCCATCCCGCCACCAATGACGATCGCTTTCATATGTTATCTCCTGTGCACATATCAGTTATTTGCAACTTTTGTACCAGAAGCGCGACGCGCGGAGTGCGCGTCTGAATGGGGGCACGAAGGGTGAAAATGGCGCAGATGCACGGTCGCTGTGCAACAGGCTGCACCTGTCGGGTGCAGAGAAATCTGTAAACCACAGTAATCACATGTTTTTAAGATGTTACCTATGATCTGTTTCATATTCAGCGTGATATAGATCACGTTCGCACTCACTACGACTTCGGAACCCTTCATGAAAATCGGCATAAGTAATAATCACTATCCGGAGCAGCGCAATATTTTGGTCAATCCGGAAAACGACTACATTAACCTGAAAAAACGTAACGTTTTCTATTTCCTCAATCCGCTGCGTACGCGTTTACTGAAAAAAAATAAACGTTTCGTCTTCTTACCTGTCCCGTTTGCAATGGGGCAGAAGCCCGACATTCTCCATCTGTTCAATGAAGTGGCAATAACGCAAATGAACTGGGTCGCGACGTTTGAAACCGAGCTGCCGCGCGTTCTGCCGGTAGAAGGCGTGGCCAAACACGACAATCCAGAGCTGAAACAGCTGATCCCTTATTTGCTGAAAGATAACTGTTTCGGTCTGATTGCTATTTCAGAGGCGACGCTGCACATCCAGATGAAGCTGTTTAAACCGGATGTGGCGGCAAAAATTCGGGCTAAAACGCTGGTGATGCATCCGCCACAAACGCTGTTTACCCCGCAGAAAAGCGCACGTCACAGCGACAAAATCCGTCTGGTCTTTGTCGGCAATGAGTTTTATCGTAAGGGCGGGGCCGAAATTGTGCTGGCGCTGAGTGAGCTTGTCGAAGCGGGTCAGATCGATGCATCCCAGCTTGACGTGCAGCTTATCGGCGATTTGACTAAGCGTCATAACGTGGCACACCGTAAATTCCAGGACGACGAGGCTTTTTACCGAAATATCCAGGATCGTATCTCCCGCCTGAGCTTCGTCAGCCATCATGCGCAGATGGCAAACTCGGCACTCCTGAAACTGTTCCAGAACAGTGACCTCGGTTTGTTACCGACCTGGCAGGAAACCTACGGGTTTTCCGTGCTGGAGATGCAGGCGAGCGGCTGTCCGGTGTTAACCAGTAATGTGCGTGCTCTGCCGGAAATCAACCCGGCCAGTGCAGGCTGGACGATCGGCGGCGAGCTGAATGACGATCGTGAATATCAGGTCAACAGCGAAGCCGATAAAGATCGCCTGCGCCGGGCGCTGATCGACGGCATAAAATCGACCCTGCTGGACATTCTGGCACACCCGGCCTGCCTGACGGAAAAGGGAGAAGGGTCAATTTTACGCATTAAACAGCAGCATGATCCGCGTCAGTACGGCGTCCGACTTAACGATATTTATCGTCGCGGCGTTGTGGAATGTGTTGAACATCCGCCCGCGCTCTCAATTTAACAAGATTTATCAGACGTTACGCGTCAGAGTTACCATACTTAACTGACGCGTATCTCTGGAGATCGGTTATGAAATGTCTTTTTGCTTTGCTGCTGTCCTGCCTGATGGCCAGCAGCGCACTGGCACAACCCGCACACAGCTTTCCGGTGCGCGCGCCGCTTCCTCAACTGATGCCCATCGCCGCAAAATGTGATCTCTCCAGCTGTCAGACTCGCTGTTATGTTGAGCAATCTCATTGTAATACGCGTAATTCCGGTGCCTGTAGTACCCAGGCGCAGCTTTGCGTGCAATCATGCGCTGCTCAGTGTCATTGACGGCTCCCCGCCCTGGGCGAGGATTCCCACTTCACCGAGCCGAACCTGAACGGCGTTAAGCGATTTGGAATTTACAGGCTCTCCGTGAGCTAACACTGCCTGCCCGGCAGCTTTTCTATTACGGGCCGCGTTAATGTCGCGATCATGGTCGCGCGCTTATATCTCCGCCCGATTGGGCGAAGTCTTACGCGCAAACTGATGAACTGTCACCTGAATGAGTGCTGATGAAAATATATTTTACTGCATTACTCGTCGCCCTTAGCGCCAGCAGCAGCGCGACGGATTTATCCTCACAGGAGATTGCCTCGCGGGTTAAGGACGTGATTACGCCATTAATGGCGGAGCAGGGGATTCCTGGCATGTCCGTCGCGGTCCTGTATAAAGGCCGCCCGCAGTACCTGAACTTTGGCGTAGCGGATACCGCAACCGATCGACGGGTGACGGAAAATACGCTGTTCGAACTTGGTTCCGTCAGCAAAACCTTTACCGGCGTACTGGCTGGCGTGATGATACGTAACAGCGAACTTCGCCTGAACGATCCGGTACAAAAGTACTGGCCCGCGCTAAAAGGCCCGCAGTGGCAGGCGATCAGGATGGTGCACCTCGCCACCTACAGCGCAGGTGGCATGCCGTTACAGCTTCCTGCCAGCGTGGTCGATCAGGATTCCTTACTCCGTTACGCGCAGCAGTGGCAGCCCGGTGTCGCGCCGGGCATCCAGCGGCAATATTCCAATGTCAGTCTCGGCCTGCTGGGTTATCTCATGGTAAAGGGCGAGTTTGAAGAAGCCATGCAGAAGAACGTCTTTACACCGTTGCGGCTCACGCGCACTTTTTATACCGTTCCGGCGTCCATGATGTTCGACTATGCGTGGGGCTATAAAGACGGCCAGCCCGTGCGCGTCTCTCCCGGAATGCTGTCGGCAGAAACCTATGGAGTGAAGTCCACCGCGCGCGACATGATGACCTTTATGCAGGCCAATGCGAATCCCAACGGGTTATCGTCCGGCAATACGGTTTTACGCAACGGCATACTCACCGCACAGTCGCACTATTTAACGGCAGGTCAACTTTCTCAGGGGCTGGGATGGGAAATCTATCCATGGCCGGTGAAGGAGCAAACGCTCATCGACGCCAGCGACACGAAAACCGCGCTGGAGGCTCAGCCTGCCACGCTGGTGAACCCGGTAAAACCCGCGGACCGCGCCAGCTGGATCCACAAAACCGGCTCCACAAACGGGTTTGGGGCCTACATTGCCTTTGTCCCTCAGCTCAACAGCGGCATCGTTATGCTGGCGAATAAAAACTATCCCAATCCGGAACGCATTAAGGCGGCCGTGGCGATTCTCGACGCGTTACAGTAATGCCGAAAAGCAGGCAAAAAAATGGCCGCGCAGTGCGGCCATGGCGTATTAAAAACGATTACAAGGTTCCGGTTCCCCCGTCAGAGCACCATACCTGCCCGGAGGCAAAGCTGCACTCGTCCGACGCAAGGGTGACGTAAAGTGGGGCGATCTCTACAGGTTGGCCGGGGCGTCCCAGCGGCGCGTCTGCACCAAACTGTTCCACTTTCTCCTGCGGCTGACCGCCGCTCGGCTGCAGTGGCGTCCAGTACGGACCCGGTGCGACCGCGTTCACGCGAATCCCTTCCGGGCCGAGCTGTTTAGCCAGCGCTTTGGTAAAGGCGACGTTGCAGGCTTTAGTCTGCGCGTAGTCCAGCAGGATATCGCTGGGTTTAAAGGCCTGCACGGAAGAGGTGTTAATGATACAGGCCCCGCGCGGCAAATACGCCAGCGCGGCTTTCGTTACCCAGAATGGCGCATAGACATTGGTTTTAAAGGTGGCATCGAAATCTTCTGTGCTCAGCGTACGGATGGATTCATTAAACTGCTGACGTCCGGCGTTATTGACAAGAATATCCAGCCCGCCCAGCTTCTCGGCCGCTTCGTTAACCAGCGTCTGGCAAAAGGTTTCAGAACGCAGATCGCCGGGGATGGCCACAGCTTTGCGCCCTTCGGCTTCAATCAGTTTAATCACTTCAACCGCATCGGACTCTTCTTCCGGCAGATAGTTAATGGCCACATCTGCACCTTCACGCGCATAGGCGATTGCAACCGCCCGGCCAATACCCGAGTCGCCGCCGGTGATCAGCGCTTTACGGCCGGTAAGGCGACCATGTCCACGATAGCTTTTTTCACCATGATCGGGAGCAGGGTCCATCTCACTGGCTAATCCGGGTGCCTGCTGCGGCTGCTGCCTGAACGGCGGCTTCGGAAAGCGATCCGGGTCTTGAATGTGATTATTTGACGTCGTCATAGTGAACTCCTTGAACAGGGTGGTCAGAGAGTTTAAGCCTGGCACAGATGTGATATTTGTCACATTCAAATGCTTGTTTAATCCGTATTGGTAGATGAAAACAGGCTTTATGACGAGGGTTTGCCGACGATATTGCAGATAAGCGCAGCGGAAGTAGCAGAATATGTTGATTTTTCCTTAAGGGGGAGCGCCATCAGGCCAAAAAGAGCGCATCCTCTTTCCTGGCGACACGCACAGGTGAAGGCTAACGCATTGAATAAAAGGCGCTTATGGCATGAAAGAAGAGGGGAGATCATTGCATATGATAAAGGAGGACAATCAGGTGTGGGAAAGCGAAGGTAAATGTTTGTACAAATGTTTCTGGGATGTTACTCTGAGTGTCCCGGCCAGCATCACTTTATAGTTTGTGAAGTCTGGCCGGAAAGTTTTTCCCTGGTGTTGGCTGTTTCAGCGACCTGGCCTTGCAGGTCAGGTTTTTTTTTACCGCTAAACAACTCGAACCCATTGTAACCTCTGGCTGAATCATTGTAAGTTATTCTTAAGTATTATCTTACCTGTACTAAAGTGCAGGTTATGTCATCGTTAAGTAAAAGAAGCAGCATGGAGCCTGAATGTTTTCTTTTTTTCTTGAAAATCAAACAATAACGGATACGCTTCAGACTTACATACAGAGAAAGTTATCTTCGTTTGGCAGTCCTGAGTACGCTTACACTGTTGTGAGCAAAAAAAATCCTTCAAATGTTCTGATTATTTCCAGTTATCCTGACGAATGGGTTAGGTTATACCGCGCCAATAATTTTCAGTTAACCGATCCGGTTATCCTTACCGCCTTTAAACGCACCTCACCCTTTGCCTGGGACGAGAACATCACTTTGATGTCCGATCTCCGGTTTACTAAAATTTTCTCATTATCGAAGCAATACAACATCGTTAATGGCTTTACCTACGTGCTCCACGACCATATGAACAACCTGGCGTTGCTATCGGTCATCATTAAAGGCAACGACCAGGCCGCACTGGAACAGCGTCTTGCCTCAGAGCAGGGCACGATGCAGATGTTGCTGATCGATTTTAATGAGCAGATGTATCGACTGGCTGGCGCAGAAGCGGAAAGAGCACCGACGGTGAATCAAAACGCCGATAAAACCATCTTTTCTTCGCGTGAGAATGAAGTGTTGTACTGGGCGAGTATGGGGAAAACCTACTCTGAGATTGCCGCCATTACCGGTATTTCTGTCAGCACTGTAAAATTTCACATCAAAAATGTGGTGGTTAAACTGGGCGTCAGTAACGCCCGACAGGCTATCAGACTGGGTGTTGAGTTAGATCTTATCAGACCGGCAGCGTCAGCGGCCAGGTAGTTACGGCGACGGGCGCGCAGCCCGTACGTGCAACAATATCCCCACCCAACTGCTGTTTATCGGCTTCCCCGGCTGGCAGCGTCAGCAGATAAATACGCTCTTTTTCCGTCAGAAAAGCTTCTTTGACCACGCTGATTTGCCATCCGGACCGTTTCAGTATTTTCAGCATTGCCCGGCTGACTATTGTGTAGATATGCGTATAAGCATTATTCTGCGCCCAGTTAACCATGGCTAAAAACAGTACCTGGCTGACAGGATAGTGCTCACCCAGCAGTTCGCGCGCGCGGGCTTTATCAACAAAAAAACGGCTGGACTCGGTGCCGTAAGCGGGCAGGGGAACGTCGTCAAAACAGTGACGAAAGGTGTGGGTAATCATATTGGGGCGATCCAGGCAGGTAAAGCGGACACTGCACACTAACTGCCCTTCGCAGATACCCAGAATATAACGCGTCCCTGGGCCATCAAACTCATCCGACTCCATGCCCTGACTGCACACGACTTCCCATCCCAGGCGGTCGCTAAAAGTTTTTTTTCTGAGCTTATAAAGTTCTTCTGAACGTGTGGTTTGCAGCTCTTCATAACTGACGTCAAACAGTTCAAGCATTCCATTTCCTCTAAAAGTTACTGCAGCCCTCACGGCTATCCTGTACTGATTTTACTAACTTTTCACTCTGACGTTCAGCTAAATAACATTTATTCATCTGAAAATAGGGCTGCTCAGTCGTTCAGTGGGCAGGATAACGCATCTCGGGCGGTAAAATTCTCCCTGAAGAGATATTATTTGCCATAACGCAACAGAAAACAATACAAATAGTAACAAGGCTGTACTATTTCAAGCGTGCATATTCGCCATGTCATAGCGATTTTATATGAGAACATTACAGGCTTATAACAAAGTAACCCCACCTGGTGTCAAAAATATTTCGTCAGAAATGTATTGATCGATAAGTTATCAATATGCACTGCATCACAAACCCGCAAAAAAACTAAATATCATAAATTGGCTGTTAATTTCTGGAATTGTTGCTACTCCTCCAGACTACTAATACTTGAGCCTGGCCTGCCTGTACAGGCAGAGCGTGGAAAGCTGACTGAACAGGTTTTTCACCTAATTATAAGGCTCATAACAATGACTATATCCTCTGTATCCTCTGTGCTCACGACAAAAGATAAAATGGGTTACGGCATCGGTGATGCCGCCAGTTCAATGGTGTGGCAAACCGCCACCTTGTTCCTCGCCTACTTTTACACAGATGTGTTTGGGTTACCGGCCGCCATTATGGGGACGATGTTTTTGGTGGTTCGTCTGGCCGATGCCTTTGTCGATCCCTGTATCGGCGCGCTGGTCGATCGCACCCGAACCAAGCACGGTCGTTTTCGGCCCTGGCTGATGTGGTTTGCGATTCCGTTTGGCGTCAGTTGTCTCATTACCTTTTATGTTCCGGATGTCGGCCCCACGGCGAAGATCGTCTATGCCTGTGTCACTTACACGATTCTCAGCTTTATTTACTCTGCGGTAAATGTCCCTTACTGCGCCATGCCCGGTGCACTGACGCTCGATCCCCGCGAACGCCATTCTTTGCAATCCTGGCGGTTTGCCTGCGCGTTTATCGGCGGGCTGGTGGTGACCGTCATCGGGCTGCCGCTGGTGGATCTGTTAGGTCAGGGTGACAAGGCAAAAGGCTACCTTTTTGCCATGGGCTTTATGGGGTTCTTAGGGGTGGTTTTAATCTACTGCTGCTTCTTTATGACCCGGGAACGTTATTTACCCCGCAGTGACAGCGCAAACTCGATGTGGTCCGACCTCAAGGCGCTGAGTAAAAACAGCCAGTGGTGCATCATTGTTATTTTTAACATCCTGCTGCTCACGGCGGTGGTAACCCGTGGCTCCTCCACCATTTATTACATGAACTACGTTTTATTGCGTCCTGACCTCGTATTCACTTTTATAATTACCGGCATGATAGCGGCATTGTGCGGGGCCTTTTTTTCAGAGCGGTTATTGGGAAAATTTGATCGCGTGCGCACTTATCAGATTTGCCTTGCCAGTTTTGTTTTTTTTGTCACCACGATTTATTTTATTCCGCCTTCTCAGGTCTGGCTGATCATTGCCGTGAATATTGTTTTTGGTTTTGTTCAGAACCTGACCACGCCCATTCAATGGAACATGTTCTCGGATGTGGTGGACTTTGAAGAACAGCGCAGCGGAAGACGACTGGACGGCCTCGTATTTTCAACGGCGCTGTTTGCCATCAAATTTGGCCTTGCCATGGGCGGGGCTGTCGTGGGCTGGATTCTGGGACTGGTTCATTACCAGCCCGGCGTGGCCGCACAAACACCTCGCGTCATCACCACCATCAACCTGATGCACAACATTATTCCCGGCGTTCTGTTTACCTGCATGTTGCTACTGCTTTTTCTCTACAAACTGAACAGCGCTCGGGTGAATGCTATCGCCCTTGAGCTGGCTGCGAAGCGCGCCGCTGAAGAGAAAATGGACGCCAGCAAGACTATCTGAAATCTGCATAAAGGAGTGAAACATGACTGCAATCTATAAGGATCCTCATCGTCCGGTCGCTGAACGCGTCGCGGATCTGCTGCCGCGCATGACGGCGGAAGAAAAGTTCGCGCAGATGCATGCTTACTGGCTCATTCTGGATGAAGAGGGCAATCACCAGGAACGCACAGATTTAAGCGATGAGTTTACTGGCGTCAGTGCCCAGACAGCACTGAAAGAAAGATTAACCCGCGGTATAGGTCAGATTACCCGTCCGCTGGGAACGCATATCGTTGACGCGCTGACTGGCGTTCGGGCGGCGAATCGCCTGCAGCGCGACGTGACTGAAGGCTCACGCCTGGGCATCCCGGCGCTGCTGCATGAAGAGTGCCTGGTCGGTTTACTCTGCAAAGGCGCCACGTTGTTTCCCTCATCGCTCAACTATGGATCGACCTGGGATCCTGAACTCATCAGGCGGGCGGCACAGCGCATTGGCACAGAGGCGCGTTCTGTTGGCTGTAAGCAGGGGCTGGCGCCGGTACTGGATGTGTCCCGCGATGTCCGCTGGGGCCGGACAGAAGAAACCTTCGGGGAAGATCCCTGGCTGGTGGGCGTTATGGCCACCGCCTACGTCGAGGGCCTGCAGGGTGACACGCGCGATCTGTTAGCCACGCTGAAGCACTACGTCGGCCACTCATTCAGTGAGGGCGCCCGTAATCACGCGCCGGTACACCTGGGTTTCAGCGAGTTAAACGATATCTTCTTACTGCCGTTTGAAATGGCGGTCAAGCTGGCGAATGCGGGTTCAGTCATGCCGGCATACCATGACATCGATAATCAACCCGGCCACAGCGATCGTTTTTTACTGACGGAGGTCTTGCGGGAGCAGTGGGGATTCGACGGCATTGTCGTCGCTGACTACGGCGGCGTCAGCCTGCTTCATCAGCATCATGGCGTGGCGCAGGATGCGGCAGAATCTGCCGCGCTGGCTTTTAACGCCGGGCTGGACGTCGAACTGCCCAAAGATGACTGCGCTCGCCATCTGGCGGACGCCGTATCACGTAATCTGCTGTCGATGGAGAAGGTGGATGAAATTGTTGGCCGCATCTTAACCGAAAAGTTTCGTCTGGGCCTGTTCGAGCAGCCCTACATTAATGAAGAGACGATTTCACTGCAGGACGAGGAAACCCGTCAGGTCGCCCGGGAGGTTGCCACGCGGTCGATCACGCTACTGGAAAACAACGGCATTCTGCCGCTGCAACAAACCAGTCGCGTTGCGGTTGTGGGCCCCTGTGCAGACGATCCACTCGCGCTACTGAGTGGCTACAGTTTTCCTGTTCACCTGATCATTAGCGATATGCTGGAGGAAACCTCGCAGGTAACGACGCCCCTCGCCGCGCTGCGCCATACGCTGGGGCAGCAAAACGTCAGCTATGCCAAAGGCTGCCATATTATTGAGAAACGCGCGGCAGGCGCTCCCGTTTTCCCCGGAGACAGCGGGGCGAAACCTGTGCAGCAGTCGCCTGTTTCACAGGATACGCATCTTATTGCGGAGGCGGTTCGCGTGGCACAAGAAAGCGATGTCGTTGTTGCCTGCGTAGGCGATCTGGCGGGCCTGTTCCAGAGCGGCACCGTAGGAGAAGGTTCTGATACCGACAGCCTGAATCTGCCAGGCGTGCAGCAGTTATTGCTGGAAGCCCTTGTGGCCACCGGAAAACCGGTGATCGTGGTCATGACCGGTGGGCGACCTTATAACCTGCAGGGCCTGGAGAACAAGGTCGCCGCCTTTCTGCTGGCCTGGGCGCCGGGACAGGAGGGCGGCTGGGCGATAGCGGATATCCTCACCGGCCGCGCAGAGCCGCAGGGCCGCCTGGTGGTGAGCGTTCCGAAGAACGTCGGTGCGATGCCGTTCTATTACAACCACAAACTGAAAAGCGGCGGCACGCCAATCGCCTTCCATTTTGGCGCACGCTATCCGTTTGGCTACGGTCTGAGCGGGACAACGTTTAGTTGGGGGACGCTCCAGTCCGAGCAGGACAGCGTCGCTATTGACAGCGAAATCCGCCTCAGAATGACGCTGACCAATAGCGGCCAACGGCAGGGCAGTGAAGTGGTTCAGCTTTATATCCGGGACAAGGTCGCCAGCATGGTGCGCCCGCTCCAGGAGCTCAAAGCTTTTCAGCGCGTCACGTTACAACCGGGTGAAACGGCTGAGCTGTGCTTTACGCTCCCCGTCGATATGCTCAACTTTACCCGTCGCGATGGCAAGCGCATTGTTGAGCCGGGCGAGTTTGAGCTGCAGGTCGGATCGTCCTGTCGCGATATTCATGGCGTCAGCACGGTAACGGTAAGAGGCGAAACGCGTGTTCTGCCTTGCCACTGGCGCATGTTAAGCGACTGCAAGGTCAATATCATCTGATGCCTTAACCCTGTCCATTGAGAGATGGACAGGGGCAACCCTTGCGTTTTTGCAGCGTGAAGATCAGCGCGCTGCGCTTAACGCTTTCGTCAGATAATGACGTTGCATGCCCGGTTGAGGGAAATCCGTTAACGACATCTGTCGGGCATAACCCTGCTTCTGGTAGAAGGGAAGTGCCTGGAAACTAAAGGTATCCACCAGGGCACTGTGGCAACCCGCCGTGACAGCATCCTGTTCGGCTGCATGAACCAGCTGCTGGCCAAGGCCTGAACCGCGCACGGATTCACTCACCCAGAGAAACTCAATACAAAGCCAGTGCCCTTTTTGGCTACCAATCAGTCCGCCCAGCAATTTTCCCTGCGGATCACGACAAAATACCGCCAGCGGCCCCCATGTCGAAGTATCGATGAACGCGTTGTTATAGGCGCGTAGCCCGGCCAGTAAATCCTGCTTATCGTTCTCGGTGTAAGACCGCGTGACGGCCAGAGGAAAGTTACATTTGGTCATTATACCTCCAAAATATCCGCTATCGGGGATAATTAAGTTATCAGGCGAAAGAGCAGCAAGTCTGATAATATCCTCTAACGGGGATAAATCCTCACTTATCAGGGAGCATACCGCATGATTTACAGTCCCCGCCAGTTGGCGAATCAGGTCAGGCTATTGCGGCAGCAAAACGGCTGGACCCAGGTCGAACTGGCGAAAAAAGTGGGCCTGAAACAGGCAACCCTGTCTCACTTCGAAAATGCCCCGGATACAACCTCACTGGCAACGTTGTTCAAAATCTTACAGGCGCTCGATCTTGCTCTGTCGCTTCATGAAAACAGCGCATCCTCAGCCCCGGCTGAGGATGCCTGGTAATGGCAAAGCTCATTGCCTGGATAAACGGCGAGCGTACGGGAACGCTGACGCTGCATCACAACGGCGCGCTGCATTTCCAGTATGACGCCAACTGGCTTCAGCATCCGCTTGCCAGACCTCTCTCGCTTTCGTTGCCCTTACAGCGCGCCGCGATGCATTCTGAGAAAGTCGTGCACTTTTTCGAAAACCTTCTATTTCCCAGTACGTTGATCGAAAAGGATTTTTACCCGACTCACCCGATAAAATCCTGTGAGGTGTTTGCAACATTGCAGAAAGTGGGACACACATTACCCGGGGCGCTCAGTCTGCTGCCGGCAAAGCGGCAGCCCGTCGCGCCGGACCAGGCAACGCACAGCGTCTTCAGCCCCGCCGATGAGGCACAGCAGTTCGATATCGATAATGCGTATCTGTGTCTGTCCCTGGCCCGGGAGCTGACTATCCCGGTGCCGGATGCCGTGTTAGTTCATGAGAACGGCATCCGTAAATTGAGAACAGAACGATACGATCGCCGTTGGCGTCACGACGGACAACACCTTTATCATCTTCCTGAAGAAGACGTGTGTCAGGCGCTCGGCGTGCCGCTCTCTGGCCGCGATGAGCAGCAGGGCGGTCCGGGAATTGATGACATCATGGCCTTGCTGATGGGCTCAAGCTCCGCCATGAAAGACCGTGATGATCTGATGCGCTGTCTGGTATTTCAGTGGCTGACGGGCATCACGCGCGTCAACGCTAAACATCTCTCGCTGCTGATTGCTCGCGGTGGCAGCTTCCGGCTCGCGCCTTTTAAGCATCTTCTTTCCGCCTGCCCGGGCCTTTCTCTGCGCACAACAGACAGACAGGATTTCCAGCTGGCGATGGGCGTGACAGGCCCTGAGGGCAAACAGCATCACATTGACGCGATTGGGCCCGCGCATTTTCTTGCCCTTGCGGGGAGCGTGGGGTTCAGTCAGGCAGCGATGCGGCAGATACTCGCGGCCTTTGTTCCGGGCTTGCCTGCCGCGATTGTTAAGGTGCGGGACAGCCTGCCCGATGATTATCCCCTGACGCTCGCCGATGCGGTTTTCAGCCACGCAATGATGATGCTGGAAAGGGTGCGCCAGGCGATCTGAGGTTAATGGCCTTCTGGTGCCCGGCGCCAGGGTTTTACTGCAACATAGTTAAGATGGCCGACTACGCCGCCTTTGCCGCCATCCCGGGGATGATTATTGCCATCGGTGACGGGCACGGAGGCGAAATCGAAAGGCGAAACGCCCGTCAGACAGGCGGCATTCACGCCGTACTGTTCAGGATTGGACCGGCTTTGATGAAACGTGTAGATGCCACAAATGGAACAGAAGTAGTGGACTGCCTCACCCGAATTAAAACGGTACTCGCTTAGCGTCTCTTTGCCTTTCACCACCTCAAGCCCCGAGACGGGCGCAAACACCACGACCGCGCCGCGCATACGGCAGAAAGAGCAGTTACAGCGCCGGGCCGTGTTCAGGCCATCCAGCAGTTTTACGTTAAACGCTACAGCGCCACAGTGGCACTGAGCCGATGTCGCATCAGACATGATTTGCTCCTTTTTTCATCCTGCAACCTCTGGGGAGGTGACAGGGATGAAGCGTTGGTGGCACAGGTAAAACAGGGGATCCCGGCTGGTATTGTGACGGGTTAAGGTCAAAGACACCAGACGGGATCCCGCAGCCTACAGATTTTTCTTCAGCATCCTGCGTTTGGTGCGCTGATGAGGGCCGTTCTGCAAGTCAGCGTTGAGTTCAACGGGCACTATTGACGGGATAACGCGGCAGGCGGTACTTGCGCCACAGCGGCGCCTGCTGTCCCGTTATGCCTGTATGAGCATACATTTTGCCTGGCAAAGCCTGACGAGATCCAGGAGACGCGTGAAGAAGGCCGTTACGACGGGTGGTGAAAGGGTGCAGAACGCGAGCGGGGAACACGCGGGCATCCTGACAAAAGAAAACGGCAGAGCCCGTGACGCGCTCTGCCGCAAACGCCCTTATCAGAACTCTTTTTGCCCGCCCAGTTCGATCACCCGGTTAGCCGGGATTCTGAACTGCTCATGTGCGCGTAGTGCATTGCGCTGGAAGAAGTGGAAGATAACGCCTTTGGCATGGGCCAGACCGCGGCGCTTTTTCATCACCAGCGTGTCGTGCGAGGTAAAAAACGACGCTTCATTTAACGTACAGCCAAAGCCTTCCAGCCCACAAAGATGCAGGACATCCTGCATCGACGGACGCTCATGCCAGCCATAGGTGGCCGTCACCTGCCAGAACGACGGGGACATCTGGCGCAACGCAATGCGCTGCTGATTGTGTACGCGGGGCAGATCGACCGTTTTGATATGCAGTAAGACAGTGCGCTCATGCAGTACCCGGTTATGTTTCAGGTTATGCAGCAGCGCCTGCGGAATTTCATACTCTTTACGCGTCAGGAAGATAGCCGTTCCCCCCACCCGCATCGGCGGAGAGGCTTCCAGGGAGCTAATCAGCGCTTTCAGCCGCACCGGATCGTCAGTGAGACGGCGGATAAGCCGGGAACGCTCACTGCTCCAGATAAGCATCAGCACCAGCATGGTCATCGCCAGCAGCACCGGCACCCAGCCGCCAGACAGGAGTTTCATCAGATTGGCGGCAAACAGCGGCACATCAATTAACAGCATGCAGAGCAGAAAAACCAACGCCACCGGCAATGGCCACTTCCAGTTTTTAAACGCCACAATACCGGCCAGACAGGCCGTCAGCACCATCGTGCCCGTCACCACAATACCGTAAGCGGATGAGAGCGCTGAGGACTGGCGGAAAGCCAGGATTACGACAGTTACCGCGGCAAACAGCAGCCAGTTTACGACCGGGATGTAGATTTGCCCTGATTCCGTAGCAGACGTAAAGATCACTCGCATCGGCGGCAGAAACCCCTGGCGAATGGCCTGATGCGTCAGCGTGTAAACGCCGCTGATGATTGACTGGGCAGCAATGACCGTGGCCAGGGTTGACAGGACAATCAGCGGGATCTGTGCCCAGACGGGCGCCAGAATATAAAACGGATTTTGCACGGCGCTGGGTTCGGCGAGCACCAGGGCGCCCTGACCAAAATAGTTCAGCACCAGAGCGGGCAGGGCAATGATCAACCAGGCCAGCCTGATGGGGGTTTTGCCCAGATGTCCCATATCCGCATACAGGGCTTCAGCACCGGTGACGGCCAGCACCACCATGCCGAGCGCGGCAAATGACAGGGCTTCATGATGAAGCAAAAAGGTCAGGGCAAAGGCCGGATTGAGCGCATGTAAAACGTGCGGATTCATGGCGATGCCGCGCACACCGAGTATCGCCAGGGTAATAAACCACACCAGCATGATCGGGCCAAAAACGCGGCTGACGCGCTCGGTGCCGTGCTTCTGGATCACAAAGAGTACCGCCAGTATGACCATGGCCAGCGGCACAATAAAGCGATCCAGCGCCGGGGCCACGACTTCAATCCCCTCAACGGCGGAAAGCACCGAGATTGCCGGGGTGATAATGCCGTCACCGTAAAAGAAGGCTCCTCCTGTGAGGCCTGCCAGTACGATGATGCGGCTGAGCCGCGCGCCGACATTTTGCCGGGCCAGGGACATCAGCGTCAGTATTCCGCCTTCGCCATCATGATCTGCACGCATGATAAAGATGACGTATTTCACCGTCACAATCAGCGTCAGTCCCCAGAATATCAGAGAAAGAAACCCCATGACCGCCTCTTCGGTCACCGCCCCAGAGGGAAGAATAGACAGACACTCTTTTAAGGTATAGAGCGGGCTGGTGCCGATATCACCAAATACGATCCCCGCTGCCGCCAGCATGCCTGCAGGAAGAGACTGTTTTTCAGACTGCGCCATTTAATATCCTGTTTTGCTTCACGTAATTATCCACCTTCGCCGGAAAGGTTATCCGGTCAGCGATCAGCACGAGATTACGCGGTTTAGCGTGAGTTAGGGAGTAGGTGGTTAAGTTATGAACTGCATTTTTACAGGTTTGTACCTTTTTTTTACGACATTTTTACACGACTGTCGATTAACTCAGCAGTTATTTCGCGCGAGAAGTGGCGTAAATCCGCCGTCACGACCAGGCTGTTTAAAACCGGTTTAGTCAGCGTGTTGCATTAAGCCAAATTATGTCTTTTGCTTTGTCAGCCATGCCGACCCGCGGCGTGAATGCGGCGAATGACAAGGCTGTGTCGCGGCGGAGACAGGGAAGCCAGCGCTATGCGGGTTTTTAACGCCTGGCCCGAACGAACGGAGAAGAACGTCCCGGCGTTAACAAAAAAATAAAAAAATTTTTAAAATAGTCCTTACTTATGATTAATTCGTTCGCGTTTGTTGCAGCGTTAATTTATTTCAAAAACGGCGGCATTAAACAACGGCGCAGCCGGTATATTCAGGCACAATTTTAAGCTGGCCTTAAGCGAAATTTTATTAATTAAACGCGCGCGCCATTTTGAATAAAGATTATTTCCCTCCTCTTAAATAAAAATTGACTTTCCTCCACCCATTAATTCCATTTGTATTTCCTGAGTCATAAAACCCTGCATCTTTATTTATGCATTCAACGGGCTAATGCTTTTTAACGGTAATGCCGCGTCCGCCCCCATTATTCAGCGGATTTACTATTCAGCGCATTAATGCTCATTCACGCCCTGTCGATATCTTTATGGCTAGCGCGCTTCAGCATAACGTAATGAATAACGAACATAGTATTCGGGGAATTTAATATGACTATTACTCAGCGGCTTTTCCTGACGTTTTCACTGCTCTCGGCATCGATGATTGCCATGGTGGTGATCGTCATCATGGTATTGAGCGGCTTCCAGTCGCGCTTTCAATACGTACAAACCAATACGCTGCCTTCACTGGTTGACCTGGATAAAATGGTCAATGGCAGTAACCGGCTTAACGTCTCGCTTTACCGACATTTGAGTGCAAAAGATCAAGGCAAACAGGCCGAGTTCGAAAAGGAAATAACAACGCGGCTGGATACCG
Organism: Pantoea sp. V106_11; assembly: GCF_029967885.1. NCBI lineage: Bacteria > Pseudomonadati > Pseudomonadota > Gammaproteobacteria > Enterobacterales > Erwiniaceae > Pantoea > Pantoea sp. V106_11. Next base: position 171,331 of record NZ_JASCAK010000021.1, read on the forward strand.
TTAAAGCGCTGACTGAATTTTATTTGAAAAATGAAACCACTAACGATCAGGACATCAGGCTGAGTCAGCATGCCTTAGCGCTGATTAAGCAGATGGAAGACCGTTTGCCCGGTTTTATGGCGAATTCCCGTTTGCATGACGACGCTGCGCTGGCCGATCTGCAGGGCAATAGCGGGGTCGGGCAGTCTATTCGCGATTTAATTGAAAGTTACCAGAAACAGTTACAGTTTAATGTGGAGGTAGGGGCGGCATTTGAAAAAGATAACAACAAGGTTTACCGGCAAACGCTGGTGTGGTTAATTGCCGGTTCGGCCGCCATCATTCTGCTGCTGGGCGCGTTCTCCGTCAGAACGATTCTGGGGATCCGCAGGCACCTTAACGGTATGCGAATCACCATGGAACGTGCCAGCGAGCGACTGGATCTTACCCTGCGTGCGGATGACTCCCGTCAGGATGAAATTGGTCTTACGGCCAAAGCGTTTAACAACCTTATCGGGAATGTAGCCCACTCGCTGTCGTCCGTTGAACGTTCGGCCCATTCTGTCAGTTCTGCCACCTCGCAAATTTCGGCCGGCAACGAAGATCTCTCTTCACGCACCGAGCAGCAGGCGGCCTCGCTGGAACAGACGGCTGCCAGTATGTCAGAGCTGAGTGAAACCGTGCGCCAGACGGCTGAAAACACCCGACTGGCCAGCCAGCTGTCGAAAAACGCCCGGGACATTTCGGACGACAGCGCCACGAAAGTTCACACCATGCTCGGCACCATGACCGATATTAAACAGAGTTCTGAAAAAATCACCGCCATTATTAGCCTGATCGAAGGCGTGGCTTTCCAGACCAATATTCTGGCGCTCAACGCTGCCGTTGAAGCCGCCCGGGCTGGCGAGCAGGGACGAGGTTTTGCCGTTGTCGCCGGTGAGGTGCGTAACCTGGCGCAGCGTTCTTCGGCTTCAGCGCGCGAGATTAAAGAACTTATCGAATCCTCGATGCGCTATGTGGAAACCGGCGTTAATCAGGCTGAACAGGTGGGTGACAATATCGGACGAATGAAGGACGCGGTGCGACAGGTAACCGACCTCGTTGACGAAATTGCCGTTGCGTCTCAGGAGCAGTCATTGGGGATTGGTCAGGTGCATCAGGCCGTCAATCAGATGGATGACGTGACACAGCAGAATGCGGCGCTGGTGGAGGAAGCCTCATCGGCATCCCGCTCGCTCATGGATCAGGCCTCAGCACTGAATCAGCTCGTCGCCACGTTCGTGCTGACCGATGCCGCGCCTGTTGCCCAATCCAGCCCCGCACGGGTTTCTTCCGCCTTTGTTCAGGCTCGTGCGGCCTATGCTAAGCAGGAAGATAACTGGCAACGTTTTTAGGGTTGTGCGGCGGGTGGGGCGATAACACGGGATATAGGCATGCCATCGTCCCACCCGCTCAACCCGCCGCCCGAATGGCGTTATCCTGTCCTGCCACTGTAAAGCACCGGGCCGGTAGGCTGCCCGGTGGGTGAACCGCCCTGGGGCTCAAGGCTGACCGCAATCACCGCGTTTTTCAGCGTATCACGTGCGGCAAGTTTGAGCTGCGTGGTCTCCTGGACATTCAGCAGCCCCAACGAAACGGGCTGTTGACCGGCAGGGATGAGCCACAGTTGCAGGCTGTTGTTTGCGCCAATAGCGACCGGCTGCAACGGTGTTACACGCAGCTGCGTCAACGCCTTATCTGCACTGACCACCCATTGCCCCTGTTGCTCCGCGCCCCGCATTACGGTCAGCGGGGTAAAGTCGGGCGTCCTGATAACCTGATACGACACCAGCGTCAGCGCGGCAAGGGCAGCGGCAACCAGCCAGCCTACATAACCGCGCCTGACGCGCGGCGTTATCTTTGTCGGCAGACTTAACGTTATTTTTTTCCAGACGTATTCCGGTGGAATCTGAGGCATCAGACTGCGATCCAGTCCGGCAAGCAGGGTTTGCCATTTGGCTACCTGCTCAGTCAGTTCCGGCTCACTCTGCAGACGCTTCTGAAAGCGTAACCGCGCATTGCCGCGCAGCGTACCCAGCGCGTATTCCGCAGAGAGCGCGTCGTCACGTTGGCGTTTATTCATAGTCCGACACACTCCCGAAGGTGCGCCATCGCCCGGCGGATCCAGCTTTTCACCGATCCAACCGGCTGCTGGAGCCAGTGAGCAATATCGCCGTGGGACATGCCCTGATAGTAGGCCAGCGTGATGCTCTGGCGCTGCTCACTGCTGAGGTTTCCCAGACAGCGCTGTAAGCGTGCGGCTTGTGCATCATCCTGTCTGTTATGCAGTTCGTCATGTTCAGCGGCTAGTAGGTCATCGTTATGGGCTTCTTCCGCGCTGGCAAGGCGTGCCTGTCCGCTGCGGAGCCAGTCGATACACCGATTACGAACAATGTGGGTCATCCAGGTCAACGGGGAGCTCAGCGCGGCATTATAGGTTTCCGCCTTGCTCCAGATGGTGATGTAGCAATCATGCAGCACCTCCTCAGCCCAGGGGCGATGCTGCAACATGCGCAACGCGATGGCAAAAAGGTGAGGCGATGTCAGCCGGTAAAGTTGTTCAAATGCCTGACGATCGCCGTCGGCGATTGCCTGCATCAATTTCACCTGCTCCACTGCCTGCACCTTGTCCATAAGCGTCCCGAATGATCTGTTTCCGTTCGAGTATAAATTATTACTTCGGCATTAATACGGTATCAATCACATCTATCACGCCATTTTTTTGGTTGACGTCATAGGTACTGATATTCGCGACGTTGCCCTGGCCATCTTTCAGCTGAATATTGTGGGGGCCATTGTTCATGATCCATAACGGCTGACCGTTAACGGTCTTCAGCTCGGCATGACCGCCACCTTGTTTGATTTTGGCTTCCAGCGCCTTCATATCGTACTTACCGGCAACCACGTGATAGGTGAGTACGCTGGTCAGTTTCGCTTTATTTTCCGGTTTGAGCAGACTGTCTACGGTGCCTGCAGGGAGCTTAGCGAACGCCGCGTTAGTTGGAGCAAACACGGTAAAAGGGCCTTTACCTTGTAAGGTATCAACCAAACCGGCTGCTTTTACCGCAGCCACCAGGGTGGTGTGATCTTTTGAGTTAACCGCATTTTCAACAATATTTTTTTGCGGGAACATGGCGGCACCGCCTACCATGACAGAACCCGACTCCATAGCGGCAAGAGAGGCAGTGGTAAACAGTAATGCACTTGATACAACAGTCACAGCGATTAGCTTTTTCATCGTAAATCCTCATTAGAGCGTGGAGTAAGTGGCTTTCAATGAGATATACGAGTAGGGGGACGAAAGTGGATGCAGAAAAAATTAAATATTTTTAACCCTGCGCGTAGCCTGCCCAATTCATCAGCCTGCGCGTGTTTTTCGGCCATGTGCGCACAAGCAAGCAGCGGCCAGAATGAGAGACGTCCGTCCCTGTCCTCTGTCACACGACATCAAAGGTAAGCCGATAATGAAAATCATCAAAAATGCCGCCGTTCCCTCAGCGAAAGGTCCTGAGGCGTATTTTACCGGCCAGGTCCGCATTGATTCCCCTTTCAGCACTACGGCGCCGGCACGGGTTGGCGGCGCTACCGTCACCTTTGAGCCCGGTGCCCGTACGGCCTGGCATACGCATCCACTGGGTCAGACGCTGATCGTCACCGCCGGTCAGGGATGGATTCAGTGTGAAGGCGAAGAGAAGCAGACGATTAATCAGGGCGATATCGTCTGGATACCGGAGGATGTTCGTCACTGGCACGGCGCCACCGCCAGCCATGCAATGACGCATATTGCCATCGCGGAATCCCTTAACGGCAGTCCGGTGACCTGGCTTGAAAAGGTCACAGAGCACGAATTTTTATCGTAAGCAACGCCTGTTGAGCTGGTGTAACACCAGGGAGGCCTAATCGATCTCCCACGGCGGGGCGCTGAAGGTGTGTTTCATCAGGTCGATAAAGCCCTGAGTGCGGGGAAGGCGCTTTTTTTCCTGCAGGCTGGTCAGGGCGACGATATCGGCAGACGGCAGGGTAAACGCGGGCAGCAAGGGAACAAGAAGGCCCTGGCGGATCTCGCGGCTGACATCCCAGGCGGAGCGCACCATAATCCCTTTACCGCTCAGCGCCCATTTTTTAATGATACGACCATCATTGCTGGCGAGACGTGGCGTAATCCTTACGGTCGTTTCGTCCCCGTTGTGGCTGAATGTCCAGCGCGTCACATCTTCCGCATTTTCCCTGATCACCAGACAGTGATGGTGCTGCAGCGCATCAGGATGCGTCGGCGTACCCTGCTGCTGCAGATAAGCCGGCGAGGCGCAGAGTAAACGCGGATTGGCGGCGAGCCGGGTGCTGTAGAGCGTGGAGTCGCGCAGATGGCCGATATAGATCACCACATCCCACTTATCGGCCTGCATCCAGTCAGGGTTATCGGAGAGGGTGAGATCGATACTGAGATCGGCATGGCTGTCGGCGTACTCCGCCAGCAGCGGGGCAATGTGTTCGGAACCAAAGCCCAACGGGGCCAGCACTCTCAGCGTTCCGCTGATGCGGTTTCGCGTCTGATCGATCACATCCTGCAACTGGTCTATCTCATGCAAAATCACCCGGGCGCGACCCAGCAGAGCTTCGCCTTCATCGGTCAGAATGATGCGTTTTGCCGGACGCAGGATCAGCTTCACCCCGATCTTTTGTTCAATACTTTGCAGGCGCTGCGTCACGGAAGGCGGCGTGATATCCAGATGGCGCGCCGCCGCCGCCAGCGTCGGATGCAGGGCAATGACCTGAAAAAAACGTAAATCTTCGCTGTTGATCATTAGGTTCAAACCTAATCATTAATTGGGCCTGACGGCATTTTAAACAGATTTAAACGATGAGAGCATCAATAAAACCTTACAGGAATTCGACGATGCTCAATCACTTAACCATAACCACGCCTTATCTGCTGTTAGATAAAGTTAAGTTTGAACGCAATATCAACCGCTTGTATCAGCGAATCGAAGGGCAACGCTGTCAGATTCGCCCGCATCTGAAAACGCTTCGCACTCTCCAGTCTGCGCCTTATCTGCTCAAAGCATCCTCTTCACCTGCCACCGTTTCTACCCTGGCAGAGGCCGAAGCCTTTGTCGCCGCTGGCTTCAGCAATGTGCTTTACGCCGTGGGCATTGCGCCCGCTAAATTGCCGCGTATTGCCGCCCTGCGGTGCAGCGGCAAACAGGTGCATGTGTTGCTGGACAGCATGGCGCAGGCACAGGCCATCAGCGATTACGCTTTACAGCATCAGGTAACGTTTTCCGTTTTCATTGAGATCGACTGCGATGGCCATCGCGGCGGCATTCGACCTGACGACGGGACGTTGGCCGAGATTGCCGGTCATCTGCATCAGCACGGGATGGTGGTGGAAGGGGTAATGACCCACGCGGGCGAGTCCTACCATTGCCGCACGCCGCAAGACATTCAGCGGGCGGCGCAGCAAGAGTGCCAGGCTGCCATTACCGCTGCCCAGCATATCCGTGCAGCAGGGATCCCGTGCCCGGTCGTCAGCGTTGGCTCCACGCCCACGGCGCATTCGGCTACGGACCTCACGGGCGTAACCGAGGTGAGGGCCGGGGTGTTTTCCACCTTCGATCTGTTTATGCACAATCTGGGCGTCTGCACCCAGGACGACATTGCGCTTTCGGTGGTGACAACGGTGATCGGCCACAACCACGACAAGGGCTGGGTTTTTGTTGATGCCGGCTGGATGGCCATGTCACGCGATCGTGGCACCGCCTCACAGGATACCGATTATGGCTACGGGCTGGTGTGCGACGACGCGGGTTGTCCGTTGGGATTGCTGCTGACAACCACCAATCAGGAGCACGGAATTATTGCGTTGCCGCGCGACAGTGCGTATTCCACCGGAGATTTTCCACTCGGTACCCTGCTGCGCATTCTGCCCAACCACGCCTGCGCGACCGCCGCGATGCATACGCACTATCAGGTGATCGACACCCGAAACGGCGAACATGAGGTCTGGCAACGCATCGTTGGCTGGTAGCGTTTTTTCCATTCATTGTGAGAGAACATCATGTCAGATTTTTATCCCGATAAGGTCCGTCTTTCGACCGGGCATTTTATCAACGGCCAGTTTGTTTCGGCATCCGGCAAAACAATGGGAATTAAACGTCCCTCGGATGGCCAGCATTATGCCGACATCAACGAAGCGGGCGCAGAGACGGTCGGCGAGGCGGTAAGCCTCGCGGAAGACGCGCGCATTCGCAGCGGCTGGTCAAGCTGCTCGCCACGCGAACGTGGCGCGGCCATTTCCCGCTGGGCGGATTTGATCGATGCCGACAAAGATTATCTGGCGCAGCTTGAGGCGGTGGGCTCCACGCGTCCGATAACGGACACGATCAATATTGAAGTGCCTTTCACCGCTGCTGCTCTGCGTTTTTATGCAGAATGCGCAGACAAGTACAGCGGAGATGTGTTTCCAACCCAGAACAGTAGCCTGGGAATGCTGGTGCCGGAACCTTATGGCGTGATCGGCGCGATCACGCCGTGGAATTTCCCGCTGTCGATGGCGTCGTGGAAGTGCGGCCCGGCGCTGGCTGCGGGCAACGCGGTGATACTCAAGCCCTCTGAGCTGACGCCATTTTCCACCGCGCGGCTGGCTGAGCTGGCCGTGCAGGCCGGTATTCCGCCCGGTGTGCTCAACGTCGTTCAGGGCGGCGGACAGGTCACCGGCAATGCACTGGTGACCCATCCTCTGGTCAGAAAGGTATCCTTTACCGGTTCAACCGCGACCGGGGCGGCGATCATGAGCCAGGCCGCGTTGCACGGTACCAAGCCCGTGACGCTGGAACTGGGCGGAAAAAGCCCGCAGCTGGTTTTTGACGATGCAGGCGATGCGGATGAAATCGCCGAGCGCCTGTTTCTGGGCTTCACCGTCAACGCCGGTCAGGCCTGTGTTTCAGGGACGCGTCTGATCATTCAGAAAGGTATCGCGGAACGGGTCATCGAAAAGCTTATCGCCCTGTGCAAAACACCGCTGCCCGGTATGACCTGGCAGGCCGCCACGCGTTACTGTCCGCTGATCGATCAACGTCAGGGGGAAAAAGTCGCGACGATTATCGCGCAGTCCGTGGCGCAGGGGGCCAGCATTCTGGCCGGCGGCCAGCGTTACGAAAACACCGCGCAGGGCTGGTTCTGGCAACCGACGCTGTTAGCCAATGTGAATCAGGATAACGTCGCGATTCAGGAGGAGATCTTCGGACCGGTGCTGACCATCCAGACGTTTAGCGATGAAGAAGAAGCCCTGGCGCTCGCACAGCATCGCGTTTTTGGCTTATGTGCAGGCGTGCATACGCTCAACATGCCACGTGCGATGCGGCTGATGAAAGCCCTGGACAGCGGTACGGTCTGGATCAACCGCTATCGTCGAACCTGGGACTTTATCATTCCAACCGGCGGCTTTCAGGGGTCCGGTTTTGGCAAAGATCTTGGGCGCCAGGCCTTTGAGTCATGTCAGCGATACAAGAGTGTCTTAATCGATTTTTAACACCTTTACTGGAGATCACAGACGATGCCCGCACCGCTCAGGCTTGTTCAGGACAGTACGCATTTCCCCGATTCGGTGGATGTGGTGATTATCGGTGCCGGGATTGCAGGTGCAGCGACCTGTTGGGAGCTGACCAAAAAAGGCTATCGGGTTGCCGTGATCGAAAAGGGCCTTGTCGGCGCAGAGCAGTCCAGCCGTAACTGGGGCTGGTGCCGTCAGCTTAACCGCGACGAGCGGGAAATTCCGCTTATTCTGCACGCCCTGCAACGCTGGCATGCGCTGAGCGACGACATCGGGATGGACGTAGGGTTTCGCGCCAGCGGGCTGGTCTATGCCACGCGAACGGAGAAGGATATTCGCAACTGGGATAACTGGGGCAAGATGGCAAAGCAGTACGGCATTCGCAGTCGAATGCTGAGTGCCGCCGAGGCCAAAACGATGACGCCGGGCAGTACCACAAACTGGCATGGCGGCGTACATTCCCCTGACGACGGTTATGCCGACCCGGCTTTAGCCGCGCCGGGGCTGATGGAAGCCGCGGTGAAAAAGGGCGCGTTTCTGTTTCAGCGCTGTGCGGTTCGCGGGCTGGATATCTCGGCAGGACAGGTCAGTGGGGTGATAACCGAACGCGGCCTGATCAAAACCGCCCGGGTCGTATGCGCCACGGGCGCCTGGACATCGCTGTTTTGCCGCCGCCACAGCATCGATCTGCCCGCCGGTAACGTCATTGGCAGTGCGTTTCGTACCCATCCTGCGGAGCAGCCACTCACTCTGCCTTTCTATACGGATGCCTTTGCCTGTCGTCCACGCCAGGACGGCGGTTATACCATTGCGCTGTCTGGAACCGGACGGCTGGAGCCGGGGTTCCAGGGCTTACGCTATGCCCGAGAGTTTTTCCCCTTATACAAAGCCCGCCGGTTAAATCTGGAAACCAAAATCCGGCTCTCATCTTTTTTGCAAGGCCCAGAATCCCGGGCAAGCTGGCCTATGGATAGCCTTTCACCCTTCGAGAAACTTCGGGTGCTGGATCCTCAGGTTTCAGACGGCATCGTTGAAAAGGGGCTGGCGGCGATAGGCAGGGAGTTTCCGGCGCTGGCCGGGCTGCGGGTGACTCAGGCCTGGGGCGGCGTGATTGACTGCATGCCGGACGACATTCCGGTCATTTCTGCCGTACCGCAGCTTCCGGGGCTGATCCTGTCTTGCGGCTACAGCGGCCATGGATTTGGTATTGGCCCCGGTGCGGGACGTCTCACGGCGGACCTGGTCACCGGGGATGCGCCGATTGTCGATCCCACCGCGTTCCGCTATTCCCGTTTCCGCGACGGCACAACGCTGAAAAAGCCGGGCATGATGTAAAGAGGTGAAGATGCAACCATTAATACACGCGCGCGATATACAGGACACACCGCATCCGGGCCACTATTCGCACTATGCGCTGACCTCGGGATTGATGTTTATCTCCGGCCTGTTGCCGGTCACGCCAGCCGGAGAAATGCGCAGCACGGCCTCCTTTGCTGAGCAGACGTCGCAGGTGTTGGCCAATCTGGAGGCCTGCCTGCAGCAGGAAGGCCTCAATAAGCATCATCTGGTGATGGTGAGGGTTTATCTGGTGGATGTCGGGCTGTGGGCAGAATTTAACAGGCTATATGCACAATGGCTCGGCGAGTGGAAACCCGCCAGAGCTATCGTGCCGGTGCCGGAACTCCACTACGGCGTGCTGCTGGAGGTTGAAGCAACGGCGGCAACGGGCCGCTAAAACGCCGGACGTGAGCCTGTCCGGCAGCCGTGGTGCGTAAAAAATAAAAACCGTCGCAGGCGCGCCCGCGACGGCAGAGGTCAGGCCGTGCCTTGAGGGGTTTCCGGCTGCACCTGTTCTTTCAGCGCCCGCACCGTCTGGTGGCGATGCCAGTAATAGTTGAGCGTGTATTTAACGTGTTCAATCTCTTTTTTCAGACCGGGCAGGCGGATTTTGCTGCGCTTTTTGCCCTGTGCATTGGGCTGAACATGCTGCACATACACACTGTCTCTGCCGAACTGACGCAGCACGTTAATATTTTTGACGTTATCCCACTCAAGCAAACCGGCTGAATGCGGCTGCACGATGCCTTGCCAGGTAATGATCATCTGCGAACCATCTTTAAGTGTAAAAGGCACATCCGGAAAATACTTTAAGACCAGCGCGGTCTCTTCTTCACCCGTTGGTTGGTAACGCCAGGCCAGGCTCTCTTCATGTTGCGAGGTGAAGTCTCGCTCATATTTTTGCCAGAGCCGCTGCTCAATCTGATCGGCGACCGGGATTACATCGACCCAGCTGTCCGCCGGTGATGTCGCGGCGATGACGGCGTAATCCGCCTCTTCCACGGCATAGTTAACGTTGCGCATTCTTTCAGACAGGGGGGGATGAGAATCAAAGGGATGAGGGATATTCTGTTCACGCATCGTGCTGACAAAGTCCGCGGAACTCACGTGTAGCGGCAGGCCAACGGCGATGGCCTGACTGATCCCGGGTGCATTTTCATACAGCGTTTTATTTGCAAAAAGCTTACGCTCAACTTCGTAACGATAGCTGGCATAGGCTGAGATTTTGATTAACGATTCAATAATCGCCGCAGAGGAGACGCGCGCGGCGGCGTTCCGGTCGGCGATAAATTCGCGTTCACGGCTGTTACGCTGCCACGCGAGTTCGAAGAACAGGCGATAAAGATAGAGCGGATAAAAGACAATAAGCGTGGACAGATTCTCGCTCATTAACTGCGTATACATATCGAACCGATGGAGCTTTGGACCCAGCAAGGCACCCGATGCCGTATCGCCTTCGTGCAGGTGTGTCAGTTCATGCACCATCACGCTATCAGCCTGCGCGGTACTCAGCTGACGCAGCAGGGGAATACTGACATACAGTTTTCGGCCTTGCAGTGGCTGGTCGTTCACGCTCAGCGGTGCTTCTGTCACGAAGAAGTTAGTATCGATACCGGCGATGATGTGATCCGGCGGGATAGTGCCCACGCTGGCCGCCAGCGCGTCAACACGCGCCCAGAGTGCCGGGGCCGCTTCGCGGCTGACCACGTCGCCTTCAATGCTCTCCTCCGGCGGCAGCTTTTTAAAGATGCCTTTGATCATGTAATACATCGCAGCCAACACCAGCAGCGCGACCAGGATCACCAGCTTTGGATAGTATTTTTGCGTGAAAAAGGCGGTGCCCCAGAAAGAAAGCCACACCAACATGGCGCCCTGTACCAGCACCTGCAGCGAGCACGCCAGCATTAAAAAGGGACGCGCCAGGCGGAGGCTGAGTAACTGCCCCCGTCGGCTTTTAAATGCCAGCGCACTGAACAGAAGGATCATCAGCAGAATGACGCCGCTGAAAACCATCGTCCATAGAGCGACTTTGCCGATGAGATAAAATTGCGACAGTTCGGAACCCGGTCCACAAACGGCATTTTTATAGTCAATCAAATTGTCGGCGACCGGTCCGCAGACGCTGGAAGGCGGATTGGCTTGCAGAAACTGCATTAATTTATCCAGACTTTGATTCTGCGCACGCGCATTATCGATAAAAATCTGGGTATATTCCTGATCGAGTTCGTGACTGCCGTAGTGAGCAAAAACCAATGTAATCGCAGGGGTTAAAAACAGCGTGAGCAAAAGCCATAAGAAAACTTTTGCATATCCTTTTTTCAATGCCGTTAATTTATTCACAATAATTCGCTCGCTCATTGTCGGTGGGGGGGACAAGCTGTTTATTATCTGGCGATACTGACAGGGCGTTTCCGACATCAGGAAAATGGCGTGAGATCCGTCTCAGCATGCTTCAGCTTTGTGCGTGTCTTATTTGTGCGTATCTTAGAAGAGCAAGATGGATTATATGCCAGCAATTACTTTACGTCTTCTTAACACTCGTGGCGTTCAGCGGCAGACAGCCGATCTGTCAATGCGAGAGGCTCGCGGCGGGGCTCGTAGAAAAACGATCCTGCGGTAGGATGGCCGCATGTTCATCAGTCACGCGATTTTCGTCTGATAATTTATGATTGAACCTGATTAATGCGGCGCGTTTTGTTTTGGATTTTTTCGCTGGAAGGGCTTACTGGCGCTCCATAAAGACCGGCAATTCAGGCACCGGTAACACGGATAAGACTTTCAGGCGCTGTAATGTTCTGACCTGCGCCCGCTCAAGGTGATCGCGCATACAGGCGGCCGCCAGTTCCCAGTTCCTTTTCAGCAAAAATTCATAGACCAGGCTGTGTTCATCCAGCATTGCGCTGTCGACAGGGATGCTGAGCCGCTCGTAAAAGATTCGGGTGACGATAAACGGCGATTGATTTTGCCGTAAAATTTGCATCATCAGCTTATTGCCCGCAGGCTCCAGGCTGCGAATGTGCAGATCTTCTTCCAGCATTTCGAGTTCCGCGGCATTAAGCTGTTTGCCCCGGCAGGTTTGCACGTTATCCAGCCGCGCGTTAAGCCAGGCAACACTTAACCGTTCCCCGGCTTTTCGTAATGCGGCCGGCTCCAGATGCGCCCTGATTTCAAAATGGTCAGCCAGTTCGCGCGCGGTTAACGGGCCTGTCAGCCACTGAGAATAGGGCTCTTTTTCTACCAGCCCCTTGTCGCGCAGGCGCATCAGGCTCTCACGTATCACCGCGCGGCTGGTGTTATAGTGCTTCGCCGCGCCCGTTTCATCCACCTGGTAGCAGCCAAATACCATCGCGGTAGACAGGATCCCCTGCAGGTTTTCCAGCACTTTTTCACCCGTGCTGCGCGTATCAACCAGCTCGTCGCGCTGTTCAAGGCCGAACAGCTCGCGCGTCAGCGCAATGCGAACCGGCTCAACGTCCTCATTATCGCGCGCAACGATAAATCCCCGACCTTCAAAACGGGCAATCCAGCCTTCATCATGCAGCATGCTTAACGCCCGCCGGACGGGAACACGACTGGTGCCAAACAGCTGCGCCAGCGGACCTTCCAGCAGCACCAGCCCCGCAGGCACGCTATTCTGCTGAAAAACCTTCAGTAAAACCTGGCGAATACTTTCGTAACGCGCAGAGCCTGCATCGTCCATGTCCGTTCCCGTCACCTTGTTTTGCATTGTTTCATCTTCTGCTCTCCGTCCTGCCAGCCACATTAGCATATCTGACAGCACTCCCGGTGCAGGCTATCAACAGCACTGATGTAGTGCACCTTGCCCAATAATGGATCACTTTTAAATTAATACATTTAATGTCTGCGTGCAATTTCATCTGTGACGTGACGAAATTATCGAAAATGCGGCAAATAACCCCTTGATAACACATCAAATTTAATTATAAGGATCGACATGATCACAATTATGCAACTTAACAGTGCTTTTTATGGCACCGTTATTGCTATCTTCAAATGTACATTGAAACGTAATATACATTTAAAGGTGATGCTGTGCAGGCCGAAAATGTTCGTCAGTTATTCATGTCTGGTCAGATTGATGCGCTGGGAATCAGTGCGCTCTATGCACAACAGCGCCTGTCGCCGCTGGCCTTTACCACAGCCTGTCTAAAAGCGGCTGAAAACGCGCCTTCCGTTTTCATCTCAATGACCGCCGCCCGTGCCCGCGAAGAGGCCGGAGCCTCAACGCTGCGCTGGCAAGCGTGCCGCCCGCTGAGCCCACTGGATGGTATTCCGGTGGCCTGGAAAGATCTGTTCGATATTCAGTCAAGCCAGACCTCCGCCGGGTCGGCTACGCGAAGCAATGTCCCTGTCGCACCACAGGATGCCGCGCTGGTGGCACAGTGTTCGGCAGCAGGACTGGTGACGCTGGGTAAAACCAACCTGAGTGAATTCGCGTTTTCCGGCCTTGGACTCAATCCCAGTTTTGGTACGCCGGCCATCCGGGGCACTACGTCGCAGCTTTTTGCACCCGGAGGATCGTCCAGCGGCGCGGGACGGGCAATTGCGGAAGGTCTCGCCTGTATCGCCTTTGGCACCGACACTGGCGGCTCAATACGGATTCCTGCCGCATTCAGCGGCACGATTGGCTATCGCGCCAGTCGCCAGCGCTATGTGACAACGGGCGTCTATCCTCTGGCGCACTCGCTGGACACGGTGGGGCCGCTATGCCGAAGCGTACGTGATGCTATTGCCCTGGATGACATTCTGTGCGGCGCGCAAAAAATGCGCTTTCCTGCGCCGCACTTTCGTGTCGACGAGGCCTTACTGGCCGCGTGCCAGCCCGCCGTGCGTGAGAACGCTTGTCGCCGAATAGCCCAGTTGACGGCCGCCGGGTTCAGAATTGATCACGCGCCACTTCAGGCCTTTAACCAGGCACTGGCCTGGATTGCCGATAAAGGCTGGCCGGGTGGACGTGAGGCCTGGCTGCTGCATCGCGAACTGTTAGCCTCGCCTGACGCGGCATTGATGGATGCGCGCGTGCGGGAACGCCTGCTTGCCGCCAGCCATCAGGATCCTGCGGTGCTTGAAACGTTTCTGGCGCAACGCAAGTCGTGGCAACAGGCACTGGCGGCAGAACTGGACGGGGCAGTGCTGATTACGCCTACCGTTGCCCACACCGCACCGGAACTGGCCCCCTTGATGCAAGACGACGACCTGTTTGCCCAGACCAATCTTGCCACGCTGCGGTTAACCATGCCGGGTAGTCTGCTGGATATGCCGGGAATCGCTTTGCCGACCGGCAAAGACGCAAACGGGCTGTATACCAGCCTGCTTTTTTCCCTTCCTGCTGGCGAGGATCGCCGGCTTCTTCACGCTGCCAGCACGGTCGCAGGCACGTTTACGGCAGACCATTCCGTCTGCGCTTAACTCCTTAGAGGAAAGACTCATGGCTAAAGAAATTTTGTGTGCATTTGGTGTTGATGTGGATGCGGTTGCGGGCTGGCTGGGTTCTTACGGCGGGGAAGACTCGCCGGATGATATCTCACGCGGACTGTTTGCCGGGGAGGTGGGTGCACCGCGCCTGCTGAAAATGTTTGCGGAACACCAGTTGCGTACAACCTGGTTTATCCCCGGTCACTCCATTGAAACCTTTCCTGAGCAGATGAAAGCGGTGGTGGACGCAGGGCATGAAATTGGCGTTCACGGTTACAGCCATGAAAACCCCATCGCCATGACACCCGCGCAGGAAGAAGCCGTACTGGACCGCAGCATTGAGCTGGTCACCCAGCTGTCCGGAAAACGTCCGACAGGCTATGTGGCGCCCTGGTGGGAATTCAGCAACGTGACCAACGAGCTGCTGCTGAAAAAGGGCATCAAATACGATCACAGTCTGATGCACAACGACTTTCATCCTTATTACGTTCGCGTCGGCGACAGCTGGACCAAAATTGATTACAGCCAGCATCCCGACAGCTGGATGAAGCCGCTGACGCGTGGTGAAGAGACCGATTTGGTCGAGATCCCCGCTAACTGGTATCTCGATGATCTGCCGCCAATGATGTTTATCAAAAAATCGCCAAACAGCCACGGCTTTGTGAACCCCCGTCATCTGGAAGAGATCTGGCGCGACCAGTTCGACTGGGTTTACCGCGAAAATGACTACGCGGTGTTTACCATGACCATTCATCCCGACGTTTCAGGTCGTCCGCAGGTGCTGCTGATGCTGGAACGTCTGATCAAGTACATCCAGAGCCACCAGGGTGTGCGATTTGTCACCTTCGACGAAATCGCAGATGACTTCTTAGCGCGCAAACCGCGTTAAGTTTCTTTCCTTTATCTTGCAGAGCGATCACGACATGAGCATCTACAAAAAAAAATCCGTTAACGGCTGGCAGCCACAGCAGTTAACCATCAGGGATGTGAAATTCGCCACATGGATTGCCTTCTTCGCCTGGATTTTTGCCGTTTACGACTTCATTCTTTTCGGCACGTTACTGCCGGAAATCGGCGGCCATTTTGGCTGGAGTGAAGTTGAGCAGTCGGAGATTGCCACCTGGGTCGCTTTCGGCGGGGCGGTCATCGCCCTGGCCATTGGGCCACTGGTCGACCGGCTGGGGCGTCGCATGGGCATCGTGATTACGGTGGGCGGCGCGGCGCTGTGCTCGCTGCTGACCGCAATCGGCGGCCTGTGGGGCAAGGGCGCGTTAACCGCTATTCGCTCCGTCGCTGGCCTGGGCTATGCAGAGCAGACGGTAAACGCCACCTATTTATCTGAGCTTTATACCGCACTAGACGATCCTAAACTCAACAAGCGCAAGGGCTTCGTTTACAGCCTGGTGCAGGGCGGATGGCCGGTGGGTGCGCTGGTCGCATCAGCCCTGACCGCGATTCTGCTGCCGATCATTGGCTGGCAGGGGAGCTTTATTTTCGCCGCGTTCCCCTCGCTGGTCATTGCGCTGCTGGCGCTCAGACTCAAAGAAACGCCACAGTTTGAAGTGCAGAAAAAAATCAAAACGCTGCGCGAGCAGGGCAAAGACAAGGATGCCCGTCAGGTGGCTGCCGACTATCGGGTGCCGTATGAAGATCAGCCTAAATCGGGTTTTGCTTCAGCGTTTCGTGGCACCGCCCTGCGTTCGACCTTAGTGCTCGGCATTGCCATTCTGCTGAACTGGTTCGCAATCCAGATCTTTAGCGTGCTGGGCACGACGGTCATCACCAAAACCCACGATGTGTCGTTCAATAACTCGCTGCTGATCCTGATTCTGTCGAATCTGGTGGGTTACTGCGGTTACCTGGCGCACGGCTGGCTCGGCGATCGGATTGGCCGCCGCAACACCATTGCCGGAGGCTGGATGCTGGGCGGTATTGCCTTTGCCGCCATGCTGTTCTGTCCGGACAACTTTGCCATCATCGTTGCGCTGTACAGCGTGGGTCTGTTCTTCCTGATCGGACCCTATGCCGCTGCCCTGTTTTTTATCAGTGAAAGCTTTCCTACCGCAATCCGCGCGACGGCGGGTGCCCTCATCATGGCGATGGGACCGGTCGGTGCCATCGTAGCCGGTATTGGTACCACCTCGGTGCTGAGTCAGGGTGGCCACTGGCAGGAAGCCGCTCTCTGGTTCGGCGCCGTACCCTGTTTTGTCTCCGGCATCATTATTCTGTTTGCACGACCGGCGGCGCAACTGGATACCCAGGTCAACGCCACCTCGACCCAGCCTCAGGCTTAAGGACAGCATATGCAGAATGAAAACGGAACGCCGGTCGCCGCTATCAGCGGTGCCGCCAGCGGCATTGGTCTGGCGCTGGCCACGCTGTATGCGCAGCGTGGCGTGCGGGTGATTGCGGGTTATTACCCGCAGGATCCGCACGATCCGGCGCTGGCGTCAGCACAGGTTGAAGCCGCGGGCGGAGAGGCACTCTGGCTGCCGCTCAACGTTGGCTCCACCGCTTCCGTCGATGCATTTATCGCCCAGGGCGTTCAGCACTTTGGTCGGCTTGACTACGTGGTGGCTAACGCCGGCATTCTGCGCCGCGCAGGCATTGATGAGATGAGCGATTCGCGCTGGGATGAGATGCTGAATGTCGATCTGACGGGCGTGATGCGGCTGTTCCGCGCTGCCGCCGCGCATCTGCATTCTGGGGCCAGCCTGGTTGCCGTGTCATCGATTGCAGGCGGGGTTTATGGCTGGCAGGACCATGCTCATTACGCGGCGGCGAAAGCCGCCGTACCGGGCATTTGCCGGTCGCTGGCGGTGGAGCTGGCACCGCGCGGCGTCCGCTGTAACGCCATTATTCCCGGCCTGATCGAAACGCCGCAGTCGCTGGATAAACACAACTCTCTTGGCCCGGAAGGGCTGGCGAAAGCGGCACACGCGATTCCCCTTGGGCGAGTCGGTCGGGCGGACGAGGTGGCAAAAACAATCGCGTTTCTCACCAGCGAAGAAAGCAGTTATCTCACCGGGCAAAGCCTGATTGTCGACGGCGGGCTGACCGTCCGCTGGCCTGATTAAGGAGAGAGTATGCAGTTAGCAAGCAAACGCTGCGTTGTCAGCGGGGCGGCCAGCGGAATCGGGGCCGCCATCGCTACGCTGTTCGCCCGCGAGGGCGCGCACCTGATACTGACCGATCGGAACAGTGAGCATCTGGAGGCCATGGTGACACGCTGTCGCGCCTTAGGTGTGCCCTGTTTTGGTGTGGTAGCGGATGTCGGGGAGGTCGACGGGGCCACGGCGGGCGTGGATGCATGCCTGGAACGGTTCGATGGGATTGATATTCTGGTTAACAATGCCGGCCTGCTCACGCAGGCCCGCTGCACGGATATCACGCTGGCCATGTGGGAGCAGATGATGGCGGTGGATTTACGCAGCGTCTTTCTCGCCACCCAACGTGCGCTGCCTTCCATGCTGGCGCAGCGCTGGGGAAGGGTGATCAATATCGCCTCGCAACTGGGAATAAAGGGCGGCGCCGAACTGAGCCATTATGCCGCCGCCAAAGCGGGGGTGATTGGTTTTACCAAGTCTCTGGCGCTGGAAGTCTCTGCCGATAACGTGCTGGTGAACGCGATCGCGCCGGGGCCAATTGAAACCCCGCTGATCGATGGCATCAATCAGGCGTGGAAAACCGCCAAGGCCGCTGAGCTACCGCTGGGGCGTTTCGGCCGGGCAGACGAGGTGGCACCGGTTGCGCTGCTGTTGGCCAGTGAGCCGGGCGGCAACTTGTTTGTCGGTCAGACGCTGGGGCCGAATTCTGGCGATGTCATGCCCTAAGGAGCACGCGATGTGTGGAATGTGCGGATTACTGGATAATGGGCCGCAGTGGAGCGATGCGCTGGAAAACAATCTGCCCCAGCGTCAGCTCCGCCTGCAGCAGCTGATGCTGCTTAACCGGGCGCTTAAGCCCTGGCGACTGAGCTTAACCGAGTTTCACACCAGTTGGGTGCTGTCCAGTCCGACGGGGCAGCAGGTCATGGTGAGCTCGCTGGACCTGCTGTGGAAAGAAGCCGAGAAGATGACCCGACGCACTCTCGATCCGCTGGATGAGACCTGGCTGGCGGCGCTTTGATGGCGAGTAACGGAGAGTCCGCGATGCGAAATGAAAAACTGCCGCTGCATATCCTGAGCGGCTTTCTCGGCAGTGGTAAAACCACGTTGCTGAAGGGCTGGCTGACGCACCAGAATCTTAACGATGTTGCGCTGCTGGTGAATGAGTTTGGCGAAGTCGGGATTGATCACCATCTGTTAAATGAAGTGGCACCGGATACGGTGCTGTTACCCAGCGGCTGCGTATGCTGTCAGATTCGCGGTGAACTGAAAACGGCGCTTTTGGACCTCTACGAACGCCGTACGCGCGGCGAGCTACCACCGTTTAGTCAGGTGATACTCGAAACCACCGGGCTGGCCGATCCTGCGCCCATTCTGTCAACCTTGCTGCACGATCCGCAGCTTAAACACCATTTCAGTCAGGGCACGCTGGTGACGCTGGTCGATGCAGAGCACGCCCGTTTACAGTCGGCCCATCAGCCCGAATGGTTAGCCCAGGTGAGCGCGGCTGACAAACTGCTGCTCAGCAAATGCGATCGGATCGATCACGACGGTTTGCTCGCCCTCCAGACATGGCTTGGCGGTTTAAACCCCCTAGCGGAGCTGAGCGATACGCAACATGCGCTGGCCGAACCCGGGCAGTTATTCGCGCTTCGCCTCGCCAAAGGAACGCACGCACAGCGGTTTCGCTGGCTTGGTGCCGTGGGCGATGCCCGCTACAATCTGACTCCCAGACAAAAAACGCATCATCACCCTTTAACCCAGACCTGCGTGATCACTCTGGAAGACGAACTGAACTGGCCCGCGTTTGCTATCTGGCTGTCAATGCTGTTACATAGCCATGGGCAATCGGTCTTGAGAATGAAGGGCATTCTGCGTTTTAGCGGCACCAGTGCGCCGGTGGTGATTCACGGCGTTCAGCATACCTTGCATCCGCCCGTACATATGAACGACTGGCCGGGGGATTTAGACACTTCCAAACTGGTTTTTATTCTGCGCGGACTCGACGCAGAGCGGCTGAAACAGGGATTTAACCGCTTCCAGCAGGCGTTAAAGGACAGGTAAAACGATGAATTCTGCAGCGAAGGTCAACGATCAACTCACTTTACGCGTGCTCGGGACCTCCGTCACGTTGCTCGAAATGCTACGCGTCAGCGCCGAGAAAGATCTGGGCATTCGCATTGAATATTTGCTGCACAGTGTGGAAGATGCGCAGCGCATTGCCGTCATGCAGCCTGAGAGCTATGACCTTTACGATCAGTGGTTTCACAATATTGATTTTGTCTGGCCCGCGCAGGCCATTCAGCCGCTGGAGATTAAACGACTTAAATACTGGGACGAGATCACCCCGCTGGCTAAAACCGGCAGGCTGCGTCCAGATCTGCCGCTCGCTGACGGCAGCGTGCCCTCTGAACGGCTTTATGTGCAGCGCGACAGGCATCTGGGCAGCCATGCCAGCGATCACATCAGCATGTTGCCGCTGACGCACAACGTTGACAGCTTTGCCTATCACGCCGACAGGCTCCCGGCCGCGTTACAGCAGCAGGAGGAAAGCTGGGGATGGCTGTTGCATCCTTCACTAACGGGCCAGGTTGCCTTACAAGAAGATGCGGCAATGGGCGGCATCGATGCGGCGCTTGCCATGCAGGGCGCAGGTCTGGCGCGCTTTGCCAACACGGGCAATCTTACGCTCGAAGAGATCGACCTGCTGACGCAGCAACTGGCGCGCCTCAATCGTAACGGGCATTTTGCGGCATTCTGGGCCTCTCAGGATGAAGCCTGCGACCTCATTGCCAATCAGCAGGTGGAAGTGCAGAGCCTGTGGGCGCCCATTTATTTCCGACATCACTTTCATCAACGTGGCTATAAAATGGCACGCCCGCGTGAAGGCTACCGCGCCTGGTACGGCGGCATGTCGCTTTCGCGCTGCGCGACCGGCAGAATCAAAGACGCGGCCTACGACTATTTAAACTGGTGGCAGTCCGGCTGGCCTGGCGCAGTGATGGCGCGGCAGGGTTACTATATCTCCAACGCGGAACGCAGCCGGGCGCATCTGTCAGCTGCAGAGTGGGATTTCTGGTACGGCGGCCAGCCTGCGAGAGAGGTGCTACTGGATGCCTGGGGTGCACCGCTGATTCCCCAGGGTGAAGTGCGCGACGGTGGTAGCTACGACGCGCGCATGAGCCATATTGCCGTCTGGAACGCCGTAATGGATGAACATAACTACCTGACGCGCCGCTGGCAGGATTTTTTGCGGGCCAGTTGAAGGACTGTGCCAAGCTAAAACAGAAGGAAGAAGGCATGCGTACGCGCCGCTCGGCCCGACTACTGATCCTCAATGCTTCGCATAACCTATTGTTGTTCCGTTTTGTGCATACACAGGATGCACTCGCAGGCCATGCTTACTGGGCAACGCCGGGCGGCGGCGTAGAGGAGGGCGAATCCTTCGAGCAGGCGGCGCTCAGAGAACTTTATGAAGAAACCGGTATTCGCCGGAACGATCCTGGCCCGTCCCGAAGAGAGCGATGCTTTGTCATGACGCTGCCCTCGGGCGAACGCGTTCAGGCACATGAGCGTTTTTTTATCATTAATGTCTCGGGAGACGAGATTGATACCCTGGGTTGGAGTGAAAACGAAAAGTCGGTTATTGCCAGCTATCACTGGTGGTCGATTAATGCACTTAATGCCACAACCGAAACGGTATATCCAGGCGATCTCGTAGAAATGTTGACCAGCATGGATTCAGATTCATCTGGGAAGTAGAAAAAATAAATGCTGGAAAAAACTGACTAAGCCAGAAGAAGGTCGGTTAACCCGTTTATAGCGATACGATCATGCAATTATCCAGCCCATAAAGAAGACATATCGACGATACTTGAAAATTTAAATACATCATCTAATGATATATTTATTAATTTCACAGGCTACGCATATAGGATGCTGAAATTACTTTTTATTGATCATAGCGCTAACCCACAGAGACATCATCAGGAAAACATCCCTTATTCGCTCTAAGTTTAAGAACATGCTGAAAGGGGGGGATGCATCAGAGAATGGGCGCTCTTCTATATTCCATACCCAGTTATGTTAAATCAGAGCTCATGGTGTGCGCATTATTTTGCATCACTGCACGATATGTTCGATGCTAATTCTCTTTATAGGTTGTCATTGAGGTGAAAGTGAACTTAGTTAAAATCGACCACGTTCACATTTATGTGCATGACCTGGATAAGGCAGAGCGCTGGTATAACGACGTACTGGGGTTTTCACGCGATGAGTCGTTGCTGTTCTGGTTTAAGCAAGGTGGCCCTCTGGTTTTAAAAAATAACGCTGCCGTGATTTCGCTGTTTTTAAGAACACATCAGCCGCCCGGCAATACCGTGGCATTCAGTCTTGAAGCCACGAGTTTTTGTCCGTTACTGCACATTCTGGCAGCGCAATCCATACCTTTTATAGTCAGCGATCATCAGGTGTCGATGTCCGTTTATTTTTCCGATCCTGATGGAAATCAGATTGAACTGACGTCTTATCAGTACTCAGAAGCGAAGGAAAACCTGGCGATGTCTCAGGAGAGACTGCGGGAGGGTTAAATTGGACGGTAACAACGTCAGATCATAAGCCATTAGTTCTCATTCATGACAAAGAAGAAAAGGGCAGCGCGGTTATTTAAGGGATATCGTTATGGTGTAAACAGGTGAAAGTATCCGTTGTAAGGTTGTCATTGCAGGTGAACTGACATGTTCCTGAATAATCATACCTATAAACAGACCTCAATTGGCAATCGTATAAATTTCGCCTTGATCGATTATGCTGAATTCTGTGGAAAATTTGGCAACCTGGTGCACTAACTTTCATTTGGCAGCGTCAGTTTGGTTTGCAGGTAATCATGCAGCCCATGCAGCCTTATAAAAAAATTAAGATGCGACATGCCGGGACTCTGTGCATCTTCCATAAACACGCTTTCTCTATGCTAAGTGAATCTCGACAGAGCAGAGATGCTGATGCGCATTTCGAACCATGAACATGCGTCGCAAAAGTTCATCATCATTTAATCTCACTGAGTAAAGAGGAAAGTCGCAAAACGACAAAGCAGTTTTTTCGATTGTGGCCTGATGACGAAATGAATGAGATGTAGGTCATCAGGCAAACTTAAAGCCAGGGCGTAAAGAGACAGTAATGGCTTGGTATGCGAAAAAGACGGGCTAAACGGCCATATCAAAGTCTACCTGCCAAAGTGCGCATAATGTATATTATGTTAAATAAGACATCCCGCCGCGTACCCGGTTACGAACCGGGACCTCACCTTCGTCCCCTCTGGACCTGAAGCCCGTTAATCACCGGGCGCGCTACGTGAAAACTGGCGCACAGAACCCCTGCGGGTTATGCAGAATTCACGTAGCGTTGCCTGTCATGATCTGACTATTGCCCACTTTCAGCTGCACGGCAGCGTCATCACACTCTGTTGTTTACGCGTCATGCGCTTTGACCGTTCAGGCTGCTCTCGCGCGTACTTCGGCTCGGCATCATTCAGCGCGTTCACGACCACACTCTACTGCAGCGTGAAGCTGCGCGCCTTCTCGAACTCACCGTCCGTCAGGTTCAGCGCGTTATCGTGAACATGGCGCGGCGTCGGTTGTATCAGAACTTCGCGGGCGTCCCGGCAACAACCGTATTCATCAGCAAGCAATCATAACAATGCGATAAGAATAATCATCCGCACACAAACTGCTGCTGCACAGATTTCGGCGTTGTAGTTTCAGCACTGTGTTTTCAGCACTACGGCAGCAAGTTTTCCAGTTACGCACTCGCCAGCAAATCGCTTTGCGTTCTTCGCATCAACTTGTTCGGTTCAACGTCACCTGCGCGCCGTATTCACGCGTCAGCCGGCGCGACTGGTAATAAACGGATTTCCAGTATGGGTTATCCAGTGACGAACGAATCACGCCTTTGCTGGCCGAGGCATGAATAAACTGATGGTCTGTGTCATAGAAGCCGACATGCATACCACCACCGATACGGAAAAACACCAAATCGCCCGGCTGTAAATGTTCCGGTGCTACGCGCACGCCCATATGCAGCAGATCGGCGGTAGTCACGCGGTCCATCGGCAGATTAAAGCGGTCATGCAAAGTACGCCAGACGTAACCAGAGCAGTCCACGCCCGACAGCTGCGTGCCGCCCCATTGGTATGGCGTATCATGCCAGGTGTGCATTTGGTCGTGAAGTGCAGCAACAATGGGAATTAAATCAGGATTTTGAGCTGAATCCGATGCGGAAACGTCCTCTGGAGCTTCGGGACGAGGATGATGGCTGCAGCCGGAAATCAGCAATATAAGGCCGGAAAGTAAAAAGAAAGATGTTCTACGCTTCATCGAGTGATCCGCACAGTAAAGATAAAGAGTCAGCAAAGTTAAGGGCTTTTATAACCTATTCAGAATCTTATAGAAACAACAGTAGTCTGGTTTACTGAAACTTACAATAGCAGGCTGCTTAGATTTTACTCATACTTTGATAGTTACATTTCTTCACATTCCGTTGCAGTTGTTCTTTGATTATTTACCTACCATACTCGCTATTTATCTGAATACACATAATTACAATAATAGATTCCAGGCCATAATATTTATAACCATCTAATAAGTGACTCTGCGACCTTAATAAATTTCTTTTTTAATTATTTAAACCAAGTACACCCAGTTTTCCAGCAAGTTCGAGCCTGCTGTAACGCCAGTCAGTCAGAGCCTGGATCTGCTGCTTCTCTGCATCAGCAAGAGATTTCTGGGCATTGAGCAATTCAATGATATTACCCACGCCATTCTCATAGCGATATTCTGCTACTGAATAGGACTTTCTGGTGTTATCGAAGAGGCTTTCAATTAATGGTAAATTATTTGTGTTAGCTTTAAGAGACTGAAAACTTTTCCATACATCAAGTTCAACGTTATGTCTTACTTCGGAGACAGCCCCCTGCTTCTGCTCAGCCTGAGCAAGACCTTCCTGGATTTTATATTCCCGAGTGAATCCCTCAAACAAAGGGACCGAGACCTGAATGCCTATGTATCTGTCATTGTGAGAGGAGTCAAGATAGGGTTGGCCTATTCCTGCGCTGACTTTCTGATTATCGCGGCTGGCTTTCCCTATGAGACTTAAAGTGGGCATTCCCTCAGCCCTCGTTTGATCGACCTCAGCTTCTGCTGCCTGTAACTGAGCCTGAGCCGCAAGCAGCGCCGGATGTATTTTAATTGCCTCATCGATTAATGCTGAAACTGATTCCTTAAATCTAAAATCAGGTTTTAGACCTTCCTGGACATTTGCCAGATTTATGTAACTGTCTGGGCGTAACCCCATATCGATAGCAATAACACCTAAATCATTCTCAAGCGTATTTTCTGCTTTCTCTTTCTCAGTTTTAGCCTGCAGCCAGGCCGTTCTTGCTTGTAATTCATCACCGACTGAAGCAGCACCATGCCCTTCTTTAGTTACAACCACCTCTACGCTCTTTGAGGCAATTCTTTCCATATCAGCCGCAGCAGCCAGGTTTCCAGCAGCAGCCTGTGCTGCATAATAATCTTTGGCGGTGGCTATCATCACAGACTGCAGAGTTTCCATATGACTGGCTTCAGCAGCAACGAGAAGAGCTTTCGCTTTGTGCAGAGCTGCTGAGCGGGCTCCAAAATCATAGAGCACCCAGTTTAAACTAAAGTCTGCAGAATAATTTGGCGATGAATTGACTGAGCCAAACTCCGGGTGCCCGGCAACATTTGTTTCAGAACGTTCGCTGATTTCTCTTCCGGACAAGGAGAAAGTTGGCAGGTATGCACCTTTAGCTGTGCCGACAGCGGCGCTTTCTGCCTTTATTTCAGCCCAGCTTTGTGCCGTTTTGGGGTTATTACATAAACTGCGCTCCAGTGCATCATTCAAAGCCAGTGGGCTTGGCAATGGACCAAACTCGCATATTGAGTTTCCATATACCGGTGCGGCCTGTGAGGAAGGAACATCAGCTTCAGTGTCAAATATATCAGAAGCATGATTTTTCACTGTATACAGGCCTGAGAGTATTAAGGCCATCACAGGCAATATTTTATTATCTTTCATGCAGACTCTCATTACTCATTCTGATAAGCGGGTCGAAAAAGTATTGCCAGACATTTCTTTTTCCAGTTTTAATCTCAGCGGACACGGTCATGCCCGGCGTCAGTTTAATCCATCTACCTCCTGCCTCAATGCCACTTTTATCAAGGTGTACCCTGGCAGTAAAATTCAAGCCATGATTACGGTCCTGAACGGCGTCATTTGATACTGAAATTACATTCCCTTTGATATAGCCATAGTACGTGTAGGGAAAAGCATCAATTTTAACTGTGGCATTCTGCCCCTCTTTTATAAAACCAATGTCTTTATTCGCTATGTTAACTTCAACTTCCATCGCATCATCAGGTACGATTTCCATCACTTTCTGAGCACTGGTGACCACACCGCCTATCGTATGAACACTGAGTTGCTGAACTGTTCCACTTACAGGCGACACGAGATTGAGCAATTGCTTGCGTGTTTTAGCCTTAACTTCATCTTCGACGCTTTGTTTTAATTTTTGCTCAGCCTGTTCCAGAGCATCGAGCTGTTCCCGTCGGAATTGTGAACCTACTGAGGCTTTTTCTGCAATCTGCGCATCAATAGCAGCTTTGAGTTCATTAGCGTGACTGCGTTTGGCCGTAAGGTCATGCTCCTGCCCCAGCGCCGTCTGCTCTTTGTCAAGGTAGTCATTTCTTGCGACATAATGATCTTTGGCAAGCAGCTTATAACTGTTCGCCTGCTCTCTTGCCAACGGTGCCGTAGATTTTAAGCGTTCAATGTCCTGTAAAGTCGTGGCCAGTTCATCACGATGCTGTGTAAGCTCAGCATCCGCACGGTTAAGCTTATCTTTGTACTCCATGAAAATACCGTCAGCAAAACGGCTCGTGGCGTTAACATCGGCTTGTGAGAGTCCATCACTGACTTTCATCTCAGGGACATGACCAGAGATTTGCGCATCCAGTAAAGCTTTTGCCCTGATTATCGCCAGCATGGACTCCGCTCTTGACGCCTCGGTTTTAGTTAAATCGGCTTCTGCCTGTGTGGAATCCAGAACCATCAAAACGTTACCAGCATTTACACGTTGCCCGTCATCAACGTAAATATGGCGCACCACCCCCGTGATGGCAGGCTGAATTTCTTTTACTCTTGCATCCGGAATAACTTTACCCTTAGCCACAACGACAATATCTAACCTGCCAAAAAGCGAGATGCTGATAAGAACAAGTGTCAAAATAACGATGATCCTCATCGTCCAGTAGGGTGCCGGGTGAACAGGTGCTTCTGCCAGTTCTATATTTGCCGGCAAAAATGCAAGCTCATAAGACTGTCTTTCATAAGCGTTCAGTTGCTTACGCATTTTCCAGTTGGCAAGGAATACATCCTTGTAACGACGCAGCAACTCAGTTAAAGCTATTATCTTCAACATTGAATGTTCCTTTTAAGCATGCTGAAGGGAAACCAAGTGACTGTACAGACCGTTTTCTTCAATTAGTTGAGAATGGTTGCCCTGCTCTACTATCAGGCCTTTCTCCATAACTAAAATGGTGTCAGAATTTCTTACTGCAGTCAGTCGGTGAGCGATGATAATAACTGTTCGGCCCTGACATATGGCCTGCATGTTTTTGTGAATCACCCGTTCTGTTTCAAAATCGAGAGCGCTCGTTGCCTCATCGAAGATGAGAATTCGTGGGTTCGTAATCAACGCGCGTGCAATAGCAATACGCTGACGCTGGCCTCCTGACAGCCCACTTCCGTGTTCTCCGATTCGTGTGTCATAACCCTCAGACATTTCACTGATAAAATCATGAGCGCCAGCAAGTTTGGCGGCGTTTATAACTGATTCTAAAGATATGCCAGGATCAGCCAGCGCTATATTTTCACGAATTGATCTACCAAAAAGTATGTTTTCCTGAAGGACCACTCCAATTTGTCTGCGTAACCATGAGGGGTCAGCCAGGGCTACGTCGGTTCCATCGATCCAGACACGGCCAGATTCGGGAAGATAGAGACGCTGAATTAATTTAGTGAGCGTACTTTTTCCTGATCCTGAACGTCCGACAACGCCAATAACTTTTCCTGGCTCAATATCAAAAGAGATATTATTCAGAACTGCAGGTGCTTCAGGTTTATATCTGAACCTTACATTCTCAAAACGAATGGCACCCTTCAGAGAGGGCTGAGAATTCCGGCCTTGTAAGTTTTCTGTACGGGTATTGAGAATATCACCTAACCGTTGCATCGAAATGCCTACCTGCTGAAAATCCTGCCATAGCTGTGCCAGGCGCAGAATCGGCGCTGAGACGCGTTGAGACATCATATTGAAAGCTATCAGAGCGCCCACAGATAGTGTGCCCGATATGACCAGTTTTGCTCCTAAGAAAAGGGTTAAAATAGTGACTATTTTCCCAACAAACTGAACTAACTGCTGCCCAATGTTTCCTAAATTACTGACACGAAATGATGCAGCAACATAACCAGCCAGTAAATTATCCCACTGACGAATAAATAAAGGCTCAACTGCAGATGATTTGACAGTTTCTATTGCGGAAACGGTTTCAACTAAAAATGACTGGTTATCAGCCCCACGCGCGTATTTTTCATTAAGACGTCGTCTGAAAGCCGGGATGATAACTGTTGTAATAATGACATAGACAGGTAAAGACAGCAGCACAATGAGTGTAAGCTTTATGCTGTAAAGGCACATCACGGCGACAAAAACCACCGAAAATATGCTGTCTATTATCGCTGTAAGGGCCTGACCGGTCAGGAAATTGCGGATATTCTCAAGCTCTTTTACGCGTGCGACAGTGTCACCAACCCGGCGCGTTGCGTAATACCCGACAGGTAACGCAAGTATATGTCGGAAAATACGCGAACCCAGTTCAACATCCATGCGGTTAGTGGTATGTGAGAAAACATAATTCCGCAGGCCAGTCAGTAAAACTTCAGCGATACCGCTGACCAACAGCCCTATACAGACCACATTAAGCGTTGAGAGAGCATTATTTACCAGCACTTTATCCATTACAACCTGGAACATAAGTGGTGATACAAGACCAAAGAGTTGTATGAGCGCAGAAACAAAAAAGACTTCTAATAAAATTTTCCTGTACTTGACTATCGCAGGCATAAACCACGTAAAATCGAATTTCGCCAGTTCACCCGTTAAAGATGCTCTGGAAGCAAACAGAAGAAAATCGCCATTGCAGCGCTGCCAGAGCACTTCTGAAAGGATGACTGTAGGTTTTCCAGCATCAGGCTCCAAAACCAATACCCTGTCCCCATCGCATGCCGTAACAATAAAATGGCGACCAAGCCGATCCAGAGCCAGTGCAGGAAAAGGTGTTTTAGCTAAACGTTCAGGCCGCACGGTAACTTTACGGGATTTAAGCCCCATTGTTCGCGCGGCAAGAATGAGGTCACCATCGGTAAGCTGTTTTTTACCTGAACCTGATAAATGTCTGATTTGTTGTGAATCAGCAGCGATTTTATGATACCTGGCTATTAAAACTAAAGCTTCGACACCCGAATCTTGTTCTACTTCTTTTTCCGTATAATGGTTTTCATTCATTTTTTTATTTGAGCTATAAGAGGAACTCATGGAATTACCTGAGTAATTTTACACTGTTGTAATCATATAAAGGCAGGCTTCTACCTGAGTAAAAGCCTGCAGCTAAACGTTAATTCCAGGCTGCGTCTAAGCTTGGTTTTAATTGCGTCATCTGATCCTGGCTAAGTGTCGTCTGACCCATTGCAGGTGGTGTCATCGTCGCCATTGCGTTAATTAAATTATCAAGCTGTGAATTAACCAGTGCATGGCCGTCGCCTGACTTTATTTGTAGTTGATTTGTTCCGCCTTCGAACCAGTTGTTAACATCAATTTCCTGGTGCGTACCTATAACGGATGCCACCAGGGTATTTCCACTCTGGCTGAACCAGAGCTGATCGGTACTTATACCATTCATGAACTGCAAGGCATCGTCCTGTGTTGCGTTTGCAATATTAAGTGACAGCGTACCTGTATTGTTCATGGAAACAATATCAGCCGACCCTGTTATTGTCAGCGAGTCACCATTACCGCTTACTGTCACAGTGTCCCCGCTCCCCTGAACGGATGTCTGTATCTGGTTGCCAGCCAGTGACACAGTTGTTACCCCGCTGGTGACGATACTTGAATTATCCCCCGTTACGGTAATACTGTTGTTTTGCCCGGATACGGATATCAACTGGTTTTTACCATCGAGCATGACAGCATTGGAATCCCCTTTGATTACGACAGTATTGCTGTCACCCTCAAGTTTAATAACCGACTGGTTACCGGTGTAAGCCAGAGCGTTATTGTTGCTCAGAGTGTTAACAGCCATTGCTGTCCCGGACACCATAAGGGCCGAGTTATCATTACTGAGCGTTACAGAGGTAGCTGTACCGGCCTGCAGGACGTTACCTTTTCCACTCACATTAACGTTGTCAGTTGTCCCGTTTAACGTAACCAAATCATTGCCCGTCATGGTAACTGTATCCGTGTTTCCGTTAACGGTTAATGTGTCACCCAGTCCCATAAGCACGGAGTTGAAGTCACCATTAAGAATATTGCTGCTGGCAGCGGTCGCTGTTGAGCTTCCACCGTACCAGTGGTCGACAACATTCTGCGCAGGTTTCCCCTGGACGCTGAAATCATCTGCGGCTACACCTGACGGATTGGCTTCCCAGTTCCACAGATAAGCCCCCTCCATCCAGCTGCCTTGCCCACTCCATGCCTCAAAAAAGGCTTCAAGAGCACGTGTCTGTTGCTGGAAAT
Source organism: Pantoea sp. V106_11 (assembly GCF_029967885.1). NCBI lineage: Bacteria > Pseudomonadati > Pseudomonadota > Gammaproteobacteria > Enterobacterales > Erwiniaceae > Pantoea > Pantoea sp. V106_11. Next base: position 201,653 of record NZ_JASCAK010000021.1, read on the forward strand.
CAACCCAGTGGAAGCCACTCCAGTCACCGTTTAAAGTATTTGTTCCATTTACGCTGCGATAACCGACTTCAGTAAGAAGAACAGGCTTTCCATAAGCAGTCGACAGCGAATGGTAAAAATCAATCGGAGATAAATTATTGAATAGTGATGCTGTAGAGCTATCGCCTGAAACACTGTTCCAGCCGGCAACCATTTGCGCCACGGTGGGATCGGTGATATCGGTCGGGGCCTCATAGGCATTCGCCCCAATAACGTCTACTTTGTTCCAGAAGCTGACACTACCGGTTTCATTCCATGCGGAAGCATAGGTAATGGGTCCGGTATAAACCTGCCGTACGGCGGATATAATATCATCCCAGTAATTTGTATAAGCACTTCCACTCATTGATGTCAGCTCTGTGCCTACACTGAACATACCCACGTGCGTTGCCTGTGCAATCGCCGCGTAGTGCAGAATAAACGTTTTGTAACTGGCAAAAAAATCGTCAACATTGGAAGGTTTCAGTAATGCCCTCCAGGTACCATCTTCAATATCGATATGCGGCTTCAGAAGCACCGACATCCCATCCGCCTGAGCCTGTCCGATTGCGAGCTCAAGATTGGCGTCGGATTCTGTCGCCGCAGTGGCTGCAATGCTGTCGCTTGTCACAGAATCCAGATACTGAGTCACCACAATTTGTGTTGAGTTAGCGCCGGTCTGTTGCATGGCTTTAAGTGATTCAGATGCATTGGCATACTGACCATTTGCAGAGGAGGTAAAACCAAATCCTTTAACCTGGAAACCACTGTTCACATTACTGTTTGACGAAACACTGTCCAGCGTAAGAGACGAGCTGGTCATCTGTAACACGTTACCCGTGCCGGAAATATCCAGTGAACCGTTCGAAGCCGCAGTAACAGTATTGTTGTTACCCGAGAGATTCAGGCTTGCTCCTGCCTCTAAAACAGCATTACCGCTGTTCATCAGAGCATACTGACCATTACCATCAACGGTAAGTTGCCCGCCATTACCGTTAAAGCCGACACCATTTTCACTACCTTTCAGCAAGACTGTGTCTGTTGACTGCGCATTAACCCAGTTATCTCCGCCATCGACTTCAACATTAGCAACTTTGCCCGCGGTGACTATGTTGCCATGGCCCTGAAGAATGAGTTGCGCATCGGCAGCAGCTGTTACACTGCCATTTTCCATGACGACCGTCTGGCCCGTTCCCGTTAAGCTGACTTCTCCACCCGTTCCGTTAACGCTGACATTGTTGCCATTTCCGTTCATCTGGATACTGTCGCTGTTGCCGTTAGCCGTAAACGTATTGCCTGAGCCATTCAGCGTTATGTTACTCCAGTCTCCCTGAAGCGAAGCACTACTCCCTGCTCCGTTGAAATTTAATGAATAACCGCTGCCATTGATTGATATATTATCATTGTCACTCAGGACGACTTTATTTCCCCCGCCATTTAACCATGCCTGGGTATTGTTTTTAACTGATACAGCATTCCCGCTCGTATGGAGGTCGTCCTGGCTGCCATCCAGTGAAATTTCATCCCCCGAACCATTGGCATAAATAACGTTCTGCTGCCCATGAATATCAATATTATTCATATCACCATTGGCCGTGATGCTGTCGTTATTTCCTGAAACAACATTAAAAGAATGTCCGCCATTGGTCGTAAACGTATTTTGATTGCCTTTAACGGTGACTACCTCACGATCACCGTTAGCGACAACAGTGGACTGCTGTCCAGTGAGGTTAATGACAAAGTCACCGCCATTAATGGTGTCGTTATCTCTGTTTCCAAGCGTGACACTGTCATCGACGCCTGACAAGGTTGCCTGAGTATCATCAGAGACAGCAACAGTACCGTCTCCGATTGTCAGTTTACTGTTTTCACCCTGTAACAGGACAATATCACCTGGCCCGTTTGCCACAATATCGTCGTTTTCACCCTGCATCTGAATCCAGGTGGAAGGACCATTCGCTGTCAGCATATTGTTGTTGCCGACAACAGTAACAACAGCTTTTGCACCGTTCAGTGTGATGGTGTTATTTACACCTTTAACGATAGCCACTTCTTTATCACCATTGGCAGTGATATATGATGCGCTTCCTTCTGCAAGCAATGTTGAGCCGCCACCGTTAACAGTGATTAAGTCTGCATTACCAATATGAACAGCATCATTATTGCCGTTGAGAGTGAGCTGGCTGGCATCAGACAAAACTATTTGTGCACCGCCTGTAGTCAGGCTGTCATTCTGTCCGGATATTTCCACATTGCTGTGTTGTCCATTTGCAGTAAAGTTATCATTATTTCCTGATACAAATACTGTTTCGTTGTCGCCGTTACTCGTGACAGACGAATTATCTGCCTGCAGATAGAAATTGTATTCACCGCCGTTTGCTGTGAGTGTTTCATTATTACCTATAGCAACCGTATCATTACCACCATTGATGATCAGTGAATCATTGTCTGCGAGTATGGCAGTACCGCCGGACAGCGTTACGTCCTCTCCCTGGCCTTTAATATAGACAGTGTCTCCCTTTCCGTTCGCAGCAAGTGTGTTGCTGTTTCCTTCAACGAAAAATTTCGCGTTGTCACCATTAACGGTTAAGCTGTTGGTATCACCTTCCGTTGTCATCACAGCTCTTCCGCCATTCATGACAAGGGTGTTTTTACTGCCTTTGGTGATGATGTTGTTTCCATCACCATTAGCAATAATTTGGGAGGCAGTCCCGTTTGTGGTGATCGAAAAGCCGCTTCCGTTTACCTGCAGGTTTTCATTACTGCCTGCACGGACAACACCCACACTGCCTTTGACTGTACCCTGACTGTCATTTGCAAAAAATACGCTGCCACCACCAACATTAGCCGTGTCAGCCTGACCATCCATAACGACCACGTCACCACTGCCGTTCGCCCATACGGTATCGTTATTTCCGGTAATCAGAATCTGATTGTTGTTACCATTTGCTGTAAGCGTTGATGAATTACCCTGTATAGCAGAAGTGAAACTGTTGCCGTTCGTTGTGACATTATCATTGTTTCCAAGGCCAACAATATTTGACAGCCCGTTGACCACAGCCTGAGTACTGTTTGCTGTCAGTAATGTACTGTTACTGGTAGTGGCACTGTTATTTGCTCCGTTAATAACAATAATATTTTTATCACCATTAGCAGTAATACTGTTCCCGGATCCCCCTATCGTGACAACTTCAGTGTTGCCATTGGTGGTAATTGCAGAGCCATTACCTTCGAAAGCTAATGCAAAATTTCCACCATTAATTGTACCGCTGTCGCTGTTATGGACAGTTACTGAATTATTGGTACCATTGATATTTACTTTAGTATTGTCATTCAAAACGATACCATTATGCCTTGAGTCGGCGGAGATTCGCGACATAATTGCCGTGTTATCATTACTGGCAACCTGCTGAATCTGACTGGGAGTGCTTGACGCATTAGCGCCGTCTGGCAAGCTTCCGTTATCAATCACGCTATATGCAGAGCTGTTAAACGCCCCATCGATCATGTTCAGAATCTGTTGCCAGACGGGATTGACGGTACCATTCCATCCTGACGCATGATTGCTGCTACCCTGGGCAAAACTGACGTTTTCAATCGGTTCGATACTGCCATTGCTGAATACCACTGTAGTCACACCAGATATCTGATTGCCTTGCGCATTGACTGAAAGTGATTCATTTTGCAAACGGATTGACTGAATTCCAAGCTGTGCAAGCGTGTAGAATTCTGCCTGAGCACTTCCATTTCCTTTCGGATCGGCTAGCACACGTAGCTGATTAAAGACTGCATCAGAGGCATCAATCACGCCGTCTTTATTAAGGTCATAACTGGCTAAAACAGCCATTGCATCCCCGGCGCCATTTACCAGTGATGGATTGATTATTTGTGTTCCACTCGACGTAATGATTGCGAGGACACCGGTATCAGAACCGACCCAACCTGATGTTGCAGACTGACCTGCAATGTTTACAATTGCGTGCGACAGGTTTAGCGGGATAAGCTGTATCGGATGCCCGTCAAGACTCATGACTAATGGATCGCCACCACCACCACCACCGCCGTCACCACCATCACCACCGCCGTCACTACCGCCGTCGCTACTACCACCGTCGCCATCGTCACCACCACTGCTGTGGTTGTAATTATCGCTACCTGAATCTCCATTATCTCCTGTATCGCCGTTATCTCCACTGTCTCCAGCTGAGGTATCGCCATTACCATCGTCTCCTGAACCGTCTCCTGAACCATCCGCGCTCCCGTCATCGTCGCCATCATCGCCTGGGTCACCCGCCAGACCGCCATAAAGATCACTTGTTACCACATCTGGTATTTGCGCATCGAAGGAATATTGCGAAGCGTCAGAAATCCAGTTTCCAACGGCCAGGCTTTCAGTTTGAAGTGAGTCAGCAGTAAAGTTAGTGAAGGAGTCTGATGTTGCTGCGCCATTGAGTAAGGTATCTGAAAAAGAAGGCACTGAAACAAAGCTAGGAACAGTAAGATTTGCGGTGTCAAAATTAAGCTGGGCTCCTGCTGCCCCCCAACTATCTCCACTGGGAGTATAAGAGGAGCTGCCCAGGCCTGTGGGTGCTGTATCAAGTAGCGTTAAATTCAATGCACCGGCCGCATTCCAGCTAGCGAACCTGTCTGTCTCAGAAGTCCAGCTTAAATCAAATTCTTTATCATAATTAACTTGTTCGGAAGTACCATCTGAATAATTGAATTCTGTTTTAGTTAATTCTCCAGTTCCAAAGGCCTGGGAGAAAGTTTCTGTCATTGAAACAACATTGCCTCCAGGTGAACCATAGAGTGTATTACTGGAGGTACCATCTACATTATTAACAAGAGACGACGTTAGGTGTCCTGTGTCATTCAGACCACTATACTGGTTCATCACCATAGTCCAGTTCCCTTCGGTTCTGTCAATAACAGTATCCTCCGAAGTACCGTCCGGGTTATTAACCAGCGATTCGGTTAAATTTCCTTGTGCGTTAAGACCCAAATAACTATTCGTTGTGGTGGTATTACCACTGTAATTTGTTTCTGTAGATGTGCCATCCAGATTATTTGTCAATGTACTAAGGAGAGTGCCCGTTTCGTTTTCACCACTATATTTACTGGTCACGGTGCTCCAGTTACCAGTGGATTCGTTATAGACGGTCGTTTCCGATGTGCCGTCGAAGTTGTTTATTTTTGTTTCTGTGATCTGATTGGTATTATTAGCATCACCGTAAATATTAAATTTATTAGTATCAGTCCCTGTTATACTGTTCCCCGTTCCGACAATTGTTCCTGTGGAGTCATCGCCCATGAAAGCACTGTTGTTATTTCCAAAGACTGAAACGTTATCTGATGAACCACCTGTTATTACATTGCCGTTACCTATAATGTTGACTTCAGCATCAGATTCTAGATTAATAACAGAGTTATTAGCTGTAATATCAAGCCTTCCAGATGAGGATGAGATAGTAGCTGCCGAATTATTACCAACCAAAGTTGCAAAGCTTGTATTTCCATCCGAAGTAGAATAAGAGTATGTATTGCTTTTTTCGGATGTCATTGAGGTATTTACACTACTGCCATTTCCGAGATTAAATGTATCGTTACCAGTTTCTCCAGTAATGTTAACAGTTATACCACTGTCAACATTAAGCTGAACGTTTTTTAATTCACTAAATGCCGCTATTGTTGCATCATCTCCATCACCTTTTGTAATATTTATAATGGTTTCAGGGAGAGATTCTTTGGACACGGTATTATTGAAGGCATCACTGCGCGTTGCATCGCCCGGATCTGCCGCTGAAAACCAGTTTTCCATGTTCTCAGAAGCAGTTAAAGAATCACTCCATGTAAGTGAAATACCGTTAGTTACGATTGATTGTCCCGATAAGAAACCTCCGAATTGGCGTAATAGGCTGGTACCAAACTGATTTGCGATGTCGTAAATACGCTGTATAGATTCAGGTTCTGAAGCTATTTGCGAATAAATATCGTCATTA